>PKDX01000028.1 GCA_002862745.1 Bacteroidota bacterium | reverse complement strand
CGTCCTTGCGTACTTCGTGTTCAAGTACGGACGCCTGATCCAGAAGGAACTGGATGTTGCGTTGGCCCGTCAGGGCAAGGGAGGCACCTCGCTTCATGCGTGATGCTCCATTTGTTGACCTCCGTGCACTTTTGCGTTGTGTGCTGGGGCCAGTGGTGGGAGTGTCCTGAGCATAGCTCCGTGGTGTTCTTCGAACACCATCCTTCTTCACCACGGTCGACCATCTCATTGGTGACGATGGTGGACTAACATCTCGTTCCCTCGCAGCCTTGCGACGGGATTGATCGGCTCTCATTGAGCGTCGTGCGGACAAGTCACTGTGTCCGTCGTCTGGCCAGTCATCACCTTTCTCCTCTCGTTGGGAGTTCAGGCTCGGGGCCAGTGCTCGATCTCGTGTCGAGCTGCGAGTCGTTGCCGAAGCCGGTCGTGGACTCGGAGTTGAGGCCGGACTTGAAGTCGTCACCACATCGGATTGATGACGCGAAGTCGGGGCCAGTCTTCGAGGCGACTGAGGTGCGCTCGAAGATGTCGATGTCGGAATCGTTCGTTGGCTCGAAATCGGAGCCGTGCCTCGTGCCGTGGTCAGACCGGATCGCTTGCACGAGGTTGGGGCCGCACTTTGAGGAGAAGGAGCTCGACTCAAAGTTGGGGCCGGACTTCGGGTCAGAGCCAGATCAGGTTGACAAGTCGAAGTCGAGGCCGAACTTTCGGCACTCATAATCATTCGTTGGCTCAAGATCGGAGCCACATCTCGTGCCGTTGACGATTCTGGTCGTTGGTACGAGGTTGGGGCCGAACTCTGAGGAGGAAGCACTCGACTCGAAGTTGGGGCCGGACTTCGGGTCAGAGCCGGAACAGGTCGGCTGGCCGAAGTCGAAGTCGAACTTTTGGCACTTGCAATCAGTGCAGACGTAGTTCGATGTTCATGAGACATGCCCCGTGGTAACCCAGCATCAGCGCTTGGATTTGGGGTGGCAGAACGGATCGGAGAGAGGTAGATCGGAATTGGGCCCTCTGTCCCAAAGTTGGGGCCAGACTTTGCGCCAAGACCCCCTGAGGGAGCACACGCTCCGTCAGCCTTTGTTTCATCTCCTCCATGTTGTCGTTGAGGCCCAGCCGTACGTGCTGAGCGATGTTGATGCAACGCAAGCTCATCTTGAGGTCCGTGCAGTTCAACAGGTGCCATATCCGGATCATCTTGATCGGGAAAATGTCTCTCATGACCGTCTTGATCATGATGTCCGCGGAAAGGGGTTTGCGCAGCGTCCTGCGTGAAGCCATTGTTGACTTGTGCCCGTTGCCCGTGCTCCTTGTTGGAAGGGATACTGTCGTCGCGGAGAGAGGTCGATTTGGCCTCGTACCGAGGCTCGAGCTCTCTGACTCGAAGTTGGGGCCCAACTTCGCGCCGACCCGTGGCTTCATGCCCAGGGCCCAGTTGAGGGTCTTCATGACCTTCATCATCCGTTGCGCGCGGCTCATCAACCCTCGGGTCGGTCTTTGCCATATTAGGATGATCAGAAGTGGTCGTACTTGATCCACTTGTACGTGAGGAAGCGTTGTCGTTGCTGTCCGTACCGGACAGAAATCCATCAATTCGCCGTTTCGAGTCGTGCACCATCAGCCTCATCTCGTTGATGGTAAGCAGATACTTCTCGGTGACGGAACGGTTCTCTACCCTAAAGATGATAGTATAGGGGAGGACGTCGAGGGAGCGACCCTTTGGACGTGGTTCAGGACCCACAGATCGAGAATGTTCGTTGAGCTCGTACTCGATGGTGGTGTCAGCAGGTTGCCAGTGGCTCGTCGGACTTGAAGCCGGACCGTCTTGGTGATGGACAGGCGTGGCCATTCGCTTGTTCATCGGGTCCTTTTTCAGGTCGTCAGAGTTAGTATCAATTAGACCGCATGAGCTACCACTTTGGGGATCGGTGTTAATTGGTACTACCGCTGGCGGGGGGTAGCTCGGAATATTGACATAGGTCCCGTCGGTGTCGGACTCGGGGGACCGGGTCGGGTTCATGCCGGCTCGGCGGGCGCAATGCGCGTCGGGAGGAGGCGGCAAGGGCGCGGAGCTCGTCATGAGCTCGGGGGCCCGCTCGGCCATCCGTGGTGGAAGGCCGGCCATGGGGCTCGTACCCGAGGGGTAGAGCGGGGCGTGTAGCTGAGGTTGATTTCAGACACGGGGATATAGGTAGAGAGCCAGGGGGTCTGAGATGGATGAAAAAATGGAATTATGGAAATCGGCCCACGTGGGCCCAGAAGACCCCCAGGTGGTCTAGAGACTAAAAATGAGTGGCTAGGATTGATTTGGCAAATCCTCGCCGAATCTCATATGCGACTTGAAGTCAGAGCCAGACTTTGCGCCAAGCGCTCTGAAGTGCTTGACCCGAAGTTGGGGCCAGACTTTGAGTCACGGCTATCCCGCCCGAAGTTGGTCCAGAACTGCAGTATAACTTGTACCTAGGTTATGTACCGACTTCGAGCGACCTCCTGGTCCGTCTT
>PKDX01000060.1 GCA_002862745.1 Bacteroidota bacterium | reverse complement strand
GACCCCCCTATAGGTACTTACGCAACACTTACCGTGTGATTACTGCATCGTGCCACCGTACGACGTCGGCCATCACTGAAATGCCGGAGACACCGCGATGGTCGAGGTTGTGCATCGCACCGACGCATAAAACAAAGCGGTTCCAATGACACCACCGGTTTAGCTCGGCACGGGGAGAAGAGACAACTCATCGATTTTCATAGATTCTGAAGTGTGGGGGGAGTAGTCGGTGTCGAAATTTTCAAAATTCTGAATTTAGGCGCCAAAAAGCACCGACTTATGCACGGGAAATTGAATCCGGAGCATGTGCTTTACCCCTGGATGCCTCTGCGAATACATGCACATGCATGTAGTATGTCCCTGTAAACAGGTGCACAGTAATACCTGAATAGATGCCCAATCTACTAGGTTCCCTTCTGGTTCTACAGATTTAGCTGGTACATTCACCAACGACGGCTTCTAAGAAGAGAGAACCGATGCATGTATGACCAGATGTGGCAGGCTATGATCGCTCAATGTCGCTCTCTCTCTCTCTCTCTCTCTCTTTCTGACATGGTATGCACTAAGATGTGCTCCAATCAATAAGTGCTGTAAGCTGAATGTGCCAGAGTATGCACCTGAATGGGACTCAGGGCAGAGATTTCTCAGAATCCTCGGGTTTCTGCGGAATTCCAGGAATTTTGATAATCCTGAGATTCCTGAGAATTCTGAGAATCCTAGTTGAGTGGCGGATTCGTCTAGTGCTTCCCCTCGATGCGCGTCGAGGTTTCATCTGGGAATCTTTAGAATCCTTAGAATCCTTAGAATCCTTAGAATCCTTAGAATCCTGAGAATCCTGGGAATCCTGAGAATCCTGAGAATCCTGAGAATCCTGAGGATCCTGAGGATTCTGCGATTCCTGAGAATCTTGAGGATCCTGACCATCCTGAGCATCCTGAGAATCCTGAGAATCCTGAGGAGAATCCTGAGAATCCTGCTAATGATGATAGCAATGATAATGATGAGATTGATAGATATATAGATGCGGATCCGCATCTATATATACATGTGCAAAGTGCTGTATGCATCTGCATCGAACGCTACAGATGCGGTTTTAATCTCTATTATCGTATCTATTGTTATCTGTCTTATTATACGTCTGAGTAGCTGTGTTGTACTCTGTATTATCATCCGTGTATTACATGTATTATATGCGGTATCTGCACTATATGTGAATAGAAAGGAATTGGCATCAATCGTTACTACCAAACGAAGCACCGCAAACAAGCAAACACACAAGCAACTAAACCCCCATCCGACGGTTTCTTTTGATTTGCGGGTGTGTGGCCCACCCTATCCCTAGAGCTACACCAGGGGTGCGTTCCAGTACCTGGACTGACGAAGCGGATGGTTTCCTCTGCAATTCGCTTGGAAGTTATCTTCGGGCAACCAAGGCGGATCGCGAAAGAGTGCATCCGGCCGCAAGTCTGTGAAAGGCACTGTGGTGCGGTTGGCATTGCACCATGGGCAGAGGACAGTATCGCCCGCAACCCTGAAATCAGGTGCCCCCCATTTTACGGTCTGCTCCAGATCGCCGATCCCCCACAAGAGTGTCGCACTCCAACCATCACCAAAACCATTTTCGAGCTGCTCAAAATCCTGAAGCAAACGATGCCAACAGTGAGTGACGTCAAGAGGATTGTCTGTATCAGAAACCCACGTCATTGCCATTATCCTGGTTTCCCAGTCGCTGCCTTCGCCAAGCACCGAATGCCAGGAGACTGTGGTAACACTTCTACGTTTGCTGTACGGTGCAGCATCTTCGTGGATGGTAATAGGAATGCACCGCTGCAGCTGCTCGGGCGACTGTCCGCTTGACAGGAAAGGATGCGCATTTCGGAACTCCTGCCCTACGGAGCTCGAAAAAAGATCAGCCCAAAATCGCCTGAGGCGGTCTGGGTCTGCCCCCATGCAAAGTTTGAATTTCCCAGGGATGTCGCGTGACAACCAATTAAGCATTGTTGAAGGAAGGATGATGTGGCTGACCTGGCCAGGAATCGGTTCCAATAAATTATTAAACCCCAAAGTGCCTAACAAGTTGATTTCCAGCTCATTATTGGACCCCAATGTCCTTAATCGATTGTTCTACAGCTATATATGTGGACCCTGAATCGATACTATGGCATATTCCTTATTGTATCAAAACTATTAAATTCATTAAATAAATGGAAATAAATTTATTATTTTTCTTCACAGTTATTCCTGCAATAATTTTATACGGCATAGCAAAATCTGGTTTAGGCGGATCTATGACTTTGATTTCTATTCCACTAATGACAATAGTTATGCCTTTAAATCAAGCACTAGGAATTATTCTTCCTATTTTGATATTTTCAGACTTCATTGCAACTTACAAATATAGAAAAGAATTTGATCTAGCTACTTTAAAGTTAATGATCCCATTTGCAGCTATGGGTATAATTATTGGATCTTTAACTTTTTCATATTTTTCAGAAGAATTATTAAAATTTATAATTGGTTTAATGGGATTTATATTT
>PKDX01000045.1 GCA_002862745.1 Bacteroidota bacterium | reverse complement strand
CCAAACTCCCTGATTTTCCTCCAGGGTACTTTGTCTCAAATTCTGTGTCATCAGTCTTGTCTTCCATTGTTTTCTTTCTTTCTCCAGGTGAAGTATCCGTTAAACTGCGCCGATAACCTGCTCGGAATCTGGACTGACGTATCTTGTTTGGTCTGGTAAGTTCTGAGAACAACGGCGGCTATCCTTGTCGTTGGATCTTGGTCGTTGTCGGTTACTTGGGTTCTGTTTTATTTGCGGTTATTTGGGCTAAAGGCCCCCTATCCGCCTAATACACACCAGCCACATTGCGCACTCTGCTACTTTCGTGCTACATTGCGCCCCCTAAGATACTGCTATTTACGGATCCTCCGACCCGTAAATAGACCCTCTACCTTTTTCTAGCACTTCCCCTCATTGGTTGCGTTTCTGTTGAAAACTCAGAAAGACGGCTGAACTGGGCGTACGAGGAGGCGGAGTTCCGGTTCCTTGTTTGGTTGGCTGTTGTTGTTCGGTTGTGTGTTAAATACGGGCGGGGAAATAAGCCCCCCCGATATAAGCCAAACCACCACATTCGCAACTAGCTACCTTCGAGCCACCATGGCTCTCCAGGGTCTTTTACGGATGCCTAACCGTATTCCATATTTCCAACACTTCCCCTCAAGCCAGAGAAAAATAATCGCCCCTTTACGGTGATGCATTTTTGCTTGCTTGACTCCAGAGAAAACTTTACGGATGCATTCCCACTGTACCCTCGGTGCGTAGCTCATGATATCTTCGTCTGTTGCGTCCAAAACTTCACACACTTGCTAGGGATTCCTGGCGCTACCTATTGCTCACTAATTCTGTGCTCTAGGTCGGCGACATCATGACATTTGGAGTCCTGGAAATAATTGTAAATTACACAAGTGTGTTAACATGCAAATCTTGTTGCTGGTGAAGTTTGTCCGCTTCCTTGGAGTTGCCCGTTGTCATCCTCTGAGTTGTAAGTCGAGATGGTTTGCTGTCTCGCTTCAATGCGAACGGTATTAATCATTCTCGCATCTCATTGGCTCTGACTTACTGCTGTTAAAGAAGGGCTTAATTACCTTGGATTTTTGACGTCTTCTGCTTCGAGAAAATGGAAAACTTCGTTACAAATCCATCAATATTGTTTTAGGGATTCTCCAGGTAGATTGCGGTACAATATTTACTAAATTTCTTGTGACCAATTGTGGTGATTTGTTGTACTGATTTGGTTTCCTTGACAAGCACAATTACATGTTGATATAATCTTCCCCTCATTGTGCAGACCCTTGGAAACCTTTTGGTGTCTTCACAAATTGTGAAAAAATTCTTCCAGCTCGTTCCTACTGGAATTTTGGCTGAAAACCTTTGACTCCTGTGAGTAAAATGTGCTCCATATCATTTTGCTTTCTGACTTCCTGCTCTCAAACCATTCAGGATATTTTTCCATTGCGAGTGCGTACCCGTTCATGATGTTCCGCAAATATTCGAATTGCTGTCTTGGTAAGATCTTTGTGTTGAGATCGCTGACAAGCTTGGTAGTCTCTAACCATTCCACTCTTAGGGCTTGCTCATCGTGGACCATTTCTTGCACTCTTGCTGTCCTGATGGACATTGTCTTTTGCACTCCTGAGGTAACCGTTTTGAGTCCATTTACTATCTTAATACATGGCTGATTGTCTTGGTAAACTTTTGTAGGCTCCATGATCTCCATCCCGATCTCTTCCATCATGTTCCTGATAGAGGTAACATCTAGTGAGCAATAGAATAGTTCCGATAGCTCAGCCATAGTGCTACTAGTATCCACTGTAGGGTGCTTTTTAGCTGTATTGACAAATGCTGCTCCATTGACCATTAGTGTATGACCCCCAGTGCTGCGTGGTGCCGTGAAGTTGCTGTCTGCGTAGCCGTAGACAACGTTGACTCCATTCGGATCGAGGCCACGTGAGTATATGAGTCCCATGTGACGTGTTGTGATTCCATATTTGAGAACGTGTAGTGCCCACTCGTAGTGCTGTTCCGTGTAGTCGTGCATATGTGATCCTAGCAGTGATACTGAGTACTTGAGTTCTAGCTTGCATACTGTAGAAGGGTAGATCAGTGCCCCAACTAACTCGAGGTACTTGACACCCTTCCTTTTTGCTGCTTCGTGCTTCTCAGGCGTAGACTCCTCGAACTCGCATGACATAGGTAACGGTACAAACGTTTTGCATGATTCAATGTCAATGTCGAATTCCCTAGCTAGTTGTTCCCAGTACTTGGGTTGTGATAGCTCACATAGTCCTCGGTCTGTGCACTGCTTGTATTGAACCGATGTATAATCTGTCAACTCTTCTTCCCACTCCATTTTTAGGTGCTTCTCGATCCGGCGCTTGCATTCTTCCTCGAACGCGTCGTCGGACCCGAAGTAACCAAAGTCATCGGTATGTGAGAAAAGTATGAACCATATATCATTGCATAATCCATCTTCTGTGCACTGACTGTTACTGGCAGGCTCCTGTATGTAGTAGACCGCAGAGTCCGTAAAGAGCCGTTTTGCTCCAGCTTGCTCGAAGGCATAATCCTTCAGCAGCTGGAACGCGAACCCAGCATCGGGCGTCCCGTACACGGCTCGTAGGAGCCGTAGTACCTTGTGTTGTTTGAACTTGTTCTTCCGGTTAAGTTTCTTGATGTACTGCGGTCCTTGCTCTATAACCTTTTGCTTTAGCTTCCTTCGCAGGTTCGCCAAAACGTCATCGTCTGC
>PKDX01000039.1 GCA_002862745.1 Bacteroidota bacterium | reverse complement strand
AGTACATGAAATCTTATCGGTCGAAGTTATCGAACCAATCATTCTTGATTTACCACAACAACTTACTGTTATTGAGGGCAATTCATTGGATATAGCTCCTTTAACAAATGCTACTGAATTTGTTTGGATGATGGATAATGAAGTGATTTCTGAAACGGAAAATTTATCCCTCGAAGGCTTGACAGCTGGGGTATACACAGTAACACTTGAAGCCAGTGATAACGAAGGTTGTACTTCGTCTTCTACGGTTGAGGTTATCGTTGATAAAGGAGTAACCTCGAATAATGACTTAGATGCCTCCTTGTTCACAGCAGTTGCTCTAAACGATCGAATTCAAGTGACCTTGACGGATAACCTTATGGGAGCTACCATTGAGCTTTTTGCCATGGATGGTAAGTTGATGAGTGCAATGCAGGCAAATGCTATGAATCACACATTCAACACAAGTGACTTAGCCGCAGGTATCTACACGATTACTCTGCGCAAAGGAGGTGAAACGTACACTCAACAGCTTTCGATTCAACGATAGAACACGGTATATAACTGTTTATTTATAGGGGAGTGTGGCTACACTCCCTTTTTTTTTGTTGAAAAGTGAGGAAACACCGAGGCAAGTTCTAGTCGATCTTTATATTAAAATAAACCTATGAAAAACCTTCTCCTACCTCTTTTCCTTCTGCCATTTCTTGTAAGTGCACAGTCTCAGTTTTGGCAGCATCGTTTGAAAGTTGATGTAAGCGCAGCAGGATCTCAGGATCAAACATTTATTTACTTTTCCGATCAAGCTACTGACAATTTCGATCCAGTTTGGGATTCATACAAGACACCTAGTGCTGCTGGACAACCCACATTGTATACGCGAATTGCTGGTAATACAGGAATCCTTTCAATCAATGCATTGTCTGTAGATTACCTAGGAAATCCGATTACCTTGGGACTTCAACCTGGTGCTGATGGTACATTTACCCTAATCTTTCAATATATTAATGAGATGCCATTAGGTTCTGTATTGTATCTGCATGACATGCAAGATGATGTTTGGCAAAATCTGATGACGGATTCTACCTACACCTTTACGATGTTGCAAACGGATTCTAATGATCGCTTTCAAATTTTCACGAGTCCCTCTCCAAGGGCTTACGGTGTTGATGACCTATGTAGTTCTGATGCCGGATTTGTAGTGGATTTGCCGAGTATTCTTATCGATGGACAAACTACTTCTTGGGATTACCTTTTGTCCAATAGCTGGGGAGTCGAAGTAGCTTCAGGAAGTACAACAGGTTTAGATACTATAGAGGTTTCCTCGACGGATGAATATACTATAGTAGTATCCTTTGACGGTATAACAAGCACCTTTACCGATTCTGTTACCATTGGTGCACCTGTATCGGTAACCTTGCCGGCGGACATTACGAGTAATGCTGGAGAGTCTGTAAATGTGACGCCTAACGTGTCTACTACAGGTGGCACGTATTCTTGGCTTCTTGATGGAACGGAAGTAGGAACGGATGCTACCTTAGATTACACCTTTTTAACCGAAGGGACGTACAATTTAGTATTGAATTATGTATCTGACGATGGTTGTGAGGTTTCTCAAGCCATGATGATTACCATTCTCGGCACAAATTCTTTAGAAGACTTTTTACTTCGTCATTCTTTGGAGTACTTAACGATTCAAAACGACGTACTGTATATCGGAATGAATGAACTTGAGAATGTCTCAGAGGTTATCTTGATGGATGCTAAGGGTCAAGTAATCTATTCGATGAGTCCAAGGTTAATGAATACAGCGATGGATTTATCGGGATATGCTCATGGAGTTTACTACCTTGGCGTGGTGAGCAATAGGGGTAGTGAGTTTGTTCCTATTCAATTCTAACGATTAAATCCGTTAAGCAAACAAAAAAAGGGGCGAAAGCCCCTTTTTTTATGTCATGGATCGAAATCCCGACCATCGGATAATCCGGCATATTTATTCAACACTTTGCGTGTTGCTTTTAGTCTTGGGGCCTCGCCTCGGGAGGCCCCCTTCTCACACAGACAAATCATCTTGTGCTCATGGAGAGCATCTCTTCAATGAATCGTCATCCTCCTCTTTTGAAAGACGACTCGATCTGGTTTTCATGGAGTGCATCGTTTCGCCTTCGTAGATATATACGCGCCCAAATTCATAAAGGTTTCATTTACTATTTAAATTGGATTCAATGGCTTTATTACTGAGGGCTAGCGATAAATACTTACCTTTATTCTATGTTCAAATTTGCGCAAGCTATTCTGTTTATGTTACCGGCAGAAACGGCCCATTACTTTACCATGAATTTACTCAAGGTTTGCTATCAGCTTGGTCTTATTCGCAATTCTACTCGGCCTTTAGAAGGACATAATGTGCGAGGCTTGGGAGATGATTTATGGTTTAATAATCGAGTGGGCTTGGCTGCTGGCTTTGATAAGAATGCTCAATACGTAGAAGTATTACACGCTTTGGGCTTTGCAGCGATTGAAGTTGGAACCGTTACGCCGAAAGGCCAAGCCGGTAATTCAAAGCCCAGGTTGTTCCGTCTTAAAAGAGATAAGGCGCTTATTAATAGACTGGGCTTTAACAATGAGGGGGCAGATGCTATGGAAAAGCGTCTAATGCATCTCAGAAGTAAGCAAGATTCTAAGTGTTCATTGCCGGTTATTGGTATAAATATTGGCAAAAACAAATCCACTCCTAATGAGCGAGCGGCAGAGGATTACGTCTATTGTTTGGAAAGACTCCATGCCTATGGCGATTACTTTGTGGTGAATGTAAGTTCTCCAAATACTCCGGGATTGCGAGCGCTGCAGGGAAGGGATAGCCTCGTTGAGTT
>PKDX01000031.1 GCA_002862745.1 Bacteroidota bacterium | reverse complement strand
CAAATAGTAATTGTACGCTGACGGATTGACTATCAAGTTAAAGTTATGAAGGCAGATGTCCTCAGTACACAATGATGTTTCGACAATTGAGGCTAGCGCGGACTGCGGACATGAAGCCCACCTGGGGACATTTTGCCCTAGCACCACGCAACTATCATACTGCAATTAAGTCAGTTATCTATGCGGCTCGCCACCCTTCTTGAATCATGCCAAGGTAGTGGATGTGTTTGAACTGTACCTGTCAAGCTTCATTTGCTATTACCGAAGAATCGCGTCTGTGCAACTTTACGTCGTTGAATTAAATGCTTTAATTCACCCGGTTGGACTCGGCATCGTTACGACACTCTGCTACGGAAAACCAGCACCGATCGAAGCTCACACATCTCTCATCACTCACACTTTCCTAGACAATGGGATGAGGAATCGTGACGTTCTCGCTTCAGCGGAGCAGATGTTTGCTGCTCCCGCGCATTGTTGAATCTCAAGGGGTACGAAAGCGAAGAACAGGCGGCAGATGTTTGCATTCCAATTTAGAAGCGCTCAATTGTAATGATAGTATTCAACTGCACCACACCCTTTGTTGCTCTGCAAAATGCTTGTAAGGGAGAAATAGAGGATGCGTTCCTCTCGTACTTGCATCAATTACAGAAGTGCTTCACACTCCAGTAGGGTAAAACTAACCTGTCTCACGACGGTCTAAACCCAGCTCACGTTCCCTGTCAGAGGGTGAACAATCCAACACTTTCCGACGTCTGCGCCAGAAGGATAGGAAGAGCCGACATCGAAGGATCAAAAAGCGACGTCGCTGAGAACGCTTGGCCGCCACAAGCCAGTTATCCCTGTGGTAACTTTTCTGACACCTCTAGGTAAAACAACATGATCACCAAAGGATCGATAGGTCCAGCATTAACCGTGCTCAACCTGGCAGTAGATTCAAATAAAGGCAGCATATCCCCTTCTAGTCCACACGAGGTTTCTGCCCACGTTGAGCCAACACTTCGAACACCTGCGTTGTCCTTTGACAGATGTGCCGCCCCAGCCGAACTCCCAATCACTTTGGTTCCCGTCAAAAGCATAAATTCTTGAATACCATGTAACATCGCCGAGTAAGACGTATGGTTTCAGAGGAAGTGGTATTTCAGTGAAGCGCGAACTCCCACATATCCTGCATCCTCCAAACCATCCCTCACAAGAGACCAGAGTCAAGCTCAACAGGGTCTTCTTTCCCCGCTGAAATGTCCACACCCGTTCCCATGGCTGTGATTTCGCTAGACAATAGACTGGGACAGAAGAAATCTCGCTAATCCATTCATGCGCGTCACTAATTGGATGACGAGGCATTTGGCTACCTTAAGAGAGTCATAGTTACTCCCGCCGTTTACCCGCGCTTGGTTGATTTCCATCAAGACGACATTCAGAGCACTGGGCAGAAATCATTTTGCGTGCATATGCCCGAGGATCGACGCAAGACTTTGTTTTAATTAAACAGTCGAATTTCCCTATTCACATCGAGTTCTGAACATGCAGGAAACCACAAATAATTTAGAAGCCTAAGATCATCAGTGCTGCGTTCAAAGCCAATCTATGTCCCAAAGGTACAGATCCATTTTGCCGACTTACCTTGCCTACTTTGAGCTACAAACCATACAGATTTGACGTCAGAATCCTGATGCGGTTGTGAGTATCCTTGTTGCAAGTCTCTCTTTCCAATCCTTTTCCTGGGAAGAAAGCGTTTCCGAAGTTAGTGGCTGCGCATAAAAAACTATGACGAGTCGGTTTTACCTTCACCTCGGGACGAACTTCAGATTTTTCATACTATCAACAGGAGAAGAGGTGTCCTTGTCAGAACCATTCTTCGTGAGAGCAGCAGATGCGTTTCCATTGACAAGACCACAGTTCAGAAAACATGCTCTGCTGATCATTGCGAAGCAGACTTGGAACCGATGACATTGTCGACTGAGAAGAAACTTACCCTTGCACACTTGCAGGTTCCAAGGAACCCTGCTCTTCAACAGCTTTGATTAAATCATCGCTACTTCCACCAAGATACTCTCGTCGACTAGCTATGATCGGCCAGCGCCAATCATGCATCGCAACATCAACTGCCTACCTACTCGACTCCACTGATCTCACACGAAACCGATATTCCATACAACGAAGAATGCAATCCATTTTTGAGGTTGGAAATTTCGGAAGGTGAGTTATTACACACTCCTGAACGGGTTTCGACTTCCATGACCACCGTCCTACTGTTTCGAATCACCAGCACTATTTCGATCCACAATCCCAAGAGATGGTGCGTATTATGCGGCCTGAAGGTTCATTCCTCATCGCCAGATCTGCTTACCAAAAGAGGCCCACTGAGGGAGATAAACTGGATCATTTTCCAATGTCAACGATAGGGTGCCCATTTAAAGTCTGAAAGAGGAAGCCGTCATAAATCAGTCGACAAGTTTCATCATTCTCTTTACGTGACATTTCGCTGCGCAATCAGCTATCCTGAGGGAAACTTCGGTAGGAACCAGCTACTAGATGATTCGATGAGTCTATCGCCCCTATATAGTCTTATGGCGAGTGATTTGCACGTCAACAGCGCTCCGATCCTCCACTGAAATTTCTCCCAGATTCGATCTTAGAAGATATAGTTCATCACCTTTCGGGCCTTGGTAAGTAGACGGCGAAGCGCATATTGGTGCAACCACGAGTTTCTGACTTGCCGTTGAATTTCTCAATGTGTCAGTTAACTTTCGAAATAAGGACTTGCCCACACGTCAAACTCCTTAGTCCATGTTTCAAGACGGGTCGAACTGTTCCTGTCATAATTTACAGACATCAACGTCAATCAATGTCGATTCCCTGTCGTAGACCTGTGGGTGTCTCGTTCTCAGTCGATTGACTCGGCGCATGCCGAGCAGTAATCGGAAACAAGTCGTTTTCAATCAACGCATTGTATATATTAGTCGTCTTTTCAAACTGCCCTTGCCCTTACCCAAATAGTAATTGTACGCTGACGGATTGACTATCAAGTTAAAGTTATGAAGGCAGATGTCCTCAGTACACAATGATGTTTCGACAATTGAGGCTAGCGCGGACTGCGGACATGAAGCCCACCT
>PKDX01000023.1 GCA_002862745.1 Bacteroidota bacterium | reverse complement strand
CCGGCTTCAGTGGTGATCTCGATGCTCCGCTGACTCACGTGCTGAAGTTGATTTTCAGCTAGGGTCAATCGGCGTTGGAATTCCAAGAGCTCGGACCTGAGCTCATGTTCACGCTCATTGCCGTCGTCATTCCTTAAGGGTGTCCTCGGCGGGGTCGCAGGGCCCCGATACGGACTGCTTTCACGTTGACTCGAACGGCTTCGACTGGTTGATACTGGGTGAGTGGTTGGTGATCCTCGTCACGTAGATCTTCGATCGCTGGGGGTGAGCTACCTTCTGCTTGAAGGTTGCTGGAAGATGGTGTAGAAATCGCAAAAGAATCGGTCTCCATTGATGCGAAGGGTTAGACAGTTGGTTCCCGCTTGGGATGAAAATGGTCTTCGCCTTTGCTCACGAGGAGCGTGCAATGGATGACGGTCAACCGCAGTTCCAGAAGGAACGTACGGCTGATAACCTCTCTACGGGGAGATAACTGTGGAGCGCTGTCGTACGACCCAGTGTAATCCTTCAATAATGTCTTCCTTCTGTCCTTGTGCAACAGCTAATGAGTCACGCTCCTGGATCTCGACGTAGTGCTTGGACTTGACGACGATGCTGTTTTCCACCTCGCTGCGAACTTCAACTCCTTGTTGGACTTCAACCGGCCGCAGGCGGGCGGGAAAGGAACTACGGTGTAACCGTCGACAGGTGATGTCTTTTGCTGATTGTATATGATCCTACGACTACACTAGTAGCTTGAGCCAAAATGTCCGTAGACATTTTGTATTCATACTCATGCATGTGTGTGTGGTGCGTGTTCTGTTAACACCCCCCGCACGATTGCGAGCGTATGTAGCTCGAATCTTGTTTCAGTACGGGTGCGGGAGAACTTTAGAACAAAAGAGTTGTAATGTACAGCCGTAGCCGACAATTAACGAACTCAGTGCACTCACACTTGGAAAAACACACGCATGGTATTCTACAGTTAAACTATAGTGATGTGTCTCACAGCTCAAAATTGTGTGATACGAGCTCATGCCTGTTCTACTGTGAATACTCTCGAGAATCAAGGCAAGGCTCGCACCAAATCTGGCACTAGCCACAGCCAAGACTCCGCGACAACAAAGAACACAAACGGACGAACGGCACACCACAAACGCGACACACTAATCTCAGGCATGAGGAGTATTTCAGCTCGCTATGACCTAAAAAGGTAGCTAATGAACAACTCAGTGGTAGAGCAGTCCACTCGCACCCAATCGGGCACTAGCGAACTATGGCTCGTCATGCCACGCTCCCCACTTGTCCTTGTGGAGAAGATGATATCGCGTTCCATGGTTGACATATCGGTCATAGGTCGTAGGCGACTGAATCAGAGCACTTCTGGGAGGTCCGCTCGTTTTGCTTGCGATCCTCGTGTCAATCCAGTGTACAGCCTTCTTCATGATGAACCTGATTGCCATGATGAACAGCGCCGTAAGGATACAGCCGTAGGTGAAGTCGTTGTCGAGGAAGTCTGGGACTGTGACCGTGGTTCGTGCTTCCGCTTGAGGTATCGATGAAGCCGCTGCCATTGCGACGGCTGCAGCCGGGCCAATGCTACCCTTCGCCTTGGCTTTGCTCGCCCCTCTGGGCTTTCGGGTCCGCTTCCGCGTAGTGGGTGCACTCGAATCGTATGACCCGCTGCTCTCGTCCTTGCCGTGCTTGGCTTCATCTTCAACCACCGCTGCGCCTAACCGAGGGTCATGGTAGACGGCATGGAACTCGCCCTCGCCCAGCATGTTCGTACTCATCTTCTGCTTGCCCATTCCGTGTCGACTCACGTCCCTGATGAATCGAATGGCTGCCGCGTCAGCAGGGGTGACAGCACCATGGTCGAAATCGGGATCGTTGAACCGATAGTCCGTCTGGATGCGGGCGATGGTATTCAGCCAATCGGAGCCCAAGTTCTTCTCGAACAAGCCCTCGAGGTAGGTCTTGATGCGCGTCGCAGCTTCGCGCTTTGACAATTGAAATGCGCTGGCGCAATGGATTTTGTAGACTGCCATGCAGATCTCCTTATCGATCTCAGGGATAATGGTGGTGTTGATGGACGGCCACCAAGTCGTACCGTAGTTCGTGCTCTCGGTCCGCTTGTTCGCCTGGAAAGTCTCATCAGCCACGGCCTCATCCTGACGACGTCCGATCGCGAGGTAGGCAGGATCTGAGGACAGGGTATGACTCCCGAAGGGGCCTGTCCGGAATGGGATAGACTTGTCGGCGAGTAACTTCTCGAACATCAGGCCTTCCTCGGTCTTCTCGAACTCCCCTTCGAACCACCTCTGCTGCCACCACCAGCTATTCATGGCGAAGTGTTGAACCCGCTTGAACAGACTGCGCGTGTGGACATTGTTGATGTACGCCGCCGCCCTCGCGACCTTGGCTACCGGGATCGCATCCTCAGGCAACCTCATCCGAGTTTTAGCGGCGATGCTGGTCAAAACTTGCAGAAGGGTAGGGCAGAAGACGAGGCCAGATGCCAAATCGCGGTAGGCGAAGATGACGCCGCATCCGAGGCACGATAGGCACCCAATAGGGTTGGCTCTCTTGCACGTCGACGCAGGACACATGAAGGTCGTCCCCGGTTGCACCGGAGAGAACATCGAGTAATGAGTGACAGTCGACGCGAACTGGTATGTCTGACTCTGGTCCTTCAAGGCATGGGGCGTTCCGGAGCCACAGTAGCCGGCGATGCCGAAATTCCCGTTGGCCAATCTGCAATCGTAGACAACGGATCGAAGCTTCGTGTTCCCCCAATCCTTGCGGAGTTTGCCGCCGTGATCGAAGATGATCTGTCTGCAATGGCGATGGAGGTTTACCGTGAATGGAATCGTGACCGAACCCACCGGGTTGATGTAAATACCCGAAGCGTCTTGGTGACCGTTCTTTCGAAGCACCTCGTCGACACGGTCACGACCATTCGCACCCAATAGGGCACTAACAGTGTTGTCGTACCTGACTGCTAGACGGTATCTGGCCTCCTCTACTATGGAATCGATGTCAAAGCTGATGATAGCCGATGCCATGTCTGGACTATGCCAGCGTTGCCCCAGTTTTGCCCGCTCGTCACCATGGATGAACAGCGAGGCCATGACTCCGCGTCGCTCAGACGCATGAAGACCTTCTCGAAAGATGGAGTC
>PKDX01000066.1 GCA_002862745.1 Bacteroidota bacterium | reverse complement strand
TTGACTTTGGATATACAGGTTATATGCCTGACAACATGGATGATAACATCGCACACATCGTGTTCGATACGACACTGGAAGCTTCTCGAGTATTTACCCCTCTAACATCTTAAAGAAGGGGCCAGGTTTCAAAAGACTCAAAGCAAAACACATTATTGACAGAGTCAATGCACTCGATGGTGTGGTAGTTCGCGATGCACTAACAATGAGTTTTCCAGATAAAAAGGGGAAACTGATGCCATATCGACCAGTTGACTTAATGTATGATACTGGCGAGGCTGACAAAGGACCTGACTACCAAGATGGTGCACTCATCTCAGTCCCTCAGCCGGTTACACCTTTGCTTCCTGATTCGGATAATGAAGAGGAAGAAGAGGAACCGTCTGATCCTTTGTATAAGCATCCGAAAGCAATCTCGGGTAAGAAACTCAAACAACTCTTAAAACTTCCCTCGTCATTTGTGGGATTCGATGCAAATGAGTTCGATACTGAGTTTTTCCCCACCCAAGACATGGATACAGCACCTGGTGACACCAACCTGGAACCTATCATCCAAACTTATGGTGATGAAACAACATTTGAATCTCCAATTGCCCTAGCTGTTGGCATAGATAAGAATGGAGTAAAGATTCCGATGAAAATGAGAGAGTCAATCGGACTGAATAGTGGATTTCACGAATTCCTTAAAGTAAAGAAAGGGACACTCATTAGAAATCCTCTTGTAATGAAGAATGGCAATAAGGCATATTCACCACATCACTATTCACCTCACTTTCATCAGATATCTCAGCTCATCCCATCGTTTCTAAATCATCCACTCGATACACTCCCAACTAAAGATGAACTTCTTGGTTATCACGCAGAATCTGGGACTTATCTAGACTCAGAGGGATACCCATGTGAGTCACATCGAGTATGCAGAATCAATCACCGTGTAAGACTTCAGACCGAACAACTGGCTGACGAAGCAGCTAATTGGGTACTAGAAGTCCCAAAGAACTCACAGCAAGTGTTTGAAGCTGATGGAACTCCCAAATCAAAATTCTCCCCTATCTGGCCAATTGCAGCACATCGAGAAGTCAATGGACTTTACGAGTTCGACTGCATGAATTGGATCTCTGAAAAGGACCCAATTGTAGAAGAAGTGGGCGTTCTACCGTCGCACTTTGTATTCACAGATAAGTGGACTACTACTGTTCCCTCTCGTTTTATTAAAGCAAAGGCAAGGGTAGTAGCAGGAGGAAATTGGGAGGCAGAGCCGGATAACCCGTTTGAGAACTTTTCTCCTACGGCTGGAGCTGTACTAAATCGGATGTTTGATGCATACTGTGTATATAGGGGATTCTACATCCTGTCTACTGATTGCACGCAAGCGTTCTTAAATGCTAAAACAAAGCGTCCCATCTTCGTTCGACCACCTCATGGATTCCGCAGACCGGGATTCGTATGGTCACTGAATAAACATCTATATGGTTTAAAATCAAGCCCAAAGGCTTGGATGGATTGTCTCATTGGACATCTCACATCTCCTGAACAAGGATTTCAAACTTGGATTGAAGATCGCACTATTTTAAGATACTACGATGAAACCGATGGTACTGAAATCATCTGTGAAGTCTTCGTAGATGATATAAAATGGGGGACCAACAATAAGAAGCGCTGCCAACGTGTTATTGATCACCTACAGAAGAGTTTCAAAATCACGTTGGATGGAGAGATCAAGAGCTATTTGGGTATGCGATATCGATACGATCGAAAAGCTGGGGTTATGCGTGTAGATCAGACAAGCTATATCCAGACTATGATCAAACGATTCGATCTAGATGCTCGTGACGCCGATGGAAAGTACATTCATAAAGATCGAATTACTCCATTACCTGCAATGGCATCAGGCAAAGACCTTAAAAAGGCTATGGGACCGATCACAGAATCTGACCATGACTGGCAAATGAAACACAACTCGATGCCACGAATTATTGGATCCCTGATTCATGCGATGGTTCACACAAGACCTGACATTGCATTCGCTGTATCACTTCTCTCGCGGAGTATGGCAAAACCTGAACCATATCACTTTAAAGCATGCCGGTATCTACTGTGCTATCTTAGGAATACACAAGACTTGTGTATAGTACATGATAAGCGCAATATGATGGCTGCTGCTCCGCACTTCTTACAGGCATTTGTGGACTCATCGTTCGGTGACTGTGAAGTAACGGCACGATCTACTAGTGGGTTTGTAGTAAGTTTCGGAGGATCACCCATAGAATGGGAAGCTAAACGGCAAAGCCTAGTCACAATGAGCACTATGGAAAGTGAATATGTGGCAGCTTCCAAGTGTGTGTCCTCGATTCAATATCTTCAAAAACTCATGGACTTTCTGCAAATTACCCGATCTGATCAACCAGTAGTATGCTGGGAAGATAATGCTGCGTGTATTGCAATCTCGTCTGCTCCTCCTGGGGTACATAGGTCCAGATCGAAGCATATAGCCGTGAAATACCATAATGTACGCGAAAATTGTGAAAATGGAAATGTAGTGTTGTCGCAAATCTGGACAGAACACCAGGTGGCAGACATCTTCACGAAATCACTAGCAGTTAAACCATTTCAACGATTTCGCGATGTTCTCCTTGGGACTAAGACGCTCGATGAGATGATGCAGGATCACATGCAGCCTCAGAAGTCTAGTCTTAAGAAGACCGCACGGGTCAAACCTAACCCTGTCTGCTGCAGAAAGTGCAGACTCCAAGTACAACAAAAACCTTATGAACCCAACTACTTAGCACCGTGGCCCTACAAGGCTGTGCCAATAGTAGAGGGATCTCTCGTTGGTCGATTGATTGGTATGCCAGTTGGCTAGCGATACAATCTTCCAATGTTCAACTGTTTGAAGTAGTCAAGTTCGATCACACTTACAAGTGATCAAACTAAAATTGTCATGTAGTGTATTACTCAATGGAGTAGTACCAAGTGTTAACGACACTTGATATATGACAACAGAAACTCCCAATTTGGACCTCGGTTCTGCAATTTTAGTTCTTACCATCGTCAATTTTAGATATCCTGTTACCGACCATTCAGATGCTGGACGCTTCTTCGATCGGTGGGGGTGCCGTGGATATCGTGAATGTAACATGGGGGATACTCCAGCGGAAGTTAGGGGGTTTGCATGTATAGGGAGTAGTTACTTAGAAAAGGTTCCCCGGGAATCACTCTTAGGAGTGTTTCCCCCGTGAACTTCTATCTTGATAATAAGAGGCTATAGACAGCCCTAGACTACACGGACGCGTGTAGTCTATCCTGTCGGCCTGCGCTTGTTAGGATCTCCCGATCCCCTAATTGATTGTGTATTGGTCTTGGACCGTACCATCATTAGGCCACGAGTTATCGCTGTCTTGGACACGATAAACTCCGTTTTTCGTGCAGTTCGCATCAGAAGTAGGCGCACTGGACTACTCGACCCTTTTTCGAGTGAGGGGAGTA
>PKDX01000071.1 GCA_002862745.1 Bacteroidota bacterium | reverse complement strand
CCGGATTCAATATTTGGTTTCAGTTGACGAAAGACACGCCATTGTGACCGCCAGACGCCGAAGATTTTGGGTAGGGGGAGCAGGCAAACCGGCGACCAAAATTTCACCTCGGTAGCTGCGCTCGAATTCAGATTTTTGGTCGGAAAATAGTTCCGATTTCCCCATAAACGCAGGAGCCAAAATGGCCTTCTAGACCATAACTTGACTTCCAGTTATCCTATTTCGGTTCTGAGCACGGCTATCGATCGCTCTCGACGAGTGGAGTCCAGCCATGCAACTCCCAGAACCGGAGGAAGCTTTTGGAGTGGTGCGTAGCAATCTAAGCTACAGGCACATCTCGAAGCTAAGATAGCAAAATCGTGGACGGAGTAGGTCACTATCTTATTCACAGACCACAAGAGTAGCTTGGTATCTTATTTTAGCCGCCCCGAAACTAGTCGGTACTATCTTATTTTTCACCGCCCAAAACCCCCCTAGACGATGCAATTTTTTTTTCGGAAACTCTATTTTATTGTTATTTTTAACTGCGGAAGACGGCCCGTGAAATTTCAACCGATAGGTAAGCCGGGAAGGGGCGTTGATTCGCCCTTTTTTGCCTGCTCCCCCTACTCAAGCACAACCCACCTAAAGTCACCCCGTACGCCACGTCGGTCGGACATCTTACCCTTGGGACCTACCTGGTCAACCCGTACGCCACATAGGTCGAACATATTACCCTTGCTTGGCATCTACCTAGTCACCTGTATCTCACGCAGGTCGAATATGTGGCATGGCGTTTCCACCTTTGATCAGGATGAAGAGATCAGGATGAAGAGATCATGATGAAGCGTTCATGATGAAGAATTCATGATGAAGGGATCAGGATGAAGAGATCAGGATGAACAGATCAAGATGAAGAGATCATGATGAAGGGTTCATGGTGAAGAATTCATGATGGAGGGTTCATGATGAAGAGTAGTTTATGATGAAGAGTTCGTGATGAAGGGTTCAGGACGAAGGGTTCAGGGCGAAGTGTTCATGACAATGGTTTTATGATGAAGGATTCATGACGAAGCGCGTATGACAAAAATTCTATGGCCCTTCATGCTCAGCCCCAACTCCAGCTACATGCCCGGTAACTGTGTTATTTTTTTTGCCCTCCGGTAGTTGGTAGTCGTACTGCCTTCGGTAACTGTGTTCTAAGTAGCTGCTCCTAGCACGGCGCCGCCGGTAACTGTGCTCTAAGTAGCTGCACCTGGCTGCGCCACTGCCGGTAACTGTGTTTTTGTAGTCGTACTGCCCAACTTCCGGTTGCTGGAAATTAGCCGCCAGCACATGCAATCAAGAGCACTAGGGCATCTACATCAAGTGCCACTGAAGGCAGCATGGAGTGCTCAGCACGAGGAAAGTATCCTAGATAATCGAATATAAAATCCGACTGCCGTGTCAGGTTCGGATGTTTCCAAGGAGGGACACCGTACTACTATATGACGTTGGCTTATCTATGGTATATAGCAAAAGAAAGGTATAGTTAGTGTTCGTGTGCGTGACTCCGCCGCTGCTTCTGCTGGTCCCCATCGGCAGCCACAGTATACGCCTGCTTCGCTCCCGGCTTCAGCTCTCCACGGCAACTTCGTCAGCACACAACGAATACTAGCAAACCGACAAAAACATGTTAAAAGACCTATATTTGTACGTCCGCCTCACGGATTCAGACGAAAAGGATATGTCTGGCGCTTGAAACGACACCTTTATGGATTGAAAAGTGCGCCTCGTGCATGGCTGGATTGCCTCATATCACATTTGACATCTGATGATATGGGATTCTCATACTGGTCTGAAGACAAAACTGTCCTTAGGTATTATGACTCCGACACTGGCACTGAGATAGTCGCTGAAGTGTTTGTTGACGATATCAAATGGGGCACTAACAATGTGGATTTCTGCAAGGAAGTTATTGGTAAACTTGCTAAGAAATTTAAAATTACATATGAGGGTGAAGTCACCGCGTATCTTGGAATGAGATATCGGCGATCGGTTGACAAGAACGGTCATGTAACCTTGAAGGTGGATCAAACTGCATATATTCAGAAACTAATAGAGAGATTTGAACTGGAGGATACTACCAAGTACCCAACAAAAGTCACTCCTTTGCCGGCCATGGCTGCTGCAAAAGATTTAGAAGCAAAAATGGGTGTCATTACTCAGTCCGACAGAGACTGGATGACTAGACATTCATCTATGCCTCGGATTATTGGTTCCCTGATTCATGCTATGGTTCACACTCGCCCTGATATAGCATTTGCTGTGTCGCTGCTGAGCAGGACAATGGCAGATCCTCAACCATATCACTACAAAGCGTGTAAATATCTGTTGTGCTATTTACGAGATACACAAGACAAGTGTCTCATATATAGACAAGCAGAAATGATTCGATCGGCACCGCACTTTCTGGAAGCGCTTGTTGATTCGTCATTTGCTGATTGCGAAGATACTGCTCGCTCTACTAGTGGATTTGTTGTGACATTTGGAGGAGCGCCCATTGAATGGGAATCCAAACGCCAAGGTCTGGTCACTCTGAGTACTATGGAGAGTGAATATGTGGCTGCATCTAAGTGCGTGTGCTCTATCCGGTATTTGAGAAAACTCTTCTACAACTTCTTCAAAATTCCAATGACCCGAGATCCTGTTGTTTGTTGGGAGGACAATGCTGCCTGCATTGCTATCTCTCATGCTCCACCGGGAGTACATAGGTCTAGGTCAAAGCATATCGCTGTGAAATACCACAATGTGCGTGAAGCTTGTGAAGCGAAAGAGGTAGTTCTCTCACAGATATGGACTGAACATCAGATTGCTGATATCTTCACCAAGAGTCTCCAAGCTATTCCTTTCACGAGATTTAGGAATGTGCTGCTGGGAGAGGTGTCTTTGAATGATATGATGCAGCAACATGTCAAACCTGAACCGGCTCCAAAAACAATGGATATTCATTTCGTCGGATATGAACCCAATTATTGGCATTCGTGGCCATCACGTTCTGTTCCTATTCAGAGCTGCTCGCTAGTAGCAAATTTGATGGGTATGAAACCCTATCATCTCACTGGATATGAAACGGGGTATGATTCAGAGTCGTCTATCTCTGGATACCATGTCAATGATCGAGTTAATATTAACAGCCCTATTGCGGTAGGTGTGTGTTAACGATGTAACTACATGGGAACTGTAATTCCTGTATAGTGGACTTTTATGATGTCTCGATATGGATCTGGGATTATCATTCAATAAGTCAAAGTACACTGGTTGGTCAGTCAGTTTATTATGCCCAATCAGACAACTCCGAAGGAACCAAATCTTGACCCAAAGTCAATTTGCTATATGTGTTCTACGCCAGTCTTTTACGAACTCTAGTTTGCCTCGATGGTAAATTATGCGAAGTGCAAGCCCGATTTTGACGATGCTCGACAAAGCTGAGTCCGAGGGGGTGCCGTGCGTATAACGAACCGTCCACTGTTAAGTATCATGTTAAGTAGTTTGTAGTTAAGTAGGTTTAGTTTAGCAGCGGGGGTTT
>PKDX01000069.1 GCA_002862745.1 Bacteroidota bacterium | reverse complement strand
GCCTGTTCTTGCGCTCGTTGCAACTCTCTGCGCTGATCAAGTTTATCTAGAGCCGAGAAGATATTTGCTGGATTAATCCCTCTAAATTCTGTTGATATTGCTCTACTGAACTCAGTTTTTCGATCAATGGCTCGGTCAGGGGATTCAATTGGCTTTTGATCTCGTCCTCCACCATCTGCGGCAAGATGTGCTCTATTATCGTCTTTGCTAAATCCTCGATGCTCAAGCCAGTCACTAACTGCTCTAAATGGCTCTGTAATCGCTGTTTTAAGCTGTTCTCCAAGTTTTGCAATAAATCGGCTGATAAAGTCGGATTCTGTAGTTGCTTGATGATGTTGCCCAACTCGTTGCCTTGCTCTATCAGATGATTGCAGTGCGTCACCAGTTCGTTGTTGTATTTCTCTAATTCTTCTATTGTTCTGTTCTGTGCCTGAATAAGCTGTAAGGCTTGCTCTAACTGTTTCTGTTGCTCTTTGAGCTGCTGTTGATGCTGTTCGATAATCTGCAATAATTGTGCTTCGAGATTCATTCAATTGGTTTCCTGTACTACTGCGAATTTGTTGTTGTAAAGCTTCTCCACTGTCGGATCTATTTGAACGCACCAACGCCAGTCCTTCTCGTCCCCACACTTCCGAATATTCAGACTCCCCCCTTCGGATTTCAGATACTCGACTTTGTTCTCCATCGCTGTGATGTCGCTGTATTTGCTTTTGCTGACGTAACCGAGACATATACTCGATATAAGCAAAGTAAGTGCTATCAAAGCTAGGACTATATTCGATGAAAAAAGGGCTTTTTTCAGCTTCGCTTGCTCTGCTGTTGCTTGGCTCAATCCGCTCAATGTCTGCAAGTCCGCATTCATGCTCTTTATTTGCGCCTTTAAGCTCTCCTGCAGGGCTTTGGTATCCTTGCTCAAGTTCTCCCCCATTGTATTTATATTCGCTTGTATGCTCGTTTTCTTGCCCTGTAAGTTGTCTTGTAAGCTTTTCTGAGTCTGTTCTATCTCTTGTTCCAAATCGTTCGAGATGATACCGACTCTTTGATTCACAAAGTTTTCCGTATCTTTCAATGCTGTTTGCATATCTGCTATCAGCTTCTTGTCTATATCGTTCTGATGCTGCTCTCTTAAGATCTTCGCTTTGTTCAGAATGTCGGAAGTTCTGCTCATAAAACTCACCTCTGAGAGGGATTGGTTTGCCCTCTGGATTATTCGGATTTTTTACTGATATTTGATTCTTCGTAATACGGGTGATTTCTAAACCAATGCGAGTCATCCATTCCTTAAGACTTTCACGATCACTGACTAGCCCGTCAGTAATTGCCAAAGCAACTTCTGTATTCATCGCACTAATAAAATCTTTTTTGTCCTGCGGTAAGTCCTTTGCAATTTTTATTGATCGCCGATTAATAGGATCATCAGGGTCAAAAAGTTGATATTTGTGATTAACAATCGTTTTAAAATCATCGACTCGATTCAAATCGGCTTTAGCAAAGAAAGGCTGTAACCGTTTCCCTGTGCTAATTTCTACATTCGGAATTAAAAAATTAAGCTCTAAACGCTTATCTCCGGTTTCCGTATTTTCTTTATCTCGGTGTTCAATCCAAACAACTCGGTATTGATCAGGTTTAAGACCTGGGAACAGTGTTTTTTCAAATGCAGCCATTATGTTTTTTTTCTTTGCATCTGATAGATCATCTTCAAAAAATGATAAGCACCCTGCCGTATATTTTTTTACGTAAGGCGAGCTGTCGATCAGTTCTGCAACTTCATCTAAATCCCCAGATAATAATTTTGCATGTTCTCTGTCAAAATTTTTTCCAAGAAAATAACCTATTGGGCCACTAGATTTGCCCCGTCCTCTTTTAAAAAACTCCACAATCATTGGACTGACTCCTTAAGCTTTTTCAAGGTTTCATCAATACCTATCAAGAGGTGGAGTAACTTCACAGCTTCAAACGGTTCTTCTCTCGCAATATTTGTATTTATGGCTTTTGAAATTTGATTGATGTTCGTACCGATTCGACTTAATTCAAGAATGAAATCTCGATCAAGTTTTGAATATGTACTCGTATGTACATCTTCTTGTTTAACAGCTTTTAAAGCTGACTCTCTCAATAGCTTAGCTACAGAGTTATAAGGATTTTTATCTTCTAAAAGTTTGAACTCTGAATCGAACAAAGTAACTTTCACAACTTTGGTTCGAACTGGTCTCTTCTTTTCAAACTGAATTTCGTGTTTATATTCTTTTGCCATAGGCACCTCATTCTGGTTCTAGGCGGTTGGGGGTTTCGGGGGGCTTGTCCCCCTGAACAAGGTCACGATAGGTATACTTTTTGAAAGTGCGTAGCACTGGAAAAAAGTACCTATTGTGTATCCTTGCTCCTCATTTATCGCATGGACTATTTTAATATAATTTTTAGAATAATTTATGCTTAGGTAAATTTTTGGTTTATTTAATTCAAAAGCTACTATCTGATTTAGGCTTGCACTGTTACACCAAGCACAGATCAAAAACCGAAAGAAAGGCTATTATCTGATTTAGGCTTATTTGGTCTCATTTTTTCTGCGATAAAATGTAGCTCGGCTAATCCCCATAGCTTCCC
Source organism: Bacteroidota bacterium (assembly GCA_002862745.1). GTDB lineage: Bacteria > Bacteroidota > Bacteroidia > Chitinophagales > UBA8649 > UBA8649. The sequence goes on along the minus strand of PKDX01000069.1, from coordinate 1,314 downwards.
ACGGTTTTAATGTACGCTCTGAATCATTCTTACAGCCACGTTTAGACTTCTTACCGCCTGATGCCCCTTTGTATGCCTGACGCTGTATAAACTCTTGATAGTGATATGCGTCTTTTTTCCAACAATATCGGCTAATACTCTTTGCAATACCTCTGATCTCGTTGTACTGCATTGGTTCTGTAATGCCCTCGTTAAGCTTTAAACAGTGGTCTATAACTGCCTGTAGCCAATTATTATATGCTTTTCCTCTGTATTCTCTGACCGCTTTATACGCCCAAAATCTTGCAGTGTGAAAAATATAACAATTACGCCCAAGTCCTATGGCTTCATGCTGTTTAGGCGGTTTTTTTGCTTCTTGCCAATCAATATCAAGTTTTGAAGATAATTCAGTCAGCGTATAAGGTTTTTTTCTAAGGCTGTACGTGCGCCATTGCTCGTGTATTGGGTTTTTACTGATTAACCCTGAGTAACCAACATCAGAACCGAAAAGTTGCTGTAAACGCAAATAAACGGCATTTGCGAGCATGATTGGCTTCTGTCTACTTGCATCTGTTGTATAAATTGGTGTTTTAAGCTCAAAAAATGCGTGTAATCGTCCACTATTCGGAGTTTCAGCAACAAAATTCGGCATTGGAATACCATCAAGTGAATATAAAATTTCACTCATGGCTGATTCATAATCGAGATCAAGAACAAAGTAATGCTGATAGAAAGGGCTATTCGGCTGTATATATTTGAATGAAATAGCCGAATTTTTAGGACGGATTTTTAAACCTGTAGCCAAGTCATTCGTGCAGTAGGGTTTTGTTGGTAAATTACCAATAAAACTTGGAAATAACTCCAATTGTGGCTGTATTTTATTCATTTATAACAGTAACCGCTTGCAAAGCTCGTAGACACTGCTAAAATTAAGACAGGTTTGGGTGTTTTAATTTTTAGTGTTTTCAAGCATTTATATTAAAATTCCGAAGAAAAACAGGTCGGGAAACCTGTTTTTTTTCGCCTGCGAAAAATATTACATCTTTTCAGATTGCTGTCAAATAACTGATTTTTCAATAAAAATATGTAAATTATAACGCATCATTTAAAGCCGATTTCTCGCTGATGTTTAATTGAAAGTATTACAACATCCTATCAGCTATAAATTATTAAAATGGGCTTGGGGAATCATAGCCACGGTCATTTTTCTTTGCCTGTTCTTGCGCTCGTTGCAACTCTCTGCGCTGATCAAGTTTATCTAGAGCCGAGAAGATATTTGCTGGATTAATCCCTCTAAATTCTGTTGATATTGCTCTACTGAACTCAGTTTTTCGA
>PKDX01000012.1 GCA_002862745.1 Bacteroidota bacterium | reverse complement strand
ACGATGGCTAGTGCACCGGTTCGTTTATCTCTCGTCATGAAGGCGATGAAAACTGTTTGCAACCATTACCACGGAGTTGTTCGGGAAAGTAAGGCAACCAGAAAGAAAGCAAAAAAAGAAAGAAAACGCACTCGCAGACACAAATTTCGAACAGACCTGATCGCTCGTGGCCTGATGACCATAGAGTCGAAGAAGAAATTAGAAAAAGAGGAAGATGAAGAAGATGCCGATAGCCAAAGTTATGATGATTGGAATGATTGGTATGAGAGTATTCGGATTGAGGGGATTGCAGCGGAGCATCTCACCCTGCTTAAGGTGTCGGAGTTGTTCGAGGGAGGTAACTCGACGATGACGGCCTCAAGGAGCTAAACAACTACAAGAGCATCGGAGCAGCAATCCCGGGGAGTCGCGAGCGATAGTAGCAGTGTGCGCCATTTAAAGCTGAGAGAGCTACTGTTTCCAACTAGCTATAGTATCAATGTGCGAACACAACTACTGGGTGCGAACACTAAAAGCAACAAAAACAAAAACAACAAAACAGATCCAGCACACAACACAGAAAGCAAACAACATTTCATGTCATCCGTTGGCATTTAGGTTGGTGCTGGGGTCCAGTGTGGTTTGCATGGGCGTTCGCACCGCCATCTTGCATCGGTGTTCGCACCTTGCAAGTTTACATTGCAGCTCGCTGCTTGGTCTTCTTTTCATATCGCTGGCAATGGCGAAGAAGTTCTGCGGCTTATGCGGTCATGAAGTCTACGAGGAGGGGAACTGCCTGTCATGCCGTATTGAGCTTTCCACGAAACTAAGGAGTGTGAGCGAAGGCAGAAAGCCCGTGTCGTACTCGAAAGACACTCAGACGGACGATCGCAGCGACATGCACAGGTTTATTCGAGCACTGCTGTTAAGGAGGCCGGATGCGGCAATCGACAAGGCTGTGAAAGAGAATCGCTGGGAGGATGCATATGAGTTGGAAGTTAAGTATCATATGGAAGCAGCCGTGAGCATTACTTCGGATGCCCGGGTCCGCTTCGCCACCCCCGCGGAGGTTCGGCCACCGCCCAGCACCAACGGTGAGCATGTTGAAGACCGATTCGAAGAGCACATTCGTATCACCACGCACGGACCCAAGCCCAGTAGATGGGAAAGCCCAAAGGAGACGGTAAAGCCCAAGTGGGGAGACACCTGGACGCCAACGCATTGGAGGAGAGAGCCCCAGACTCCTGGTTCCGGCAGCAACAAGATCGATATTATCCCCCCACTACGTCGGTATATCGATTGAAGACCGAGATTCCGCAAGCCATCCTTCCTATGAATGAGGTTTGTCGAATAAGCTGTGCTTGTTAGAGCTCGATCCCATCGGCACAGCTCAGTGTGTGGCTCGTATCTAGATAGTCAGACATGGCTTCAATGTCGTTGCTATAAAAAACTCAACAAATAAACAAGCAAATAAAACAAATAAACAAAACGGTAACCATGTCATCATCAGTTTGGTGAGTTCATCCTCAAGGCTTGTTTGGTGAGTTCGTTCCCATATTGTATGGGAGCTCGCTCCCATACTGCCTTTAATACTTTTGTGTGTGTGTATGGTGAGTTCGCTCCCATATTGTATGCACGGTGCGAGGGCGAGTGAGGGTGAGGGGCAATTGAGGCATGAAACATGCAATGTGCGAACACATATGCATGCAGACAGTGCAAGCTGCGAAAACCGATGCATGCATGCATGAAACATGCAATGTGCGAACACAGATGCATGCAGACAGGAACAGTGCAAGGTGCGAACACCGATGCATCCAGAGGGCGAGTGTGAGGGGGCGAGTGTGAGGGTGACAGGAACAGTGTAACGTGCGAACACCTATGCATGAGGGTGAGTGAGGGCGAGTGAGGGTGAAGGGCAATTGAGGTGTGCGTCAATTGTGGTCCGTAGCCAGTTCTCTATCAAGGATTAGGGAAATTTCTCCAATGCATCTGTGAGTTCGCTCCCATGTTGGAGTTCGCTCCCATCCATATTTCCACGTGTGCTGCAGTTCGCTGCTCTTTTGTTGTGCTGCAGTTCGCTGTCTTACGAAGCAATGCTAAAACGCAAAAGAGATTTGGGCCTACTTTCAATGTTGCAAGGCATCGAGGATTATCTTGATGAGAATATTGCCCCTGCCGCAGTTAACAAAAATGACATTACTCATATGTTGCATAAATATGATGATGTGGAGACACCATTTGGTAAGATTGTGTCTTCATTCGAGTTTTGTCCGACACCGACTGATGAGCCGGAGGCAATCTCATATCTGAACCCCTTTGCTCTACTATGGTGGCTATCGCAGATATCTTTTAATTTTTACACCTTTCTCAGCAAAGCACTCCCCGCACATATTGGGCGAACTGTGTTTTACACCGACGAAGTCTTTCCTGCAAATTCGGAAAGAAGGCCAGACAAGGGTAGAGCATTCTATGCATTCTACTGGTCGATAATCGAATTACCCGACTGGTTCAGGTCACGAACCGAATTTCCTTACTTCGTATTCGCTTTCGTGCCCTCCAAACTTATTGCAAACCAGTTCAGCCTAACCAGACTATTTAAAAAGATAATACATGTATTTTTCGCACAGGACGGCTTCAACCTGGCTACAACTGGTGTCAGGATAGAGCACAAGCACCACCATTTTGTGCTCCGACTCAAATACGGTGCAACAATAATGGACGAAGAAGCATTCAGATCACTCATGTCAGTGAAAGGTCATTCAGGCTTTAAACCATGCCTGTCATGTCAAAACGTTGTTGGCAGGGTTGGCTCCTATGAGGAGTTCTACGACGACTACCTTGTGCACGTACTATCACCAGAGTCACACCGCTTCATAAAGCACACGGCCGGGACCTTCAAGGTCATGTGCAACAGCATCAGCACAGCAGTACTGGAGGGCTGGTATAAGAAGGACGTGGAAGAGCTTGAAAAGATCTACGGTGTCAACTATGTGGAGGACGGAGTCCTTTTCGACGACCACTGCTTAAATGTCATGAGATTTCCAGAAGATGCCAATTGGGACCCGATGCATGTGTTGTTTTCAAACGGCGGTGTTGGCCAATTTCACTGCAACGGTTTTATCAAGAAATTGGTCGACAATGGGCTCGAACTTACGGAGTTGGACTCATGGACATCAAAGATTCATATTCCAAACTACCAATTCATCAAACCGCATTGGATCATTGACAGGTTCGTGGACAACGATGATGCACATATTAAGGCATTCGCCAGCGACTGCATTGCCATGATAGAGTGCATTTCTTTATTTGTGCAGGCAGTATTGTACGGCACCGACTTCTACACCAGCCTTCTTCCGTATATGAAGTGCTTCGGATACTTGAAGTGCATTTGCGACATCATACGTACAAAGTCGACGGGCCATGGTGCCATAAGTACGTTGCGACATATGGTGAAGCAACACCACGAACTCTTCATACAGCTATACCCACAGCTGTGCAAGCCCAAACTCCACTACCTTACACATATCCCTGACAACATCGAAAAGTTTAAGACTGTACTTACTTGCTTCAGCGGCGAGGCACTGCACAAGCTGCCCAAATCGATCATGCGAACAGCATACAAAAATTCTACCAATACAACTCTTGCAGCCAGTCTCCAAGCGATGCGCGCAGCAGTCTTGGACAGGAGAACATTCACTGAGGTTTACCTTGAGGGTGCGATCAGAGAAATTACTGAGCAGGCAACTCGCACTGCAGTTCTCACACACATCTCGGCACAAGTTCTCGGCCGGACACAGATCTTTGCGAGCAGGAAGATCAGAACAACTAGGGGCACATTTGCGAACAAACAGTGCCTGGTGTTCGCTACAGACAATGGTCTGGTTTTTGGCAAGTCGAAGATGTTTCTCGAAATAAAACCGTGGTCGAAGCTTTTGGCAAGCTCCAGCTCAACTTTTTTTGCATGGATTGAGTTGTACCGTAAGGTACCTGGCAGGAGTCTATGGGAAATTGACTGCCCTCAGACACTGTTACCAGTAAGCCGTTTACTCCGTAGTTTGCCTTTCGTGCAACACGATCATTCGCATGTTCTGATCGGACTTCCCGAGTATATGCATGGACATTGCTAGGGCGGATCCAAAAACGAAGAAATTAACAACAGCACCATCGTCGGCATCATCAACAACATTCAAAAAGTTACAAAAAGCTAAAATTAACATGCGATATTTGTTAGGAGTCAGGATTAGGCTCCGTTGAACCGCTGCCTGGCTCGAATCAGACCCGCAGGGAGGGCCACGATAAGACTCAATCGCATGGGACTGTCGCCGCCAACTCAGGAATATCCCAAATTCAACTCGAAAGTCCCTAAGCTAGTTCTATGTCTCTTGCCGAATAAGTGGCCCTGGCAGGAATGGCGATAGGCAGTTCGCTGCCATGAGACGATGTTACCAGTAGTTTGCCTTTCGTTGGATACGATCACGACAATGTTCTGGGCGGACTTCCCGAATATATGCATGAACATTGCTAGGGCGGATCCAAAAGGAAAAAAATAACAACAGCACCATCCTCGTCATCATCAACAACGTTCAAAAAGTTACAAGTTAACATGCGATATTTGTTTGGAGTCAGGATTAGGCTCCGTTATTGGCTCGAGTCGCACCCGCAGGGAGGGGCCACGATAAGACTCAATCGCATGGGACTGACGCCGCCAACTCAGGAATATCCCAAATTCAACTCGCGAAGTCCCTAAGCTATAGTTCTATGTTTCTTGCCGAATAAGTTGCCCTGGCGGGATTTGGCTAAGCGAAATCCGTCGAGGCCTCTTCGGAGAATAAGCGTGGGAATACAAACATTATAGGCTGCCAACAAAATTAATAACAGCCCAAAATAAAAAACATTCAAAAAAGTTACAAAAAAGTTAGCAAAAGTTAGCAAAAGTTAGCAAAAGTTAGCAAAAAGTTAGCAAAAGTTAGTTTTGAGTTAGCAAGTTAGTAAAATAGTTAATTTGAGTTATAA
>PKDX01000036.1 GCA_002862745.1 Bacteroidota bacterium | reverse complement strand
AGAGACTTCATTCATACCCATCATAATCGAAGTGAGCAGCTGATTAAGCGCCTCTTGATTGATGGTGTATCCAACAATTGTTCTTTGATCGACGGGCTCCCCATCAGCCAAAGCCATCCCTTGCCTTTCTTTTTGTTCACCACTTTTGTTATCTGTGTTATCCCCTTTGCAAGCAAGGAGAAAAGTGGAGAGCAAGAGTATTGCTGTAATGATTGATAATTTGGAGCACTTCATAGACTTCTGAATTTTTTATAAAAATAACAGAATCCTAATGCAGAATGTCCACCGCCACAGTGTATCCCAATTGTATTGATTTTTGGAGGTAGATTGGATGGGTGGAGTGGGTGGGGAAGGCCCTCCTCTTTTTTGATGTCAGTATCGTTAAACACGACCCAATTCTTTTCCACTTATATACAATTGATAATTATCTAACCCTTATTAAATTAGCTGAAAAGCAACAGTATGGGACGCGCATTTGAATATCGTAAACAAGCCAAGTTTGCCCGCTGGGATCGAATGGCTAAACAGTTCACCAAGGCTGGCCGACACATTGCGCTCGCGGTAAAGCAAGGAGGTCCTGATCCCGATACGAACGCTGCACTTCGCCGAGCAATTCAAAATGCCAAGTCTGTACAAATGCCGAAGGATCGCATCGAAGCGGCAATTAAAAAAGCTTCGGGTAAAGATGCCATGGATCTTAAGGAAATGGTCTATGAGGGGATGGCACCTCATGGAATTGCGGTTGTTATAGAAACAGCGACGGACAATCCCACACGCACGGTAGCTAATGTGCGTGCTGCATTTAATAAAAAGGGTGGTTCGCTCGGAACGCAGAATATGCATGACTTCCTCTTTGATCGGCGGGGTGTATTCTATATTGAAACCATTACGATCGAAGATGTTGAAGAGTTTGAGCTCGAATATATCGATGCGGGTCTTCTTCGAATTGAAGAGACCGAGATAGAGGAAAAAGCGATGTATGAGGTATATGTCGAGTTTCCAGACTTCGGGAAAATGGCAGATGCCCTTGAGCAGGGAGGAATAGAAGTCGAAAAAAGTGAACTGACACGAATTCCTAACCATACAAAGACCCTCGATGAGTCCGCAATGGATGAAGTGTTAGAATTGATTGATCGCCTAGAACAGGATGATGACGTCACTACGGTTTATCACAACTTAGAATAAGCTATTCCTCTTGATAATCCTCAAATCCTTCAAGCGGGTTTTGGCTTAACATATCCTGCAAAAGATCCCCGAATACATGTCCTTTAGTCATAAAATCCTTGCTGATGAGTGAGTGCTCTGCCATACCATGGAGTACAAACTCAAGCCAAAAGGTTGGTGCTTTATCGTATTCTTCAACTGTTGAAGCGATTTCAAGCAGTCCATCAAGCTCTTCAAGCGCACCTTGTAAATCCTTATCGATAATGTTTCTTGGTAACTCTATTTCCTTTCCATCACTAAAGAATTGTACAACTTTGTTGAACTGCTTGTGATGGTTTTTACCATCGGCTGATGCCTTGTTTGGCAGATCAAAGTGTTCCATAAACTCAAGTCGAATAGCTTCAGAAACAAGCTTGAGTGCAACTGCCTGCGCTCCCTCTTGCTCGCCTTCGTATACCAGTTCTACTTTCCCAAGCATAGCAGGAAGTGCGGTGTAAAGATCTTGAATACGGCATGCAGTATGGTTTGATTGATACTGCAAAGCCCGTCGCTCTGCAGCTGCTATCGTCAGCTCGCGAAAGGCGATGGTCAAGCGTGCAGAGACCCCTGACTTTTCATCGATAAACTCACTATCCCTTGCTACAAAGGCAATTCGCTCGATCAAGTTCTTCATGGCATCAGGCATGTATACCTGCTTTATTTGCTCCTCGCTAAGTCGAACCTCCTGATCGGTAATCGCTCGACCAATAGCGATGGACTTAGGATAATGAGTTACGATTTGACTCTCAATACGGTCCTTGAGAGGCGTTACAATCGACCCTCTATTGGTGTAGTCTTCGGGGTTGGCTGTAAAGATAAAGAGTATGTCTAAAGGCAACCTTAAGTTAAATCCTCGAATTTGAACGTCCTCTTCTTGTAGAATATTAAACAGGCCTACTTGGATTCTCGGCTGTAGGTCAGGCAGCTCATTGATGACAAAGATTCCTCGATGCGCCCTTGGAATAAGGCCAAAGTGAATAGCCCGCGGATCATCAAAGGATACGCCGAGGTTCGATGCTTTAATTGGGTCTAAGTCGCCAATCAAGTCAGCAATGGATACATCAGGTGTAGCAAGCTTTTCGCCATATCGTTCACTCCGTTTCTGCCACACTATAGGCAAATCATCTCCAAGTTTTTCCGCTTTATCAATGCTTTCCTTAGTTATTGGGTGAAAGGGATCTTCCCGCAAAGAACTTCCCTCAATGACAGGAATTTGTTCGTCCATCAGCTGTGTAATCGATCGAGCAATACGAGTTTTAGCTTGTCCACGGAGGCCTAAAAAGAGAATATTGTGCTTGGCGAGCAAGGCGGATTCCAACTGAGGGATAACTGAATCCTCATAGCCAATTATGCCTGGAAGGGACTTACCCTGGCGGATCCACGACATTAGGTTTTTTCGGATTTCATCTTTAACCGATTGTGTTGTATAGCCTGAAGCTTTCAGTTGCCCTAAGGTCTTTATTGCGGTATAATCCATAGCGTTGTATTGTTAACGTCGTTTTTTTCTGTTGCGTTCAAAGTCTTCGAGCACCATGGAGCTTAATCCATCAAGCCCGCTATAGTATGCTTTGCCATGATTTACCTCGGTAAACTCTCGAACAAAATCCTGGAGATAAGGGTCATTGGCGATCATGAAGGTTGTAATCGGAATCTTTAATCGACGACACTGCTTGGCTAAGTTGAGCGTTTTATTAATGACTTTTCTATCTAGACCAAAGCTATTCTTATAGTATTGACCATTTTCTTTGAGGCATGTTGGTTTTCCATCGGTAATCATAAAAATCTGCTTATTCGCATTTTTGCGACGCCGAAGTAAGTCCATAGCAAGTTCTAATCCTGCTACTGTATTGGTATGATATGGCCCTACACTTAGATAGGGTAACTCCTTGATCTCAATTTGCCAAGCATCGTTGCCAAATACAACAAGGTCAAGATCATCTTTTGGGTAGCGGCGGCTGATAAGCTCTGCAAGGGCCATAGCTACTTTTTTGGCCGGAGTAATCCGATCTTCTCCGTAGAGAATCATCGAATGACTTATGTCAATCATGAGCACTGTAGCTGATCGCGCTAGATGTTCCCTTTCTCGAACGACTAAGTCTTTTTGAAGCATTCTGTACTCACCATAATTACTTCTTGTCATGGCATTACGCATGGAGGCAGAAGAATCAATACTCGAGAGATCATCCCCATAGTTGTACATTTTGTAGCCGCTTGATGTGTCTTCTCCTTGCCCGGCATAAGGCGTCTTATGATTCCCCTTCCCCTTTTTGTAGAGCTTGCCAAAGACTTCCTCTAATGCATTCTGCCGAATCTGTTGTTCAGTTTTTGCAGTTATTGAATACCCCTTGTCCTGTTGGACATTTTCTTGGATTAATCCCTCCCGTTTTAGCTCTTCGATGAAATCTCCCATTCCATAGGTCGACGTGGTGAGGTGATACTTTCTATCCAATTCGTTAAGCCAATGAATAGCTTCTTGGGCATCCCCATTGACATAGGGGAGAAGTTGATAAAACAAACGCTTCATGGTGTCCGACGGACTCGAACTGCTATTGGGCCGATAATATTTATGGAAAACAAATCCTTGCACGCTATCTAAACAATTTGTATCAAGCATAGTTGCTTGAATCTGTCATAAAAATCTGATTCCTAAACGACTAAATATCCATAAAATATTTATGTTCTAAATGCGGAAACATAGACTATTTATAGACGTACAAAGATGTATGTTTCATTACCTCGTCCCATTTGTTTTCACACCGAGCTACAGCAGATCTGGAGAGGCGATTTATACAATTCATTTAACTCAAAATATATATCAATGAAATCAATGTATTTAAATACTTTTTTTACCACGCTATTATTGGTTGTTCTTGGATTTAGTCTTTTTGCTCAGAACCAATCCTATGCCCTTGAGACTAGATTCAAAACGGAAGGTGTACTCTTTGATATGGAAAATCCAATTATAAATTATACTCATGCTGAATACGACAAGATAAATCGGCAAGTTATTTACCATGGATTTATTGGAACTGAAATTATCTATGAAACAGTTGCCGGTGACCAATCAATTCCATTAAATACGTTTTCCTTAGTTATTGAAGATCATCCGCATGCAAATGCAATTACAGTGGATGTTACCACAGCTAAAGGATACCACGCATTTTTGGAGGTTCGGGATTATCAAGACGGATTTTTAGGGTATAAAATTTTCGCTGATGAAATTAAAGTAGGCGAGGCCCAGGCTGATTTGAATTATATGGTCGAATTCATAAAAATTGAAGTTGAAATGCCATCTTTAATTAAATCCAATGACGCTTTTAATCTACTTCGTTACAGTCCGGTTGAATTTGCAGCGATTAGCCCTTTTAAACTTTTTGCACCGCAGCAGTCATTTTCGAACGGAACTTTAGAGCTAGCTTCACCTATAGAATTAATGGAAACAAAGTTTTTGAAATGGCTCGGAAAGGATAGGGGCTTAGGGCTATATTTTGATGAACAGCTTGTAACTAGTTATTCTAATGTGTGCGTTATTTCCTCTGAGGATGGTGTAACAGAAAATTGTCATGAAAATTTTGATGAGACAAAAGAAGGGGATTCGTACGTCAAAGTGATATTTATCGATTAAAATAAATTGAACCAAGACGATAAAGGGCGGCTCATTGAGGCCGCCCTTTGTTTTTATATCTAGTTTAACTTGATCTCCACTCTTCTGTTGAGGTCGTAGTTTGGAGGAGAATCAGCAGTGTAGATAAAACCGAATGAGTATAGCAAGTGTTATGTCTTTAGTTAGTTATGGAACAATGCAACATTTATCAAATAGTGTTTTAAAAGAAACGCAAGTAAGAAACAGTCATGAAGTGGAGTTTCTTCAGGCTGTGTCAGAAGTATACGAGGATATTATTCCTTTTATTGAATCGAATCC
>PKDX01000056.1 GCA_002862745.1 Bacteroidota bacterium | reverse complement strand
CCGTCCAGACCGCACTCAATCAAAAAAAGGGAAGCTTAGGTTTCCCTTTTTTATTAAAACCGCTGAATCACTGCATTAAGCGCCTCGAAGCGCTCGCTTTTAAAGAAACCGATCTTTCAACTCCTTTGTGGGAATCATACAGGTATCCTGTTTGCCGAACCACTTATATCGATTATTGGCAACAAAGACATAAACCGCATCACGGATAGGTCTTGGGATAATGATGGTAAGGTAGAGGTATGGCCAAAACCCATGGAGGTTTCTGACAATCTCGAGAAATGCTTTTGACTTACTCAGATTGTCTCCGTCTTTAACAAGGATAATACTCTGCAAGTCGGTGTCGTCAGAGGTAGCGTCCTGCAGCGGTTTAAACTTGAATACGGCGTGTTGATCCCTTTGGATTACAAATTGCACAAAGCCATTGCAGAGATTACAAACGCCGTCGAACATAATGATCTTCGCCTCATTCGGCTTGCTTGCTTCCCGGAAGATTAGATGGGGGCGTACCAATAGGATAAATAGACTCGCAAGAAGACCGGTAAAGATTAAAACGTCACTTAAGGGGAGGCTCACTACATCTTTTAACCACCAGTTAACTCCGTATATCCCCACAAGCAATATCACGATTCCAATAAGTTTCTTTTTGTTTTTCGCCCAAACCTCAAAGGTTTTTTCTGCTCTTGCGGTGTCGATCAATGGAATCCAAAACAGCAGATACATCGGAATAAATGTATCAAAGCCAATATTCATCATAAGAAGAACAAAGCCATGGAAAAACAGCGCCAGAAGGGTGTAGAATCGAAAGAGTGCTGGAATGAATACAACAAGCAAAAACCCTACTTCAAAAACTATGGTAAACCAGTCACCCAATTCCCAGAAAGGCTGAAACGTGAAGTTTTCAAAATAGGGGGCGAGGTAGTCTTGTTTCTGCTGGATATAAAAGTTTCTGAGGTAAAAGGCGCGCAACATGGAATCCGATAGACCCAACCAACCAGATAAAAATTTAATCATCCCAGCTGTAAAAAAGCTAAATCCTATACTCAAGGAAAGCAGGGATATGATCCAGTTCTTCGTCCGATGATGCGCTTTCTTCTGAATTAGACTGTCGATACTAAATGCACCTCCCCATCCTGAAAAGGATAGCATAAGCAGGGTAAACCACACAAGAAATGAATGATCAATCTTTCCTGTGCTAAAAATAAATCCGTTGTTTACGATGATTATAAGTGCAGTGATTGCGCCAGCACCGCGCGTAAACAGGCCTAATAAAACAAACAAAAAGCCCAAGCAAATCAAACCATCCGTCCATTGGAAGTACCACAATGGAGGAATGTCCGAAAAGAAAAAGGAAAAGAAGGGTGGTGGGTTAAACACTCCAGCAGGGAAGGAGGCTATTTTGACGCTGTATTGAGGAATACCAATGAGGAATATAATCGCGGAAGCGAAGAGGATTCGATACAGCCCGAGCTGATGTACATTGGTTGAATAGGCATTGAAAATCCAATGCTCAAAGCGCTTATGTATACTACGAATTACCCTAAAAATCATAGTCATTTAACAAAGTGGTACTCAGGGTATCACCCGATACAAAGTCTCGAGTTATCGATATTTTCTCAACATGAACACGTTCTACGTCAACATGTTGTTGCTGAGCAATTCTCGCTTTAACCCACGTGGAAAATTCGTCGATTTGCTCTTGGCTCATTGTCGGATTCCTCACGCTAATGATGTTTTGCTGGTAGGATTGTTCCCCGATCAATGCCTTGATAATACGGTAGTATTTTTTTTGAGAACCGTTATAGGTCTCTTGGATTGATGTGGGGAAGAATGCTAGATCAATGGCACGGCCAAGGGCGATTTTTGATAGCGGACTTGCGAAGTCAACAAGGTTGATGGTGTCTCGTTGCGCTTGCTCTGTTTCATACCAAAGGATGTAATCATAGGTTACGTATTCTTTCCCATTGTTATCAATCCTCGAAAAACCAGGCATCATAAATCCAGGGTAACATTCTCGCACCACTAATCCATAGGCAAATTGAGCGAACAATAGGATGATAAAGAAGTAGAAAAAAACCGTGATTTTTTTGTCCCCAGCCATACTTTGAAGGTACGCTTTTTCCTCTTTATATCATCCTATCAAGTCTTCGACCGTCTAGGAAGGTAGCGTTGAAGGAGGACCATCAATACAGCAAGAATCGCAGCATTCACCTCATAGGCAAAGGCATGCCATGGTTCAATTCCTAGTGCTCTACGAAGCATGACTGTGGCGACAATAAAGCCTGAGTTACGGATAACTTGTCCAAAGTCATGCAAGTACCGCAAAGAGACGACCAAGATTAAAACATCTACGAGAATCAAGGTGGTAAAGAATTCTGTGTAGAAGACCGTATTAGGATCCATTCTTAGGTGGTCGGGATGGATTACTACATCATAAGACCAGAGGGAAAGCGCATAGGCACTGAGCGCCAACAAAAACAACATAAGTGTTGCGGCTAAGACGCGCTTAAATCGCACAAAGTGTTGAAGGTCGTCTTCTTCCATACGTGCTACTCGCTGAGGGAGTACCCTGTAGAAGACTACTAGTATGCCTCCTAGTAATAGAGCGGAAAGGATGTGGGGGAAAAAGGCAGCCTCCCAAGGCCAAGTTGACGTGTTATCCAAATCTTTAAACACCGTCCTAATCTCTATTAAGGCAATGATTTCAATCTGCTTGCCCATAGATCGTCCAAACGAGGAAGGTAGGTAGTAGACTAAAAGGTAGATTTCAGCGACTAAGACCACAGAAAAGGGCGTGTAGAGTATTTGCAAAGGACTTGAAAAGAGTGCTGACGGCAGATCAAGCGCTACATACTTATTGAGAATGTAAAGGGCTAGGTGCACTAAGAAGGCAAAAAGGGCGAAGCTCACAAAGCCCTTCTCCATCCGCTTTTTAATGCGCGGAGATAGCAAGCCTTTTGCAATGGGGTCAAGCTTATCTAAAAGGAAATTCATTGCGTACACACCATCTAAACACCTCTTTGAGGGATTAGGTTCCTTATTGACCATAAGTATCTCAATCTCGTAGGAGTTTTAACGTACATTTGACGGACTTTCATAGGCAACAACCCAAATAAAAACCAATCTATGAAAGATAATATGCGTCCTGAGAGTTTAATGATGTCTTATGGGTATAAACCAGAGCTTTCGGAAGGCTCGATAAAATGCCCCATTTTTCAGACATCCACCTTTGTGTTTAAGAATGCCCAAGAGGGTAAGGCTTTCTTCGAAGTCGCCTACGGCAAGCGCGAACAATTACCCAATGAAGAATTAGGGCTGATCTACAGCCGAATCAATAATCCCGATTTAGAGATATTAGAAAATCGATTGTGTCTATGGGATAAGGCAGAGGACTGCGCCATTTTTGAAAGTGGTATGTCGGCAATCACGACCGTCTTATTGGAGTTTCTCAAACCGGGTGATCTGATTTTGTACAGCCACCCCGTCTATGGTGGAACCGATCACTTTATCCATCACTTTTTGCCTTCTCTTGGGATCCATACCCTGGGTTTTCAAGCAGGTCAATCCGAAGAGGAGATAATGGCACTTGTGCAAGCTTCTGGGCATGCAGAGAACCTGAAGTTAGTCTATGTTGAAAGCCCGGCAAATCCAACAAATAAAATTATCGACATCGAAGCATGCCGCCGCGTTTCGGATACCTTCTCAGGAAATCACGAAGTCGTAGTTGCGGTGGATAATACCTATATGGGCCCCTTGTGGCAACACCCTCTTTCCTTGGGTGCTGACTTGGTGATGTATTCGGCAACAAAGTATATCGGAGGGCACAGCGATTTGATTGCAGGGGCTGTTCTGGGTAGCAAGGCCCTGATGACTCGAGTCAAAACCTTACGAACATTCCTGGGTAATATGGCCGGTCCTTGGACGGGTTGGTTACTTATGCGAAGCTTGGAGACCCTTAAACTGCGCATGGAGGAGCAACAGAGAAATGCTATTGAAGTCGCCAACTACCTCAAAAACCATCCGAAAGTTGACAAAGTCAATTACTTGGGACTTCTTGAAGAGGACAGTCCGGAATATGCATTATACAAGCGACATTTTACAGGAAGTGGGGCCATGATATCCTTTTATGTTAAAGGAGGAGAGGAAGAAGCTTTCCGATTCTTAGATCATCTTGGACTTATAAAGCTAGCAGTGAGTTTAGGGGGTACAGAAAGTCTTGCACAGCATCCCAAGACGATGACTCACGCAGGGGTATCCGAAGAGCATTTAGCCGATCTTAATATATCAGACGCTTTAATTCGTTTGTCGATTGGGGTAGAGCACCATGAGGATTTGATTCATGATGTTGCGCAATCCTTGGAGAAGGTCTAGCCTCAGTGCTTGCTTGGCAAAAGAGCCTCTTTTGTTTTTTTCATGACATAGAACATTTCTGTCGCTATTTGTCGTGATCGATTGTCATACATAACAGCTTCTTGAGGGCCATTATCAAAAGCTTTTGGATCCTCATATCGAATAGGAATTCTGCGCTCAGCACCAAAAATTGTGGGGCAATTTTTATCGGCATGATCACAGGTCATTACCGCAGCAAAGTTGTTTGTAGGATTAACGGGATTATCTACAAGCTTTGAATACAGTTCAATGCCATGCTCACTCTCCTCAGAGCTAACAAGGTAGCGCGGGTTATCATTTCCTTCCTCTTTGCCTTCAATATTAAGGCCTGACCGATTGAGTGAAGCAATAGTCCTTGGATTACATGCCGTCACTTCAGTACCTCCGCTGAAACATTCTACGGCTAAGTCAAAATGATCGGCGGCGAACTGAGCCCAAACTTGGCTGAACTGACTGCGTCGGGAGTTATGAGTGCAAACAAAAAGGATAGAAGCTTTGTCATCTTGCGATAGTCTATGAAGTAAATAGTCAACTAGGTCATCGAGTGATTCTTGCCTTCCTTCGTTCAGGATTAGGTTGTTTTTGTCTTGTATAATAGTTGTTAGAAGGGGATGTGGCATGTCGGCTGTGTATAAGTAAAAGATTGTAACTGATTTAATTTTTAAATTTAGGTAAGCTTATTATTTGTGAGACAGCTTTATCGACTTTTTTTCTATGTCTTCCTGCCTCTGTTGGTCGGCTTCATTATTTATGTTTTCTTCCGAAAACCAGGTTTGTTGCTTGATCACTGGTTTCCTTTCATGGATGCTTTGAGGCCTCATATGCCCTATCGTCTTGGGGACTCCCGATTTGCGGAATTTGTTTTGTTCCAACTTCCTGATGCATTATGGGCTTTTGCTTTGATGTATATTTTTCTAGTTATATGGAAGGATGCTAAAAACTCTATGAAGTTTCTTTGGGTACTCATCGGCGTGCTATTTATTTACAGCATTGAGTTTTCACAATACCTGGGTTCAGGTACGTTTGATATC
>PKDX01000006.1 GCA_002862745.1 Bacteroidota bacterium | reverse complement strand
CGCTCAGTGATAAATGCTTGATTATTGGATACAATAATTATATCCTTACTAAACAGCTCACAACGCTTGATAATATTTTTTATCCAAGGGGAAGTGCCTGCACTTATAATAACAACAGAAAGCTCAGGGTGCATTGGAATCTTTTGAAAAAACAATACTCAAGCCCAAACCGTACCAAAATGCCGCATCGATAATTTGGCGATTAAAGGGACTGTCAATAAAGCAATATAAAAAGAATAATATCCATACGATAACGCCTGTAGAACGCCCAAAAAACCAAACAAGACAAATCAAGGCGATTAACGAAAGAAATGCTCCAAGTAGTCCATACTCCAAGGCAAAGAAGAGAAACTGATTATGTGGCCTAAGCATGTTTTCTTTTGTGATTTGAGGGTAGGTTGCGACATATTGTTCGGCAAGGGCTTTATCCATTGACTGAATACCATATCCTAGTATTGGCTTTTTTGTGATGGTTTTCCATCCTACATCCCATGAAACAACTCGAAGTGCATCGGAAGTGTTGACTTCTCCCGCTTTATTTAACGTGCTCCAGTCATACAACGTGTAATCAATTCTTTTTTTAACAGAAGGTATGGAATGGTAGATTGCAAAAGGTGCGGCAAGGAGGATAAGTGTGCAAATTAGTACAGGTTTCCATTGTCGTCGGGTGATAAAGTGTCTACATAGCGTAAAAGAAATTCCAACATACAACATGCCCCAGGCGATTCGAACGGTCATCGCATGTACACAACATAGCAGAAACACAATGGCTGCGATTCGGTAATACGATCTTTCCTCTCTGTTCAAGGTATAGTGAATGCCTAACATTCCCACAATAACAAAAAGAATCGCTGTTGCTTTTGGTTGGCCGTTGGGCACCCATAGATGCTTCCCTTCTTCAATGGATTGGCCGATGTGAGACCATTCTTGCACAAGTTTTGTAAGAATTACAATGGCACAGATACAACAGATAAGTAGTGTTGTGAAGACCAAATACTCCTTAGCCTCCTTGGACAAGATATGTAGACGAAGGCATAAAATGGGCAGCAAAATAAGATGCATCCGATGCATGGAGAAAACAGCGCCAATATCTGAACTGACCATGCCTTGAATAATGGGAATCATAAGAACAAAAAGCCAAGGACAAATCAATAAAACAATGGCTCTTAACGAAAATCGGGGCCTATTGGGCTGTAACTGTTCGATTAAAACCGCTACACTGAGTCCATAAAGCGTTATGGTAAAGAGGGCTTGACTGAAGGCTAACCCTAGAATGCTCAGCAGAAAACCAATAGACCACCACTGTTCACGAGGAGATAATGTAGAAAACAACAAGAAGCCTCGGAGAGGGTAAGCACGAGTCATAGATTAAATGTACATATAAACCTATCCGCCGACATGAAGCATATTGTTATCGCATTTCCATGCCCTATCAAGCCGATAGGTTTCGCGAACTAGTCCACCCCACAAATGATGATAGATGAGATCGTTTTCCTCAAACACAGTAATCTTTATGCCATCTAGACGCTCGCGAAAAATGGTTAGCATCCAAAAATCACCTGCTTCTAGTTGCTGGAAATAAGGTAATTCAAATTCAATTTGATGCAAACTTGGCGTGGTATGAATAAATGGAGCTCCACCTCCGAAGTGTTGCAGTCCCCTAGGATCGTAATATCCCGAGCGGTCCGTTGAACCATCATACACAGCAAAGGGTGCTAAATGAAAAAAGTATTCGGGTCCTTCGTCAGGAGGTAAAATGCGTTCTGATGACCAATCCTTAATCATAACTAGGACAAAGGTACAAGGAAAGTGAAGAGGTTGGGCATAAAACACGGATCAAACGGATCAAATCAATGCCCCAATGTTGAATCAACCCTTTTGTCCATTTGAGGACACAATTAGATTTCCAGCAGCAAGGTAATGTATTGTGCCATCCCTCTTTCGAAGAGTTATTCTCCCGTCATGATGAAGACCCAGCACCTCTCCATTTGTTTTATCCTTCCCATGGCTGATGGATGCTTGTTTGCCTTTGGCATAAAGGTGGTGGTTGATGTCTTCGCAAATTGAAGCTAGGGAGATGTTGCTCGCTTCGTCCACGGTTTTTTCGAAAGCTTGCCAGGCGATTTCAAGGGCTTGTTGTACGGTTAGGGCATGAGGTAAGGCTTGGTGGATAGAAGTCGCTTTGTCATTTAACAAGCCAAAGTCTTCTTGTCCAACATTGAGGCCTAGACCTATAATCAGTAGGGAATCACCCGCCTTGTCATGTTGAACTTCAGATAGGATTCCTGCAACTTTTTTATTATCGAGCATAAGATCATTCGGCCATTTGATTAATAAGTCTATGTCAAGTGTTTTTAGTGCCTTAAACAGGTTGAGGGTAAATAGAAAGTGCACGCGCAATGCC
Organism: Bacteroidota bacterium; assembly: GCA_002862745.1. Taxonomy (GTDB): domain Bacteria; phylum Bacteroidota; class Bacteroidia; order Chitinophagales; family UBA8649; genus UBA8649. The sequence goes on along the minus strand of PKDX01000006.1, from coordinate 3,394 downwards.
TCCATATCCCGAAGCCTAAGTTTTGGATGAGTAAAACTTACCGTAAGGTTTTGTTCTGCATCTGCCATCCAGAGATTGCCACCCCTTCCTCGCCCCTCTCTTTGATAATCCGCCAAAATGGCAGTAGAGTAAATTGGTGTGCTTTTTGAAGCCCAATCTTTTGTGTATGTATTCGTAGAATGGAGGCTTGTAAAATGAACTAGTCGTCTCATCGTTATGTTTCTGTACTAAACTATTGGAATCAATTTTAAGCCTAAGCCTTTGGATTTACTGCAAGCCATTCTTACCTCACTCGATGACAACAAAGCTAATGATATCGTTTTGATGGACCTAAGGGAGATAGATGAAGCAATTACTGATTTTTTTGTGATTTGTCATGGCACGTCTACTACCCACGTCGGATCGTTAAGTCAAAATTTAAGAGCGGAAGTCAAAGAGGGTCTTGGTTCAATTCCTATGGGAAACAGTGGGCATGATACGGGGCAATGGATTGTGTTGGATTACTTTGATATAGTAGTCCATGTTTTTCTTGAAGAAACTCGATCATTGTATCTGCTTGAAGAGTTGTGGAGTGATGCCACCTGCATTCCGATTGACAAAGATTTTTTAGTGACGGCAATCGAAAATAATTATGAGTAAAACAGAACTTTCAAAAGGAAAAAATAATCGGCCCAATTTTCTTTGGATCTATGCCATTATAGGAATGATTTTTTTAGGAATTTGGGTTGTGACCGGTCAATTTGCGCCACAGCCTGAAAAAATCAACCGCAACGAAGTAAAAGCCATGCTGGAAAATCAGTGGGTAAAACGTGTGGTTTTAGTCAATGATCGAAATGTTGAAGTCAGTTTAAAAAGCCAAGATGAGCTCGATACGGTGGCGTCTGTAATTCAAGCAGATCGGGACAGTGTGCTTTCAGTCTTGACAGATAGTATGGTATTCTTAGACGCCCAACTTGCTGAGCTTGCTGATTCTAGTGAAACAGATGGTAATCTTGACAACACTACTGTTGCAAATGACTCACAAGATGCAGGCTTTCAGGCTTTGGCTTCTGAACTTCGGCAAGCGGCTGACATAGTCGAAGGGAAGATTGATTCGATAAATGCTTTGAACCCTGTGCAGAATGGTAAAGCGGTCTATGAGGCTTTCGACATAGAAAATGTTGGTTTAATCGGTGATGCAAATCTAGGGCCTCATTTTACCTTTACGATTTCTTCTCAGGATGAGTTTGAAAAAGAAGTCAAGGTATGGCAGAGCAATTTTCCGGCTGAAGATCAAATCAGTGTGGAAGCTGAAGTAAGAGAATCCTTTTTCACACGCTATGGTTGGTTACTTCTATTTGTTGGCATGATGGCCGTATGGTTCTTTTTAATGCGTCGAATGACTGGCGGAGGCGTTGGCGGTGGTGGCCAAATTTTCAACGTTGGAAAATCCAAGGCACAGTTGTTTGATAAAGACACCGCCGTGAAAGTCACCTTTGACAGCGTGGCAGGCCTAGAGGGGGCGAAAGAGGAAGTCGTTGAAATTGTATCCTTTCTTAAGGATCCTAAAAAGTATACTTCACTGGGGGGTAAAATTCCTAAAGGTGCTTTGTTGGTGGGAGAGCCCGGCACGGGAAAAACACTGCTTGCAAAGGCTATGGCTGGCGAGGCTAAGGTTCCTTTCTTTTCGATTTCTGGGTCTGATTTTGTCGAGATGTTCGTTGGTGTGGGGGCAAGCAGGGTCCGTGATTTGTTTAAGCAAGCTAGAGAGAAGGCACCATGTATCATTTTTATCGATGAGATTGACGCTATTGGAAGGGCCAGAGGTAGAGGGATGATGCAAGCCAATGATGAACGCGAGAATACCTTGAATCAATTATTGGTTGAGATGGATGGTTTTTCCTCCGATAAAGGGGTAATCATTTTAGCGGCGACCAATAGACCGGATGTTCTCGATAACGCGCTAAAGAGACCTGGACGATTTGATCGTCAGATTATGATAGATAAACCGGATTTAAAAAGTCGAGAAGAAATTTTTCATGTGCATTTAAAGGCGATAAAAACAGGGGAAAATGTCGATGCCAATAAATTAGCCGCGATGACGCCCGGATTTGTTGGGGCAGATATCGCGAATATCTGTAATGAAGCGGCATTGATTGCCGCGCGCAGAGACAAGACCTCCGTTGAGATGGACGATTTCAACGCAGCAGTCGACCGTGTGATTGGAGGGTTAGAGAAGAAACATAAGATTATCTCTAAGGATGAAAAGGAAGTAATAGCCTATCATGAAGCAGGGCATGCTGTCTCAAGCTGGTTCTTGCAATATGCCAATCCATTGGTCAAGGTTAGTATTGTTCCAAGAGGTCGAAGTTTAGGAGCCGCATGGTATTTGCCTGATGAAAGAAATATTACGAATACTGAGCAATTGGAAGACGAGATGGCTGCGATACTAGCAGGCCGCGCCGCGGAAGAAATCGTCTTTGGAAAGATTAGTACCGGGGCACAAAATGATTTAGACCGTGTAACGAAAATGGCCTACAGTATGGTTGTAGTCTTTGGCATGTCAGAAAAGGTGGGCAATGTTTCCTATTACGATATGTTGCAACAAAACAATCTTACTAAGCCCTACTCCGATGCAACGGCTGAAGCCATTGACGCTGAGATAAGAGCCATAATTGATCACCAATATGATCGCGTCAAAAAGTTGTTAGAGACAAAGCGCGAGGAACTCAACACAGTGGCCCAGGAACTACTTAAAAATGAAATGATATACCGCGACCGTGTCGTGGAGCTTATCGGTGATAGCCCATTTGCTAAGAAGGCTGAAGAGGATGAAGTAAAGTCCGCGGAGGATAGTACTCAAGATCAAGACGAGAATGATGCTTCTATACAAGAGGCTCAAGATGATAATGCTGAAAACGTGCCGTCTACCAAAGAGGAGGACTCCACTTCCACTGAAGAAAAACTTTAGGCTGATAGTCTTTATATACAATGGGAATATGATTAGATTTAGGGCATAGCTACTACACGCCATGTCCATTTCAAAAAGTAAATCCATAGCTTTTGCTGAAACCTTTGCTGAACATGGAGGTTTTTTTGTCTACAACGCTTCTAGAAAAGAAGCTTCGAGCTCTCTGCGAGACATGCTTCAAGTAAAAAAGTCAGTCGACTGCATCTGTATGGATTATGAGAGTGAGCAAACGCTTCTGTCCGTAGATCCTCGTTGGCCTATTCGACGGAGTTACCCAGAAAGAGCGAGTTGCGTTTTAACGGCCTGTTCTTCGCTTATTGTAGAAGGAGGGATGGTCTTACTCGACGAGTCGAAAGGGAAGCTACTAGGCCTGCCTACTATGCCGGATATGTTAATCATAGTTGCATTTCACAATCAATGTGTATCACTGGATGATAGCGATTT
>PKDX01000042.1 GCA_002862745.1 Bacteroidota bacterium | reverse complement strand
AACACAAACAGAACAACAAGCAACTTCGACGAAAGAGGAGTCTTCTGAAATCGATCCATATACCATGGATATTCGCGTCGGAAAAATAATGAAATGCTTCAAACATCCAGAAGCTGACACCTTATATGTAGAGGACGTGGATGTTGGAGAAGAAAATTACAGGCAAATATGCTCCGGTCTGGTAAACTTTATTGAGCTGGAAGGAATGCAAAATCAAATGGTAACAGGTAAATCTATATTGGTGCTCTCGCTTAAACATTTATTAAATGTCAAGAACCTTTTCGTTGAGCGCTTCCAATGATATATGCTATCTGTTTTCACCAGTACTCTGTAACCTTAAAGCAAGGAATATGAAGGGCATGTCTTCCCAGGGAATGTTGTTATGTGCATCTAACGAGAGTCACGATAAGGTAGAATTACTCCAGCCTCCTGCTGACGCGGTTCCGGGTGAAAGAATACGATTTGGTGAATATGCTGTAGACGAAGAAGGAAATCCGTTGCCAATACGAGAACCAGAATCACCAAACAGGGTGCAGAAGAAAAAGATATGGGAGGCGGTGCAGAAGCATCTTCAGACGGATGATGATTGCATTGCGGGCTTTAAGGATATGAAGATGATCACGAGTAAGGGCAATGTTAGGGCAATGACATTATCTAGAGCATCCATTTCATAAGATGCCTGATATATTTCCTTTGACATTATGAAGATCCCATTGGGAATGTGGAAAATTGCAACATTAAGTCTGTGGCCATGTAAAAAAGTACTCATGCGATTTGCTCAAACAACACATAATTTACAAGCTTTTAATAGGTTTCACCATACAACATAAGTATACATCCGAAATCGAAATCAATCGAATTTGTTTAATTGTATGTATATTGTCAACTACAATTAAAGAACATGAAGAGAATTAAGCGAAGTTGTCCCTAATTGTGTTGAGAATACTTTTTATTCCATTATCCAGGATAGGTAATTTATCTTCGAACCCAATGTCAACAGCAACACGATGGGCACAACTCATACCTGAGAACGCCACGGCATTTACTCCTTGCCCAGGGAATGTTGAATCACCAACGCAGTACAAATTCTGAATGCTTGTAGTATTCATAGGCATACCTAGCATACCTAGAGGAGGTCGGGACGGTATTGGTCCATAGCTTCCATCAATTCTATTTAAAAAACGTCTGTGAGTCCTTGGAGTACCCACTTCACGAAAGGAAATTGATGATCCAAGGTTCGGCAAGTCTAGCGCACTTTCTAATCTCGCTATAATTTTATCAGCCTTACTCTCCTTGAGCTGCTTGTATTCTTTTGGCGACAGATTATCATAGAAATGGCACCAATCGGGAGTAAATGCATGAAAGATATGTCGATCGGGAGGAGCGATGGATTTGTCCAGAATTGTTGGCATAGAAACAAAGAGAGTACCACCAGGATCCTCCATCTTTTCCCAGTCTTCCACAACTATATTCATTCATTCATTCATTACAGTAAATTTTTACACTTTACAACAAACTTAATTGTCAGCAAGGATAGAACGAAACAAATGAATGAAGGAATGAAATAAGAAGGGGCCTTCTACAAAGAGGAAAGATAAAAGCTATCGACAGTAGGCAAAACCGACTAAGCAGAAGGCACCATGCAACATGCAATACGAAGACTAAGAAAGCCCTCCAACAAGGACACTGTAGCCGGGGAAGCAAACCTGAGGCAACAGGGGGGATTGGATACTCGTTAAACTCCACAGTGGCTCCTACCAGACAGAAAGAAACGCAACGAGATACAAGTAAAGAGAGGACTGACGGAGACTCAGGCAATGAAAGAAAGCTATGTCTTAGCGACGTCTGTTAAACCGTTGATGCCGTGCTAAGCGAATTTGAGCAGCAGCGTTATTCGTCCGTATGCGGTTCACGCGTACCCCATAAGAGGTAGTGGCGTGAGACCGATGTCCAGCTTGGTCGGGAGAGGCCATAGTCTGATACTTCTGCACCCACTGCTGCATTTGGTGCAGAGCAGCACTTGCTCTCACGTGACATAGCGACGCGTAAATGTCCCCAGCAAAAAGGTCATGAGTTTGTGGAGACAGCTGACAGGAGTAGTCGTCTTGGTTGCTAATGATGTTGTGACCTTGGACAAGACGTGTGATAAAGCGCTTAGCTTCGATGCCAATGGAGCCCTCTATAGCAACAGCAAAAGTAACAAATTGTTCGTTGGAGTCCGTCTTGGGTTCGTATTCAGCTCCGATCTTTTTGGCATATTCCTTTCGAGTTTCCTGTTGGAGTGTAGCCACTTTTCCATTATGGCACTTACTGGTATTATGCTTCTTACGGTTAGTTTCACCTCGGGCATGGTATGTTTTGACATCCACCATGATAGTTGGAGACGTGCCGTCCTGACGAGGAAGGTTGGTGATCTTGATATCAGCCCTTGATTTGTTTTCGGGTATGGCAGTGATATCATTATCAGTTCCTTCAACGCCTTCAGTCTGGGGCTCTGTCTTGACGTTATTGTCCCCAACGATATATTTCCCAATATGATGAGCAAGGTGGTCTCTGATGGTGTGATGCACGTATGACTTGCCAAACGTAGAACAACTGCGCAGATGTGCTTCAAGAGCCTCACCAGTAGCAAAGGTTTCAATCGGCTTGACTTTCTTGGGGACTGTCTTGAGAGCTTTTGTACTGCAGTGGCGACAGTGAGTACACTGAGCAAGAGCATCCGTGGAGGCTTGTATTGCGTGCCCATATGTCATAGCGATTATGTCTGGATACTCTTGATCCACGAATTTATGAGGCCACCGGTACGTAAGAGCAGCAGCATTAGCGCCTGGCCCCAACTGGTGCAAAATCCTGGCCCGCCTTATGCTGTGGGTGTCCTCTGACTCCTCCGGCAACTTGGCAAGGCGACGCCCAAGGCGAGTGAGGGATTTCATGCTGGTAAGAGAAGATTGTACCTTGAGAACGGACGTCTGCTGTAATTGCTCCTTGGTCGGCAGGGGATTAGAAAGGAGGTCCCCGTCAGGTCCAGTAGTGCTTTTTACGGTAACATCACTGATTTGGACTTTGATGTCAGGAAAAAGTTCTGCTGTGTTTCGCCGCAATGCCTCACACGTGTTATACACCTCATCTGCCTGTGCCCAGAAAGGAGTGCCGTTCCAGCACTGTTCAAACCAAGCAGGGAAGTTGCCTTTCATATGTCCGAGCCAAAGAGGGTTGATATTCTGTGCAAGACTAGAATAATAAGCCATGGGAGATAGGTCGACATACTTGACAAATCCCGCACCACCATGTTTCGTTGTGGAATAGAACTGAAGGAGATCCATGTCATTCATATCAAACCGAAGGCGACTCTGATACGCCATAAGAATGCGCTGATCCATTTCAGCTGCAATATCCTGAAAGTCCTCCGGCGCGACACATCGAGCAAAATGATTACCAGTAAGCTGAAGAGACTCCTGTAACAACGAATTAGATGGATGAGCACTAGTGAGTTCCCGGAGGGAGGCGAGCTTCTTATCAAGCTTACCCAACACATATTGAGAGAGTGCATGATTCCGTGCTTGGCGATCCCCAAAAAATACCCCGCACGCCTGGAAAATGTTCGTTTGGGCGATGTGTTGCCAATGCTCATGCTCCTGAAGTCGCTGAAGTATCTGCTGATCCCGTGCCTCTGGTGATGCAGGTGCCTGAGAGAGGGGTGTCAACGTGGTTTTAGTGAGAGAGAGAGTGAGACCAGCAGTTTCCAAGTCATCAAATTTTTCCCATGTTTGCACACTAACGTTATCAACTTCAAGACCGTCAGGCCCACTAAGGTCCATGCATGCCTGTATTTCCTCCAAAGCTTGTTGGATGTGGTCAAGGTCCCCAATCAGAGTACAATCATCCATATACCATAGCTGCAAGAGTTCAGGAACGTTCTCCTTGAGCCTATGACTAAAGGAGTGGATAGCAACACAGCACCCGAGAGGTGACAGCCCCCCACCCTGGTCCAAACCATCATCCGACATAAGAACCTGGTCCGACCCTGCAACCTGAAAGACGCCCTGACGTAAGACCCGCATCCTGAGAAAAGGGATGAGTTCATGAAAGCCAAACTGCTGTAATGCCCCTAGCACTTTGAGGGAGTTAAAACTATTAAAACAGTTTTTGAGATCCAAATTAAGAGCATACATCTGCCGATGCTTAAAGCTGGTTGCTTGTATCATATTAATACACATAGCCTTTTGCTCCAAACCCCCGGGAACCCCGAGCGCGAATTGGCGTCCCTTAAAGATGCTATGCGCATGCGCCTGAGCCCCCTTCGACAAATCACTAGCAACAAAATTGAAGAGTTGATCCCCAATAGCAATTGGTCGAGGATCCAGCGAATTCTGAGCCTTACGCAGAGGAATAAGTTTTTGCTTGCAAACAACTTCGTTCTGAATATACTCAGGGATCTGACCTCTCGCAATAAGACCGAAGAGCGCATCAAGTTCTTTTCGACCAGCTTCATTGTGGAGGAGGGGCTGAAAGAATTGCATGCGAAGGCCTGTAGGTCCACACGCTGAAGTCCTATCAACACACCGTAAAGCCTGAAAAGCCCGTTCCTTATCATAAAGAGAGGGTTCTTCATTAGGAATACTCTGCAAAAACGTTTCCTGTTTCACGCGGAACGAGGATTTAGGGCCTGGGCCGCCAAGCTTGAGCTTCGCCTGTAACTTATCAAGAACCTCAGGAACTGTAGGAAGAAGACCATCAGAACACAAATTACGCGCTGCTCTCTGCACGCTGCCACTTTGTAGATCGTAACAAATGAATGCTTGCCGTGCTGATGAAATGGGCCCCGAAGGCTCATCCAACTCCTCTGGCTGAAGGGTACCAAGATCAATCAAGTCATCCATAGCTTTCGTAGCTTGTGCGAAGGTTTGATCGATTTTTGGATTGGTAGCTAATTTAGCGCAAAGGTATTGCCACTGCCCCTCCTTAATATCACGTGCTCGTTGCCGAAAGATGTGAGGCGGAACTTTGTGACGGCGGTTTTTAGTAGCAAAGAGAGCCCGAGCAACCACAAACAAGAGGGTAAAATAGTAATTCCGAATCTCCTCAGCGGCCTGTGGATCATTAATACGACGCAAAATAGGCTGCAAGATGGAGTTGATGAGCATATCACAATTCTTTGGAATCCACTGTGATGTGGTATATCCAAGAGAATCCATGAGTGCGACCCAAAGAAACCCCTGTGTCTTGATAAACTCCCAATTAGGAGACTCATCTGGCCCAGCCGCCATAAGGTTGGTGTAAGTCTTCTCACTGTCCCTCAAGCGGCGCTCCTTTTTGAGGTAAGCAGAGCTAGGAGTGGGATCCTTGCATACCGTCTGCGCATATGTAGCACTCGGGGTGTCCACATGCACATCCTCATCAGCCACTAGCAGGGGCTGCATACCATCCAGAGGTGGATAGTCCTCAAGAGTAGGAGATCCAGAACTGAGCTGCAAATCCTCCAATGTAGGCATCAAATCCGTATCGGACAAAGTAGTCAAAGAAGCAAAAGCGTTAGAGGTAGGAAGAGGTGATGATGTGTCCTCTTGTGCACTTCGATTCACGCGCACTGAACTGCTGCTCACTCGCTTTTTCTCTCGCGTGCGCTTCCGGATACTACACGATATGCCTCGGAGAAGATGCGTCTTAGAACTCCTCTCTCCCGAAGGCACTTGCTGCCATGGCGCTTCACCCATCAATTGGTCCTCAGGGACCTGGGGACTAGAGCTGCTCTCCATTAGATCGCTCTCCAGTACGTCATCAATCATGAGGACGGTATTTTTTT
>PKDX01000008.1 GCA_002862745.1 Bacteroidota bacterium | reverse complement strand
TCTTTAGTGATTTGAATATCGTGCGGATGACTTTCACGCACCCCACTACTCGTTATGCGCACAAATTGAGCTTGTTGTAACTCTTCGATAGAAGAGGCGCCGCAATAGCCCATTCCTGCTCGAAGCCCACCAATATATTGGTGAATTACTTCGGCAAGGTTGCCTTTGTAGGGTACTCTTCCTACTATGCCTTCAGGAACTAGCTTTTTAATATCGTCTTCAACATCTTGAAAGTATCTGTCTTTGGAGCCTTGATTCATGGCTTCGATGGACCCCATGCCCCGATAGGTCTTAAAACGACGACCCTCATAGAGCACGGTTTCTCCAGGAGATTCTTCACTTCCTGCAAAGATCGATCCTGCCATAACCGTACTTGCTCCTCCTGCGATCGCTTTAACAATATCCCCTGTATACCGAATACCTCCATCAGCAATAAGTGGAATGCCTGCTGGTTTGCACGCTTTTGCGGCTTCATGAATCGCACTGAGTTGGGGAACGCCTACTCCGGCAACGACGCGTGTCGTACAGATAGAGCCTGGTCCTACCCCCACTTTAACGGCATCGACACCTGCATCAATAAGCGCTTGGCTTCCTTCTTTTGTGGCTACATTTCCTGCAATGAGTTGTAGGTCGGGAAACGCTTTCCTTAAGTCTTTTACCACCTGAATAACTCCCGCTGAGTGCCCGTGAGCCGTATCAACACAGACGACATCGACTCCGACATCGACGAGGGCCTGGATGCGATCTTTAACATCTGGAGTCACTCCAACAGCAGCTCCGACGAGCAACCTACCAAAACTGTCTTTACTCGCATTGGGAAAGTTCTTTACTCGGAGAATATCCTTGTATGTGATAAGTCCAGTTAAGGTACCTTCGTCATTTACAACGGGTAGTTTTTCAATTTTGTGTTCTTGAAGTATTAATTCAGCCTGTTTGAGATCTGTTCCTTCTGGTGCAGTAACCATGTTGCTTTTGGTCATGGCATCTTGTACTAGTTTCTCATTGTCTTTCTCAAAGCGAAGATCTCGGTTTGTCAGAATCCCGATGAGGTGTTGCTTTTCATCGATAATTGGTATTCCTCCAATCTTATTTTCCTGCATTAGGGCTTGTGCTTCGCCTATTGTAGCATGCGGTGGAAGCGTGATGGGGTCAATGATTAAACCGCTTTCCGAGCGCTTGACCTTGCGCACTTGCATGGCTTGGTCTTCAATGGTCATATTCTTGTGCAAAAATCCGATACCGCCAATTCTCGCCATAGCGATGGCCATTCTAGCCTCAGTTACAGTATCCATAGCCGCGGACACCATAGGCGTCTGGAGGGTGATCGTACGGGTTAGCTTCGAGGCAATGCTCACTTCTCTGGGAAGTACGCTAGATTCAGCAGGAATAAGGAGAACGTCATCAAAGGTTATGCCTTCATAGGCATACAGCGATCGGTTGTTAGTCATGAGCTTCTTTTGTCAAAGATACACCATTAGACTTTTCCTACGAAAAATTTCTTAGCGAACTACAATGACTGTCCCCGCCTTTTGAATAGCTGTTCCGTCGCGTGCATCAAAGGAGATTTGATAGGCATATCCACCGGCCACTGCACTCTCTCCATTGATTCTGCCATCCCATCCGAAATCAATATCACGGCTTTCAAAGATGAGTTCGCCCCATTTTGAATAAATACGCATGACATAGTTCTGTGGGTTGTCAAATACAATAACTGGTTTGAATTCATTATTGATTCCTTCGGGTGCTACAGCATTAGGAATATGAATCACTGGCCGCTGATCTAAGCAGATAGTATTACTCGTGGAATTAAAATCCTGAGGTCCTGCATTCGGAGTGTTTAACGTGTAGTCACAGGACAACCGATAGCAAAATGTTCCTTCAGCATCGCTGTATGCCGTTAATGGATTTATTGCAGAGAGGGTAGAAGGAGTATAGGTGTCAATCAGTATTTCACCGGGTTGCCCGGGAATCGTCATAAAGAGATTACACTGGTTTACTGTTGCATTTTCCAATTCATAGGCATTCCAACTTAAACTGTGCTCGAAAAAGTCAGTCAACTCGCCTTGTAGTCTTATTGTGCGTCCCATTGTGCTTGCTATGGCATCATCGGGGCACTCATCATCAGCTAGAATTTCAAAGTAGCGAATGAAGACGTTGGCATCATAAGTGGAATCTATGAAGATGCCTCCTCCTAAGCCGAGAAGTGTAGCAACTTCCCCTGGATCGGTAACATACGTGATACGGTCAAGACTGCTCGGTATATCTCCGCCCAAGAGCTCAAAGTCCTCGATTTCTCCAGTTGGATCAACAGCAAACTGAATCTCCGCGTGTCCATCGCTATTAATGGTGATGTACGAGATATAGAAGTAATCAGGGGGTTGAACACCTTCAGTTACAAGATTCAGCGGTGGAGTGGAAGATAAGATGTTTCCACTGGAATCGATGGCGAGTATACGAATCTCATATAGGTCCCCATCTTCAAACCCAAAAAGATTAGTACTTGGCGTAAAGGGGTTGAAAATCGTATCTCGTATTGTATCCGTTCCATTCACGACGGCTTCAACCACCTGAAAAAAGCCATAATCTGAAGCGTAGGGGTATACAAAAGGCACCCATTCAGGGGTGATAATTTGGTCACAACGGTCCACCATATTGGCGGGATCAGAAACCCATTGCATGAGCGGAAAGCCGGGCTCTGAAGCATTACTCAAGTTTGGAGTCGGGCATCCGTCATAGGCGATCAGCATATAGCTTAGATTCGGATCGTTTACATTACTCACTGCATCAAAAAAGGATGTGGTGTTTAGCCCGGAAACATCTGCTAAATAGGGACTGACTGGCGCCCCTGAGCTTGGATCTGCATAGGTTATAAAATAACCCTGCACCGCACCGTTGCTGTTCGCAGTCCAGTTGATTTCCACTCCACCACCATTGATTTGTAGGCCATCGATAAAGGTTGTCGGGATGTTGTTACTGGCAATGGGTGATATGTTCACTGCCTCTCCCGGGCAGTCATACACAGGCTGCATATAATAATACCACGAGGCACCACTAACCAAAGCATTGCTATGAGTGAAAGAAAGGGTGGCCGTATTGTTAATACTTGTTAGCAGATTAAAAGGTCCTGTTTCCGAAGTGGATGCATAAATATCCCAACTTAAAAAAGGACCACAACCATTGACAGGTGCCGTCCATGAGATCTCAAGATCACTTGTTCCCCCAGGATTGTCTACACATTGAATAAGTGGGGGATTAACCTGGCCTTGGACAACCATGGATGCCATAAACAGACATAACGCAAAAATCTTAGTTGCCCGGAAGCAAGAAAGGAAGGAAAGTAAACGCTGTACCATAGTTTCTCTTTTGTTTTAGCCTTAGGCGATAATTACCTGTGAGAGTTGGTCAATGTCAATATGTTTTCTTGCAAGCTCTCTTACTTTCGTTGGGTTAAGGGATAAGCTAACCTCTAAATCCTTATGAATGGAATCTAATGGAATTCCTAATGCGGTTAATCTTCGATAGGTTTTAGCTACGGAAAATGCGCTATTTACTGTGCGAAGAATTAATCCATTATAGTAGTTCTGCATCATACGCCATTCTCCTTCTTTAATCAGCTCATTTTGTAAACGTTGAATCTCATGGAATATTTCCTGTAATGTCGCCTCGGTATATTGATGAGCAACCTCTGTTCCAATAATCAAGCTGTTACCATACTTCAGCTGATGAAGACTTGACTGAATACCATAGGTATAGCCTTTGTCCTCTCGGATGTTTGACATAAGTCGAGATCCGAAGAATCCACCCAGCACATTGTTTACAAAGCGCAAGCCATAAGCATCTTCATGATGGGCGGAAATGGTCGGATGTGCAAGACGGATAGCATGTTGTGTGCTATCCTGTCGTTGAGTAACAATTTTTTTTGCGTGGTATGCTATTGCCTCATGTTCAGGGATACTTGATGAAAGATGCTTTGTTAGTATAGATAACCCCTTAGAAAGATGATCAATTAGGCTGCGATTATAGCATCCTGCAATAGTACCTATGCAATCCGAATTCCAGGATAGCCATTGATTTGCATGTTCTCGAATGTCCTGCATCTTGATTTCCTCTAAATGTTGGATATCTAGGCTTCGGCCGTAAGGATGGCTCTCGCCGTAGAGTAATTTGGAGATTTCCTTGGAGGCCCTGTATTCGGGTTGTTGGTGAAGGCGTCGCAGTTTATTGGAGAGAATAGTAACTCTTTTAGAGAGCTCTGATTCGTCGAATATAGATTCACTCAGCATATCAAAGAGCAGGTCTAATAGGATTTCAATACTGTGGTTGAGGCCTTGTACAATGATGTGAATGTAGTATGTACCCCGTTGAATGGCAATGTTTCCACCAGTTTCTTCAATCAGAGCATTCAATGTCTCACCAGAGTGATTACTTGTACCACTTTTAAGCAGGGATACCATCATTTGCGCTGCACCATACTGAGATTCAAACCATGTTCCTGCTGGAATTAAAAGATTGATTTGAACAAAAGGTTGCCTGTCATCATAAAAACCTTGTATTCTTCCTACATCTAAAGGAAGACCTTTTCCTTGGTGAAAGGAGAGTTGCTCAGTTAGTGCAATCTCGGGTGGCTTAGTACGCCAGGAGTTCGAAGGGTTGGTCATGGCGTTTATGATGTTGAGCTAGCTTTGGTTTTACAATAATGAATTACAGATGCATTGGATTGGGTAAGGACTCTGCGTGCGGCTTCTTGAATATCTGAGGCCTTGAGTTTGTTGTACAGAGCGCTTTCCGTATTTATGCCATTCGTATCTCCTTGGGATGCGAAGAAACTTAAGTTATAGGCGATGTTTTGCAGTTGAAGGTCATCCATTGCCTGGTCGGTGAGCGTCTTGTTGATCACCTTCTTAAACTCTTGGTCGGTTAGGCCTTCACTTTGTAAAGCTTCTACCGTTTTCCATAGAGCGTCTTCAGCCTCTTTATATGAAACACCATCATGTAATCTTCCTTCAAAAACCAACAGTCCTGGATCTAAACTTCCTAAGACATAGACATTGAGATCAGCAAAAAGTTGCTGTTTGTCAATTAGCTCTTTTTGGCATCGAGAGCTTCTCCCACTTCCTAATACATCGCTTAGAATATCTTCAGATGGATAGGTTTTTGCCATACGTGCTGAACAATGCCACATGACAATTAAGGCATTACTCTCCACAGAGGCATGATGTTTTATACGTCGGAGTTCCCGTTGGGTTGGCTCTTTAGGTAACTGCCGATCTGGAATATTCTTAGAAGGAATACTTCCAAAGTAGGTTTCAATCCAGTGGCGCACCTGCTCCTCGTCGAAGTTTCCTGCGATGGACAAATACGCATTATTAGGCACATAGTACTTAGTAAAGAAGTCTTTGATAGCTTTCATGTCCATCCCCTCGATATGGGATAAATTTTTGCCAATTGTGGGCCATCGGTAGGGGTGGTGAGTATAGGCTAAATCAAGCATTAAATGCCACTGATCTCCATAAGGCTTATTGAGGTAGTGTTCCTTAAATTCCTCCATGACGACCGATTTTTGAGTGGCCAAACTCTCCTCCTCAAAAGCCAATCCGAGCATGCGATCTGATTCCAACCAGAGCGCCGTTTCTAAATTGACCGCTGGCAAAATGTTATAATAGTTTGTGCAGTCTGGATTGGTAAATGCATTACTATCACCCCCCGCTTCTTGCAACGGGCTATCATAGTTCGAAATATGCTGTGACCCTTCGAACATAAAGTGCTCAAAGAGATGGGCAAATCCTGTTTGATGTTCATCCTCATCTCGCGAGCCTACATCATAGAGTAGATTGGTAACAGCAATGGAGGAGTTTGCATCTTTATGGAGTACAACATGAAGCCCGTTGTCTAGGGTATATTCTTTGAACTTTATCAAGAGATTCTTTTATCTAGAAGGTTTGTTAATATCCTTTATTCAAAAAATATGGTTAGCTCAACTCGACGATTT
>PKDX01000030.1 GCA_002862745.1 Bacteroidota bacterium | reverse complement strand
GGATATCTTCTTTGACTTTAATCCAGCCATTACGACCAATACGGTGGAGAACTTGATTAAAAATGAAGTGACTTCCATTAGTGGCTTGGTAAGTACTCTTGCAATTTATCCGAATCCAACTTCGGGACTAATTCACGTGAAATCTACGAATCCAGTTTCCAATTTTGTGTTAACGGATATGTCTGGTCGTCGGGTGTGGTCAATGAATAATGAGGTGAATTCCTTCACTACCGATTTATCCCACATTGCTCCGGGCATGTACATGATTCAATGGTTGGAATCTGGTCAACTCATGCATAGCAGAATTCAGATTCACTAGAGTCATTCTCGAAGATTTGCAGTTCTGATGAGGCCTCCCTCCAGGGGAGGCCTTGTTGTTTTCTGGCGACTTGTAGTTTCTAAGCTAAGGTCGTAGTCACCATATCAAAGAAGTCTTTAGGCTGTTCAGCATGTAGCCAGTGTCCTGCCGAGTCTATGGTGCGAAGTTTGGCCTTTGGGAAAATCAGTTTAGTGCTCTCCCAATGACCTTCTGTGATGTAATTCGACTTGCCTCCTCGTATAAAGGTGGCGCTTTGTCTATAAGGCTTTAGTGCTTCGGGAAAGGTTAAAATTTTATTGTAATGTTCCCACAAGGTATCGACATTAAACTTCCAGGTCAATTCCTTGGTCTCGTCTCGCGTGACGCCTTTCATTAAAAATTGTCTTACCGAGGTATCCGGTATTGCGTGGGATAATTGTTCATCGATTTCTTCGCGGCGATTAATCAAACTGAAGTCAATCGATTGAAGGGCATTAAAAATTTTAGCATGTCCTCCTTCATAGGTCACAGGAGCAACATCGGCAATGATTAAGTTGCGGATTCGTTCTGGATTTGTTAGTGCGAGGAACATTGCAGTTTTCCCTCCCATGGAATGTCCCAGAAGATCTATAGTTTCAAAAGATAGATCATCCATCAATTGTAGAACGTCTTCGGCCATTTCTTCATAGCCAAAATCATCTGCATGGGGAGACCGTCCGTGATTTCTTTGATCAACGAGAATCACTTGTCGATCAACACTCCATTTTCTGCCTAAGGTCTGCCAATTGTCCAATGAGCCGAAGAGACCATGCAAAATAATCAACGGCTCCCCTGAACCTAAGACTTTATAGTTTAACGGCAGAGCCGGCATTAATTGTTGAGTTTAAGTACAGCTAGGAAGGCTTGCTGTGGGACCTCTACCTTACCAAATTGGCGCATTTTTTTCTTACCCTTTTTCTGTTTTTCAAGAAGCTTGCGCTTTCGGGTAATATCTCCACCATAGCATTTTGCGGTAACGTCTTTTCGCAGTGCAGAAAGCGTTTCTCGTGCAATAACTTTTTGGCCGATGGCTGCTTGAATAGCAATCATAAACTGTTGCCTTGGAATGAGTTCTTTGAGTTTTTCGCATAACCTTCTTCCAAAATAGTAGGCTTTATCGCGGTGAATCATCGCAGTAAAGGCATCCACATTATCACCATTGAGTTTGATGTCGAGTTTAACGAGATCGCCAGGTTGGTAACCTATGATATGATAGTCAAAGGAGGCGTAACCTTTGGAAATAGATTTTAGCTTGTCATAAAATTCAAAAACGATTTCAGACATTGGCATCTCAAAAGTTAATTCAACGCGATCTATGGAGAGATAGACCTGGTTTTTTAGAAAGCCTCGATTTTCAATGCAAAGCCCCATCATCGAGCCAACATATTCTTCTTTTGTAATGATTTGAGCGCGTATATAGGGTTCATCAATACGGTCAAGAAATGAAGGGTCCGGCAAGTCCGCAGGATTATTAATGACGATCTCGTCGCCCGCCTTAGTGTAGGCCAGATAGGTTACCTGAGGCGTGGTAGTAATAACACTTTGGTCGAACTCTCGTTCCAGTCGTTCCTGAATGATCTCCAAATGAAGGAGCCCTAGAAAACCACATCGAAAGCCAAAGCCTAAGGCAATGGACGTTTCGGGTTCGTAAACCAAAGACGCATCATTGAGTTGAAGCTTTTCCAAAGCATCGCGCAGGTCCTCATAATCATCAGAGTCCATGGGGTAAATCCCCGCGAATACCATTGGTTTAACATCTTCAAACCCTTTAACCATTTCCGTAGTCGGGTTTTCTTGAAGAGTAATCGTATCTCCTACCTTAATCTCCTTGGATTGTTTTATGCCTGTGATGATGTAGCCTACATCTCCGGCAGAAAGCGTATTGCACGGTTCAGGCTTTAGTCGCAGAATGCCTATTTCATCTGCGTTATATGTTTCTTTCGTAGAGAGCAATTGAATTTTATCTCCCTTATTCATGGTCCCATTTAACACTCGGAAATAGGCAATGACCCCACGGAACGGATTAAAGACCGAGTCAAAAATCATCGCTTGTAGGGGGGCGTTAGGGTCACCTTTTGGTGCGGGAATTCGGTCCACAACAGCAGATAAAATGTCTGGAACGCCAACGCCTGTTTTTCCACTGGCATGGACTATATCTTCTGCTTCGCAGCCGATAAGGTCAATGATTTGATCAGACGCTTCTTCAATCATGGCACCATCCATATCAATCTTATTGATCACAGGAATGATTTCCAAGTCATTTTCTAGCGCTAAGTAGAGGTTAGAGATGGTTTGGGCTTGAATGCCCTGGGTAGCATCCACAAGAAGCAGCGCTCCTTCACAAGAAGCAATAGACCGCGAAACTTCGTAAGAAAAGTCCACGTGGCCAGGTGTGTCAATTAGGTTAAATCGGTAGGTTTTTTCATCGGTATGGGCATATTCCATGCGAATTGCATGGCTTTTGATCGTAATTCCTCGTTCGCGCTCCAAATCCATATCATCAAGGATTTGGCTTTGTTTCTCTCGATCATTGACAGCTTTGGTCTCATCAAGAAGTCGATCAGCAAGGGTAGACTTGCCATGATCAATATGCGCAATAATGCAAAAATTTCGAATGTCCTGCATAGAGTAAATATACTATCAATACAAAGCTCTTTTGATGAGAATTCGTCAAAGCCTTTAGAATTACCGTCAAATTATGCTGACCCACCTTGGCATCGCTTACTATGTAGAATGCTGTAGACTTACAGCTGTATCCTAACGCAAAGAGAGCTCAATCTGAAGGTGTAATCTCTGTAACGAATCTTCTTTATTAAGCTTAGCATTATGCAGGATAGAAATGCGTATTCCTCTCCGCCATCGAATCGTTAGCGAATTGACTAGGTGCACTTGGCCCAAGCTAAAGGCCTGAGGGAATCCATAGGGAAGAGATATGGTATAGGGATAATCTAGTAATGCATCAGGGCCAGTATGGGTGGAGAGCGTTAATCGTGCTCGGTGTTGAATGACTTTCCAAGGATTGTATCGCACTTCCGTATACCACAAATGGCCCCAAGACCATTGATTATTTTTTTTCTGTGCTTGGGCAGATAGATAACAGTGAAAGCTTAAATCATCTTGGTAACGTTTTGTCCATTTACATCGAATCAAGATTTGATTTGATGTCGTTTCTATGTCGAGAGATCGTCGGTAGCGTGCCAAAACGTACATATTTTCTTGCCGATTTCTTTTGCATTCATATCGTCCGCCTAGTGTTACTTGGCTTTGGTTTTTATTGTTCAAGTCATTGTATCGACTAGAGTAAAGGGATAAAGCTCCATGTATGTAATGCTTACTCCATCGATGGCTTAGTCCCATTCGGACTTGATGACCTTCGTCTATATCTATAACATTCATACTTGGAATCCTAGGCTCGCGATTGCCTTGGGATCGAAGTTGTAGCGATGCTGTATAATCTGTTTTCGGCGAAAGGGCCATAATCATTGAAGCCAGTAATGTGATTGATTGAGCATTTGAAGGTTCAATCTGAGTTGATAATTCTCCTTGTACTATGCCATTGGGCAGATACCATGAGTTGTACAGGCCCAGATTGAATTGGGATTGATGGAAATTAGACTGGAAGGCTCCTTTATAGAGCACACTGATTCCTGGCTGGAATTGCTTTAACTGCGTATTCACATCAAATCCTATTGCTGTTAGGGAAACCGCTTTACGACGCAACTGTTGGAGTTCACTCTGGTGAAGGCCTTGATTACTTGGATCAATCCATAGAGATGAGTCTCTTGTTTCTCCATCGACATGTTGATGATCG
Organism: Bacteroidota bacterium; assembly: GCA_002862745.1. Lineage (GTDB taxonomy): Bacteria > Bacteroidota > Bacteroidia > Chitinophagales > UBA8649 > UBA8649. The sequence goes on along the minus strand of PKDX01000030.1, from coordinate 1,893 downwards.
AAAACCACGTTTCCTTGAAGTTTCTTTTTGCTGAGTTCAAGACATACACCCCGCATTCTATTTACCTCATTGAGGCTCGTATGAGGTTTACCGTGCATTTGAATTCCCGCCCACGTACTTGGAATAAATAGGGATTGCAACTGAAAGTGTCGTGATAAAACACTTCCCAATCCCCACGTCACTCGATAATCCCCAAGAGTAATTGCAAAATTTGGTTGCCTAAATGACCAATACAATGAGGTATAGTCCCAACCTAGCTGCTTTTTTCTAAACACAAAGGCTTCGCTGTAATCCTGCTCTAGATTTATTCCAGCTGACCATACGTCGTTTACTTTTATTCCATATTGGATATAGTGTCGCAGCAAAATATTATCGCTGTTTTCACCAACGATACCCAAGCGTAGCTTGTGTTCTGTATTATCAAGGGCCTCCTTGGCGCTATTGAATAGGACGTGTTGCCCAAGGGCGTCAAAAAGTCGCTCATAGGTGGCTCGATCAAAAGAGTTGATATGGCGCAATTCGAGCAAGTTGTGTATTCGACCAAACTTTTTTTGATAGGATAGGAGGCTGTCGTATTGATCTTGGCTTATCCATTGTTTAGTCAGCCATCTATGCGCCATATGGGATGCGTCTTTCTTTAAACGCGTATTGTTTCCTTTATGAATAAAGGATGGCTCCGATAAAAACAACGACGTATTGTCTCGATACACACTGTCATAATCAAGTGCGGAGGGGGCTTGGGCATTGCAAATTGAAAAGCAAGACCATAATGAGCTCATAAAGAGGATTGATAAAGCGGACCTTTTCATTGTTTGAAGCCTCCATAGCTCATAATGGCAGCATATTGGATAGGTATTCCGTTGTATAGCTGTGCTGAGAGTCCTAGCGTGATATTCTTTTTATGGATAAGCACGGTGAGTCCTGCATTTACTGGTGATAATCCTAGATCTAAACGAAGAGTTAAAGTGTTCTGAAACGTTAATCGACTACCGAGAATGTATTGGTTTCCCCCTTGACGACCTAGTATAAGGGCAATGTAGGCCTCTACCATATCCTTGGAATAGAAAAGTGCTTTAGTTATTCGATGTCGTGTTGGGTTTGTTGGTTGATCAAGCTCAGCATTTCGATGACTTGCTTCCCACAGGAGATGGAGTGAGATCATGGAGTTAAGGATGAGGGAAGTGCTGGCCCCGAATTGTAACTCAGCAGAATGTGCTAGCGGAGTGAAGTAGGTGGAGCGGCCAAGATGAATCCCAACATTGGTGAAGCTTCCAATTTTCCGTGTATATCCCGCATAGAGCTTCCATCGCGAATGTTGTGGAAACCCCGTGGCCTTATTTACAAGCAGAAGGCTCTGATTGCTTCTATTGTAGGAAATTCTTAGGCCAGCTTCGTATAAGCTTGGGCTGAGGGGGTGATGATTCCACCGTCCATCAAGACGAATATTTTTGATGGTTTGACTAGTAGAGGCCGGGTGTAGTAGCCAGAAGGACGGAACCTCTCGGAAAGTATTGGGCAGTACGGTGGCGTAATCCTGTCCGTAGACTAAGGGATGGAATAGAAAAAGTAGTGTGCAGAGAGTAAGCCTGTGGCGCATTAGGCACAAACCTAGGTCACGACATTATCCTTTAAGGGTGGTGTAGAGTATCTGTAAGGTAAGAGTTACTTTTTACCCTCTGAGGCAGAGCATCCAGCCTTTTCACCTTGCTTACCTCCACAGCAACCAGGTAGGCTTTCTTGTACAATGGGATTAGGTGCAAAGTTTCCTGCCATGTGGCCCGCGTCAGCAACAGCCATTTTAATCGCTTCTTCAGAGGTTTTTGCATCGTTAAAGGTGACGGAAACGGTTTTACCTTCTAAATCAACATCTACATTTTTTACTCCCTGAAGGGC
>PKDX01000003.1 GCA_002862745.1 Bacteroidota bacterium | reverse complement strand
ATAATTGATTGCAATTCTTCAATTACTTTCTGCTGTTCAATGGTATAAAGAGTCAGTTCTTCAACTTTTTCCACAAGCTTGACTAACATATCTCCCATATCAATACCCCCTAAATCTTCCATTACCTTGGCAGAAGGTATGCCAGGTAAGTGCTTATTGGCTTGAATAAATTCGTCAACATCATTTAAAGACATCTTATCGTAATCATCCTCAAAAACGTAATCTGGCCAACTAGAGGATAGCTCTACGCGAAGCTCCTCACACATAATTTTACCATCTACAGATACCGAGTATCCTGCAGCGCCGTTTGTTGTACCAACTAAGAGTTCATTAGCAACATAAACATCACCCGAACCAGTAAAATATCCTGACCAATCACGACCTGTAGCATAAACACCGTATGACGTTCCTGTTCCTCCACTACTGACTAGATAAGCACCATAAACATTTCCGCTACCAAATCCAAGTGCTGAAGTGTAAATACCATAACCTCTATTGGAGGAAGATGCATTAGTATTCACATTTGAATAGATACCATACTTCGTACCCGTACCAAATGCATCTAGTACTGATCGTATACCATAGTTTGATGACGAGCCTCTATAATTGTTGTCTACATACAACCCACCAGAGGTAGTGGTATCTGATTCAATCTCTAAAGCATATGAACTATTTATACCTGTCCCAATAGAAGCCTTGCTGTCGATAGTGGCATTACCTTCTATGTTAGCATTGTTGTTTAGATACAAATCACCCAAATTATCAATAAGCAAGCGTTGAAAGCCATCATCACTTAAAACGAGCTCTTTATTTATACCTTGATAGATATACCAATCATCCGAACCGCTTCTCAGATTAAGCCCGCTGTTTAACGACGTGCTACTAGAACTTATTGTGAGCATAGCATTTGCTGTATCACCACCAATCGAAACCCGTCCGTTAGTATGAACGAATAAACCCTCGTTGTCCCCATCGTTGGATATATAGTAACCATCTGTCTGAAGGTTTTCTGTAGCTATATGGTTACCTAAATTATCTCCTGACGAAGTAGATAGACTTTGCCAAGAAACACTTCCTGCACCGTCAGTAGATAGTACTTGTCCGTTGAGACCGTCAACCGTAGGAAAAGTAAATGCACTATCAATGGTTAGCGCACCATTAATCCACGTATTACCGCTTTTCAAGACAACCATTGCATCGCTTGTTGATGATGCATTTACTCCGTTTCCGATAACAAATAATCTATCAGAAGGATTAGAAGCTGTAGGGGATAGCGGACTGACATTATTATTAAATAAGCCAATGGCTGTCTCACCTATGCTCTGAGTAGACGTACCCCACCCCATAGCGGTGCTGTAATCTCCAGAGGCAGTTGTATAAAATCCCATAGCGGTGCTGCTATAGCCAGAGGCAATTGTATTATCTCCCATAGCGGTGCTGTAATCTCCAGAGGCTCTTGTACTATATCCCATAGTGGTGCTGGCAAAACCAAAGGCTTCTGTATTAATTCCCATAGTGGTGCTGGCAAAACCAAAGGCTTCTGTATTAATTCCCATAGCGGTAGAATAGTCACTCGAAGCAGTTGTATTGTATCCCATAGCGGTAGAACTAAATCCCGAGGCAGTTGTATTTTCTCCCATAGCGGTAGAACTAAATCCCAAGGCAGTTGTTGTATATCCCATAGCGGTGCTGGTATAGCCAGAGGCAATTGTATTATCTCCCATAGCGGTGCTGTAATCTCCAGAGGCTCTTGTACTATATCCCATAGCGGTGCTGGTATTACCAGAGGCTCTTGTACTATATCCCATAGCGGTGCTGGTATTACCAGAGGCACCCTTCTCTGTAGATGGGCTAATAGAATAACTTAAGTCTACAGCATTATTTCCTATATCTCCATAATTAGCAGCATCTCGTCCAACAATACGATAACCCGTGTTAGACCCTTCAGTAATTTCTTCCAGTGCTCCTGAGCCACCACCGCTGCTTACCAAACCAGCGTTAATTACATTGCCATTACTCAGCGTAACTTGTAAACTATCATTAACAATAGAGACACCCGTAATACTTATACCGTCATCACCAGCAGGTCCTTGTGAGCCTGCTGCACCCTGTGGGCCCTGTAGACCTTGATCACCCTGAATACCTTGTGGACCCTGAATACCTTGTGGACCCGGTGCGCCGTCAGCTCCATCTGCTCCTGCTGGACCTTGTAAACCTTGTGGGCCTTGGGGACCAGGTGCACCATCTAAACCATCTTGGCCATCTGCTCCTGCTGGACCTTGTAAACCTTGTGGGCCTTGGGGACCCGTTGCGCCGGTTGCACCGTCAGCTCCATCTGCACCAGCAGGACCCTGTGGGCCAGTTACGCCCTGTGGACCTTGCGGACCGGTTGCACCCTGTGGACCCGTTGCACCCTGTGGACCAGTTGCACCCTGCGGACCTTGAGAACCAGTTACCCCCTGTGGGCCGGTTGCACCCTGTGGACCTTGAGGACCAGTTGCACCATCTACACCATCTTGCCCATCTGCTCCTGCTGGACCCTGAGGTCCAGTCGCACCCTGCGGACCAGTTGCACCCTGTGGACCAGTTGCACCCTGCGGACCTTGAGGACCAGTTGCACCCTGAGGACCTTGGGGTCCAGTTGCACCGTCTAAACCATCTTGACCGGGAGGTCCCTGTGTTCCTGGTGCGCTTCCAGCTTCTTTAGCATACAAGGCATAAGGAACACTTAACAACTGAGTAGTGGCTGTAATAGAGAAATTATTTCCTCCCTCTGGGTCCGTTTCAATTTTAAGGTAATATGCATTATCTCCCCAACTAATACCTGAAAGGTTCCCAAACGTAATTATTCCGTCACCAATTACCAGCGTCGCTAACCCGTTATCGTTTGTAGTAATAGAATGTTCTTCCTCAAATACAATACCCCCTGTACTATTACCCTCAAGGATCGAAATATTTACGGTTACGCTTTGGTTACTTACTAAATCTCCTTGAGCATCACGTATGACGGCTTGATAGGAAAATTGCTCAGGTGCTTGTGCAAATGCACTATATGCCATAAATATGGCTCCGATAAGGGTTAGAATTCTTTTCATAATCATCTATTTATGATAATTGGTTTAATAATATTTATAGCCTCTCCGTTACTTAGATTGACATAATATGTTCCTGCTGCCCATGTATCTACATTAAATGAGTATTGACCTCGAGTAACTGTCCTGTTACCAACGATAGCCCCTTTTACATCCGTAATGACAAGTGATAAAGGCAACTCATAGCTCGTTGTAAATTCTATATTCATCTCATCTGCAGATGGATTAGGCCAAATAGAAAGTTGAAATTCATACTTAATGTCATCAATAGACAATGCCGTGTCAAAGGAATAGGCCTGTTGGACACCTTCAGAAACAGAATAATCAACTGACGAATTGTACTGAAAATCGATTTGCCCAATAGAGTAGCTAACACTACCTGTTGCACTCGCGGCATCTCCACCGGCCGTTACGATATTTGATTGAGCTAGAACACTGCATATAGTAAAACAAGAAATTAAGACGGCAAATGTCGTTTTCATATTCATAGTAATCTGTTGAATTCAGAAGTTACTATAAAAACCGTACTACATAAGGTGAATACTACGGTGAGTTTTCAACCTAGCCTATTGCTTTAAAAACTTTGTGGTCCACGTCTTATCCTCGTAAGTGGCTAGAACATAATAAATACCAGTAGGGTAATCGCTTATATCTAGCTCATTAAAACCAGGGAAAAGATTTAAACTCAATCCACTTCCTCCCACATTATGGAAGACTTGAAAGTATGTTCCTTGCGGCCCGTGAAAGGATAGTTTTTGGTAGTCATTTTGATACGAGAAGGTAAACCAATCGTCCTGAATGACATCGATCGATGAAGGGTTTTCTCCTGTCGTATCGCAACCATTTCGAGCATTAAAAAGTATCTGCAAAGAATCAATTGGCTCGATTTGATCTCCATTGCTTGTGCGCACACTGATAAGAAAACTCGGATCACCAAAGACATCGTCAGGTTGTGCCACTTTGAGGTAGCCAAACAGGCTTGATGTATTGTTTGAAGCGCATCGACTATCAGCCCCTATCCGATTAGCTCCTTGAAGTGCGGCCATAAGCTTGCAAGACAGCGAACCCTCAGTACGGAGAAAGGCTGCCTCCATCGAATCAAGGACATTAGAATCAATAAGGATATTTCCTTGAATGGAATAGGTCTCACCAGTTATATGATACTTTTCATCATAACAACTGATCCCTGTGTGCGCTGCGATATCTGGACCGCCTTCTTTTAGTAAAGCAACTCCATACTGACGAATTCTATTATTGGTTTCAACGTCATTGGCTAACAGATAATCAATTATCTGGCCCGCGCTATCCCCCTGAAGCGCTCGACCGCTAGCAAGATTCTGATTGGCTGCGTTGTAGGCTGCCTGAGTGTTAATTGCCCCTAGACCAGGATGAAGTACCGCGATAAAATCATCTGGCGAATTGGGAAAAAACTGGTTTAAATCCACACAAGAAGCTCCTGCACTCCCCACCTCACCGGTTTCTGGATCGACAGCCACTATAGAGTATGTATCTTGGGCGTGAGCATTAAAAAAAACTAATGTACAGACTATCAGAATGAAATATCTCATGATGAATTTTTTAAAAAAATACGCCAATTATTTTAGAAGAAAAAAGAAACTATTTAATTTAAAGCATGTCCCAAAAAAAATACCTGTGGTCGGTAAGCGCAGCATATAGTTTAGGTTTTAACACCCATGAACTATGGGAATTAATTTCGTCGCCGAATAACCTAGAAAAATTTCATCCGTTTTGTAGCCAAAATCCTTCAATAAAGTGGGAAGGAGCCCATTCAATTGATAAGATCCATTACCACGGTGGTAAGGTTTTAACGAGAAAATTCTTTGAGTGGAATGAGGGCAAAGGATATAAGCTTCTCATTGGCGAAAACGATACTGATTTATCGATGGTAGAATGGGAAATATCAGCAAAAGGAAGTGGTAGCTCATTGGAAATATCGATTTATCCCTATCGATTCAATGAAGGACCGAAATTTTTAAATTATCTGCCTTTTCATCTGTTTATCAAACCAGGGTTAAACAGTTATTTATGGCACATCGGAAAAGGCCTTACATACTATCACAATACAGGAAAATCAGTCCAAAAAAATCAGTTCGGACGTCACAAGTGGTTTTCTCCGTGAGCAATTACCAGGATCAAGTAACCCCCTGAGCAATCATCGCATCCGCCACCTTCACAAACCCTGCAATATTTGCCCCTTTGGCGTAGTTGACTTGTACACCGTCCTTTTTACCATAGTGGTAGCAAGTCTCATGAATAGCGGCCATGATGTCACGTAGTCTATCATCGACTTCTTCTCGAGTCCAAGAGGCATGCGTTGCATTTTGCGCCATTTCTAAGCCTGACACAGCAACCCCGCCTGCATTGGCAGCCTTACCTGGAGCATAGAATACTTTTTCTTGCTGAAAGAGGACGATAGCTTCGGGTGTGCAAGGCATGTTCGCTCCTTCGGCAACCACTCGACAACCATTACCAACTAAGGCCTGCGCATCGGAGAGTTCTAATTCATTTTGCGTAGCACAAGGCAAGGCAATGTCTGCCTTGATTTGCCAAGGGCGTTCACCGGCTGTATAATAGGCCGAAGGATAGTATTCGAGATAGGAAGATATTCTACCACGCTGCGCGTTTTTAATCTCCTTGATTTTGGCAAGTTTTTCTGCGTCAATGCCATTTACATCGTGAATAAATCCACTTGAATCCGACATGGTGAGCACCTTAGCACCAAGCTCTATGCATTTTTCAGCGGCAAATTGTGCCACATTCCCTGAGCCCGAGATAAGCACTGACTTACCTTCTAGAGTCTTTCCATGTTTTCTAAGCACATTGTCCGTGAAATAGACTAAACCGTATCCCGTGGCCTCAGGACGAAGTAAAGATCCTCCATAACTCAAGCCTTTTCCCGTAAGAACACCAGTGAATTCATTTCGTATCCGCTTATATTGACCAAACAAGTAGCCAATTTCACGAGCACCTACACCGATATCTCCTGCTGGCACATCAGTGTTTGGACCAATGTGGCGCGCAAGTTCTGTCATAAA
>PKDX01000068.1 GCA_002862745.1 Bacteroidota bacterium | reverse complement strand
AGGGTAACGCGGGTGTTTGATGAGTAAGTTCAGCTTGGACAGAAACCTTGTGTTGATCAAATGGTCAAAGCTTTACCTCATTCCTGCTTTCAGTTCGAGCAACGACTGCGAAAGCATGCCCTATCGATCCTTTGGTGCAGAAGGCGGTGCTTAGAGGTGTCAGAAAAGTTACCACAGGGATAACTGGCTTGTGGCAGCCAAGCGTTCATAGCGACGTTGCTTTTTGATCCTTCGATGTCGGCTCTTCCTATCCTTCTGGTGCAAAGTTCGGAATGAGTTGGATTGTTCACCCACCAATAGGGAACGTGAGCTGGGTTTAGACCGTCGTGAGACAGGTTAGTTTTACCCTACTATACTCTGAATCATTTCCAAGAATGTTGCAAGTACGAGAGGAACGCAACGTCGACACTTATCTTTACAGCGTCTTGTTGACAGGCATCAGGTGCATGTCGATACTGTCTCCCGTTACAATTGGGCGCCTCTAAGTTGGAACAATCTCGCCACCAGATTCGCTGTATGAAGTCTCTACTTTCCATTCACCGCGCAAGTTATCGTGACCGAGGGCAATTCCACACTGGACTTAGTGTGATCAGGATTGTGCGAGCCAATGAGGTGCACTTGCACCGATGCTTGGAGATCCAGGAAACACCTGCACCCTCCAGACTTGGCCACTCCAACGTGCATCTAGTTCGTGAATCTTCTGCATGGGTTTGACATGCTTCGGACCCCGAGGTTAATGTTGCCTGGTGATATCATCGCAAGGAAAATTCCTCGATGCTTTAAATTATTTCCAACGAATATCGCTTAACCATCCAATTCCAGGTTTTGAGACCCGGCGACGCCCCACCGGCTTGGTAATACCAGGGATCAAGACGCCAAAAGAAAATTGCTAAAAATGGTGTGGCCATTGCACTCGGTCGAAAATATGCATACAGTCCTACTGTTATGCGGCGTGCAAGCCAAAACCTTGTGCAAAACAGTGCATAGTGCTAATGAATTCGATGTTCTTCAACGAGAACGATACAACTACGACATTTTCTGGCGATAAGCCTTGTCGTGGGGGATAAGGCTCGAAAGTGGGGGATAAGGATCCTAAAATCTAGGGTTTAAGCCCTAGCGTGGGGTGATTTTTGAAGCTGACCGGGTGATTTTTGAAGCCGGCAAGGGTGATTTTTGAAGCCGACAGGGTGATTTTTGAAGCCGTCAGGGGTGATTTTTGAAGCCGGCCATTTTTTATCGAGTTTTTACACGTTTTCGAAGGGTGATTTTTGAAGCCGGCCGGGTGATTTTTGAAGCCGGCCGGGTGATTTTTGAAGCCGACAAGGGTGATTTTTGAAGCCGGCAAGGGTGATTTTTGAAGCCACTCCTTATCCCCCAAATTAATCGCCGGCTATCCCCCAGATAATTGCCAGACTATTTCGTAATTGCTTCACCAAATCACAATCCGAAAACATGGCAAACGTTAAAAGCAAATGACTGGGTTTGGTTCAAAGGCTTGTGTCGAGCCCAATTCGCGAAAGCATGTAGCCGACACAGTTCTATCACCTGCATCAGGCCGCCACAGGCCCAAGTGTCATTAGAATGCACGCGGGAACTTAGCGTTGCAGCAATCGGGACCGAAACCATGTAAAGATTGGAGAAACCATGCAAAGATTCGTTGTAGCAGACACAGTTCTATCATTTGCATCAGGCCGCCACAGGCCCAAGTATCGTTAGAATACACGCAAGAATTGGAATGTGGAAAACATGAACTAAGCAGGTGGTGCATATTTAGGAAATCCAAATCCTGCGACTCTGTTCTGGGCATAAAACAAATATACCAAAAATTTTTATTTCGCTGCCGCCGTGAGGTTTGTGTAATGTTTAGAGCAAAGCTCAATTTCTTGGTTCGAATATTTAGAATCAAGTAACACTGGCGTATTTGTAAATATGTCGCAATGTCGAGAAGTTTTCTACTCTGATGCCTAATAACTCATTGGTCTCTTGCAGTTGGAATTTTTTGCGGATCATGTTAAGTGTAAGTAAACGAGACTATGGTCATTAATACATTTAGAAGATTGAGACGATGTGCTCGGTGTTGAAGATTATTTCTATACCACACCATTCTGGTTGATCCTGCCAGTTGTCACGCAGTTACTTTCAAGCCTAAGCCATGCCTATCGGGTGCATTGTTTACGAGAACTGTGAATGGCTCATTTGGAGGGTTGAAAGTGCAGGACTTTCTCGGGCGGACATCTGCAGCAATTTCGCATCGATTACGGTTACAGGTTCTCCCATCTGAATACGTGATGACAGTTACGGTTTGCTAATACTTGGTGATGGCTGATGAGAATCCAAACTTCACCTCTCTTATCAGCATCAAATAACTTGTTCTTATCGAAATTTAGCAATGACGGGAGTCGGAGAATAAGGGTTTGACGCCGGAGAAGAAGCATTTGACACGGCTTTTACTACTAAGGGAGGCAGCAGGCGCGTAAATTTCTCCTTGTCTCTTTGGTGAAGAAGAAACAAAATGGAACGATGAGAATGTTACATTCTTACATCAGAGTGCGCTACGTTCATGCTGCCTACTTGTACCATTGAAGGGCTAGCCTGGTGCCAGCAGCCGCGGTAACACCAGCTTCAAAACTGCATATGAAAGTTGCTGCGATTGAATTGTTTGTTCTCGAAGTTTTCCAAGTTGACATGGATTTTCATGAATTCGATTGGGATCTTGCTCACGCTACTCCGTAGCGCTGTCATACAACTCTGTCTCGGCTTCTCTTTCACGCTCACGCTTCTGTCTTTGAATTTATTTCATCATGACACATCCATCGTCATTGGCGCGCCATCACAGTTACGAGGATTGGCGAGGGGACTTGAATTGCGTTGGAAGAGGTGATATTCTTTGATCGACGTTGGTCAAACTCTTGCAAAAGCATGTGTCAAGAATGTGCTCATCGACATCGAACGAAAGCTTGGGAAGCGAAGACGATTAGACACTGTCCTAGTCCTTGCTGAAAACAATGTCAGTTCGTCACTAATCTTAACATCACGTCGGATGTAGAATCTTGTGAGAAATCGGAATGCTTTGGCTTTGGGGGAAGTATTGACGCAAGTGCGAAACTTTAAGGAATTGACGGAAGGGCACCACCAGAAATGGAGCGTGCGGCTTAATCTGATTCAACGCTGAGCATCTCACCAAATCCAGACAGGATAAGGATTGACAGCTACACATCAACATGACTTGCCTAGTGGTGCATGGCCGTTCGTGGTTGGTGGATTGCTTTGTCTGGTTCATTCCGTTAACGAGCGAGACAATAGTTACCAATTCTGAGATTCACAAGTGGACCCCTGTGTGGTGATATCGTGCAAGGCAAACGGTTTCGAATCTAATGCTAAAACAGGTCTGTGATGCCCTTTGATGTCTTGGGTTGCGCGTGCGCTACACTGGTGAAGGATGATGGTAACGATAATGACAACTCAGTTCGTGATTAGAATCGTGCTCTGAATGTTTTCTTGCAATTGTGAACACTGAATTCGGAATTTCAAGTATTTGCCTCTCATCATGAGGTGTGGAACGAGTCCCTGCCTTTTGTACACACCGCCCGTCGCTTCTACCAATAGAACGGCTTGACAAATTATCACTCATCAGCGACTCTGCTGTGACAGGTTCGTGAATCATGACGTTTAAAGGAAGGAGAAGTCGTAACAAGGTTGCTGTAGGTGAACCTTCAGCAGGATCCTTCATACTATAAATGCTCCAAGTATTGCGACAATTTTACTGCAGACGGAGTAGAACGCGAGGTTTCAAGATTGAGAAGGAAAACCAATTTATCTTGGGAACTTTGACATGCGAGTCTGACTCTGAGGACGGATGATGCTCACTTTGACAATTTGAGGAAGAGATCGTGGCCTTGACTCATTACTCTTTGATAGTTAGAGCGTGATGATTAATTTACTGTTTCTCCTTACACCGTTTATTAAACTTGCGAAGTGCTCGTCGGGGTTCAGACGTTGTCAAACGCTATTCCAACGATGGCCGCCATCAGCATCACACTCATGGTGTATGGGGTGAGCATAATCTCGTCAAACTAAAGCATTTCATTCAATGGTAGAAAGCGCATTTACGAAGCATTCTCTGTAACTGCGTGTGAATGACGATGACCTGATGACAATCACTCCGTGAGTTGTAGAGATGGATGTATCGAGGCGAAGAGAGTACCCGCGGTGAAATCTTGGTGTGTGCTGCAGTAAAAGTGAGAGGCTTTTTGCTCTTTTCTCGCCTCGCTGTGCTTGTCCTCAACCACAGTGCTTTTAGACTTTAAGCATTCGTCGAAGTTCGCCTTCTTCGCTTGCTTTCTGTGGTTTGATATCGAAAGCGAACAAGTACCGCATGGGTAATCACATTGATAGCTTGAGTTGGCACTTAACGGCTTGACCTGTTCTTGATGCGCTCGAAGGGATTGCGGAAGATTGGCAATAATTTAGCGTGAGGGGTAGGCAACGCTTAACCCCATTCCCTTCAGCCCGTCTTGAAACATGGTTTGAGGAGTCTGATGCGAAGTCGAAGCTTGCGCTGGCAATGCCTTGCTATATCACAGAATTGTTGGGTTCGCTTGGTGTCTAAACATGGAAGATTGAAAATTTTTATCAGGATTCGAAAGGTGATGAACTATGCGTGCCTATGCTGTGGAGGAGAGAAATTTCCGTGAAAGGTTGACGTGATGCTGACGTGCAAATCGCTCGACAAAGGCGAGCTTAGGGGCGAAAGACTCATCGAATCACCTGGTTGCTGATTTCAATTGAAGTTTCCCTCAGGATAGCTTGATGAATTACAAGTAGGCCGAGTAAAGATAAAGATGAAACTGGTACTTCTTATGAATCGCTTACATTTCAAACTTTGAAAGGGCTTTTCACTCAGACGTCGACATTCAAGTGGGCCACTTTTGGTAAGCAGATTTGGCGACGAGGAAACATCTTTCACATTGTTCATACCACTATATACAACTTGACGTGAGTCCAATAGAGTTGGGAGTTGAGGACAGTTGGACGGTGGTCATGGAGGTCGAAACCCGCTGAGGAGTGTGTAATAACTCACCTTCCGAAACTCCCAGTCTTGAAAATGGATCGTATCAAACTTGCACTGTGCGAAATTCTTCATTGCTGTACATATGGATGTAAATTGATTCTTGGGCGTGCTCTGTACCTGATTCGTACCAATCTCAGCTGCTCATGTGGTCGATCTTGATGGTAGTAATTGTCTTGACAATCGAATTGACGAGGAGCAAGGTTCCATGATATCTTTTAGTGGTCATGGGTTAGTCTTATCTCAACGACTTAATTGAATAAAACAAAGTATCTCGGAATGTCATTGCTGAACTTCGTTGCAGAATGCAAAGTGCGAGCTTCGCGCACGCACTGGAATTTGGTCTCTCAAGCATTCTTGTTTGGATGACAAGACTAATCGATGGGAAGTCTGTCATGGAGTGACTTCGAGTTACCCTTGTCATAGCAATCAATTTGGAGATTTGAGACGTGGAATTCCTGTCCTGGAAAACGCATGAAGCAATATCATACCTGAGAGTACTTCAAACCGCATCTGGGTTCCGTAGTCTTGAACTTAAGGTTCAAAGGTCAAAGAATGTCAGGAAAGTCGGCAACCTGGATCTGTACCTTTGGAATGTGGATTGGCTTTGAAAGATTGCATGTACTTGCGCATTCTGATTCTGAACTCGTTGAAGATGGGGAAATTTGACTGTTTAATTAAAACAAAGCAAAGCGCAAAAGTTCTCATTCACGTTCTGTGACTTCTGCCCAGTGCTCCGAATGTAAATCTGATTAGCATCAGGAAAGCGCGGGTAAACGGCGGGAGTAACTATGACTCTCTTAAGGTAGCCAAATGCCTCGTCATCTAATTAGTGACGCGCATGAATGGATTAACGAGATTTCCTCTGTCCCGATGTTCAGGCTGGTGAACCCACAGTCATGGGAACGGGTGTGGACGATATAGCGGGGAAAGAAGACCCTGTTGAGCTTGACTCTACTCTGCTCGGATGGATGGTTTGGAAGGTGTAGAACAGGGGGGAGCTTCGGCAGCTGTGAAATACCTCTTCTTCTGAATCTGTCTGTCATCCTCACTTTTTGTCGAATCTGCAAGACGACATAGTGCAATTTGAGAACTAGTGTTGAGTGGGCGTTCGGCTGGGGCGGCACATCTGTAAAAGGGTAACGCGGGTGTTTGATGAGTAAGTTCAGCTTGGACAGAAACCTTGTGTTGATCAAATGGTCAAAGCTTTACCTCATTCCTGCTTTCAGTTCGAGCAACGACTGCGAAAGCATGCCCTA
>PKDX01000032.1 GCA_002862745.1 Bacteroidota bacterium | reverse complement strand
CTGATCTGCTCGCTGCGTCGCGGCATAGTAAAATTTGTTTTTTCTGTATTTTGTTTTTTCACGGCATTACACGATTCCCCCCAGATCTACAATTTCGCCAATGAGATCTGTAGTCTGTAAAGCCTTATCTAGGTATCTCTTCACTCTCTCGCTCGAGTGTCGCGCGGGACACTATTGGGACATCTTCGCCAGGCGTGCACATGTGTCCGCTGCATAGCGTAGCGGTTGTTGTTTAGTCGAAGATCTGCGGACGCATCTGCAAAGCCTTGCGGATCTCGGTCTTATCGAGCGTGAGTGTTTGTTTGTTTCCCTTCTTAGGATGAATCTTGAGTTGGCAGAACTCGTCTAGCGGGATGTCGGGATCTTCCATCGGCTCGTGAAGCCGTGGGCATCTCGCTGCGTACTGCTCTTCATCCTTCTTGGTGTGCTTCCAGCATGGTAGGTATCCTCGTAGCTTTGGTCGTGCTGCTGAATAGCTGTTGTAGTAATGCACTCTCACCGTCTTGCCTGCCTCATTATATTCCAACACCTTGCATAGGAAGAACGGGTACATCTCTGGTGCTTTGTCAAAGTTGATTCCTCCGCGATCTTGGTCGGCGATCGTGGCTGGGAACAACAAGAAGTCGCCGGCTACGGGTGCTAAAGGTTCTTGCACACTAAGATCTGCTAGGTCGGCGGTATCCACTAATTCCGTGTTTTCTCCGCGTCGTTGCTGGTAAGCAGCGCGAGTAATGTACGGGCAGATATCCCTTACATTGTGCGTTGTCTCTTGTTTGGTATCCAACTTGCGCAACTTGTACACATTAGGGTGTGGACTGGTGACTACTTCATATGGACCGGCAACCTTGAACAGGAGCTTCCTCGTGACGCCCTTCTTGAAGGTGGGTCGATACACGAGCACTAGATCTCCTTCGTTGTATTTAACATCGTACTTAAGTTGCTGGTTGGCGTGTCGATTGCGCCTGATTTGTTGTAGACGTGCCTGCTTGACTATGTTATCCATTTCATTCCACCTTGCTCCTATCTGTCTCATGTACTCATCCTTGCTCAAGTCGCTCTTGTTCTGGCGACTGCCACGTCCAGTCTCTATCATGGCATCGGCCGGTGCTCGGGCTTTGAAGCCATGCATTAGCTCAAAGGGAGAGTAGATAGTACCAGCTAGTGGAATAGTGTTAAGCACAGCACAGGCGTAATGGATCGCGTCGTCCCAGTCTTGTCCGTACTTATTTCGTGCTATTTTTAATATACCATTGAAAAACCTATGGCCTCGTTCGGTTGCAGCATTCCCTTCTGGGTGGTACGCGGTCGTGGGAAGGTGTTTTATATCATAAGCTTCCGCCAGCGTTTTGAATACGGAATTGAGAAACTCGCTTCCTCGATCACTTACGATTTCTAGCGGAGCTCCGTATTTTAAAATTACGCGCCGGTGGAGAGCCTTCGCCACGGTACTGGCGGATTTGTCCGGTATAGGCTCCACCATATTGTAGTTTGTGTATAGGTCACATACGTGGAGGCAATACACGTTGTCCTCGCTGCTAGGCCTGAAAGGTCCGATTAAGTCAATCCCAATTCGCTCCATGGGACTGTGGAATAATTGACTCTGCATCTGCCCTGCGTTCTGCCTGCGGTGAGCTTTCGCTTTTCTGCAGATGGGACAATTCTTGACATATGAGTCTATTTCCCGGCTCATTTTTGGAGCCCAAAATACCCTGTCTCTTACAGCTTTTTTCGTTGCTTGTTGTCCAGTGTGTCCAGCATGCGGGCTGTCATGGAGGGCCTGAAGGGTCACCTGTTTAAGCTCTTTCGGGAGGACGATTACATCGGTCATCACATCGTCCCCTACTTCTTCTCGAAAATATAGAGCTCCATCTTGCATGCGCAAGTATGGCAGGTGGCGCTGGTATGGCCCTGGCGCGGGCTCAAGGTCTGGTGCCTTATCGCCCTCAAGATATCGAATAATCGGGATCAAGTCTGGGTCCCGCCTTTGAGCGTCCGATATATTGTCGTGGCTAGGCATTATGTGAGCGACTATATACCCGGCCAACCAGTGAGCATCTTGGCCTTCTCCGGAGGTACTATTGCTGAGCTGACGACTCTCATCGAGCGTCCGTAGCATGTGTTGATACATGCGGGTCAGCGTAGCTACCGGGGTAGTCTGGCTCAAGATAGCCTGCTGTTTACGCTGGGATTTATTTATCAAAATTGACTTCGCCTTTTCTGAGAGGTTTAGAAGTCTCGCTTGGTCCGCGGTAGTCACGAGCCGTGGCCCTAGGGCATCATATACCCATTCTGAGCCGTTTATACCGGAAAATGTCGTAAACCGGTTTGTAAATGGAGGTAGCGGATAATTCGTATCATACGCTCTTATGTTAATTCCCCCGCGGCAGATTAACGCCAGTGGCTGGGGCTCGAACTCCCGACCTTCTAAATCGGCTTTTATGCCGAGTGGGGTGTACGTGTTCGCACGTAACCCTGGTGGCACGGTCTCTGGGTCCTGCAAGGATGCAGTGAGACCACCAAATTTGGTATCTGGCTCTGGCCACACATAGTCAGTTTTAAGGTTATTAGCAATGAGAAAATACAGCTGCTGCGCTGTATAATCACCCATCGCTGCTACGTTGAGTATCTGCGACTCAACTTTGTACTTCGCTGCCGCGAGCTGTTTTTCCAGCTGTCTGTATTGCGGCGCAGTCTTCTGCGTCGGCGGAAGAAGATCTATCATCACTATCTTCGGCTGCAGATCTCGGACTAAACCTTCGACTTCTGGCAGGGATATACTCTGGGTACCGCCGGAGAGCCGAGGCCTAACTATCCGCAACACTTGCGGATTCCCATGCGCAACTGCGTCCTCTTTCAGCTTGCTGACAAGACTGGACACAGTCTCACAGGATTCAATTCCTGAGATCTGTGCGTGCAGATCTCGCATCATTCCACTCGTATCCTGCGCGGCTGCAACCGTGAAGCGGTCCGATGGCTCAAGCGCCATAGCGTCGCTGCCGAGACCGTGCCCTACTATCGCGACGCGATAGGGCGCACAGTCAGGAGAATACGAGATCTGTGTATTTATTTTCTGTTCAGACGAGCCTTTTGCGGCTGTGGCGTGTGTTTGCACGGCTGCCACGATGTCGTCGAAGCATGGCTCGCTCGGACTCCGCTCGAGAGGGGCGCGACTCAGGGCGTCAGCATCCTTCAGCTGTGCCCCAGGCGTCCACTTAAAGCGGTAATTGTAGGTTTGCAGGAGAACTGACCAGCGGTAAAGCTGTCCAGTGGATGGTTCTACATTTTGGAGCCAGGTAAGGTTCCTATGGTCGCATTCGATAACAAAGTATGGATCGCAACCTATTAGGAACTTGCGATTCTTGTTGAGCGCCCAGATGACGCCGAGACATTCCTTTCGGCGAGTGTCGTAGCGCTGTTCAGTTGGCGATAGCTTGCGTGACTGGTAAGCCACCACTCTTCTGTCCTTATTCTTACCATCTGCATCGCCTCCGTAGTATCCCAGCACGCATCCGATGCCTTTGTCGCTGGCGTCGGTGCGGACGAACCAGATCTTTGAGAAGTCCGGCAGGGATAGAGCAGGCGGATTTGTGAGTATTTTAATTAATGCTTGTCTCTCCTTTTCACATTCTGCTGTCCATCTCCAAGTTACTCCTTTCTTCAGTAGTTCCGTCATGTGTTGCGTCAGGTTTGACATGTTTGGGATGAATCTACGCTGGTAGGTAACGCAGCCAAGTAATCTTTGCAATGACTGTATGTCGGTAGGAGCAGGCATCTGGGTCAATGCTTCTATCTTCGCAGGATCTATATGAATCTGCCCTGCTTCTAAGTAGAAGCCCAAAAAGTAGATTCTAGGTTGAAATAGATGTGCTTTGTTCGCCCTTACTTGCACGTTATGTTTCAATAAAACTTGCAACACAAATTCTATGTGTTCTGCGTGTTCGGCCTCATTTTTTGAGAAAATAATTAGGTCGTCAATATAGACGCTTACGATATTCCCAAGGGCCGTGCGTCCTTTATATGGTGTACGGAAAACCTGTTCGATGCATGACTGGGCCAGGAATGGACTGTTTATAAAGCCCATCGGTAGGGCCGTCCACGTGAAGCTGCCCAAATGTGGCGTGGTGAAAGCCAATAGATGTCTATCTCGTGGATCGACAGAGATCTGGTGAAACCACTTCCTCAGGTCCAGCGTACTGAATATGCGGGCGTCACCGAGCTGGTCGAATATGTCGTCGGCCGTGATCATGTTAGTGGCAAACTTTTTTGCCTTACGGTTCAAGCGTCTATAATCAACACATACCCTCAGTTCCGTGGTCCCAGGCTTTGGAACCATTACAAGGGGTGCTGAATAGCTTGAAGTGTTACAGGGTACACAGGCACCCATATCAACAAGCTCTTGGACGTACTGGGTCATCAGTTTCTCCAATTCTGGCCTCACTTTATATGCCCTGATGGCGACAGGTTGGTCATCTGTCAAGTGGATGCGGTGGTGGATCACGTTGCCATGTTCGTCTCGAAACTGTTTGAGTTTCCCTCCTGGAGCTGGCCTGAATACCTCACCATATCTTTCCACGATTTTTCGGAGCTTGGTTTCGTATTTCAAGGCTATAGGGTTACCTCCTAGCTCCAGCTGGTCCCATATCGGTGCCTCTTCATTTTGCTCGGCTCTGTGGATGGCCGCAACTATTTTTTGTTGATTTTCTCTTTTTCCTCCAGTTTGTTTACGCTGCCGGCGTCTGCGCCTAGCGGCTGTTCCTTGTGCTTCGTTTGGGTCAAAATTTTCGGAATTCCCTCCGAGTTTGAAATTTTCGATTTTCATGTTCTCATTCCCCCATATAGCTGTTTCCATGGGGTTATATGCATATGAATCCTCATCATATCTGATAGCTGACACAATATTTTTGACCTCAGGGTCTGTGCATTGTCTTCTCGTGATCGTGGGCTTGCCTACTCTCAAAAGGAGCGCCGCATAAATCAGTAACTTACTGAAAATATCCGGGTCCAAATCTCGTAGCAAGTAGGCGACCCATAAGTTGCTTAAAATTCTTTTTTCGGATAGCAACCTCAAATAGTTTTTTTCCTTTTCCGTATTCGCAATATGTGCTCCGGCTGTGAGTGCAAATTCTTCGATTGTTTTTGAAATGTTCGTATCCTCCAGGTCCGTATCGATCAAGTATCTGAGAGCGGCTAATGAAACTGCCAGCTGTTGTAAGGCGTCCAAAACTCCGTCTAAATGGGACGCCGGTACAGTACCATGCTCAAAAAATGCTTGGTGTATACTGGAGGCTAGGATACTATCGAACTCTATACTGAATTTTTCCCCTCCCTCTTTTTTATTTATTTTTTGTACTTTTTTACTTGACTTGACTACCATGCACACTAAATTTATGTTAGCTGGGTGTTCGGTAAGGACGGCCCCAGTGTACCTCGGTCCTAGACAAAAAGGGAAGCAGGCCCATTGCCGATGGTCGCAGGGGACTCAGGTGACTTTAGGCCCATGAGGGCAGCTTCCAAGTCACGGAACTCGGCGTCGGTCATGCCCATGTTCATCTGCGTGAGCGTCGTCAGTGAAGGTGAAGGTGGAGGTGCGGATGGTGTCACACTGCAGCAGAGTACCGGCACGGGAACTGGCGGCACTGCAGCTGGAATTGGGGCCCTCATGACCATGTGGTCATGC
The DNA here is from genome assembly GCA_002862745.1 of Bacteroidota bacterium. Classification (GTDB taxonomy): domain Bacteria; phylum Bacteroidota; class Bacteroidia; order Chitinophagales; family UBA8649; genus UBA8649. The sequence continues at coordinate 1,029 of PKDX01000032.1, read as the reverse complement.
TTGTGCAACCAAGCCTCCTCGCAGTGTAGGCTGCACACTGGAACTTGAGTTTCCTGCCCATTGAGGACGATGGCCGTGGTGTCGTACTCGGCCTCGTTGCCACAGGTCACGCAGAAAACTTCGTTTCCATCTTCGTCTTGGCCTTGGTAGTCGACCCTGGGCTTCCTCGGGCTGTCACTGACATTAAAATCCAGTTCACTGTCGTCGTCGCTGCCACTGGAGTTGAAGAGGGTGCTTTTCTGAGCTTCCTTTGCTTCGATCCTCGCGCAGGCAGACTTGAATGCCAGTGGCACTCCCGGGGTATTGCCCGCCGAATGGTGGCGCTTCAGGTGCGAATAACAGCCAGAAATCTCGTTAAGTCGAGGGCGGGAAGTGCCAGTGAACTTCGCGCGTTTCTGCTGAGGTTCCGGCGAAGGAGAGGGAGATGAATCGTCCATAGCGTAGTCTCCTGGTTGAGGTTGTTGGTCTTCTTGGTCGGTGAAAATTGATTTATGGCGACCAGGCGTTACGGCTGCACGGTCAGCCTGATAACTGCCCATCCGGTTACTGGAAAACTGACCAAATTCGGTTTCCCAGCCTGATTCTGAGTGCCGAATTGGCGCAGCTCCAGGAGGGCCCTGGGAACGAATACGTGTATCTGCACACACGCCAGTTTTGATACAAGTGTTTTTGACACTTGTATCTTTGATACAAGTTTCGCCGTTGTTTTGGAGGTCATAACCTCCGGTTTCCCACACCATGTTGACCATTTTAGGCCACATCTCTTCGACCATGAGAGCGTGGAGCAGCTCTTCTTCATCTGAGGTTGCCTGCCCCATTGTGGGTTCGGAGTCGTAGTCGACCCCGTAATAGGGTTCGTCAGAGTCGTACCCATATCCACCGCCTTCGTGCCCATATTCGAAATCGTCGTGTTCGATCAAAGCATGAACTCGAGGTAACTTTCGAGCCTGTTCATCAAACGAGATTGGGACACGGGCGTCTCTTTCATCTACGGGAGTCACCGAAAAAGTTTTTTTCATAAAATCGATG
>PKDX01000004.1 GCA_002862745.1 Bacteroidota bacterium | reverse complement strand
AAATGATACGCTCACTTGCCATATACTATGGGTAAATATCTTAGATTTTAAGGTATGCTACATGGTCTTCTATCCCCGATATATTCTCTTTATGTTGAATTGTGGTCAGTTTAAAGGACGACAATGCACGGTTTACAAAGAAAGGCCCAGGAATTATTCCCAGGCCTTTCATCTACTTCTTCTTTCAAGAGAGGGCTCTCGTCTATAGAGTAGCTTTCTTTTTGCCAGCAAATCGTAGACTTACCCCACCCATGGCATTGATGGTCGCTTGTGGGTAGTAGCTAGGGAATCCGGCATAGACATATCCATTGGATACATACTTGGTATTGGTTAAGTTGTTGACACGGAGGTGAAATCCTAGATCAAGCCCACAATCCAATGATGTTGTATACTGCGCTTGAGCATGACACACAAAGTAGGAAGGAATCGATACCGCATCCAACCCACTATTATCTAAGTATTGCTTTCCAACGTACTTATTAATGAGATCAAAGGCAAAGCCTCCTTTCTCTACACCAAGTATTACTGACGATACGGCGTTTGGTGAATAGGCAAGCGGTTGAGTAATAGTAGCTCCTGTGCTATCACTATCGATAAAGCGGTTGTTACTCAAGGCTACATTTCCTCGGATGTTAAGCCAAGAGTTTACTTGGTATCGGCCATCAATTTCAATTCCCATACGGTCGCTGTCTTCTACATTTATACGCAGAGCATTTCCTACAGGGTCTAAAGCGCCGGATAATACAAGTTGGTCTTTGTATCGCATGAGATATCCATTGACATTGAGATAGCTTTTGCCCCATGTTCCACGCCAGCCGATTTCAATATCGTGCATGTACTCAGGGCGAATCGTACTATTGCCATTAGCATCTTTTGTGCTGAATAGTAAATCTGCTCGAGTTGCCTCACGACCTGCATAGGCATACGATGCGTACACCACATGATCATCTTGTAGGAAGTAGGATATACCTGCCTTAGGATTTACAAAAAGCTGGTTTTGCTCAAAAGCGTAGCTTGATCGGTCATCTTCGATTCCCGATCCCTCATAGTTTACTTGACGTAACTGAAGGTCACCGTAGAGGTGAAGGCGATCGATGGGGTTGTAGTTGACCTTTGCAAATCCATGGACTTCAGATTTCACGCTACTTCCATCATAATACATGTAATCAGGACTTGCTGCACCGGCATATTGCATCCAAGGCAAAGTACCAAAGTGTCTACCGCTGTATCGGTGATATCCTCCTCCGGCAATCAAGTCAAGATGTTTAATGCCTGAATGAGTATAGGATGTCGAAAAACCATAGAAGTCATTATCAAGCCAACGTCGCTTTACGATGTGCGTACTGGTAATAGTATCCCCACCATCTGTTATGATGTTGTCTAAGCCGAGGTCAGCAAAGTTGATTCCAAAGCCATAACCGGAAGCATAGTTTTCGTAGAAGCCTTTACCTCGTGTATAAAAGGTGTTTACTTTGAGTAAAGCGTTTTCTGTAATGTCCCACGCGAAAATTCCTTGAAACTGATCTTGGCGATAATCGTCTACATCATTGTCGTAGGCTGGAAAGAAGGTTCCAAAGTCTGTACCCGCTGAATTGTAGGTTCTGTTGTCGGCAAGGGTAGCACTATCAATTCCGTTCCATGCCTGTCCTGTGACTTCATGTCCTGAAAAGGCATTGAGCCATACGCGCACTTTATCGCCCTTGTATTGCCCAGATACATAAAGTGACTGCAGATCAGCAGATGCCCGATCAACATAGCCATCCGACTGAATTTTCGACAACCGTGACTCGAGGATAAAGCGATTCGCAATAAGTCCAGTAGAGGCTTGAACCGTGTGACGACGCGCGTTAAATGAACCAAAGCGGTTGTCAATTGAAACATAAGGAAAGGTATTGTCTGACGTTGTTCTCAAGGCAAGACTTCCTCCAAATGCTCCTCCTCCAATGGTGGTAGAACCGATTCCTCGTTGGATCTGAATCGATTGCGTTGATGAGGCGAGGTCCGGTAGGTTTACCCAAAAAACGGCTTGAGATTCCGCGTCGTTGTAGGGTATTCCATTGAGCGTGACATTGATTCGGCTTGCGTCTACACCGCGAATTCGAATCCCGGTGTACCCTATACCGTTTCCGGCATCGGAAGTGGCCACTGCTGACACCGTATTCTCAAGCACTAAGGGAATATCCTGTCCATGATTGTTGCGTTGAATGTCGGCAAGATTGAGTTTCTCAAAGGCCATAGGTGTTTGGCGATAGACCGCCACTTCCTTGATCACTACATCGGGTAGCTCGTTGGCCACGTCTACCTCAATAGCTTGAGCTGTGTCTGTTCTTTGCGCCGTCGCATGAACGAATGTGCCTAAGAGAAAGACAAAAATTAAAAAAGATGATTTGTACATAATGAGCATTTTTAAATTAAAAAAACACTCCAGTTGGCAACCCAAAAAGGTATGCTTTCACACTCGCTTCCTACGCAGGTATCAGCCTGATCAGGTGCAAAGGGTAAGTCTCATTCCATAATAGAAACCCCTGGAGTACCGCAAACTTAATGTAAGGTCAACCAGTTTTGCAATAGACTTTTTGCCATATTTTCTCGTGAAGTGTAGTCTCCATCAATCACTTCGTAGTGTAAACCATATTGATCAAGGGTTTGGGCATAGAGCGTGAACCATTTATCTCGTAAGGATTGGTCTGATATGTTTCGAAAGCCGTCATTCACCCAAGGCACATCGACTTGTAACAGTAGATTATATCGATAAGGCTGATTACCTATTGCTTCTATCAACCATTGAGGGACAGTTAATTTTTCCCAACTCAGCCAAACCACAAAGTTGATAAGATTCGTATCGGCTAGGATAAGGCCGCTTTCCTGAGATTGAATAGCTTTTTTCTCTGCTTCATATTGTAATTGGGCGAGCCTCAGAATGTCCTTTTCAGTAAAGTGTTGCGCTTCGACAATATGATTACGCGCCTCTTCCGCGATCCACGGCAAGGTACATGCGTTAGCTAGGGCCAGGGCAAGTGTTGTCTTGCCTGTACTCTCAGGACCATGAAGGGTGACAAACTGTATAGACTTTTCCAAATGCAGTATCTACCTTTACGGAAAAGGTAATATTTTTCAATCATATGGGAAACCGCCGTCGATTTACAATAACAGCCGCCTTGCCCTATGCTAATGGTCCATTGCACATCGGACATATAGCAGGAGCCTATTTGTCGTCTGACATCTATGCACGCTTTCGAAGACTTCAGGATCATGATGTCTTCTTTGTCTGTGGCTCGGATGAACATGGTGCAGCGATTACCATGCGTGCGAAAAAAGAAGGTCGAAGCCCTCAGGATATTATCGATACGTATCATTTAAGAAATTCTAAAGCGTTTGAGTCCATAGGTATCAGCTTTGATATTTTTTATAGAACCTCTTCTGACCTTCATCATAAAGAGGCACAAGCTTGGTTTAAGGCATTTTATGAGAGCAATGTCTTTTCGGTGAAGACTACGCAGCAACTCTATGATTCATCCTACAATCAGTTTCTGGCTGACCGATACGTCAAGGGAACATGCCCTAAATGCGGGTATGAAGAGGCCTATGGCGATCAATGCGAAAGCTGTGGTTCGAGTTTAAGTCCCAATGAGTTAATCAATCCTAAGTCAACCCTTAGTGGTAGTAAGCCAGAACTCCGTAAAACAAGCCATTGGTATCTCCCCTTGGACAAAGAATCAGACTGGCTTAATACATGGCTTAACACGGGGGTGTTTGAGGGAAGTTCTTTGCATGATGTAAAGGCTTGGAAAAAGCACGTGCTGGGTGCCTGTAATTCGTGGTTAGAGGAAGGGCTTCAGCCCAGAGCGATAACGCGTGATTTGGACTGGGGAGTGGATGTCCCAAGTGAGATCGAGGGCAGTGAAGGCAAGAAGCTATATGTGTGGCTAGATGCGCCTATTGGTTATGTCTCAGCCACCAAGGCAGCTGAAGCGCAAGGTATTATTGAGGATTGGAAGCCTTACTGGCAAGATAAAGACACCGAGCTCCTTCATTTTATTGGAAAAGATAACATCGTATTTCACTGCATTATTTTTCCTGCCATGCTTCGTCATCGAGACGGCTACATTTTACCTAAAAACGTTCCGGCCAATGAGTTTCTCAATCTTGAGGGACGAAAAATTTCTACATCAAGGGACTGGGCAGTATGGGTAGATACTTTCTTAGAAAATAACCCAAGCCATGTCGATGCGCTGCGCTATGTACTTGCCGCCAATATGCCCGAGACAAAGGATGCAGAATTCACCTGGGATGACTATCAAGCAAGGGTCAACAATGAATTGGTAGCAACTATTGGAAACTACGTAAATCGAGTATTACAACTCTTCCATCGATTTAATGAAGGAAGGTTGGGAGAAACTAAAGATTATGCCGTAGAGTATAAGACGGCAATGCAAGATATTGATACGGCCATTGAAGCTTTTCGATTTAGAGATGCACTTCAAGGCATGTTGCAACTCGCTCGCACAGGAGATAAATTCCTTGCCGATAATGAGCCTTGGAAGTGCTTTAAAACCGACCCAGCAGAGGCGCAAGCCATGCTTAACGCTTCTATGCATCAAGTTGCTCGGCTTGCAGGCGTTATGCAGGTCTTTCTGCCTCACGCAGCTCATCGTTTGCTTGAGATGATAAATTGGTCTTCTCCGAATTGGACGATACTTGCTTCGAAAGACAAGTTGCTCGATCTTGATCATACGATTGCATCCTTTGGATTGTTATTTGAAAAAATTGACGATTCTTGGATTGCCGATCAAAAACAGCAACTTCAAAATACACTTAAATCAAACCCTAATGCTATGGCTCAAAAAGATGAGATAACCTACGATGCCTTTCAAACGATGGACCTTCGCGTCGGCAAAATTTTGGAGGCTTCTCGCGTTCCCAAGACCGATAAGCTGATACAGATGCAAGTTGATGTTGGATTTGAAACAAGGACAATCGTATCCGGTATTGCGGAGCATTTTTCTGAAGAAGAATTACCCGGGGAAATGGTACAAGTTCTAGCCAATTTAGCTCCTAGAAAAATTCGAGGGGTGGAATCAAATGGAATGATCTTATTGTCCGAGACATCAGAGGGCAAGCTTTATTTTGTTAAACCGAGTGCTGATGCCACTCCAGGAGATATCGTTGCATAACATGGCTAATTTTCGTTTATCAAGTAAAGAAGAAGTCGTTCAGGCTCAGCAGGCAGCAATTCAGCATCCTGAAACGTTCTGGTCAACTTACGCAAAGGAATCATTTGAATGGTTTAGGCCTTGGGACAAGGTCCTCGACTATGACTTTCATAAAGCCAAAGTTTCTTGGTTTGAAGGAGGACAGGTTAATATAACCGTCAATTGCCTTGATCGATATGCAAAAACCAAGCCCAATGCACGCGCCATTGTTTGGGAACCCAATAATCCAGAAGATGAAGGACTCGTTTATACCTATGCTGAATTACTAAGCGCCGTCAATAAAATGGCCAACACCCTCAAGCAACAGGGTGTGTCCAAAGGTGATAGGGTATGTCTTTATCTACCGATGATTCCTGAGCTAGCCATAGCTGTTTTAGCTTGTGCTAGAATTGGTGCTATTCACTCTGTAGTATTTGCGGGCTTTTCGGCCCAAGCCCTTGCTGCACGAATCAATGATGCATCCTGCTCCCTAGTTATTTGCTCGGATGGTGCGAATCGCGGAAGTAAGGTCCTTGACTTGAAGTCCATTGTAGATGAAGCATTACAATCCTGTGATTGCGTCCACCGCGTTCTTGTAGTAAACCATATTGGCCTCAATTCAAATTGGGTCGAAGGACGTGATATAGATCTAAAGCCTTTGCTAACCAAAGCATCTGATGTCTGTGAGGCTGAGGTAATGGATGCAGAGGATCCGCTCTTTATCTTATACACTTCAGGATCTACTGGCAAGCCTAAGGGAATGTTGCATACCACTGGTGGGTATATGACCTACGCGGCCTATACTTTTCAAAATGTTTTTCAATACCATGAGGGAGATGTCTATTGGTGTACTGCCGATATTGGTTGGATTACCGGCCACAGCTACATCGTCTATGGTCCTCTCTTAAATGGCGCTACGACGTTGATGTTTGAAGGCGTCCCTTCCTATCCAGATTATGGGCGATTTTGGGCAATGATAGAAAAGTATCAAGTCAATCAGTTTTACACCGCGCCAACCGCGATACGAGCGCTTGCCAAGGCAAGTGATTCTTTGGTGGATGACTATGATTTATCCTCGCTCAAAGTTTTGGGAACAGTGGGTGAGCCCATTAATGAAGAAGCCTGGCAATGGTATAACAGGCGGATAGGAAAAGACAAGTGCCCTATTGTCGATACTTGGTGGCAAACTGAAACGGGCGGGATTATGATATCATCCATTCCAGGATCTACGCCAAGTATTCCCACCTTTGCGACTCAGCCTATGCCTGGTATACAAGCCCAGTTAATGGATGACAAGGGCCAACCTATCGAAGACAAGGAGGCTTCAGGGAAACTGTGTATTGGTTTTCCTTGGCCATCGATGGCACGCACGATCTATGGTGATCATCAACGCTACATTGATACTTACTTCTCTGCCTATCCTGGATATTACTTTACAGGCGATGGGGCTGATCGTGATGCCCAGGGTAACTACCGCATAACAGGTAGAGTTGATGATGTAATCATTGTATCCGGGCATAACTTGGGGACCGCACCGATTGAAGATGCTATCAATGAGCATGATTTAGTCGCAGAGTCGGCGATTGTCGGCATTCCTCACGATATAAAGGGCAATGCATTGTGTGCCTTTGTGGTGTGTTCAGGGGACGAGAAGGTAGTCACCTTATCGGAAGTTAATGCACTGATCTCATCCAAAGTAGGGCCCATTGCCAAGCTTGATGTCCTCTATATGGTAAAGGGTCTGCCAAAGACACGTAGTGGGAAGATCATGCGCCGCATTTTGAGAAAAGTTGGCCAAGGTCAGTTTACTAACTTGGGTGATATCTCCACCTTATTGAACCCAGACGTCGTGGATTCAATCATTGAAACGGTTCGAGGTTAACTAATGAAGTTTGTTGTAGAAGAT
>PKDX01000061.1 GCA_002862745.1 Bacteroidota bacterium | reverse complement strand
CGTGGCAGTTAACGAAAGCACATACACACTGTCTATAGTGTTTGAACCATTCGTCAATGAGAAACTTGGATCAGAGTCCGTACTTGTCGCAACACTGTTATTACTCTCATCACGTACATCCCATAACCATGTCAACGGACCATTGCTAGGCGCAACCGTAGACGTATTACTCGTCTCAACCACTAACGGCGTACCACAACTGTCTACAGGCGCTACCGTAAAGCTCGCTATCGGGTCAGGGTGTGTATCAAATACCTGATCAAATACAGACTGCTGACAACCATGTACATTGGTTGTGATTAATCGAATCGTAACACTTGAGTCCGGGCCATCGATTACCACAGAGCCTGGAAAGACTACTCCTGTATCAATAGCAATAAAGCCTGCTCCATCGTTATAGTTCACCTCCCAACTGTATACATCATTCGCATCAGGATACTCTACAGTTGTTATTACACTAGCATCAATTACAAATGATGGATCAGCGCATTCTATTGTATCTGTAGACGTAAACTCCGCCACTGGATCAGGATAAATCGTTATTGAGCGGATTATGGTATCTAAGCAGCCACTTGTATTCTCTGCCACTAACGTAATCGGAACCAACAAGTCCCCGTTCGTAGCATTACTATTCAATACAACTTCAGCATCAGTCGACGTGGGATTCACTATGGTAACATCTGTAGATGTTGTAGACCATGTATAGGATGTAGCAAACTGACTTGAGTTGGTTAACGTAAGTGTCTCTCCTATACAATCACTATCTGGGATAAACGAAGCAATAGGGCGACCTATAATTTCCACATCAAAGGTTGTATCGCTTGAGCAGCCAAAAGATGAGGTAGCTGTGTAGCTAATCGCATATGTGGTTGTATCAGCACTTTGATTATCAGGGAAAGAGAAACTGGGCTGTAGACTATCGGAATCAGCAATCGAAATGTTTGGTGGCACACTCCATAAATTAGTATCGGCATGGGTTGTTGAATTACTAATCTGAAAATCATATGGAGCACACTCTGGAGGGATGGAATCAATATTGAAGTCAGGGTAGGGATTGATCAATACCTCAACCTGAGATGTTACACTGCATGGCGCGATTGTAGCAGTAACCGCATATATTCCACTATCAGGAAATGTCGTAGTAACAATTAATATTGAGCTGTCAGAACTAGAAAATCCACTAGCACCATTCCATGCCAGAGTGACATTTTGTGCATAATTGTTAGTAACTGCCAAGGCTAAAGAATCTCCTACACAAAGGGAGGTGTCACCTACAATCTGCGGAGTACCGGGTAGTTCCAATATCTCGAAGTTTTCTGTGAGCTGGACTGAACCACATGCATTCGAAACTTCCGCTGAAATTGAAAAATTACCAAATACATCAATTGTAAATGGTGGCGCGTTAAACTGGTTGGAATTTGGCACCAAGCCATTGAATTCCCATGCAACACTTGTGTCAGGCACATAACAGTTGTTAGCCACAGTAACTATAGGATTTATAGCAGATTCCGCTGCACAACCTGTCGATATAGGATTGATTGTCGCAACGGGAGGACCTTGCACTGTTACTTGTCCGATAAGAGAATCTACATCACATATATTTTGAATGAGAATTTTAACATCATAAACACCAGGTGTATTGAAAACAACTTCTGGTTCACGATCAGTTGAATTCGTTCCGTTTATGAAGTTTGGATTTCCACTACCTGAACACGCATCAACTTGATTTATTGTCCATTGGTAGGTATCGGGAGCACAAGCTAAATTTGGACCTGAGTTATTAGTAATGACCACTGTATCAGGGGCGCAAAATAACGTATCGCTTAATGTAAAATCAGCATTCGGCGGGGCTGTGACGCAGATATATTGGGTATCTGTTAAAAAGGTATCACATGCATTTTTAAAAACTGCTTGAAAGCCATATAGTCCAACAGCTCCAGCTGGAGGGGCAAAAACCACCACCTCATTTGCCGTTGTGAATGTCGTCGTCACGGTGAAATAAGGATCTTCTTGGGGAAAATTATATAAGTCATAACCGCCTAGATTTATACCTGGTGGTGGAAAAACATTCCATCGGATGGCTGTGCTTGAATCACAAACGTAGTCTACAATTGAAGCGGAGGTATCAAAAGCCGTAAGGGTGAAAGTCTCGCCCAAACAACCTTCATTGCTTGAAATTTCAAAGTCACCTGTCGGTGGACTGCTTACAGTTAAAGGACCATTTCGAGTGTTATTAACACCACATCCATTTTGTGCCCTCAAGGTTACATAGTAACTATTGTCAGTACTATCATTAGGGTCGACAACTAAGCCACAAGATGAAGACTCAAACCTGACAATTAGAGACGTATCTAGTGGTGGATGCGAGAAAGTGAAAATATTGACCGTTGTATCGGTACTTGATTCAATATTCGCAGAATACTGTGAAAGAGAAGGTTCTGTTGCCACCCTATTTAAAAAGAAAGTATAGGCTGTACCATCATCATTATTCAGATTCGTCGGACCTAAATCGTAAAGAATTGAATCTGCCTTATTAAGACAAAAATCCCGATCTCTTTGGCTAGTATCCAAGACCAGATCAGCGATAGGGGCTGTACCTCGATAAAAATCCTGAGTGAAATTACTGACACAACCATTCGAGCCTGTGACAGTATTACTGATTGTGACGTATCCAATAAAGTTGGAGTATTGGTGGTTGAATGGTTGCAGATTCGTGTAGTCGTATGTACCTGAATTTATTGGAGATCCATCACCCCAATTTAAAATATAGCTTACATTATCATCGATAAACGGACTTGACGGAACTGTAAGTGTCACCGTGTTTAGGGTGTCATCATTACAAAGCTTAAAGCTTTCATCATCTAAAAGTGTAGCAACAGGATTTGGCAACACATTCATTTGATTCGAAAAGGGAGTACTCCTACATCCTGTTGTTAAATCTTCTACGAATGCAGTAACCGTAGCGGTGTAACCTCGATTTACAGAACTTGGTGGACCACTTGGACCAAATAATTCGTCAGTTGTTAATACGGGTGCGCTACCAGTAAAAGATAGTGGAGAAGTTATCCCCAGTCCATCAACTGTCCAAGAATAAGAAAGATTGCTACCAGCAACACTTACTGTTGGACTAAAATCGTTCGCTGCACAAACCTCAGTGGGTAATGTAAAACTTATATCCGGTCGACGATATACATAGACTTGATCCGTTGATGTTGTCGTACATCCATTACTACCCGTGACGCTCAAAGAAATAGGAAAGTCAATACGACCATTACCAATAGAATCACCGGAAGAGACAAAACCTGGGTAATACAAATTACTATTACCTAAGGATCCGAAATCCCAAGAATACGTAAACCCTGATGCTGTTCGATTAAAGTCATTTATATCAAAAGTGAAATTTACTGGAGCACAAGTATCCCCATTCCAATTACTAACAAAGGAAGCATCAGGATTTTGATTTATCTGAACAGGTAGAATAGTATTATCTACACACCCCACATCATCCGTTACCATAAGCGAAACGTTATAGGTTGAACTCGCTGTACCAATAGAAGTATATTGATGATTAGGGTTTTCCGAAGTACTTGAATTACCATCATCAAAATCCCAAGCGTAGGTTAACCCTTGTCCAGAAGAATTGGACGTGAAGTTCACGGGACCCTCATTGGCACAAGTATTCGGACTAGGACTCGCCCAAACGAAGTCTGCTTGTGGTTCTCTTACGACAATTTCAATGGACTGTTGTAAAGTAAAGCAAAAGCTAGTATTGTTCCTACGACGGCGAACTCTGAAAGTATACGTAGTAGTTGTCGCTGGGGAAAAGTCAAATGAAGGAATTGGATCTGTGGCGCTTTTGATAATCGTATCAATATTGCTGTTTGCTGAATTACTTAGAAAAATGGTATCGATTCTATTCGAATTAGAACTCGAACATAAATTACCAAAAGAAAAATTTTCTTCTGTGTAGGTTATAGTAACTGTATCGCCCGGACATATAGCTGTATCAGAAGTAACAACAGAAATACTTTGCCCAAACGCATTCGATATCAACACCAAAAACAAAAGGCTGAAAGACCAGCGTAGGAAAGAAGTTATATTGAGCGTATTTCGAGTATTCACCTCTACTTAGCTTTAGAAATTAAACATACTTTGAGCCCAACCCACGCCTGGACATATATTACCTTTTCGACCACCAGTTCTCTTTTTTAGATCTCTCGCGTTCAAGAAAGTGATGCGAGCATAGACTTCTAAGTTTGATCCCCCGTTCGGTGCGAACACCTCATCGCCACTTCCCCCAAGTGCCACCTCAGGACTAAAGCCAAGGGTGAGTACATTGCTTCCTGCTATAATACCCGATGCCTCAACTTTAAATATCAGGGCAGTAACCCCACGGACATTGATTAGCTCTCGCATACCATCTGTGATAATATTGTTTCCTATGGGAGTATTAAATGCAACTCCTACTGCTAAAGGGTAGGCTACCGTATAGCGGTTAACATTGGTTTTCCATGGCCAGTTGGATGGAAAGAGTACAATATCTAACCCTGATTGCAAGTGGTTAAATCGACCTTGGCCTTGCTGTAAGTCGCGTTGACGAGCGCGTTGATAGAACATGGAAGTTCGCAAACCAAACTCACGAAACTTCTGAGTAAAAGTCCACGAAAAGGAGTAATTCAAAGGAGCGACAATATTCGTCTGTCCGAGAAGAGAGATATTCTGCTTCAGAATACTTCCTGCTGAAAAACTCACATCCAATCCACCAGCATTACGCTTATCTCGAGGAGAAGAGGCAAACTCCAATGGAATTCTCAATAATACTCCAGCATTCACGCTATGAAATGGACGGGCTTGAATAAACTCTTGAGGGAACCCATTAGACTGCCCAAGAATTGTTTGGTCAAAAGGATTAATCTGATCGCTAAATACCAAAGCACTTGGGTCAACTGAAAGTCGATTATAACTGTAAGAAAAACCTCCCGACAATGAAAAAGGAGGCAGGCTCGAGTAGGTCTCACTTCCCTTGTAGATAAGCGAAGCGGATCCTAAGAATCGATTCTCCTTGTAGAAGACTTCACCTTTTGCCTGAGAACTCACCATTCCACCCCAGCCCCACTCAAAATTAGGTGCATTTCCAAAACTGTGACGCCCATCAACAAAAACAGAACCCCTCCCAAAGCTACCAGGAAGGTTTGCATTAGGAAGATTTGTCCACTGATTTCTGTAAGAAACACCTACTCGGTAACCGGGATCAACCCCCGTAAAGGCCGGATTCACCGCAATCGGGTTGCTTCGCACCATGGTGTAGGGAATCTCCTGTGCAAAACATACACTGATTCCTAAACTTATGAGTATCGTAAATATTATCTTCAAAAAATATAAATTCTTTTCCTCCTTGAAAATACAACGTATTCACCTATTTACAACCCGTCAACCCAATTTTAACATCGCTAAATAGCGTTAAAAACACATAACTGAACTCACTATTATGAAACTTAATATTTACCAAAAAGTTCTCCCTCTATCATCTAGATATTCGCTCGTCCAATGGACTATAAGCTTAGCAATAATAGGACTTAGTCTTACTATAGCATGTAGCAACCCAAATGAGGATAATGCGAAGGACGATGGTCCACCAGAAAAGCCGTCTAATCACGATACAAGACGCTCGTCTATTGAAGGGATAAAAAGCAATGTTCTTTGGGAAAGCTTCAGTGATTCAGAGGGTGGCACAGGGGCTTTATATTTTGTTGGATGGCAATCCAATAACCTCGCAGCATTTATCTCATCTCAAGAATCCTACGAATGTGGAGGATTTAACTCATCCATCTTTATTCAGAATCTGGTAAACGATAAGATTTTGTTGTCCCAAGAGATTGCTAACAATTGTGACGAAAAGGATTGGACCCACAATGGAAACCAAATCCTACCCATACTTAACAAAAGTAACATTACCATTAGCCGGAAACCTAGAATTTACCTCGCTGATGGGGACCAATACACAGATATTGCAACCAATCGTCAAAATCAAATCTTCACCGTTGATATCGAACTATCAAATAGCGGCAAGCGATACAAGGCCATTGCAACTGCACCTAACGGCAAGCAAAAAGTAATCGGTCGAGGGAGTGACCACGAATACTACAAATATATAGGCTATGTACAAAGCCCAGATTTATCTAGGATAGCCATAGTACTCAGAGCCTACATAGGGTATGGATACTGGTCAGACCCAATTATTATTGGTTGCCAATTAGACGAAAATTCTTTTTAAGACGCCCCAATCAACCAGGCTGTTAAAAACATTTAAAGTCTGTCTGTGAGGTAATAAAAGGCCTTTTGAATACGTATAAGACGTCCAAAAGGACTTACAATGTATAATTCAAAGAGAACAGCTCTTACTTTAACCACGGTCTATCTTTTCGTCGTGGGGTTTGCAAGTATTCAAGGCGACACCATTCCTGAACCGCGAGCGGTTTTATTTGATGCAAGCGCTGACACCCTTACAGTGGCTGAAGCACTTCCAGAATACGACTATCTATACACCGACAACTGCCCCCTCCATGGTCGATGCAGCCGGATGCATTACAGCTCGGACACCCTTATTGACTCCATTACGATTTATACGGAAAACTACCATCCCCCTACCCTTGTAGGCCATAACACAAGCGGATATGGGCCTCGCTGGGGAAGATTGCACAACGGGATTGATATCGCATATAACAATGGCGATACAAGCTATGCGGTCTTTGATGGCGTCGTACGCTACATCAGTGAAGGATATTCAGGCGGCTATGGAAACCTTGCCATTGTGCGGCACTTCAACGGTCTAGAAACTTACTATGCCCACCATTGGTCGCTGCTCGTAGAAGAAGGCGATACGATTACCGCTGGTACTCCTCTCGGTATTATTGGCTCTACAGGAAGATCAGGAGGCCCCCACCTTCACTTTGAAGCACGATTCTTAGGCCTGCCTATGGATCCAGCCGTCTTAGTTGATTCGACACAAATTCCTTCCGAGCTGATTCTTGAAAGAGAGGGACGTCAATATGTTATTAATAAGCAGATTTAATCTCACTAAACACTACCCTAATCCTGTTAGTTGCCACATAGTGTATTTATAGATGCGTTAAAGTAGGAGGTGGAGGATGAAGGATCTGCAACAAAACCTCGCCTTAAGGTAATTGACTCACCCGCTGTATAAGTAAGCACAGCGGACCCGGACATTCCAGTT
>PKDX01000059.1 GCA_002862745.1 Bacteroidota bacterium | reverse complement strand
GGGCCGCGAGTCGATCGCAGAAACGGAAGGGGATTTAAAATCCGTCACCTGCGCGACAGAGTTAGGAGAGGACATGGGGGCTACGGGGGAGAGTTGCGGTCATCCCGACTGCGAGAACCCGCGATGCATTCAGCACCTATGCATGGCAGTGAACAGGAGCAGCGTGAACAAGGCTTCGCCGTTTTACAAAGCTCAATCGGACATCACACTTCAACATGCGAGGTGGGGTGATACCGATCCCACGACCTTATATCACATGTGTAAACACGGGCGGATACGCGGAGTAAATATAACTAAGCCGCCGCCTAAGGACGCACAGTGCAGAGTCTGCGACTTCTGCAATAACAAACGGAGCAGTATAAAATCGGTTCCAAAACATACTGATCAGATTATGTACGAGGACGGACTGGAGAGTGGCACGATGGACGCGATTGGACCTATGAAGATGTCCAGATGGCAGCACCGTTTTGCCCAAATATTTACCTTCTATGGCTGCCGGAAAGGTAGCGATAAAGATCCGGTTCGATATGTGATCCCGTATCCGGTCAGATCGCTCGCGCAAGCACCCGAATGTGCAGAACACGCGCTATGGTACATACGCACGCATTTCGGCCGGAGGTGCCGCCATATACACATGGATAATGCGAGTTATTATAAATCCCCAGAGATTCGGGAATCCATGAAAACTAGTGACTGGTTTCCTACATACGCGCCTAAATACACTGCAGTCAAGAACAGACACTCGGAGAAAACAAATCACCTACTTGTCATCATGGCACTTCGCATGATGGTCCGCGGTGACGCTCCGACCTGGGCATGGCCGTTGGCGCTCCTGTATGCAAGTTACATTTACAACAGAACAGGCACTCATCACGGTAAACGGCCATCACCACTTGAATTAATCAGTGGTGTTGTACCTGACGGCTCGATGCTGCGAGTCTTCTGGACGCCCTGCTACCCCCTATGGTTCAAAGAGCAGGGCAGAAACAAGTGGGACCTTCGATCGAGAGGGAAACTTCACTCACCTTGCCGTTTCGTCGGCGTGTGCGATGCCAGTCCAGCGTTCTTCCCGGACGTTGAGCTCTCGTGGCTCTATTGGGATCCTCACCTATGTAAGGTGGATCACAATGCACACATGAGGTTTGAGGAATCTGCTCACCTCCAACAGCCCGCAATCAATTTTGCACCACGGCCTGTAACGGAGGGAGATGTATCTAAGCTGATTGACGAGCTTGGACTACAAACAAACATAGGCTTTACCGGAGCCGAAGCTGGTGACCTCTCGTCATCTGGGGGAGAGGAATCTGACGACGACGCACATCCGCGTCACGTGGGATATGCCGCAAGGACACCAGCCGCACGTGCATCAACAGCATCCGCAAATACAGCGGACTCCGGACGAGCACACTTACCCGTCGATGATGAACAAAGAGGTAGAGAGACGTCTCACACCTCTGGACAGGGATTGGCTAACGATCTGGCTTACGATCAAGGTTACGGTCAATTGCCCCCGGATTACGATCGCGCTCATCGTGATCGTAATCCCGCGGGAGATCCCCCCGGTTTCTCCTCAATAACCGCCGGTGACGAGCCCCCCGATTCCGCCTATTCCAGCGGAGAGGGACGGCGCCGTTCAGACCGCGCGGCAAGCCGGGAATCTTCACGACTGAACCGGGAATATTTTCGCCCGAAACAAAGAAAGAAAAGTGGCGCTTCCGGGGCACCCCGGGCGTCCGATCGCCGAAGTGCGGAATCGCCCAAGTACAAGAAAGATCAAGGCATCTTGATGTACCCGGTTCCCGGCCCTGATGGCTCATGGCGCGACGAAGCTAAAGCTGCTCTACGCGGCGTCCGGAAAGACGGGGCTGGAACCCCCGCTTACGGGCAAGCTACGTCACAAAATTCAGCCGCCGACAGCAGCATTAATGTCGATCCGGCACAACCTGCCTCCGTGGCGATGCTGACCATGATGAGCGTGGTTAACGCGCTGATAGGGCCGGTCAGAGACCGCCTTGTCTTCATGGAAGCAGCCGCCTTTGCTTCGGATCTTGTAACCGAAGTCCAGGCCAGTATTACGGTCAATGACCAAGTGCCCGACCCGAAGGGGATTGCCGAAGCCCGACGCGCCTCCGATTGGCCGAAATGGGAAGAAGCGATCAACGCCGAGGTCGACGCACTAACAGCCCTAGGGACATGGAAAATTCTCCCGGGGCGCCACGCCGTGCCGAAGGGCAAGAATATTATTCGTTCAAAAGGCGTGTTCAAGAAGAAATTCCACGACACGGGCCTGTTAGATAAATATAAATACAGGCTTGTGGGATGTGGTTACTCTCAAATTGAGGGTGTAGATTTCTTCGAAACTTCCGCGTCGGTGGTCTCCATCGTCGTGGTTCGCATTTTCATGCACCTCATAGCCGTGCTTAGTCTGCAGAGCCGGCTGTACGATATAGGCAATGCTTTCTTGGAAGGCTCTCTCAATGAAGAGCTCTACATGAAACTGCCTGATTATGTCCTGGATGGCGCCTACGTCCGTTTACGTAAGGCAATCTATGGATTGAAGCAAGCTGGAAAGATCTTCGTAGATCTGCTTGCAAAGTTCTTATTGGAGCTCGGCTTCGAGCGCAGTAAGACAGAGCCCTGTAGCTTCACCCTAATCTGCACCCAGTTTGACGGGAAGCGGATTTCCGAGGTGGCTACTGACCTTGATTCAAAATGGAATGGCACTGGCTACATCACTACGCTGACGTACATTGATGATATGCCTGCAGCTTCAAACTGCGTGCTCCTATTGGACTGGTTAGGGCGTTCGTTGGAGACCCGATTCAGGAAAGTGACATGCGCCGCTCTTCGCTGGTTTATTGGGTTCAGAATCTTCATCGAATCTGGTCGTGTGACCATGGACCAGGAGCAGTTCGCTGTGCTCTTGGTAAAGAAGTTCGAGCACTTCTTTGATCATCCGCTGTTTGCGCCTCACTTCAAGTACGCGAACGGCAAGCTGCGTCATTTCAGTACGCCAGCAGAACCAGGGCAGGTCTTGTCGAAGTCAATGTGCCCTCAGACAGAAGAGGAACGCGCCACTGTGGAATTCTTCCCATACGGCAGCGTCACCGGCGGCCTACTGTGGCTGGCCAATGGAGTCAGAGTCGACATACTGACTTCCACCTCTAACTGTGCGAAACATATGGCCAATTTTGGCCTGCTGCACGCCATTGCAGCACTGAGGATCCTGGCGTATATTTCGCAGGAACCTGGGCGTAAGTGGATTGCCGTCGCACCGAACGAGCCATCCGATAGTTTGCGCCTATGCGCAGAGGCAGATAGCAGCTACGCTGACTGCCCTGATACTGCCCGCTCCCGATATGGGGGAGTTGTTACTATCCACGATACGTATATAGACGCGTGGACGGGTATGTTTCCGAATGTACGACCGAGTACGTTCGCTGCGGAGACGGGGGCTCTGGCAAAATGCACCTTGCGTGTGTTGACATGCCGTCGCTATATGGAGGACTTCGGCTTCCCACAGCGCGGCCCTGTGCCCATTGGTGAAGATAACAACGCTGCGTTGCTCTTCTCCAAGTCCCCCGTTGCTTCGCGCTCCAGTCGCCACTTACATGTAGACCACCACGTCACACGTGAGAACCAGCAGGAATTCAGGACGATAGAGGTGTTTCGCGTACCCTCGACTGAAATGGCTGCTGATATGCTGTCGAAGAATTTGCCACCACATTTACTTAAGAAGCATAGTTCAAAGCTACTTGGAGAGATCAAATCTGCTGTTACCACTGGCGCTGTATTGCCAGTTTGGGATATGCAGTGGTCTGGAATTTAAGAGCCAGATCCGCACCTGTGGTTCGTCATGGAATATCGTAAGCTCTATGTAGGGAGACTGCGTCGTGTTTTTCGGCGATTCTGCCCTGGGGCTATCAGCGATAGTTGACGGAACCACATAGTATGGTGCAGCTGACCGGAGGGTCAAACAAATAAAAAAAAAAAAAATGGTTTAAACTCCACCTGGATTGGCAGTGTCTTGCGGTTGCGTCAGTAATGCGGTTACCGCAAACGCGCCGTATGTGCACCTCGCTCTGC
This sequence comes from Bacteroidota bacterium, assembly GCA_002862745.1. Taxonomy (GTDB): domain Bacteria; phylum Bacteroidota; class Bacteroidia; order Chitinophagales; family UBA8649; genus UBA8649. Next base: position 3,211 of record PKDX01000059.1, on the reverse strand, counting down.
AGCGAGAAGGCCGGCACCCCTATTTTTGCTATATCCCAGGTCCTCTTCTAATAGGCCTATTCGAAGGCCGAAATTCTCAGGATGATTTTTTTGGTAAGTTGAAATTTTTATTTTTTAATCTGTCGCTTCCCAGCGTTGGCCAGGCCAACGTCGCGCCTTTACGGTGCTTCTGGGGGAGTGACGGAGCCTGAACTCACAATACGGCCGGGGAATATCCCCGGGCACGTTGCGGCTTAATAGCGGGCTCCATACCACAGGGTATTGGAGAAGCCCCGTAAGTCGCCGGAAGAATAATTCCCCCCGGAAAAGGAAATTCTTTCCCGTAAGGATCCAGAGTGTTCTGATTGGTTCTGGAAGATATCAAGAGTGATGTTAATGTCTCCAGAGTCCCATGACGTCAGCGCAGAATTTGCGACAGTTCTGGAGTGTGCGTGTGTGTTGTTGTGTTTAGTTTATCCATATTACAATTCCTTCAGCCAACCAACACCGTCCGATCCGCCGATCGGCACATGTAAGCCTGCAAGGGCTTGTAAGGTCTTTGGGCCCAGACGTGTTCCGCGTCTAGGTTGGCTTAAAGGGGATTGTGCTGCAACTGTAGACTTGCTCCGGTGCAGCTGAGTGGACTTTAAACCACTCCGTCAGTCAGGATTGAGGGGACACTGCGAACAAGCTTCATTGAAGCCCTCGCAACTGTCTCTCCTGCTACCGTGTGAAGGGGATTAATATCCCGTTTCCTTGCACTCTGCTTGACCGCGAGTGAAGGATTCGGCCCCGACACGCACATCTGAACCCCACACATTGCGTCAGAGCGCATTATCATCTCTGGTGGTGGTAACAGGTTGCACTGGTCTCGGACAATATTCCGATTTACGTACCCAGTGCCCCTGTCGGTTGTTACGTGATCGCAAGCTACAGCTAGACCGAAGCACAGGTCAAACACCCCATCAGAGGTGGCTAGCTGTTAGTGAAGAAGATCAGGGCTACATTTCCCACGTGACCTTTTAAAGGCAAGGGCGTGAGTAGCAACCGAAAATCGTCGAGGACTTGAAGACCCCCTTGCACTGAACGTAGGAGGCATTTATGCAACCTCGTTCTTCACGAAAAGTGCCAGGGTGGATGGGTGGGTTTCTGCAGATGACGTTGATGACGATGATGAATTCCATCATCGAAATCAATTCGTCCAGTGATTCCGACGAAGAAAAGGAGCAAGCAAGCGGGGGCTTTGTATACCACAAAGGCACCGACTGCAAGCTCCGAGGGGCCGTACCGGCCTACTCCGCTATCGAGCCGGGCGACGATGGTTCGCTCAGTGCATGGTATGAGTGGAGTTCGGAATTTCAAGACTGGTGCGAAGATAACGGCATGACAAGCCTACTTCAAGAAGGCAGTTACGGATGCCCTGTGGAGGGAAAAGATTCGACCCCCCCAGAGCAACCAGTGGCACCTGATGTGCCTAAACTGCTCGGACCTAGGCCTACTGTTCAAGAGGACCCTTCCGCCTCCAAAGAGGAGGAGGAACTTGCTTTGGAAGTTAAGAAGGCTCAAGAACTTTGGGATTCAAAATCCGAGGAGATCATGAAAACATATAAAGCTGATGTAGAGAAGTACTCTATGGAGGTAGCAAACATAGCGCCTCTTAGTTATTCTAACAGCCAGTTAAGGAAGTATAGGCGGTGGCGCAGTAAGCAGAAGGCTCTGCGCAGCCAATTGCGAAAGGCGGTACGAAAGAATGCCACTTTGAGCGCGGCGGTTAAAATGGTAGACCCCACCGAGAAAGCTTCCGGGAGCCTAACGTATTTCGCTATAGTGAAAGAAGTTCTCCAGCTGTTCGACGAAGATATAGTCGACAATACTCAGCAACAAGTTATAGGGCGTATCCATCAACTAAAAGATTCCGAGGCGGTAAAAGGATTCATAACCGAGTATAGGTTGTTCTATTTGAACGAGTGGTGCAAGCTATTTATAGCTACACCCTCTGATCCTGAACCGTGGACGAAGCGCGTTCCCGAATCATTGATCGTAGGATCAATCGAGAAAGCACTTCCCTTGACTCCGGAATGGGATACATTTCGTATGTCAGTCACTGCGAAAGACGAGTCACTAATTTCATATATGGGGCTAGTCCAGAGCAAGTGCAACCGTATTCTTCGAGCCCGCCAGGGCACCACTCCGAATGCAGCAATGCAGTCTGGAGATCAGGGGAAGCAGTTAACTGGACCTCAGTTTGATTGTTTCATGTGCAAAGAGTCCGGAGTGCCCGCAGGGGCGCAACGACAGCACAAGCCTAACTGGCCGGGCTGCAAACATCATAAAGAGTACATGGCGGCGCGCAAGAGGAAGAAAAAGAGGACGCGCGGCACGGGGCGCAAGAATAAAAGCGGCCCGAGCAAGGATCATCCATGTGCTATCTGCAAGAGTCCTGGCCATTGGGCCAAAGATTGCCCTGACAAGGACAAGTCGGACAATGGTGATGTTGAAGAAGCCGGCACGGACGTAGCAGCTATAGCGACGACCGTAACCGAAGCCGTGACTGCCGCGTTACAGCCTTTTCTGGCCGTAGTGCAGCAGCAGCACCAGATGATGATGGCTGTCATGCCGAACCGGCCCCCACATGGAGCCGGTGCCGGCTGGGGCAGCCAGCCTACTATGCGCGCCCTGCCGTATGGCGGCGCTGCTAGTGGCAACGGGGGAGGGGCAAATCAGTATTTTGCCCCGGCCCCCAACAACCAACCTCCCGGCGGCCCTTAAAGGCCGCCACCGGGCTGCCTGGCTATGAAAAGCCTGGCAGTCCGAACTACCTCCCGGATCCGCCCAAAGGGGAGATCGGTGGGGGTGTATTGGAAGGGGAGCGAGTTGATGTTGTTAAAGTGTCAGCGGGCGCAGAAGCGTACCGGCCCAGATCCGGAAACCGGTGTGACTGGTTAGCGGATTCTTGTTGCGGTGTCCATATGACAAGCAACAGCGGCAAATTCAAATTCATAGCCCCCTGGAGTGGGGGAGCCGCAAAAGTTGGGTCTGGTGACGCGCTGCGCGCCACTGGCAGGGGGCCACTAAAACAGTTGGTGGTCAGGAATGATTCGGGCAACCAGGTAGTTATAGATCCTGAGCGCTGGGCATGGTTGGTGCCTGGCTGTTGTTTCGATACCCTCTCTGTCCCAGAGTTATCTAAAATTGGGAGGTTGATGGGGTAGGTAGGAGTGGTGATCTGATG
>PKDX01000009.1 GCA_002862745.1 Bacteroidota bacterium | reverse complement strand
CAAGGGATGGCTTTGGCTGATGGGGAGCCCGTCGATCAAAGAACAATTGTTGGATACACCATCAATCAAGAGGCGCTTAATCAGCTGCTCACTTCGATTATGATGGGTATGAATGAAGTCTCTTTATCCACCGTCAATGAAGCAGCACAAGCACGATGGGAAAATGTCAAAGCTATTTGCAACGGGTGTTTGCCAGCAGACTTTAATAACGCCTTTAATGCAGAGTTTCAAGAAGCATTTAAACTAAATCGCGAAGCCAATGCAAACTTGCTAGAGATTGGTCTTTCACCAAATCTGTTTTCGTATTCCGAGCAAGTTGACTTTTCGCTAGTGCTAGATGACGCAATCGATTATCTTGGAAGAAGTCGCAATCGCTCGGCCTATACGTTCAACAAATTTCTCGAAAAAGATGAGAGTAGACGAGATGCGGTCATCCAGTACGTCAATAGTGACTTCATGTGGGATGCGGTCTCGATGTTTGAGCCACAATATGAGGAAATGCCTATAGAGGACGAGAGCCTACTTGTTGATTCAGTAATGACCGATACCTCTACAACGGAAGTCGCCAATATGGTTATGATTGATCTTTCTGCTGTCACCAAAACATTCACTCTAGACGAACTTCTAGGACAGGTAAATTACCATACCCATGAGAACTTCGCCATGCTCGACAGAAAATATACAGATGGAAGAAATCATTACCTCTGTATGGACGCGGCACAAGCCTTCACCCTTATGGCTGATGATGCCGCAAGTAGTGATATCGATCTCAAGGTTTTATCGAGCTCTCGCAACTTCAGTGACCAACGAAGAATTTGGGAAAACAAATGGCAGAGAGAAGATTTTTTAGAGTTTGATTCAGGACCACCGCGTTGTCGAGCCATCTTAGAATACAGCTCCATGCCAGGTACTAGCAGACATCATTGGGGTACGGAAGTTGACATCCATTCGCTAAACAATAGTGCCTTTGAAAAAGGTGAAGGCCTTAGAATCTATGAATGGCTCACTCAACATGCAGCAGATTATGGCTTTTTCCAACCCTACACTGCTGGACGAAACAGAGGGTATGAAGAAGAGAAATGGCACTGGTCGTATTATCCAGTGAGTGGACCCATGCTTGAACAATACAATGCTCAAGTGTCCTATTCAAATATTAACGGATTTATAGGATCAGGCTTTGCCTCCTCAGTGGGAGCAATAGAAAACTACGTCAACGGAATCGCGTCGCAACCCACTCCTTAAAGTAGATTGCGATAAATGAAGCGAATAATATTCGGCTTTTTTACTATTTACTTGACGGAAACAAGTTCTACGTCAAAAATAAGGGTGGCGTAAGGTGGAATGACACCACCCGCACCGTTTGGTCCATAGGCCAAAGTATGCGGTATGATTAACGTGGCTTTACCTCCAGGACTTAACAAGGCAATACCTTCATCCCAACCTGGAATAACACGGCCAGCACCTAATGGAAAGTCGATAGGCTGACCTCGGTCGTAACTTGCATCAAATTTAGTACCGTTGGTAAGGTACCCAGCATAGTGGACGGATACCGTCTGACCAGGGCTAGCTTTTGCACCAGAACCTTCTTGAGTAATCACATATCCCAATCCACTCGAAGTAATTTTTGCACTATTGTAACGAGCCATAGCTTCAGTAAAAGAAGCCTCTGCATTTTCCTTCTGCGCTTTAAGGGCATTTTCAGCCTCTGCAACCTTGCGAGCTTTCTCTGCTGTAAAAATACTAGGTGCATCAAATGCCTTAGCTGGTTTACCTGATCGTTCAATAACCACCGATTGGATAACTTCCCCTTGTTTTGTTGACATAGCTGTGTCCATTCCTTCGACGACCTTACCAAACACGGTATGCTTGCCATCAAGCCATGGAGTGGCCGCTACGGTGATAAAAAATTGGCTACCGTTTGTATTTGGGCCAGAATTAGCCATTGATAAGATACCAGGACCGGTATGCTTCAGACTAGCGACAAACTCATCAGGAAACTTGTATCCAGGATCACCCATTCCAGTACCTAGAGGACATCCTCCTTGAATCATAAAATCCTGACCATCCCCATTGGCAACAGAAATTACACGGTGAAAATTCAAACTATCATAATAGGGAGTGCCTGCTGGTTTAGCTGAGTTTTCCATATCACCCTCCGCAAGGGCCACAAAGTTGGCCACCGTCATAGGTGTCTGTTCGTAGGTTAGTCGTATCCGAATTACACCACGTTCAGTGGTAAACACAGCATCAATAGGGTGATTTGATTCATTTTCAGTAAACATAGAATTGGAGTTAAGCTGAGGGATTTCTTCGGATTTATTTTGTGCATTTTCCTGATCGGAGTTGTTAGTAACGGGCACCTCACTTGCTTTGTTAGCGCAACCTACCGCGAATAGAGCAATAGAGACAATAAAAACAGTTTGTAGAAGAAAATTCATAGTAATTAAAATTAAAGTGGAACGAAAATACAAAGTTTGATTAGCAAACAATGTAAGCGTTTAATCAAACGAGAAATCTTGAAAAATAGTTTTCAGCTTCGCTTCGGTTTTTTCCCAAGTTTCAAAGCTTATTCCCCCTGCCGCATTGCGGTGACCACCGCCATCAAAATACTTTGCTGCAATGTGCTGAATATCGATTTCCCCTTTAGAGCGGAAAGAAATTTTAATCCGATCGTCGGCAATTTTAAAGAAAATAGAGATTCGAACATTCTGTAGGCGCATGGGCTGATTTACGAGCCCTTCCGTATCTGATGACGTTACATTAAACGCTTCGTATTCCTTGCCGCTTACAAAACTGTACGCCACCCGTCCATCACACAAAAAGCTCGTATTGTTTAACAGCACATGAGCAAACATTTTGAGCCGGCCATCGGTAAAACTATCATCGACTTGTTCATGAACTTGGTTGGGCTTGACGCCGACTTCAAGTAGATCAGCAGCGACTCTATGCACCAAGGGAGACGTTCCGTGAAATCGAAAACTTCCCGTATCAGTCATAATTCCAGCGTATAAACACTGCCCTACTTCTACGCTAAGCCATGATGACTTCTCTGCAATCTGTTGCATTACATCAAAAACAAGCTCACATGTGGAACTTGCTCCAATTTGACAAAGATTGACTGTTGGCCAAGAGACTTCTCCCAAATGATGATCAATAAGTACTTTGGGTTGGGGAGCATTCTCGATCGCTTCACAGAGTTCACCAAGACGGTGTAAGGCATTAAAATCAAGGCATACAATCAAATCCGATGCATCAATTAAAGCCTGAACAGCCGCTGAATCCTCTTCATAATAGGTAATTGAATCGATGCCTGGCATCCAATCCAAAAACTTTGCACCTCGATTGGGAAGGACTACTGCACATTGTTTACCCATTGCCTTTAAGGCATGACTCAGTCCAAGAGATGACCCTATCGCGTCGCCATCAGGAGAAGTATGTGCCGTGATTAAGATGGATTGAGCCTTTTTGAGGGCTTCTTTCCATTGCAATAACTCGCTGTAGTTATGTCCCATGTCACAAAGTTACCGATATATCAATAAGTGAAAAATCAGCCTATTGTAAAGACTATTGATTAATCAATGGAAAGATCTTTACTTTGCACGTATTAAAAGATAAACGCAAGACTATGGGAAATAGAACATTTACAATGTTTAAGCCAGATGCGGTTCGCGCAGGACACGCAGGGGCAATGTTAGATCAAATCATTAAAGGAGGCTTTAAAGTAGTCGCTCTAAAATATACCCGTCTAACCAAGGCTGATGCCGAGCAATTCTATGCAATTCACGCAGAACGTCCATTTTACGGAGAGTTAACCGACTTTATGAGTTCTGGACCGATTTACGCTGCCGTCTTAGAAAAAGACAATGCGGTGGAGGCTTTTAGAACGTTTATTGGGGCTACAAATCCTGCAGAAGCAGCGGAAGGAAGTATTCGTGCGCAGTTCGGTTCGAGCATTGGAGAAAATGCCGTACATGGTTCTGACTCGGATGAAAATGCCGTTATTGAAGGTAGTTTCTTCTTCAGTGGTCGCGACGAAGCGCGCTAAACTCGTTGAGCGGATTTTTCTCTGCAAAGGTGCTGCATGTCGTTGAGGCGTTCAATGGATAGCGCACCATTTTGTATTCTATATTCAGTTATTCCTGTATTATCAAATCGAGTTTGAGGTGTTTCTACCTGAAAACGATTACATAGATAATACAGAATGATTCGTAGGGTTCCCCCGTGGGTGAGCCAGAGTTCCTGGCATTTATCTTGATCTTTGTTGGCCATATATAAAGCCACTCGCTCATCGACAAAGGCGCTAACTCGCCGAAAGAAGGCACCCTTTGACTCGATTTCTAAGTCATCAAAACCAGCATGCATTACTTGATTGCGTGGGAGTCCTTCATACTTGCCAAAAGCCCTTTCTCGTAGACGCTCATCAAAAGTAACAGGCTGATTTAAACCCATCCACTGCCAAGTATCTTGAGTGCGTTGCAAGTCACTCACGACCACATGATTGAACTCCGTATGTTTTAGACTAAGACCGAGTTTTAGCGCTTGGTGTTGTCCGGATTCAGCTAGTCTGCCTTGGCTTTGACCTTGTAGAACCCTCAGTTTATTTTCTTCCGTCTCTCCATGACGTATAGCGAAAATGGTGAACACGGTATTACTTGCAATATTTTTTTAGTGCTCGCTCGGCCTCATAATTCCCTAAATCCCTCGATCGAACAAAGTCTTCACAGGCATCAATCAGATCCTTACCTCCTTGAATTCTAGCCAGTCCCCTTAGATAGTAACTTTTAGCATCGTCTACAGCAGTTAAATAGAGGTTCAAGTCAGCTAGCGCATCGGCAAAAAAACCAATCTCCATATAGATTTGAGCTCGGTATCTTAATTCTGGTAAAGACGTGGGATTAAGGTGCAAATAGTCGCTGAGATTGCCAAGAGCAGCATGAAGATTACCACATGCACCATTTGCTTGGGCAAGGCTCATCAAAGTGTTTTCCGGTGCATCCTCTAGATTACGCAGTATCGTAAAGCATTCCAGCGCATCTTGACATCGTTCCAAACGCATATAGGTTTGACCTAAATTATAATACGCCATAGCTGCAGAATCAAGGAGAGGAAGGCATTTGAGGTAGTATACCACAGCATCTTTATACTTTTCTTGAAAGGCATGAATATCTCCGAGATTGCGCAGTGCCTCGCCATTTTTTTCATCCAAACGAAGAACCTTCTTCAGAAACTTTTGAGCCTTTCTGAAGTTATCTGTGTCAATCTCTAGTTGAGCTCGGAGCAACAAAAACTCAATACGCGCTGAATCAGCAGAACTTAATCCATCATTTTCAAGGGATACACCATCAAGGGATGAAAAGTTAAAGAGAAGGGTGCCATCACTGAGCTCAACTGACTCGCCTGCCGAGTTAGCCTTAGTACTATCTTGAGCTTCAACAAAAGACACCATCAAGCAACACATAACAAAAAATAATCCGCGAATAAGCATTTATCGTATTTGAATTTGATGAACTAATTGCTCTCCTAAAAAAGCATTTACCTTTTTCAGAACCTCTTCTTTGTGAAGAAAAAGTTCATGACGTAAGGTGCTATCGTTAATCTCAACTAGTAAACTATCCTCCCGTAACCTCAAATAGGTAGTATACTTTGCAATATACTCTCCAGCAATCGTGGGCCAAGCTTGACGAATTCGCGTCTCTTTCAGTTTGCTGTCTAATTCTGGTTTCTGGGCGTAATCGCCAAATAACTCTCCTAAAGATTTCACCACCTCAAGGTAATGGAGTCAAATCAAAAATCCCAATTCGATCACAAAATGATGCCGGATAATTTTTCGAAGTATGGGTAAGTAACACCTGATTCTTTATACCATCAATGGATTGAGCAAATAAGTTTTGGCGGTGCTCATCCAAACGATCAAACACATCGTCAAAAAGAAGCAACGGAGTCTTTCCCGAATGAGACTCTACAAATTGCGCTGCTGCAAATAGCATAGCCAAAAGAAACACCTTTTGCTGACCTTGCGATGCCTCCCAGCGCAGCTTACTCTCCTTCAAGGTAAACTGTAAGTCGTCTCGGTGGACTCCCCAAGTCGACCGCCCAAGCCGTAAGTCATTTGACCGAGCCTTTCGTTGTTGAGTTTTGGGATCATTATGATGATAAACACTCAGATAATCAAATTGCAGATTTCGGCCAGCAAACTCAAATTGATCAACGGTATGATCGAAGATTTCTTTAAGGCCTTGTAGAAAGAGCAAGCGCTGATCAAAAAGTGATTTACCCAAATCAAAAAGTTGATCATCATAAACATCTAACAACTCCGTTATGGGTTGATGAGAAGCCATGCCATTCTTCTTGACAAATTCTGTGCGTTGCGTCAATACTTTTTGATAATTCAGGCGCGATTGCAGATAAGAAGGATCAATCATAGATAAAATCCTATCCATCCAACGACGGCGCTCTTCTGCCCCACCTGTAATCAATCGAAAACTAAAGGGACTATGCATCAACATAGGAAACCACGATGCCATGCTTGACCTACTCACTACCTCCTCATGATCAAGCTGAATTCGTTTTTTACTGCCATCATGAAAAACAAGTATGTTCTTGAACAGCCCTTCATTATCCTCTACCATGCCCTCTACTCGAAAGAAGGTTGCTCCGTCTTCAATACACCTTACGTCAGATTCCGCAAAAAAGGGTTTTCCCCTGCCAATCAAGCCTAAAGCATCCAGCACGTTCGTTTTTCCCGAACCATTCGCACCACATACCAATGAAATACGTTTTGTAAAATCAACATCAAAGGATTCGTGCGACTTAAAATGCTTTAGGTGTAGTTCTTTAAGAAACATTACTTTTGCGTATCAAATTTTGATGTTTTAACCATGGCCAACAAAGTTAAATTACCACGTTCCAAAGAAACCTACTTATCATGGTATAAATTAATGCTTCGACTTCGTCGTTTCGAAGAGAAAGCTGGTTCTCTATACGGACAACAGAAAATACGAGGATTTTGTCACCTCTACATCGGACAAGAAGCAATCGCTTCGGGCATGATGGAGGCAATGGATAAAGATGACAATCTCATTACTGCTTACCGAGACCACGGTCTTGCCATTGCCAAAGGAATGTCTATGCGAGAAGCTATGGCAGAGCTTTTTGGTAAGGCAACAGGATGCAGCAAAGGAAAGGGTGGCTCCATGCACTTCTTTGACAAGGAGAATCGCTTTTTTGGGGGACACGGTATTGTGGGTGGCCAGATTGGTCTTGGCGCAGGGATTGCGTTTGCCGACAAATACAACAAAACAAACCGTGTTACGGTCTCTGTTTTTGGAGATGGTGCAGCATGGCAGGGAATGCTTCACGAGTCAATCAATCTTGCCAAGCTCTGGAATCTACCTGTAGTTTTTGTTTGTGAAAATAACGGCTATGCCATGGGAACTTCACAAGCTCGAACCACTGTAGT
>PKDX01000018.1 GCA_002862745.1 Bacteroidota bacterium | reverse complement strand
TCCTATACTCGAAGGAAACAAAAATGAAATACTCGGCTCTAAATGGACCATAGATAGCTTATGGTCAAGTTGATCAACTACTTCATAAAAAAGGGAAATAAAGGGGAATATGGCCACATAAAAGCTAAATGCCACTGCCTGAGCCCTGATATCAATCGGGTGCTTTCGAAAACTATCAAGAATCGCTTGAACAAATGTTACAAGCCAGTAAACAATCGTCATAATAAGGTTTAGTTTACGCAATACTTCTTTAACGCCTCGACAAATCGGTCTGGACAAGCAACGGGGCGTCTCCGCGCTCGATCTAGAAAGATTAACTCCACTTCACTTTCATTGATTAATCGGTCTTTTACAAACAATTCGGTTTTGTAGGTTATCGTTTTACCGATTTCGCCAAGAATACCAGCCTTGGCTTTTATAAGATCGTCATAAACAGCGATACCGCGATACGTAACATTCATGCGAAGTACAGGCATTAAAACGCCTTGTTCTTCCATCAAAGCATAAGAGAGTCCTTCTGCTCGAATCATCTCCGCCCGAACGACTTCAAGATACCGCGCATAATTGCCATAATACACCATACCCATGGCATCCGTCTCTTCGTAGCGAACCCGTATATCGTATCGAAAGGCATTCTCCATTGCTCAGGGATTTTTACGCAGGTATTCATCTAAAGCCGATTGATAGGCCTCTGCAACCACTTTATGCTCCTCGTAATTTTTTGATAGAATATGTTTGTGCTGATCACGTGGTAGGTTAAAATTGGCAGGATCAGCACAGAAAAAATAGTATTCATGAGGCTGTGCGTTAAGCACTGCATCGATCGTTTCCTTTGATGGAAGGCAAATAGGAGCAGGAGGAAGCCCCTTGGTTTTATAGGTATTAAAGGGGCAATTACATGTTGTTTCTTTCTTTGTCACTCTTCGTAAGTACAGTTCTCCAACAGCAAACTTACTGGTTGGATCGGCCTGAAGATAGCCCGCCGACTCATTGGGACCTGCGATTCGATTGATATATACCATGGCTAGATCACCTTTTTCCTCAGAATAGTTGGTTTCCTTTTCTACAATGGAGGCAATAATTACAACATCCTTTGGGGAAAGACCAAGTCTATCAAGATTTGCTTTTCTAGATTCGGTATTCCACCAGATTGATTGTTCATCCAATAAGCGACGATACACATCTTCTGCTGTAGCCGTGCGCTCAAAGGAATAGGTATTAGGAATGATAGACTCAAAGAAGTTGGGAAGCGCTTCATCAACCTCTTCTATACAGGTGTATGCACAATTACTAGATAATGATGGATTAGGCTTGTAGGCCGAAAAATAAGTCAATAGATCGGATATAAATTGGCTTTTCTCGTCGCCCTCCAGACTCAATTGATGCGCAATTGATGCCGCAACATCCTCTGGTCTCCACTTTCCCTCGGGTACCGTCACAGAGACTACATTGGTTTGGAATTTTCCCTGACGCAATGCATTTAACAGATCATTATTATTCATCGAAGGGTCAATCGAATAATATCCCGGAAATACTTCTTTAATCTGTTTTTGCTCAGCAAGCCATATTATACCTTTCGTATGCTTGATAAATCCTTCTTCAGCTAGTTGTTCCGTCACCTCTTCGATGGACATCTTTTCATCAACAATAAAAACATCATCCTTTGCAACGTTTGTCCCCCCCCAAACAATAAAGGCAAAATAGGCTGCCGCCACTGCGAGTAAAAGAAAGATAATGCCCAAAGGCAAGATCATTTTACGCCATGCAGGAGGATTCTTAGCCACTGTTTACCGTTAAATCTGTTATCAATCGATCTGACCACGTAGCATCAGGAAGAAAACATTCTGTTCGAGCACCAAAAACACGAATTCTATTTCGAGCCACCAAGCGATAAATCGCGTCACGTGCGATGGCAGGCAGCAGCCATCCAAGTCCTAGCAAAGGAGACAAGCCCTTTAGACGACAAAGAATGGTCAGCGAAGCAGTGGATTCAGTTTGGACACCTGTAGGGGTAATCAACAGCATAGTTGTTAAATCCACTGGATCAGTATAACCTGCCTTATTGAGCAAATCATTGGCTTTGTTTGACTGAATCGGGCAAAAGCGAAAGAACATGCGATCATCATGACGAAGAACATACTGCACAAAGCTTGAGCAAAGCATGCAATGTCCATCATATAAAATGATACTTTCTTTCACCATCAATGCTTCGTTATGGTTTTATAAATTGAATACAATGCCCCACGTTTTGATTACTATTCTGCTGAATCATCAAAAGATAGGTACCACTTGACAATTCCTGCAGATGAATACCATTTTCAGCTACTCTACCTTCCTGAACAAGACGCCCCATTCTATCCATAATCTTGTATTGATAACGCGCTTCATCAACCCATTCCAACCCACGAATAAAGATGATTTCTGACGCTGGATTTGGAAAAACAGAAAAGGTCCATTGACTGGTTATATCCTCTATACTGCTAGGTATCGAATCTGCCTCATCATTAAGCACAAGACGAATCATAGGACTTCCGTTAGCACTAATTGAAGAGGCCTCCCACCGGTTGGAAAGATTGACATACATATTGTTCCGCCCCTTTCCACTATTCACGTCAAATCCTAATTGTATATTTCTATTGTCGATTTGAGACCAACCCACATACATGGTTCGCGTAAAGGGAATTAAAGAATCCAATGAGAAGGTTGTAAATCCATTTAAGGAATCGACATAGGTCGGGGTGACATTGGTTAGCGCATAGACCACGTTTTCATAGGGATTCGTTGTATTCAGTTCAAGTGAATCCCACAGATAGATGCTAAACACCATATCACTTACATCAACATCGGTATGACTAAAGTGAAAACGGAGCGCTGAAATTGAATCATCAATGATTGGGTCAAATCGATAAGCAAACTTCTTTACTTGATCACCCCCCTCGACACCATAGGAACGTTCAGCCGATCCATCATCATAGGCCAACTCCTTGCTAAAGGGAAAGAATCCACGCAAGGTGTCATTAACCAAAATGTCATTTTGACTGGAAGGACTCACGATGATCGAGGCATCCCACTGAGCTGTATCACCCGATACAGGTAGCATAGGAATATTAAAATCATTGTTCGGGTAGATTTCCCGGTAGCGAATAACACTTGTAGGGTTAAAGTTTTGTCCCGTTAAGGCATAGATCGTATCACCTGTTGTATTCTCTATAGTGTACGCCTCTAGAGGCATAGCTCCTGCCGCAATCCCGCCGAGTTGGCCGTTATCACGAATCGGGATGGATAAGGTGTCCCCTAAGCTAGGATTAGCCAAGAAGTGCTGCCAGGGCATCTGGGAGTAGTTTGTAAAGAGGTTGGGATAGGGCTCAATAAAGGTAACATCCTGAATCAAGGTGTCCGAGGAATTAGGATTCCTAGATTGATCTAAACGGACATAATCAACGTGCCAATGATCGTTATTCCCTGCTAGCGTGGCGTAGTTTTTAAATCGAAACTTAAAGCCATTGTAGAAGTACCTTGGACCAGCTAATAGATTGGTATCCCTTACTTCAATGTAAACTTGAGTGAAGGGTGGAACTCCTGCAGAGTCAATTCCTGCGTTACTCCATACATTAACCCACTGTCCGGTTGCCTCATTAAGAAACTCAACCACTAATGAATCTTCGGCATCTGGAAAGTTTCCACGTCCTGTAGGTTGATAGAAAAAACTTAGATACACATTAGAATCGTTGCTCAACCCCTCTAGATTTATAGGTGATGAGGTCAAATAATCAGCCACTCCATAAGTTTCTGTATTGCTTTTATCATAAGGCAAACCCGAGGCGTTAAGCCCATCTAATGTGGCACAGCCTATGCTTGGAGGGAAAATCGGATAGGTTGCATTGACATAGGCCCCATTGTTTTGCCATACAACCGAAGAGGCATAGCGTTGAACGACTAGTGACGTTATGGATAATGTAGTATCCCCCACAACCAGAGAGGAATCTAGGACAATTCCAAGCGAATCATACGTATAGCGATAATATTCAGGCCACAAAAAGAGCGTATCTAAAGAAGTGAACTGACATCCTGTATTGTCCCACTGAATAATTGTTTGGGCTGGAAGAGGTAAACTATCCAACTGCCCTGCAACCAAATCATAGGAATAAGACCACGCAGTATCCGTATGCATCGATTCAAAAGACAACTCAATACCCGACAAGCTGTACAAGCAATCACCGGTCACATAAGACAGGGTATCCGAAGAAATGGAGGAAGATTGTGCTGTCGACCGATCACTTGAGAAATCATCGATAAAGGGAAGATTAATCGTATCCAAAAGATAAAGGATAGGAATACCCATGTTGGCAGTGGACGATTTTTCGTCGTCTAGATCTGCATATCCTGTAAACAAATCATACTCAGTATTTAGGCTTTCCCGCTGGGCACTTGCCGAAAAAAATCCGATAAATGACAAGATAAAGACAAGGATTCCTTGCGCAATAAATGGGTAGCTAGAACTAGAACGTGTTGGCATTATTATTCAGGTTTGCATAACGACGAAATCCTTTTTGCGCCAGTATCTGGATATCTTGAGGCGTCATAGTTGCATTGAGATAGATTCTAAAATCACTATTAGCTTGGACTTCTTGTGCCTTTGATGCATCCACTAAAGACCCCTTATTGAAATGACTTTGGAATACGACAATATAGTCGTCAATAGCATAATATTCATTAGCTGAAATCAGGCCATTATTAAACAAGGAATCCACCTCCGCACCATATTCCATAGGCTTCTCAAACCCACTAAGTTCAACATATACCCTGAGACGAACGCCACAGTTTTCTTCCGTTATTCTGCTAGACCATTGATTATAGACATCCATGGCTGCGCTAAAGGGTAACTCAATAAGCTGTGGTGCATTGTAAAAACGATACATTGACTTTTCGACAACAATTTGAATCGTATCGGTTAATGGAATGTTTTGCGTGCCTTCAATAACCTTGTTTTTGTGGCGAAGCTCAAGCACTTTCGGTGCAGCCCCCGGGGTGATACAAACTGACTCGTACAATGTATCAATTGGGAACATCTGCATGGAATAATAGTCAGAGACTCTTTGAAGGGTCTTTTCCATATGGTCAAAATCGCCGAAGTCCACCTCACGGATTGGAACCGAGGCGGTAGTGATGTTCACGTAGATTTTCCTGTTTCGCTTAACTCTTGATCCCGGGCTTGGATTCTGTTTGATAATTACCCCTTTGGGATAGCTAGGATCATAGATTGAGTCAACCACAACAAATTGCAATCCGTGCAAGGATCCAGCCATGATAGCCTCTTCAAGTTTAGCATTTTCATAATTTGTTACTACATATTCGTCACCATGCGCTGTAGATTCATATAAGGCATGATGAGATTTCTTCAAAAAGATATAAAATACAACCGCCGCAATCAAGATATTCACTAAAACCAAAAGCAGTCGTGTCGATATAATAAGACCTCTATGTTTCATATCGTATTGGATTGGTTCACGCTATGATTTTGCAATGCGGCATCAATCATATGATTCGATAGCCGCTGAAGTGACCACCCGTAAGCCTCACATTGTTGAGGGATTATACTTGCTGCCGACATACCTGGTATAGTGTTGATTTCAATCAAAAATACATCCTCTTTGGTTACAAAGAAATCAATTCGAACGATGCCTTGAAGCGAAAAAGCTTCGTATAGAGTTTTAGCCCGTTGATGTAAAACGTTTTTTACCTCATCATCAATGTCTGCAGGAGTGATCTCTTGGGATTTACCTTCGTATTTTGCTTGATAGTCAAAAAATGCACCCACTGGAATAATCTCTGTTATCGGAAAAACATGTAAGTCCTTATTAAGCTGGATGAGTCCGACGGCAACTTCTCGCCCAACAATAAATTCTTCCACAAGTATTTTTTCAGAATATTTCCCTGCATCACGAAGCGCAGCATTTAAGGCATCCTTTCTGTCCACTTTATGCACTCCGTAACTCGAACCACTTTCGTTGGGCTTCACAATAACAGGATAATCAAGCGTACAATGGAAGGTGCTTATCTCCTCTCGAAGCAATGACTGCCCTTTTGCACATCGGACCTCGACGGACTGAGCAATAATCTTGGTAAGCTGTTTATCAAAAGTGAGACACGACGTTTTCATAGAGCAACAAGAATAGGCTATACCTTGAGCCTCAAGAAGAGGTTGTAGTTGACCATTTTCTGCAGGTGCACCGTGAATAAGCACTAAGGCCATGTCAAAATCATAGGGATGACCATCACCTTCACCAAGGCCGCGTAAGTCATGCAGAGGACGTTCAATGAGCACCGCATCGTCTTCGCCAAGAACCTTCCATGTGTTGTCCTTTGTGAGCTCCACTAAAAAGGGATTATACCACGCACGATCGATGGCTTTATAGAGATTTCGGGCGCTTGCGGCAGAAATAGCACCTTCTTCTGAAACTCCCCCAAAAAGGATGGCGATAGGCTTAGACGTAGTCATCGAGTAGAAAGATAACAAGGTCTAAACGTAATCAAGCATAATCAAGTACTTTCGCCATCAGAAATTATCGACATTTATGCGTTCGTATCCAACATTAGAGGCACTTTTACGAGTTAAAGAGGAATTTACCCGCAGTGTAGAGCTTGAAGATGTGCCGTATTACAGGGCTTCCCAAGAAAATGCATGGTTTACAAAGCCTCAGATTAATCATAGAATTCAATGCATAAACGACGGACTCCTGCAAGATTCCACGATGAAGGAATTTATAGTCTCTTGCAAGGATACCCCCCAGAGTAAAACCATTGCGTTGATTCCGTCAGGAAACATTCCGCTTAGCTTCGCTAGTGATCTTATCTGCATCCTGCTTGCAGGACATAATGCCTTGGTTAAACCCTCGAGCAAGGACAGTGTGTTCACAGCATATTTTATTGAGCTCATCAATAGGCATCTCCCGAATCGAGTATTGCTGACGTCCGATAGAATTTCTAGTTATGATGCGTCCATTGCCACAGGAAGTGACCAAGCGCAACCGTATTTCACACGATATTTTGGTAATAAGCCCCACGTATTTCGTCGTAACCGAAGAAGCGTTGGGATTTTACGCGGTAAGGAAAGCCAGAGTGACTTTGAAAAGCTCGCAGAAGATATTTTGCGTTATCATGGCATGGGATGCCGAAACATTCACCACCTTATCGTACCCAAAGAATTCGAGCTCGACCCCGTTTTTGAAGCTTGCTCAAGCCTATACCCTGAACTCAGTGAACACCTGTGGAAAGAAAATCATCAATACAGGTATACCATTAGCTTAATGAATAAAGAGGTATCCTTTAGTGATGGCTGGTTGACGCTTCGAGAAGCAGATGACTTGAATCCGCCATTGACCTGCGTTAATGTGTCGCGATGGACTACTGAAGACGATATAGAACGTTTTCTAAATAAGCATAAAGATTCACTACAAACAGTCGTTTCGAAGAAACTGGGAAATTTTGGACAAGCCCAAAATCCAAGCCTTTTAGAGTATGCCGATGGGGTTGATCTCGCGGAATTCCTAAGCAGTCTTTAGGCGGAAACCGAATTCCGTTGATACCGAGCTTTTAGCGACTTGAGGGCTTCTACCAGATGCTGCACATCATCCAGTGTATTGGAATAGGCAATAGAAAATCGGATCGCTTTTCGAGCATTGTCATGTCCTATTGCCTGCAGAACATGGGAGTCCATTGCCGCACCTGACGAACAGGCACTACCTCCACTTACATAGATGCCCGCCATGTCAAGTTCAAAAAGAAATTGTTCTTTGGGTACATGGGCAGGGAAAGAAACATTTAGCACACTGTAAAGACATGAGGTTGGATGACCATTTTGATACACATCAGGAAAAACTTCCTGA
>PKDX01000022.1 GCA_002862745.1 Bacteroidota bacterium | reverse complement strand
GACAAGTTTAGCCAATACGACCAACACACAGAATTACACCGACCTTGTTACCACAACGTGGTATCGCGCGGAAGTACAGAGTGGTACATGTGGAAACGCATACAGTGATATTGCAATTGTAACAGTGGATGCTGCAGTGATAGCTGGATTACTTTCAAGTGATTCTACAGTTTGTTATCTGAATAATACAGGAACCTTGACGTTATCTGGGACCGTAGGAAGCACAGTTGCCTGGGAATCTAATGATGGCTCTGGTTGGACTATTGTGGCCAATGCCGGAACGACTTATACCTATTCTGGTTTGTTAGATACAACGCAATATCGATTTATTGTTAGCAACGGTGCATGTGGTAATGATACCTCAAATGTTGTAACAATCAACGTTGATCCAAATCTACCTCCGGATGCAGGAATTGTTGTCGTGAATAATACGTCGAATTCCGATACCACAGTTTGTGCTGGAGGTAATACGGATACTCTGCGTCTAATTGATATGGTAGGTTCTGTAATTCATTGGGAACAAAGTCAGGATGGAGGAAATACTTGGCTTACGGTCTCAAACACGGATACCTTCCAAGTTTTCCTTGACTTACAGACAACAACATATTATAGAGCGCTTGTTCAAGAAGGAGCCTGCGGAATTAGATATTCAGATACTGCTATTGTTCGTGTAGATGATATCTCGGAGGGTGGAATACTTGAAGAAGATATGGTCGTTTGTGCAGGAAGCAATCAAGACACTCTTGTTCTTTCGAGTTTTGTGGGTGATATTATTTCTTGGGAAATTGATTCTGGACTAGGTTATCAGTCACTGGGTGTTGTAAACGACTCACTGATTTTCTTCGATTTGGATACCACTACCGCTTATCGAGTTGAGGTGAAGAATGGCGTTTGTCCTTCAGCGTATTCCAACGAGGTAACGGTATCAGTCACGCCAACAACGATTGGAGGAACGTTAATTACTGGAACATCAACTGTATGCGAAGGGGATAACTCGGGTACGATTTTGCTGACAAATTATGTTGGAAATATCACGCGTTGGGAATATTCAGAAGACAATGGTGCCACATGGGTCCCAATGGTAGAGACGGCTGATTCTATTACGTACTTAAATATTTTACAGGAGACCCAATATCGTGTGTTTGTTCAAGCAAGTGGTTGCCCTGACGTCTATTCAAGTACCTTGACCATTTTTGTGGATGAACCCTCTGTGGCAGGCATCTTAGCATCTGACGCTGTAGTTTGTGATTCGGTGCATTCAGGCACGTTGACGCTTACCGGTTCATTGGGTAACTCGATTGTTTGGCAGAGCGTCGATACGGGTGCTGTTAATGATTCCATTCAATTGGGAGGAACAACATATGACTATGCTAACCTCACGAATACCACCCGTTTTATTGCTATTGTAACCAATGGTGTTTGTCCTCCAGATAGCTCAAATGTTGTTGGAGTATTAACGAATTTCACGCAGGCTGATTTCGCCTTTGATAATGTATGTATAGGGGACGAGATGTTTTTTGCTGATGAAAGCTTCATTAAAGACGGCTTTGCTGTTCAACGTAACTGGGACTTTGGAAATGGTACAGGATCGACTATAGAAGATCCCATGGTGCTCTTTGAAGAGGTTGGAACGTATGACGTTCAATTATCCATTTTAAGTCAAGGTCTATGTATTGATACAATTATTCAAACGGTTGAAGTTTACCCATTACCTGATTCAACAATAACTAATCTCGGTGATAGTGCTTTCTGTGATGGGGATAGCACAATCCTTCGTGGAGAGGACGGTCTATCTTATCTATGGACAACAGGAGACTCTACGCAGTTCCTCACCGTAACTGTTGAAGATATCTATGGATTAACGGTGACCGATTCGAACCTTTGTGTTAACTCCAGTGAGGTGTTTATCGAAGTTTGGCCTTTACCAGAGGCTGAAGCGGGCAACGATACTACGATTAGTTTAGGACAGACGACCATTTTAAATGGTAGTGGAGGGGAGGAATATATGTGGGACCCGCCGACCTTCTTGGATGATTTTATGCTTCAAAATCCTTTATCGAGTCCTGATTCTTCTATTCAGTATACCGTGCTTGTCACAGACTCTAATGGATGTCAGAATACAGACAGTGTCTTGATTACGGTACTCATTGATTACCTTTTCACGCCTTCAAACTTAGTCACTCCTAATGGAGATGGATTTAACGATACTTGGTTTGTCGAAAACCTAGTTGACTATCCAGCATGTGAGGTTTTAATCTTTAATGAATTTGGTGAGATTGTATTCCAAGAACGAGAATATGACAACGACTGGGCGGGAGACTTCCAAGGAGCTCGCCTTCCCGATGGTACCTATTATTATGTCATTACCTGTCCTGATGCTGCGGCATTATACAAAGGTCACGTAACGATTCTAAGTCAACAATAAAAACAAGACGATGCGAATATATACACACATCTTACGCAGTTTTGGATTATTTCTTGGTCTAGCATGTTTTGCTATTTCAAGCTATGGTCAACAGGCTTTGCCCTTTAATCAATATTACGTTGTACCTCAATGGTACAATCCTGCGACAATTGGAAATGGTGAGGCAACGAATATCTTCTTGACTAGCCGATTTGCTATGATGGATATTCCAGGGCGACCGATTACTAATGGAATCTATGCTGATGGGCCTTTATCCAATGACCGAATAGGACTTGGAGCCTATGGTTCCTACCATACGTCAGGGGTTATGCAACGTGTGCAGCTTGGTGGTGCATTTCGTTACAAAGTGCCATTTAACAAATCAAATAATCACAATCTAAGCTTTGGTGTATCAGGTGGTTTTCACCAAGTGAGTATCAATAAAGATGAGGTCGTAGTGCGTGATGTCTTTGATCCTTTCCTTATTGGATCTAATGTTCAAACGTTCACAGGCGATGTCAATGCGGGGATGATGTACACAATCAAAGATTTCTCCATTGGAGGTGGCGGTAATAACCTAATTGAAAGTCGAGTAAAGTATCAAGGTGAAGGAGGATCTAATGTATCCTATCTCCTAAAACGTCATTATTTTGCTCAAATGGCGTACTCTATTCCATTAGCTGATCGGACATGGTTTATTGTACCACAGGTTTTTGCACGTATTGTACCTGATGCCCCAACACCATATGAAATGAGCCTCTTTGTCAATTGGCAAGATAAGTTATGGTTTGGAGCAGCGTATAAAGGGAACTTTGGTCCATTAAATGCCTTTGGTCCTGACAATACTGCTCCTGTTAGTGTAGCACCCTCAATAGGGGGACGACTAGGTAATCAGTTCGTCGTTGGATACACCAATGAAATCTACTTGAGTGATATCGGTTCATATACAGGGTTAACCCATGAGTTTATGGTGGGATATAGCTTCGGTAAGCGACAGTCGAAGGTGAATGAAAACTTGATGGAAGAGTTGGAAGAGATGGTCAAACAACTCGAGCAACAACAGACACTTCGAGATAGCTTACAAAATGAACTCATGGAGCAAAACACCGCTCGATTGGATTCATTGGAGTCTAATAGTACGGGAGAGCTAACAGCTGAAGATCGTCAAGCACTGAATGATTTGCAGAATCGAATGGACTCTGTAGAAAGTCAAGTTAGTGAAGTTTCAACTGCAGTGGATAGTGTGCGAGAGGATTTGGATGGCTTAGTTGATCAACTGATCGAAGCGGGCGTTATAACCGAATCTCGTGTAGTGGATAACATTGATCTGGCTACGGGTAATCAAGCATTGAAAGGCTGTTATGTGGTCATAGCCTCGGTTATTGATACACGGTACAATGATGAGGCGATGCACAGAGAATATCTTGATTTCGGGTATAATGTGATTCACGAAACCATTCGAGGTTGGTATCACGTATATACAGTACGTGTTGATACCCTCGAAGAAGCGCTCGAGCTCTTACCAAAAACAAGGGCTGAGGGACACCCAGATGCTTGGATACGTGTCTTAAAGTAAAAGTTTTTGAAGGATTACAAGGTTGTATTGCAATTAAGTAACTTCAAATTTCGAACTTATAACAAGTGTTATGGCTGAAGGAAGATTATTTGTAAATACGAAGGATGAATCTCCAAGACTATTTGACAACAATTTTCTTGATTTCTTCTCGCGAATTCCCTTTTGGGTTCCAATTATAATATATGTGCCTGCTGTGGTATTTTTTTCTTGGTTGTCTTTTGAAGCGGGAATTCAGTGGTATATCTATTTGGGCTTAATCGTAAGTGGTGCTGTTTTATGGACACTTGCGGAGTATCTAATCCACCGTTTTCTGTTTCATTTTCATCCTAAGGGTAAACTATTGAAACGTATTCACTTCATTTTTCATGGAGTCCATCACGATTATCCGCAAGATAGTTTGCGTTTGGTCATGCCACCGATTGTCAGTATTCCCCTAGCTACTACATTCTATTATCTTTTTGTTTTGTGCTTTAATGCTGCAGGCTATGGTGATATGGCCAATGCTTTTTTTGCTGGATTTATAGGCACTTACTTGTTCTATGATTTGATGCATTATGCAACCCATCACTTGAATTGGAAGAATGCTTACTTCCAAGCCATAAAAGAGCATCATATGAAGCACCATTACAAAAACCCTGATGTAGGGTTTGGTTTTACCTCAAAAACGTGGGATATCATCTTTAGAACGGACTTCGAGAAAGAAGGATAAGAAGGTCTTCCTTACAGACTTGAGAAAAGACCTGTATTTTTTGGCAGCTGCTTAAATCCAGATTCACTCAACGGCACAAAAATTGGAGTTGACTCGATATTAGCTTTTGTTGTATTCCACATAAATACCAACTGTTCATTGGCTAGAGAATCTATAGCATCAATACTTTGCGTTGAATATTCTCCATTTGGCTGAAGTAATAAGATTAGGTTTCGGTCAAGGAGATGTATTCCTATTTCATCTTCAATGGCTCGAATCGCGCTTATGTTTTGGTCAATTCCGCATCCGCTCAAGGATTGGCTTACCGGACTTGCAATGACTATTGCGTGTTTTCCAATCCAACCAAAGGTTCCATGAATAATATCCCCATGAGACGTCCAATCGCTGGCAAAGGCTGATAAGATTATGTTAGCGCGGTCTATTTCGGCACTATTTAGCGCTCTATGAGCGATGTAGGTCCAAAGGCGAACATGATTTTCTCTTGGTGCCGTATGCCATGATACGTGATGTTTCAGGCTTACCATCATTGGGGATTTTCCTTATTATGTCCGTTTATTGAATTGTCAATATCATCGGAAATTATGGAGGGTGATTTCCCCCCCCCTTTGTATTTCAACCAGCCCCCCACTGCTTCAGCATCTTCATAAAGTCTTGGTTCATTAATGTCCTGATTATCCAATTCATTTAGGTCGGTATGGATATGTTCTAAACCCTCTTTTAAAGCATGGATAAACTTATGAAAGTCTTCCTTGTAGATGAAGACTTTGTGATTATCAAAACCTGAATCTTTGTGTTTTTTCTTCGACTCCGTTATCGTCATAAAGAAGTCCCCATTGCGGGTGGCACGAACATCGAAAAAGTAGGTTCTCTTTCCCGCTCGCACTTTTCTCGAATAATATCCGCGCTGATTCATTCAATAAATTTATGAAAAATTATTGAGGTCGTTGTTTATCGTAGATTTCGCGATAGAAACCTTCTTGCTTATATAACTCTTCATGGTTCCCTCTTTGAATAACACTTCCTTGGTCAAGTACAATGATCTTATCAAAGTCCAAAAGGCTGAAGATTCGATGGGTTATAATGATTGCTGTAGTCTCTTTATCAAGACTATCAAGGTATTCTAGGATTCTCGCTTCAGTTTCTGCATCAACAGCAGAAAGGCTATCATCCAGTAATAAAATAGAGGGTGAGTTGACAAGAGCTCTAGCCAGACTAATTCGTTGCTTTTGCCCTCCTGAGAGGGTGACGCCGCGCTCACCAACCAGGGTCTCATATCCGTCATGGAAGGAGGTTATCTCTTCATGAATCGATGCGTGTTGTGCGGCAATTTGTGGAGCCATCTTGCCTTCGTTTTGTTTATCCCCAGGACTAAATTGGATGTTGTCTTCAATCGTTTCAGAGAAAAGAAAGACGTCTTGAGGCACGTAGCCTATAGTCTGACGCCAAGCATGTAAATCAAGGTCTTTTAGATCGACCCCATTATAGGTGATCTGTCCTTCCTTGGGATCATACATACGCATCATTAATTCGGCGAGCGATGATTTACCTGAACCGGTTCTTCCTATAACTGCGATGCGTTCTCCAGGCTTGATGGTAAGATTGACCTTGTTGAGTGCTTGAATACCAGTTTCTGGATAGACAAAGCTCACATCCTTAAACTCAATGAGCCCTGTCTTTGAAGGCTTTTGTCCTTCTTGGGGAGTGCTTACCTGAGGCTCTGCGCTTAGGAACTCATTAATTCTCTTTTGCGATGCTGCCGCTCGTTGTATAATCGATGCCACCCATCCTATTGAGGTGACAGGCCAGGTTAGAAGATTCACATATATGATAAATTCCGCCATGTTGCCCGGGGTGATCGCCCCATCGATAATCCGCAGTCCTCCAATGTAGATTACAAGCAGGGTGCTTAGCCCAATCATTAAGACCATTAAAGGCAAAAATATCGATTCAATTTTTGCCAGATGAATAGAACGTTGCTTATACTCTTCGCTATCCTTGGCATATTGATCAATGGCCATCTCTTCTTGAGCGTAGGATTTGATTACACGAATACCCGAGAAGAATTCTTGAGCAGAGGTGGTTAAGAAGGAAAGCTGGCGCTGGATAGCCTCACTGCCGCGGTTAATCTTGTCATTTACATAGTAAATCGATAATGAAAGAAAGGGTAGAGGAATGAGCACCCATGCCGTTAACACAGGGTCTATCTGTACCATGGATAAAAGCACAAAGGTTATAAGAAAGAAGAGATTGATCCCATACATTAAAGCCGGTCCTAAATACATTCGCACTCGCGAAACGTCCTCTGTCGCCCGGGACATTAAATCTCCTGTATTATTTTTTTTGTAAAACGCTTGATCAAGACGTTGGTATTGAGCATAGATATCATTTTTTAAATCGTACTCAATCCGTCGTGAGGCTACAATAATGGTCTGTCGCATAATGAAGGTGAACAGTCCAGAAATCAAGGCAAGTCCAATAAAGGTGCATGCGAGAATAATCAGGCCTGCGTTGGGAGCTACATTGAGTTGGATTCCAAGTGGTCCTTCTACGGAGTTCATATCCTCTGCATTGAAGGTGGCATAGACAATATCTACTGCCCATCCCACAATTTTAGGATTGAATACCTTAAGCATGTTGGCCATCGCAACAAAAATCGTCCCTGTAAGCAGCATGTATCGATGGCGCCATAAGTACTGATTTAGTTTGCGTAATTCTTTCATGGTATTGATCCCAACTTGGGGATAAAACTTGAAGGTACAAGTTCAAAATACATTTTGATATGCGTACCTTGGTAACTCTTTGATTCGATTGAATAAGGAAAACATCTTTACAATAATAGTTGGTTATGGAACATCCCTTTGACCCCATGATGAAAATGAAGGAATTTGGCCATGAAAATGTCTACTTCTTCAATGATGAAGCGACACATCTTCAGGGAGTTATTGCTATCCATAATACCGCGCTAGGTCCTGCACTTGGAGGAACTCGTTTATGGACCTACGCCAACTCATTTGAAGCCTTACATGACGTCTTACGGTTGTCGAGAGGTATGACCTATAAGTCATCTGCTGCAGGCATCAACTTAGGGGGAGGAAAGGCCGTAATTATTCGGCATCCTGAGGCAAAATATGACAAAGCCTATTGGACGCGCTATGGTGAATTCGTCGAACGACTAGGTGGCAATTACATTACCGCGGCGGATGTGGGAACGAAAACTGAATTCATGCGCCATATCGCATCATCCACTTCATCGGTAGCGGGTAAGCCCGATGATTTGGGTGGAGGTGGTGACCCTTCGCCAGTAACAGCTTATGGAGTCTATCTCGGTATGAAGGCTTCGGCAAAGAAGCGCTACGGCAATGATAGCCTTAAAGGGAAAAAAGTACTTGTTCAAGGAGTGGGCCAAGTAGGTCGCTATCTTGTAGGACACTTGCTTAAAGAAGGTGCAGAGGTTCTTATTGCTGACATCAATGAAGGCAACATAAAGAAAACGCTTGCCCTAGGATCCTGTCAAGTTGTTGCACCAGACACTGTCTATGATCAGGGAATGGATATCTATGCACCTTGTGCACTTGGTGCAACCCTCAATGCAGAAACCATTCCTAAATTGCAATGCTCAATTATTGCTGGAGGCGCAAATAATCAGCTCAAAGATGAGGTATCAGATGTCGAGCGACTTCAAGCTTGTGATATTCTCTATGCTCCTGATTTTTTAATCAATTCTGGGGGAGTGATTAACTGTTACATTGAGGTGATTGGAGAA
>PKDX01000024.1 GCA_002862745.1 Bacteroidota bacterium | reverse complement strand
CCAGTGGCTGTTCGGCCCATGGAGCGCACTTTGCCCTCTTCAAATCGAATGGCTTGCCCTTTGGTTGTTCCAATGATAACTTCTGAGTTACCGTCCGTCATAACCACGCGCTCAAGTTTATCCTTCTCTCGAATAGTAATGGCGTTAACTCCAGCCGAACGCACATTGGAATACGCACGCAATGACGTCTTCTTGATAGTACCTAAGGCAGTGACAAACAAGAGGTAGTTATTATCTAAGTATTCCTCCTCTTTCAAGTTGAGCACAGGAATAAAGGCCATAACCTTATCATCCGATGGCATCTGTAGGAGGTTTTGGATTGCCCTACCCTTACCAGTCTTAGATCCTTCAGGTATATCGTATACCTTAATCCAATAGCAACGGCCTTTCTCTGTAAACAGCAACAAGTAATTATGAGTTGTTGCTGTGAACATGTATTCTATAAAGTCTGCATCTCGAGTGGTAGATCCCCTACTTCCTCGACCGCCTCGGTTTTGGCTTCTAAACTCGACAGAAGGCGTGCGCTTCATATATCCAAGGTGGGAAATCGTAATCACCACCGATTCATCGGGAATCAAGTCGGTAATGTCGATGTTTCCAGATGAGTAATCGATGTCGGTTCGTCGCTCATCACCATATTTGGCCTTAATCTCAAGGGTCTCTTCTTTGACCATTTCCATTCGAATGCCTCGATTTTCTAGGATTTCTTTTAATCTGGCAATGGTTTTCATCAATTCATCGTACTCTGCACGAAGTTTTTCGATTTCTAAGCCGGTAAGCTTGGAAAGGCGCATTTCCAAGATGGCTTTCGACTGTATTTCAGAGAGCTCAAAGCGCTCCATAAGGCCTTTTTTAGCCAAGTCAACCGTCTTGCTTGAGCGAATCAAGGCGATAACTTCATCAATATTGTCTACCGCGATGATTAGTCCCTGAAGGATATGAGCACGTTCTTCGGCCTTCTTCAATTCAAACTCGGTTCGCTTGACGATTACATCATGGCGAAACCCAACAAAATAGTGGATGAGTTGCTGAAGATTTAATGTTCTTGGACGACCATTTACCAGACAAACGTTATTTACGCCAAAGGATGATTGGAGTGGTGTATACTGATAGAGTTTATTGAGGATGATGTTCGGTATGCCATCACGCTTAACGTCGATTACAACGCGCATTCCCTTTCTATCGGATTCATCCCGGATATCTGAAATCCCGTTGATTTTCTTGTCATTAACAAGGTCGGCGATTTTCTTTACAAGGCTGGACTTGTTGACTTGATAAGGAATCTCTGAGATGATGATTTGTTCTCTAGCCCCATTGGTTTCGATTTCTGCCTTTCCTCGAACCACTATTCTACCGCGCCCTGTTTCGAAAGCTTCTTTTACACCATCGTAACCATAGATTGTTCCTCCTGTTGGAAAGTCTGGAGCCGTTACGTGCTGCATTAGACCTGCAACATCGATTTCCGGATCATCGATGTAAGCACAAACGCCATCACATACCTCGCTGAGGTTGTGCGGTAGCATGTTGGTTGCCATACCTACCGCGATACCGTTGGCACCATTGACTAAAAGGTTAGGGATGCGACTAGGTAATACCGTAGGCTCTTCTAATGAA
This sequence comes from Bacteroidota bacterium, assembly GCA_002862745.1. Taxonomy (GTDB): domain Bacteria; phylum Bacteroidota; class Bacteroidia; order Chitinophagales; family UBA8649; genus UBA8649. The sequence continues at coordinate 7,674 of PKDX01000024.1, read as the reverse complement.
TCATCGAAGTTTAGTTGGAAGTCAACGGTTTCCTTTTCGATGTCCTTGAGCACTTCGTCGGCAATTTTTTGCATTTTGGCCTCAGTATATCGCATGGCTGCCGGGCTATCGCCATCGACAGAACCGAAGTTCCCCTGGCCGTTTACTAAGGGATAGCGCAAAGACCAATCTTGGGCCATACGCACCATGGTGTCATACACGGAAGAATCTCCGTGTGGGTGATACTTACCTAAAACCTCCCCTACTATACGGGCTGACTTCTTGTGGGATTTACCGGAGGTTAGTCCAAGTTCCTGCATTCCGTAAAGCACTCTTCGGTGTACGGGCTTCATTCCATCGCGAACATCAGGAATAGCTCGAGAGACAATGACCGACATCGAATAATCGATATAAGCGGCCTTCATTTCTTCGGCAATATCTATGTTGACTATTTGAGAAGAACCTTGGTTGTTTGACCCCTCTTGCGGATCTAAATTTTCTTGTGGATTCTGGTTATCGTCCATACTGTCAAATGTAAGGTTTTAGACTGCCATTTTTTGCATTAATTCAGGGGCTTTTCCACACATGTTACGAAATCGTTAAACCCTTTATATTTAAGTATGCGCTTTGTGTTTTTCCTCTTTTTGATGACCTCATCATTGATGGCTCAAAATTTACGTCTCGACGTGAATGCTAATCAAGTGAAAATGGAGGTTTTTATGCTCTACATTGGTCAGGTTTCTGAACAAGGAGATTTAACCTATGATTTACATGATTTATCAGCACAATCTTCCTTCGATTTGCCCTATGCTTCTTCCTTGGTTATTGGCATTGATAGTGTGTCTCAAGTGCTGTCCTCTTATGAAGGTGTTTTTGATCCCTTAGAAGGTATGTATTGGACTTGGCAAAATGGATATATCGCAGTTAAAATGGAGGGAAAATATATGGGTGAGGATTTCGTCTATCATTTAGGTGGATTTCGTGAACCTTTTGTGTGTTATCATGCCCTTGAAGTAGCAGAGCATAGTCTTTTGACCATTGATGTAGATGCTTTTTTCGCAAGCCTTCCACCTAATCTTTCCAAGCAGATTATGTCTCCTGGAAGTGAGGCTAAAACAGTCTTTGATACCTTTGTGGCCCATGTATTACTGGACTAAACATCGCGCGAAATTCCTGATCATTACGCTATGCGCCGTATTGGTCTATGGTGTTAGTCAAGGCGAACGATGGTTTACTCCCTTAGCTCAGCCGCAAGCCCATGACCTCAATCCACCGAAATATTTTGGAGACATGGTCTATGATGTATCCTCAAATCCGTTGACCGCAGAAGGTGTTGCATTAGGTCGCGCTTTGTTCTACGATCCTATATTATCCTTGGATTCTACGATATCTTGTGCTAGTTGCCACTCATCTTACACGGCCTTTTCTCACGTGGATCATGCATTGAGCCATGGTATAGGTGATACCATAGGTAAGCGTAATGCTCCGCCAATTCAAAACGTTGGATGGCATAAGACGTTCCGTTGGGATGGCGGACTGACCCATCTTGACGCTCAAGTAATGGCACCGCTGCATAATGCCACAGAAATGGCAAGCAATCTGCCTTTAGTCTTTGAACGATTGCGGCGATCTGATCACTACCCTGCTCTTTTTGAAGCTGCTTTTGGGGACACAAGCATTTCTACGCGACGGTTTATTGATGCGCTGGTACAGTTTCAGCTCATTTTGATTTCGGATAATGCCAAGTATGATTCCGTACACCGAGGACAAGCAAAATTTACAGCACAAGAAAAGAAGGGATTTAAACTTTTTAAGCGGAATTGTGCCTCTTGTCATAAACCTCCGTTGTTTATGAATAATGATTTTACCAGCAATAATTTACCAATTGATTCTTCCTTAATGGATCTCGGTAGATATCACGTTACGCAAAGACCACAGGATAGTTTACTCTTTAAAACACCTTCTTTGCGAAACATAGAATATACCTTTCCTTATATGCATGATGGACGGTTCAAAACGATTTATGAAGTACTTGACCATTACAATTCGAACGTGATGCCCTTATCCGATGAAGAACAGACTGAGATTTACACTTTCTTACTTACGTTAAGTGATTACTCCTTTATCCGTAATCCGGATTTTGCCTTTCCGCGTTAACTATATTTCTCTATCTTGAAGGGAACTAAAACAATGTACATGACAAGGCTCCCTTTAACGTTTCTATTCGCAACCCTCATTGTATGGGTTTCTGCACAATCTGTTACACCTCCTGAGATGGCCTATTGGCTGCAAAACACAGATGGAAGCACTGCAAGACAATATGTTCAGGGAAATTCCACGCCAATCGCTCAAAATTGGCTCGTCAATGTCCAACAAGTTGAGTACTCTAACGATTTTGTCTATGTCTCCTCTAAGGGGATTCCTGCATACGCCATTGGACCTTACCTTGATGGAAATCCTGGGGGAACGGGCGAGGTCGACTATATCTTTCAGATTCCAAGAAACCCTGTGCCAAACACAGGGAATATCACGAACACTCGACTAGGTCAAATCGGTGTGTTTATCAATGGAGTTCCTTTATATGATTGGCAGGATGGTGCATCATACAGCGTAGCTCAGGGTACGGATGTGCGCGGTGGACCAGGTGGTGGAGGCGATGGCATATGGAATCGCAATGCTATTCTTGCTGAAAACATTGGATTTGATTGTGCAAAAGGACATCCGGCACGAGCTGCTTACCACCATCATCAAAACCCTCAAGCCTTTAATGCAGATTTAGCTCTGCTCTCGAACATATGTGATGTATACCCCTCTGACGGTTTATATGTACTGGATTCTACAATGCATTCACCGTTAATTGGATATTCCTTTGATGGATATCCTATCTATGGCGCGTATGGATATGCTAATGCGATGGACGCCTCATCTGCTATTCAGCGCATGGAGCCGAGCTATCAGCTTCGCGGGGATATTGGCGCCGCAAGAAATAATGGGCCGGCAGTAAATGTAGATTTTCCTTTGGGTTGGTATTATGAAGACTTTGAATTTGTCGATGGGCTAGGTGATCTTGATGTCCATAACGGACGATTTTGTGTTACACCAGAATATCCCAATGGCACCTACGCCTATTTCGCGACAGTAGACGAAAATTGGAATAGTAAGTTTCCCTATGTGATTCACTCATACTATGGCGTGGTTGAAGCGGACAACTTTGCTCAAATGGGACCTGGAAATTCAGGGACCCAGGTAAATATTTCAGAACCTACAACAATTCAAGACCCTGATAGTATTGTATTCTCTGTGGATACAACGACTAGTCTTGGTCAGATCAATGGTTTAGAAGGACTTTTAGCCATCTATCCCAACCCTTCTTCAGAATTTATCGCTGTCCAGTGTGTGGGAGTTAACTATGATGATATTGCGCTAAGCTTGTATGATATGCAAGGAAAGTTGGTCGCTCAAGACATTCTCCGCAAAGGTTCTACGCTATGGTATTTGGATACTCGAAGGTTGTATAATGGCCAGTATATATTGGAAATGTCGAGTATTCGAGGGATGGTGCGGGAGAAGATTTTGATTCAGCGCTAGGCTGCACATAACTACAGTTATCGTGTTAAACACAGTGGGCGGGGCTCCGCCCCCACCCTCCACCCTATCAATCTAGCCTTATTTACGTCACATTGATTAAGTGAGTTAGTATTTGGGTAGATCACATGGTCCATTTTTCTTACGTGCCCTTATGGAATTCCAATAAATTGGCATCATCTATGTATAATCCCCATTGCATTGTGGATAGAGACAATGTACATCCACAAAAAAGCGTTTTATATTTCAGAAAATTTTCAAACCATGGGCAAAGTCTTTTTAGAGCCTTCAATTTTATCGTTAGGACCATCCTTTATTGCAAAATCATTTGGTGAGATGGGTCTAATTGGTCAAGGAGTTATCGTAGTCATACTCCTTCTAATGATTGTATCAATTTACATCACAATTGAGCGATACCTTCTTATTCGTAAAGCGAATAATCTCGATGATTCCTTTATGCATCGGATACGCGAAAATGTCTTAAACGGCAATGTTGCAGCAGCCAAAGACTTATGTGCTAGAAACACCTCACCTGTTGCCCATATGATTGGAAAGGGCGTTTCACGAATTGGTCGTTCACTTCGCGACATTAAAGAGGCCATTGAAAACCAAGGAGGTCTTGAGGTGTATCGTTTGGAAAAGAATCTCAACATTTTAGCTACAATTAGCGGTGCTGCACCCATGCTGGGATTCTTGGGAACTGTAACGGGTATGATTACAACCTTTGCTAATCTTGCCGAAGGGAATAACGCTGTTGATCAACTTATGGGCGGCCTTCAAGAATCAATGCTAACAACTGTCTTTGGTCTTATTGCCGGTATTATAGCCTATATCTCATATAATCTTCTATCAAGTATGGTCCAAAAGACTATGTTCCATATGGAGGACAAAGCAGTTGAGTTTATCGATTTACTTGAATCTCCCTCGAACTAGGTTATATGAAGTTCCGTAAACGTTCAAAGATTAGTGCAGAGTTTAGCATGTCGTCCCTTACGGACGTAATGTTTTTATTACTCCTAGTATTTATTATTCGCTACGATATAAAGGTTAATCCAGTCATCTTATTATCTCTTGATGAGGCTTCTACAGAAGTTGTGGAAGATGAGTCAGAAAACTACGCATTGTATGTCATGGTTGACGAACAAGGTATCTTAACCATAAATCAAGATACCATTGCATTAAGTGATTTCAAGGATAGTCTTCAAGCCAAGGCTGTATCGCTTGATGTCAATAATAAAGTTGAAAGTCATCCTGATCCAGTGGCTTATGGTACCGCGTATTCCTATTTTCTTGCCGTTGACAGCAATACAAATTGGCATCAGTTTGAACCAGCGATAACTCATGCCAATGCGTTAGGGTTTAAAATCAAAATGCAGTTTAAAGACACTGTTCCGGTTGATGATCAAGGAGATGAATAAGATAATCTCTCAGGTAACGGTTTAACGGTATGTAATGAAAGAATTACGAGAACAAATAGCATTAAGAATTCGTCGAATTTCCTTTGGAAGTACAACGGTTTTAAGTTTTCTGTTGCTATTCGTCATCTTTTACATAAACTTCGAAGGCTGTGGTATAAACAAGGTAGAACAAATCCAGGAGGAAGGAAAAACAATCGATGCTGAGGAACTTAGAAAGAAATATCGGTTTCCTATTGATTTCGACACTGCTCGAATACAACAGTTCTATTTTGCACCAACGGATACGAGCGATTTCTTCACGTCCATAGATTACAATCCCGAAGAAGATAGTCTGCGGCTCGATAGTCTCCCTCAAGATAGCTTAGTGAAGTATCAGGTGGTCAAAACAACTCATACGGACTCAACGGATGCATTTTCTGGAACTCGGTTGGCCTTAGATAGCGCTAGGTCCCCCATTGATTTCATCGATTCAATACCCTTTGTGCCTGAATTTAAGACGAAGTTAGCACTTGATGTATGGTCGCCAAGAAGGCGGGTACCCGTTACCATACGATTGGAAAGTTCTACCAATGATTCAGTATTTGTCGAAGTTACAGAGCGAACAGGGCGCGCGAATCAGTGGGACAGTCTAACCTTTGATTTTAGTAAACCGGACTCCGGATATTTCAACCCTGATTCCATTAGTTATGATAGAATCTATATCTACTTTGATAAAGGAGCAGAAAAGAGGAATGAGTCATTCTATTGGGACCAATTAGAGCTCGTTGAAACGGCTAAGTTGATTTCTTTTGAAGAAGCCTCGGCATCGCAATCTTCAACAGCAAAAGAAGAAACTCCCGAAAAGCCACAAACCACCAACGAACAGAGGAATGTTTCCAAACCGGTAGAATCAAGTGAAGATAAAACTCCACCTTCCGAAGAAACCAATACAGATTCTGATAACACACCCGAAGAGGAGCCTAATGAATCATTGGTTTTTGGTGGAATTAATGGGGCTGATTTAAGCGGTTCTGAGGATAATAATGGAACGATGGGTGAAGGTCAAGATGGAGAAGCTGAAACTGGAAAAACATATGGTTTCGGTGGCAGCGGAAATGGTGGAACTCTTCTTTCGAAAGGAAGTTGCTCTCCTGTTGAATCTTTCAATGGTACGCAGATTGTAAAACTGAAAGTTTGCATTGATTATAATGGTAATCTTGAGTCGATTAGATGGGTTGGGGGCACAACGCAAGACGATAACTTTGTGGATGCCGCTAAATGCGCTGTGCGAAACAGCACATTCAGAACAAGGGGAATGACAAACAAGGATGATGCCTGTGGTACCTTTACGTTTACGATTACACCTGGTGGCGTTAGCTTTTAGCTTTGACAGGTAAGAGATGAATTACACCGAATGCATAGAGTGGCTATATAGCCAACTTCCTATGTACCAGAATATTGGTCGGGCAGCACTAAAAAAAGATCTTACAAATATCTCTCGATTATGCGATGGGTTAGGCCAGCCTCATAAGAAAACTACCTTTATTCACGTAGCAGGTACTAATGGAAAAGGGTCGGTAAGCCATATCCTATCTTCCATTTATCAAGCTGCTGGATTTAAAACGGGTCTATATACTTCACCGCATTACCTAGACTTTCGGGAACGGATTCGCGTCGATGATCAAATGATTTCAGAGGAAAATGTGGTGGGATTTATAGAAGAGCACAAAGAACTCATTTTAGATGTATCTCCTTCCTTCTTTGAAATTACTGTGGCCATGGCCTTTGATTATTTTGCGAAGCAACAGGTTGATCTTGCAATCATTGAAACGGGTCTAGGAGGTCGCTTAGATAGCACGAATATTATCCATCCCATGCTGTCAATCATAACGAGAATTGGCTTAGATCATATGGACATGTTGGGGCCTGACCTTTCAAGTATAGCTGGAGAAAAGGCAGGAATCATTAAGCGGAATACACCCGTGCTAATTGGCATTGATCAAGATGAGACAAAGGAGATTTTTAAGCAAGTAGCACAGGAGAAGCACGCAGAATTATACTATGCAAGCCATCTAAACAAAATGCAGGGTGAGCAGCCACATATTGTCTTTGGCAGGGGCCATAATCTTGAATCTATTCAAGGGACATACTTTTTGAATAACAAAAAATATTCGTTTGAGAGTGATCTTGTCGGGGATTACCAAAAAGAAAACATACAAACTGCATTTCATGCATTTTCTAGATTACCATTATCCTATCGTCCTGCGCCTGAAGCTATTGGCAAAGGATTAAGTGCCGTAGTGCGATCGACTGGCTATATGGGGCGAATGCATGTTATGCAAAGAAAACCGCTTATTGTTTTAGATGCTGGGCATAATGCGGATGGTATCCAAGCGTTGCTCGACAGCCTGCCAAATACCGGCGGACGAATGCATGTTCTTTTTGGAGCGTCGGCAGATAAGGATATTCAACGCATATTATCCCTTTTTCCATCAGATACTCGTTTTTCTTGGTCGCAGGCAAAGGTTGTTCGAGCGATGGATGCTAAATTGCTCAAGGCTACAGCATCTAATCTGGGGTATACTGGAAAGGCCTACACGTCTGCTGAAGAAGGATATAATACGGTGAAAACGATGCTATCTTCTGAGGATATCATGCTAGTCTGTGGGTCGGTATTTTTGGTAGCGGAAGTCTTAGCATCTGCTACATAAAA
>PKDX01000044.1 GCA_002862745.1 Bacteroidota bacterium | reverse complement strand
AGGGATTAATCGCTTAGCATCAGGAATTTCAGAAGCTACATAGACCGCGGCATTCCAACCTGAATAGGCCAACCATACCCATACTAATTGCTCGGCAAAGCCAATATCTAATGTTTTATCCCAAAAGACGGAGTCCAAGGTTAAATTAATCGGTTCTCCTCCTTTGGCAAAGGCGCCAATCAAGATAAACCCTAAGACTCCTAACTTGACTGTGGTAAGAATCTTTTGGACGTTGCTGCCGATTGTTAAGGAGATGCTATGACATGCGGATAAAGCCAGCAGGACAAGAACACCGATACACTGCGCGGGGCCTAAAACAAAGACACCCAACGATATGGCTTCAAATTGCATACCGGAAAACACATCGGATTTGAGGGCATATTCCCCAAGCGTAATTGAGGCAATGGCCAATGGACCTGCAAAGCCGGCAAAAACGGAGATAAAACCCGCACTAAACCCAAACGAAGGGTGGAGTAGCTTGTCTAAAAAGGCGTATTCTCCACCTGAACGAGGGATTAGACGTGAGACATCACTGTATGAGAGGGCCCCAGTTAGTGCGATTAATCCACCAATAATCCATAAGGCTAGGATGGTCGGTTGATTTTGCACAAACGCCGCTTGGAACGAAAAACTAATAAATATTCCCGTGCCAATCATACTTGAAACGACAAGCGAAACAAGTGTCCAAAAACCATACCCTGACCTCATGGACTAGTTCTTAACGATGAGTTGGTAGTTAAAACATGGTGCACACTCTTTTTGGCGCTTTTGATAACCGAACTTAAACGGTGGCTCCTCAAGAATCAAGTCTTTATTATTTCTAAAATAGGAGATGAGGCAATCAAAGGTGATCCATTCAAAGTGGTGAAGTGGCTTGCACCCATTTTTCATAGTTCCCATAACATACATTGTGTGGCTTGTATCCCGTGAAGCCATGGAACATTTGATTCCCGTGGGATCTTGGAAAATGGCCTCACCATCATAAATTGCATCTACCGCAATACTAAACCCGCGCGTGTTGTGTGGTATATACGAAGCCGCTTTGATAAAGCTGTTATGCACTGGAAAATTTTCAAAGTATGCGCGTAAGTTTGGATTAGCCTTTAATCCTGCCTTCCCAGCATACTCTTCATTTCCGATGTTTCCTGAATAGTAGATGTATTGTTGCACTTTGTTGTCAGGGTACCGTACACGAATGCTGACGCCATTGGCTTTGCCATTCTCAATAGTGTCCATCGCTCCCTCTTTGTCGGGCTCAAAGAAAAATACTTCTTCGATTGTCCCTCCTTTGATTTTGGCGGTAACAAGCATCATGGGAAGCACACCTTCCACATCAGAACGCAATTCGGATGACATGTAACTTGTGATATAATAAGAGTCACCTACGATGTTTTCGAAGGCTGCCTTGATATCCTGTTGATACTGCGCAACCTTGTTGGCAGAAAATGATGTGTAATCCGGTAGGGCATTAACCGGCTCTAAGGCGCACATGTAGACATTACTTGCGTCTGGGAAAAAGAGACGTGGGTAAAGGACATCTGGGCCTGAGAATAAATAAACAAGGTCTAGTGATTCATCAATTTTTGAGTTAAGAACACTGTCTCGCCATCGGTCAACGCCTTGTCTAAGAGCATTGTCATTGCGAACAAATTCTTCTCTGAACTTTTTGCTGTATTCCATCCAGGATGGCCAAGCTGCGCTGTCAATTATGGCCTTGATGGTATTGGTATCTCCGACATATAAACCTGCGAAGTTGTCATAGAACGTATCGACAATTCGAACAGGAGTTGGCTCTTGAATGATCTCTGTATCGGGAACTACGGGAGTAGTGTCTTTAGTCTCAACGGGTGCTGGTGAATCTGGGCTGGAGGCTGTTTGGCTTTCTTTTGCAGAACAAGCGAAAAAAATTATTCCACTTAGTAGACTCCAAATAATACTGGATTTTCTCATGGTTTTGAATTTCAGTTTTGCTTGCTAAAGATAATAGCAAGTCTTAGAACATACATTTTTTAACCTTAATCCTGTCTGATGTTTATAGAAGTGTTTCCAATGACTCTAAATGTAGTGCGGCGATTGAGTTGATGTTCTTCTTCAGTACATTGTTGGCCATCGTCACATGAGTTAAGTAGCATGGATTCTCCATAACCCTTGGGTTCTAAGCTACTTGCAGGTATGCCTTGGGAAAGAAAGTAATCTACAACGCTTTGTGCTCTTCGCTGACTTAAATCCAAGTTATACACGTCAGACCCTCGGCTATCAGTATGTGAACCGATTTCAAACAATAATGATGGATTATCGCTGAATAGTTGAATCAAGGTGTCCAAGACTGGAAAAGACTCAGGAAGAAGACTCGAGCTATCATAGGCATAGTAGATATTTGGAATGACCATCTCTTTTTCAGCTACAATTCTTTCCAATCGAATAGTATCATAGAGAGTGATGTACGTTTCGTTAATTGATTCTACACCGTGCGTATTCCCTTCGAGCCTCGCGGTAAAAAAACCTTCCTTACTCACTTTAAATGTGTAGGTGCTATTTCTGGTAACATCACTGATGTAGGGCCCGTGCTTTATGCTGTCATTAAATGTCAAAGAATTGTTGATTTCATAGGTGAGTTGCGTATTTGAAGCAGGAACAAAGTCCTCAATATCCTGGTCTTGCTCTTTGAGGTTCTCTTCAAGAAGAGTGAGGTGCACTTGGATTTTATTGATATAAAACTCCTCTAAAAGAAAAACATCATCTTTTCCAAGGCCTCCCTCTCGATTGGATACGATATAATGCTGTTCTCCTACTTCACCATAGCTTAGGTCTTGGGGAGCATTATACAGGGAGAGTACTTGTAAATCATCCCAGCAACTGTTCATGGGATAGGGAAGTATACTCGCTTCATCAAATCCCCGTGCATTGGGAAAGGCTTCATAGACATCAAATCCTCCATAGCCTATGCGTCCATTGCTACTAAACCGTAGGCTGCCATCTGCCTGAGGATTGGGGAAGTATTCGTCTTCAGGTGAATTGATCTGAATTCCTAGATTGGAGGGTAGTCCAAACTCTCCATTGAGATAGGGGACGCGATAGATATCTCTTCCACCAAAACCATCCGGTTTATCGGATACAAAATATAGGTACTGACCTTGTGCATCCCAGAAGCCCTGACCTAGGTTTATACTATCCTGATTTTCAAAAAGAATAATTTCTTCTGGATTTGACCATGACATGTAATCCTTTCGGGAGAGATAAAGCTTGCAAAAGGAAGACAGCGATCCGTCCTCGGGAATGCCACAACGCGTAAAGACGGCTATAGAATCATTTGGATGAAAACTGGGACAATCTTCTGAGGCATTACTAGTCCAGGATTCTGCATACAGTTTGGGTTTTTCGTCATGTGTCGAAGTGGAAAAAATACTCGATGATCCACCGCTAGTGAATGGATGGTTGCTGCTGGTAGCCTGTCTATCTGAACTAAGAAACAACTGATTTTTATGGATGGCTATTCCGTAATCATAGTTCTTGGTATTGATGGATTCCAAGTTGGAAAATTTTGATTGCCCTAAAACGGTCAAGCTGTCAAATTGACTTCTTTCTTGCTGAAAGGCCGTGAGCATTTCGATTTGTTTATTGGTCGCGAAGGACTCATTGGGTGCAAGCCGGCGATAAACGGATAAAAATCGAATGGCTGAATCGATTGCATTTGTGGTAATCAAGGTTTGAATAAAAAAGGATAGATCTTCTTTACTATCCGTCATCTGATACAACATCGAGCTCGTACTCTTTGCTTTTTGATGCAATCCTAATTGTTGATAGCTGAAGGCTAACTGCCGAGTTTTTACAATTTTATCTTCTCTATTTTTTGTCGCACCTACCTCAATTTCTAAGAGCGGAATAGCCTCCCCATAACGCTGAAGCTCGAAGGCAACACTCCCATCATTGATTGGTCTTAGTTTCTTCTGACAGGAAGGAAGTAGACTTATGATCAAAATAAATACAAAAGCATAGTGCGCAAATCCTCGACTCATCGTATGTGCTAATATACAGCCTTAAATCCGTGGATTCTAAGTTTATAACTTGGTGACTGAACGGTTTGTTCAACTCTATTTGATCCTTATCTTAAACAACGACCATTTTATTATGCAACCATTATGCAACAAAAATAAGCGCCAAAGTGATAATAAAAAAGAAGTAAGTGGTCTTTTTGGCTTAGAACAAAGGCTATTTTTACCCTTACTAACCCTTGGGGTAATCTTCTTGTTTGCATCAACATCTTACGGTCAAAATAACCCCTGTTCGGTAAACCTATCAGCCAACCCTACTGTGGTGCCTTGCGGAAGTCCTGTCCAGTTAAATGCTTCTGCAACTGGAGGGAGTTTTGCACTCTACAATAACTTTAATAATGGCAATGCTGGAGCGGGTTGGCAAACGACGAGTTCAGCTCAGTTTAACAATCCCTGTGTGGGTCAAACGGGTAGCGCAGATGGTACGACGCATTTATGGATGGGCTCAGCTTCAGCGGTACCTCGTTCCCTTACCTCGGTTCCTCTTGATTTGTCTAGTGGAGGCTCTATATCATTTGATATGGTCTATTCCATTCAGGGTGTAAATGCGCCTTGTGAAGGGCCTGATTTGCCAAGCGAAGGCGTGTATCTTCAATATTCTCTTGATGGTGGCTCAACTTGGGTGACAATCAATTATTGGGATCCTTTGGGGGGTAATGATCCTACATTAACAAGTTGGAATAACTACACCATTCCTATACCTCCTGCTGCAAATCAAGCTAACGTTCTTATTCGATGGATACAGACAGCGGATTCCAATGCAGGCTATGATCATTGGGGGCTTGATAATATTGAAATTCAAGTAACGCAGCCCGGTAATTTTTCTTGGAATGTTTCGCCAAGCACAGATAGCTCAATTACATATTTTCCTGTGACCTCTGGACCAGTTACTGTGACTTATGACAACGGGTCTGTGCCTTGCCAAGCAACCGTAAACATCACAGTACTTCCTGCCAATGATACCATAGATGACGTCTTTTGTGAAGGGTCTAGTTATCTTCTTCCTAATGGGGTATCGGTGAATCTAGCAGGTAGTTATGATGTTTTATTGCCTGGACTTAATGGCTGTGATACAAATCGCACGTTTCAATTAGTGGTTAACTCCTCAGCTCCTGATACGACCTACGTTAACATTTGCGATAATACCTTGCCCTACTTGTTGCCCGATGGAAGTGCAGTATCGGTTGGAGGGAGCTACTTTACGGCAGGAATTGATACGAATGGTTGTGCTGATACGACGACAACCATATTGGCTGTTTTTGGGGCAGATTCTATCGCAGATTCAGTCCTTGTTTGTCAGCAAGATGGTTATGTTTTACCCGGCGGTGCATTCGTGGATTCCAGTGGCGTGTATGTCGACAGTTTATCAAATATTGCAGGTTGTGATAGTACGGTTATCACTTATTTAACCGTTCTGTCAGAAACTGAGGAAATTTATGATACCGCCATATGTGCGAGAGATAGCCTGATCATTCATGGCCAAGCTTACCTTTCCACTGGTTCTTATCAAGACACCCTTTTTAATCAATTAGGGTGCGATAGTATTCGGTGGTCACTCGAACTATTGGTTTATTCTCAAACAGATAGTGCACTGCTTGTTAATGTTTGCGAGGCGGACTTGCCGTATGATTGGCGAGGTCGGTTGTTAACTATCGAAGGATTCTATTCAGATACTGTTCGCTACACAACTACCTCATGTGATTCCATTCGTTTTAATCTTGAGCTAGCCATCGATAGCGTATCCTATGACTCTTCCTATCAGGTTGTGTGTCAGGAAAATCTGCCTTTACTCTGGAGAGGGCAAAGTATTTCTCAGAATGGATGGTTTTACGATACCGTTTTTGCGCAATCGGGTTGTGATAGCATAAGCTATGCCACGTTTGTTGCAATTGATAGTGTCGAATTTGATTCTTCTCATTTTACCGGATGTCAAGATGACTTGCCTTATCAATGGAGAGGACTTACCACGAATGTGTCTACTATTTTAAGGGACACGGTCGTTAATGGCAATGGATGTGATAGCATTCATTTCGTGCAATCTGTCACGATTTTGCCAAGTGTAGACTCTACCTTGATGGTAACGGTTTGCCAGGATAATCTTCCTTTTGTTTGGAGAGGTTCAAACTATACTTCAACAGGCCTATACAGGGATACTGTCCGCTATTCAAACCAACTATGTGATAGTATTCGATTTCTTTTGAATTTGGTTATAGATTCTGTTACGGATGTAAATGAAATGATGAGTGTTTGTCAGGATGCCTTACCTGTTCTTTGGCAAGGACAAGTCTTAACCAGTGAGGGTATATATTTTGATACAACCTATTCGCCTGCTGGATGTGACTTAGTGCGGTCCCGACTTGACTTTAGAATTGATTCGATTCAGTATGACACAGCGTTTGCGCTTAATTGTGCTGTGGATACGCCGTATGCTTGGCGAAACCAGCAATTATCTGGTTCTGGGAGGTATCGCGACACATTGCGCAATGCAGCGGGATGCGACAGCATTCGTTATGTGTTTGATCTAACTGTTCAATTTGCTTTTAAGCAGGGGAGTGAAGTCGGACTTTGTGAAGATGATCTGCCGTACTTGTGGAGAGGATATACGTTAGCCCAGCCAGGGATCTATTTCGATACGGCCCGTTATGTTGGTTCAGGTTGTGATAGCATGCAGTATGAGCTAAGTCTTGCAGTAGACTATCGCGTGAAAGAAAACTATGCGTTTACAAAATGTCTAGGGGAAAGTGTTGAAATCCATGGGTCGACCTATTCAACGAATGGCTTTTATGAAGATACGTTGTTTAACAATCAAGGTTGCGATAGCTTGACATGGAGTGTGGATTTAACGGTTAATAATCCTTACGATCTCATCCCAAGTATACAAGATTCTCTGTTCTGTCTTCGCGCCACTGAAAAAATGATCGGAGTGGATTATCCCTGGGCAGTGCAATATGTTTGGACCGGGCCAGATAACTTAGAAGGTGCTGTAGTTGATGTGGAGATTCCCGGTACGTATATAGTGGACATTTTGCAGGACAACACTTGTCAAGTTAAGGATACTGTCGTCGTGGAATTTAACGATTGCGTAGGCGAGTGTAGGGTAATAGCTCCTACAGCCTTCTCACCTAATGGAGATGGAGTAAATGATATCTTTTTAGTTAAGGAGGATTGTCCTTTCGGTTATGATATTTTCATTCTAGAAGTTTATGATCGATGGGGAAATCTCATATTTCAGTCTGATGACCCATCACGAGGTTGGAGCGGAATGCATCGAGGTGATATAGCACCAATAGGAGTGTATACATGGTATGTGAGGTACATTAAATCAAAAGATGAAAAGTCAAACAGTAACCTCGTTCGAGGTAATGTTACCTTAATTCAATAGCCTTCTTGATCAACAAAAATGATTCTCTGATTTAACTTTCAAGGATTATTCGTTTTCTAATGATTAATAAGTTATCTTTGCCGTCCGTTTATACGACATTATGGAGAAATTAACTATTGAAACTAAAAAAGCCATTATCAAGGAATTTGGTGGCGACGAGGCCAATACCGGCTCGACTGAGGCACAAATTGCCATTTTCACTCATCGCATCAAGCATTTAACAGAACATGCTAAGCGAAACCGCAAGGACTTCAGCAATATCCGTTCATTAACGCGTTTAGTTGCAAAGCGACGTCACCTTCTTTCATATTTGCGGGACAAAGACATTGAACGATACCGTTCAATCATTAAACAACTCGGTTTACGACACTAATTGTCGCTAAATCACCAATTTTTTACGATGAATTATCAGCATTTTACTCAAGTTATGGACTTGGGAGACGGGCGTAATGTGACGCTCGAGACAGGGAAACTTGCAAAACAAGCCGACGGATCTGTAGTGGTTCGTTTAGGAGATACTATGGTTATGGCTACGGTCGTATCCGATAAAAACGCCGACGATGGCATAGACTTTCTACCTCTTATGGTAGATTACCGCGAGATGTATGCGGGAGCTGGGCGATTCCCCGGTGGATTCTTTAAGCGCGAAGCGCGTCCTAGCGAAAGCGAAATTTTAACCTGCCGACTGGTAGATCGAGCGTTAAGACCGCTTTTCCCAGATGATTACCACGCCAATACGATTATTCAGATTCAAATGATTTCTTCTGATGGTGAAAATATGCCAGACGCTTTAGCCTGTTTAGCGGCTTCTGCGGCGATTTCAGTATCTGATATTCCATTTAATGGACCCGTTAGTGAGGTGCGTGTAGCGCGTATTGATGGAGCATTTGTTATTAATCCTACCATTTCTCAATTAGATGAGGCTGATTTAGAAATGGTGATTGCTGGAACATCAGACAGTATTGTTATGGTGGAAGGTGAAATGTTTGAAATCAGTGAAGAAGAGATGCTTGAGGCCATTAAAACGGCTCATGAAGTAATCAAACGTCAAATAGATGCTCAAAATGCATTAGCATCAAACATTGAAAAAGCAAAAACTAAGCGTGAGTATAACCACGAGGTAGATAACGAAGCTATTCTTGCTACTGTGAAAGAGGTGGTATATGCTCCTGCTTCTGTTATGGCCAAAGAGGGCATTGCGAACAAATCCATTCGTGGTGAACGATTAGATGCCATGAAAAAGGAGCTTATCGAAAAATTAGGCGAGGAGGTTTACGATGAAAATAAACCTATGATCGCCCGATATTTCAAGGCAACTCAGAAAAAAGCGGTCCGCGATGCTGTTCTCGATACACGCAAGCGATTGGATGGACGTGATTTAGATGAGATTCGCCCGATTTGGTCGGAAGTAAATTATCTTCCTGGAGCCCATGGATCGGCAATCTTTACAAGAGGCGAGACTCAATCGTTGACAACCTGTACCCTTGGTGCGGCGCGTGATGAGCAAATGATTGATGGAGCTTTTGTGCAAGGAACGAGTGCGTTCTTACTCCATTACAACTTCCCTGCCTTCTCTACAGGTGAAGCAAGAATGCCAAGAAGTACTTCTCGTCGAGAAATCGGACACGGTAATCTTGCCTTTAGAGCGCTAAAAGGAATGATTTCTCCTGAAAATCCATATACGATTCGAGTGGTTTCAGATATTCTAGAATCTAATGGTTCTTCTTCTATGGCCACGGTTTGTGCAGGAAGTTTAGCTATGATGGATGCCGGTGTTCAGTTGGAGAAGCCTGTGGCTGGTATCGCCATGGGATTGATAACGGATGCGGAGACAAATCGCTCAGCTGTACTTTCTGATATTCTAGGAGATGAGGATTTCTTAGGCGATATGGACTTCAAAGTAGCGGGTACTAAGGATGGTATTACTGCTGTACAAATGGATATCAAAATAGACGGTCTTCCTTATGACATTCTTGAGCAAGCATTGAAGCAAGCCAAAGAAGGTCGACTTCACATTCTAGGGGAAATGGCGAAGACGCTTGAGACGCCAAGAGAGGAGATGAAGCCAAATGCTCCAAGACTTATGCGATTCTCTATCGACAAGGAGTTCATTGGTGCTGTGATTGGTAGCGGCGGTAAAGTCATCCAGGAGATGCAGGCTGTTACGGGTACAACCATCAGCATCGAGGAAGTGGACAATGTTGGCGAGGTTGAAATCTTTGGTCCTACAGGTGATGCTGTTGATCAGGCCTTCCAGAAAATCAAGCAAATCACGGCAACTCCAGAGGTAGGTGAGGAATACGAAGCA
>PKDX01000038.1 GCA_002862745.1 Bacteroidota bacterium | reverse complement strand
TTTGCTCACGAGCTAGTTTACGCAATAAAAGATCATTTTGAATTGTCATATCGTAGAGATTAAAATGTCTAATAAACTTTGAATTTTGGGGCCGTCATTTGGAAAATAGATGGTTCGAAAGCCGTGCTTCCACCCTGACATAGCTGTTTCCCGCCCCAAGCAGTACATTGGAATACTTGGATTGTCTTTCAAAAGATGGGCGTTGTTTTTTAAAAGACTCTTTATGCTTCGGGGACTGAGAGCCACAACACCATCATAAGTAATTGATGAATCAACTACTGGTTCTCTTAAGACCGTCTGGTAGGCTGTAATCACCGTTAAATCAACAGCATTTTGACTCGCATATTGCTCAATAAATGGCATGCGATGTTCCCCTGCGAAAAAGATATAGGATTCGCTGGGATTAAGTGCCTTGGCAATCGATTCGCTATCCGCATAATATGAGAAAGGGAATTGAGCATATTCCCGCTCAAGAATTAATTTAGTCGGGCCGTCAAGACATAGAATCTGTTTGGGATTACCCACTAGTTGATCCATAGCTGGACCTAATGCGTATCGACTCGTAATAATAATTGACTTGCCCTCCACATTCACCGGAGAAGTAGCCACAATGCCTTCAGCCGAGAGGGTACGCACAAAATCAACCTCTACACCATTGCATTCAAGAAAATCTCCAACAAAATGCGAGGGCTCACGACCATACAAAAGCCTCTTGTTTTCTCTTTCCTGGGCAGGAGCTAAGACGTTAACTATGGCTTCAACGATCGCCTCGTCAGCCTTTTTACCATCTATTAGTGATTGAAACTGCAAGGCTTTCTCCTGGCCTTCCATAAATCGTATACCTCGGACCGAATACGTTACGTCATCACGCTTGACTTCAATCCCTAAAGGAACCGAGCACCCCGCTTCAATTGCCTGCATCGATGACCGTTCAATCGAAACACAGACTTCGGTTTTTGAATGGTTTAACTTATGTCGAATTATCTCGTGTTGGGGGTGATCCTTTCGCATTACAACCGCTACACAACCCTGACCGGGTGCAGGCACCATCCAATCCAATACTTCAGCATCCCCAGGAAGCAGTTCAATGCGCTCAAGGCCAGACTTTGACAAAATTCCTCCAGCACTATCACGGCATTTTTTTAGACGAGTATCCATATTACCCCGCAACGCTGCAATCCTTGCTTCAGGATAACGTTGTTTCCACTGACGAGCTCTTCGCGGGCTTCCCGTCAAAATATTTCCATCTTCTTGACTTCCTGGAATAAATACATCGCGATGATCATCACGGCGCAAACATGCAACTATGGCCAAATCTTCCAGTGGCTGAGTAGGATAATCTTTCAAAGAGTGTACCGCAAGGTCGATTTCCCCATTGAGTAAGGCGTCATCAAGGGCTTTTGTAAACACACCAACCGTTCCAAAAGAATGGAGCGCAGTCGATGTGTCTTTATCACCTGCTGTCTGAATAACGCGAACGGCCTCGTGATCTAATCCTAACCCATCACATACACGATGAGCCTGCCACAAAGCCAGTGTACTTCCCCGACTCCCGACAATCATAACGCGGCAGATTGAATATCCTCATCCAGATTCTGTGCAAGCGCATCCAACCACAACTTTGCCACACATACTTGGGGTTCAGCTTTTACTTTGGAAAAGAAGACGTGCGCAAGGGAAGAATTACCATGTAACCCCTCATCAAATTCACTTTGCATTCCGATACCATCTACTAGATCTTTTGCGCGTCTTGCCTTGGACCAGCGTTGTAAAGCTTCCATAGCGGCTTCAATGATATGATCATGATCGCGTTGCGACATAGCCACTTGAGCATTATGAATTGCATTGTAGGCTGCTGAAATACTATCTACATTCATAACATGAATGCCCTCTTGAACCGAATGAACATTCGAGGGAATGCCTAAGTCATAAATATGACAATCAGGATGTAAAACCACCTCTTTGGTAAGCACAGGATCATCACTGTGTAGCGCAAGGACTATGGCATCATACGATGAAGCATTTTGCTCCCAAGAAGTAAAAGGAATCATTTTACAGCCATAACGCTCTGCAACTTCTTCAGCTTTTTCAGAAGTTCGATTAGCCACGCCTACCTCAGCTTTTATTTCCTCTAGGCGAGATACATGATGAATCACTCGCTTACCAATTTCGCCCGTACCTACAATTAAGATATTGTTGGGCGATTGAATCTTTAGAAGTTGAGCAGTCGCTAAACTTACGGAGTGGCTTTTGAAGGTTGAAGGATCAGTTCGCTTCACCGTTCGACTGGTATGAATCCCAAGCGTTGCCACCTTCTCAAGAAGACCGCTTATGCAGCCATATTCTTTTGCCTGAAAGAAAGATTTTCGAACTTGGCCGGCTATCTCGGCATCTCCATAAATCTGAGATTCCATGCCGGACATAACCCGGAGGAAATACCGCATAGCCTCATTGCCATGCTTGACCTCCATCGTCTCAGAAGCTGTATTTAAAACGGATTGGATTCTTTGTTGAAGTAAATCAACTTGTTCGCCATGAACTAAAAAAAGGCGTCGATTACACGTTTGCACCAACAAACCAGCACATTGAGTTTCCCTTAGATCCTTGGTGTAAAAAGCCTTGACTTCTTCCTCAGATAAGGCAAGTTCTGTTCTGGTTTCGACATTAGCATTTTTAAAGCTGTGCTCAAAAAGTCTAACTTGTTGATCAATTACTTCAACCACATCCCTAATTTCGATGTTCATGGTACATTATGCAACGGTTCGAATAGGGCTTGCGTAATCTGTGTGTCATAAAAAACAAACAAGCAAATCATGAATACAACCATGGAAAAGGCAACCTCTGCAGCACTGATTATCAACTTAGGGTCACCAGCATCCACAAAGGTTTCCGATGTAAAGACTTATCTCGGGGAATTCTTAATGGATGAAAACGTGATAGACTATCCCTACTTCCTTCGCGCCCTACTCGTCAAAGGAATTATTCTCAATGTTCGACCTAAGAAATCAGCTGAAGCCTATGAGACCATTTGGTGGGATGAAGGCTCTCCACTCATCGTTTTATCTGAGCGATTACAAGCAAGCATGCAAGAAAAAATTAACACCCCTATTTTTCTTGCGATGCGTTATGCCAACCCATCTATCCCCGGCACATTAAATGCCATGCGAGAAGCCATGCCCAACCTGAAAAAGGTTTTTGTCATCCCACTCTATCCTCACTATGCCATGTCATCCTATGGTACGGTAAAAGATCGCGTGGCAGAGGTAGCGAAAAAAGAACATAGTGATCTAGAAGTTATCTTTCAGCCTCCTTTCTATGAGGACAATGACTACATCAAAGTACTCGCGAACTCCATCAAAGAAAAACTACCAGAAGACCATCACCTGCTGTTTAGCTACCATGGTATTCCCGTCCGTCATCTCAAAAAAACTGACCCAAGCAAGGTTCACTGTGCTCGAATAAAAGATTGCTGCAATGTCGATAACAAAGAAGTACATGCCGTTTGCTACAAACATCAAACCCAAGTAACATCATTGCGCGTAGCAGAGGAACTTGGACTAAGTCCAGACCGATATTCAACTTCATACCAGAGCAGATTAGGACTCGCCGAGTGGATTCGCCCATACACAGCCAAAGAGTTTGAGCGCATGCCCAAGGATGGAATTAAAAAACTAGCTGTTGTTTGTCCAGCCTTTGTGAGTGACTGTTTGGAAACTCTCGAAGAAATATATGTCGAAGGGAAAGAGGACTTTATGCATGCTGGAGGAGAATCCTTTGTAACCATCCCGTGCCTCAATACACAAGAAGATTGGGTCAACCTCCTTGTATCTTGGGTGCGCAACCACTGCGATATAGAAGCATCCTAGAATCGTTAGATTTACTGCGTGGAAAAGGCATCAAAATCAGTTGACTTTCTTATAGTCGGGGCTGGAATTTCTGGAATGGGGGCTGCCTACGCGCTCCATAAAACAGAAAAATCCTTTGCAATCCTTGAGGGGCGGAATCGAGCAGGTGGCGTCTTAGCGTCCCGAGAAAAGAATGGGTACACCTATGACCTTGGAGCTAATTCCGCTGCATCAAGTACCTCCTACCTTGAGTTTATCCAAGAACTTGGTCTAGAAGATAAATTTCAAAGTATTCTGGCAAGAAGTCTTCCAAGAAGTCTATGGCAAAAGCAAGGCTTAATGCGAATCACATCGCCCTTGCGTTCTATACTTGGTGCACGATGGCTAAGTCCAAAGGCTAAATGGACGTTGCTCACAGAACCCTTTCGAAAAAGCCAGCATGATGCTGAAGAAAGCGTGTATACCTTTCTCTCAAAAAGAATCGGAGAAGAAGCAGTAGTAAAAATTGTGGATGCCGTTATGACGGGCATCTATGCAGGAGATATCCATCAGCTCAGTGCTGACGTCGTATTCAAGGAGTTAAAGGAAGGAGTGAGTGAGCATGGTTCAATCTTCAGAGCTCTAAGAAAGAAAAAGACGAATGGACCACGCACCATTTCGGGTTTCAATGGCGGGTTTTCAGATCTAAGCAATGCCTTTGAGAAAAAGTTTGCAGACAACCTTGTGCTCAACGCCACCGTACAATCGATTCACAGAAAAGAGGATCAATGGGAAGTTACATTATCCAATGGAAGCATCTACTGTTCTAAACATCTAATCTTAACCCCTCCTGCCCATGCCACAGCCGCTCTCCTACAGCCTGTTCACCATGAGCTCAGTGCAGCATTAAACACCATTTCTTACGCCCCGATGGGCGTGCTTCATTTAGGCATTCCCCATGGTGATCATCCCCTGCCTAATGAATTAGGTTTTCTCGTACCCAATTACGTAAATCGATCCTTGCTAGGAGCGCTCTATATCTCGAAAATTTTTAACGATCGAAGTCCAGCTAATCATGATTTAATCGCAGTATTTCACCGCCATCAAGGTGAAGCTGAATCGGTATACAAAATGGTTAAAGACGATTTAGACGAAATCCCGTTTTTGAAAAAGGATGTCACCATTTTAGACAATACATGGTGGGATAAAGCTATTCCCCAATTTAATGTGGGCAGCAAAGTAAATCTTCAAAGGATTACACAGCTTACCCAAACAGTGGAAGGCCTAGAGTTGGCAGGCAACTATTTAGGTAAAGTAGGCTTGGCCGATGTGTTTGAATCGGGAATTCAAGCAATAGAGAGACTGTCTTAGCCTCTACCCTTCTACCTTTTTATAATCCGCTAAGAATTTTTCAAGCCCAATATCGGTTAATGGGTGCTTAAATAAACCCATAATTGAGGAAAGTGGACAGGTTGCCACATCCGCCCCAGCTTCTGCGCATTTTACAATGTGGAGTGGATTACGAATAGAAGCCGCAAGAATTTGAGTCTCAAAGCCGTAGTTTGCATATACCTCTACAATTTGCTCGATGAGCTCCATACCATCCCAATTGCTATCATCCACGCGACCTATAAAGGGCGAAACAAAGGTTGCTCCAGCTTTGGCAGCTAACAACGCTTGACCTGCAGAGAAAACAAGAGTGCAATTTGTTGGAATACCACGATCAGTAAAGGTTCGAATCGCCTTTATGCCATCTGGAATCATGGGAACTTTAACGACGATGTTGTCATGAAGTTCGGCTAACTCAGTCCCCTCCTTAATCATTCCCGCATAGTCGGTGGCAATCACCTCAGCACTAACCGGTCCATCCACCATTTCACAGATATCCACATAACGTTTGAGCACCGCATTTCTTCCTGTAATCCCTTCCTTAGACATAAGCGAAGGATTAGTTGTTACACCGTCAAGAATACCTAAGGCTTCCGCCTCTTTAATTTGATCTAGGTTCGCAGTATCTATAAAAAAGTCCATGGTATGTTTTACAATTTAACTCCTGCAAAGTTGATGAATGTTCCTAGGAGATTACGGCTTATTTAGAATAGGTTTTGAACACCATGTTAATCACCATAAAATAACTACTTAGAACGGTGTTCTTTACAGAGATAAGTGGAGGTGTAATCCACCCCCACCCTTCCACCCAATAATTTATTGAATAAAATGATGTGAATACCTCATAAATGAGTATCCTGATCGACTCACTTCGAAAAAACAATCTACAGAAGGGAAACAAAAAGGGCAAGTTACTTACATCGCACCGCTACAACCGACTACCCTTGCTTCCGTCAAGACCTGGGGGATTCATCAGGAGCTGGTCGTGTAAGACTTGCCCGACTGCAATATTACGACATACCTTGTAAATGTCCATAGTCAATGACTGAAACCTTCAGTGCAATTAGGGAGTTCTTAGTATTTTGTTAGCCGCTTAACCCGTTAACAAAGGATCTATGCCCATAAACGAGTCTGATAAAAACAAAGATGCGATGAAGATGCTTCTCAGCGATCTTCAGGCACATCAAAAAGAAGCCCGGCTAGGCGGTGGTGAAAAAAGCCTTAAACGTCATAAAGCCAAGGGTAAAATGACAGCAAGAGAACGCATTGATGCTCTGCTTGACGATCCCAAGACAGCTCTTGAAATTGGAACTCTTGCAGGAAAAGATATGTATCCCGAGTATGGCGGCTGTCCCTCTGGCGGTGTCGTTGTTAAAATTGGCCTCGTACAAAATACGCTCTGTGTAATTGTAGCAAACGATGCTACAGTTAAAGCAGGCGCATGGTTCCCTATTACAGGTAAAAAGAATCTGCGTGCACAGGAGATTGCGATGGAGAATCACCTCCCCATTATCTACCTCGTCGATTCAGCAGGCGTCTTTCTCCCGATGCAGGATGAAATTTTTCCTGACAAGGAGCACTTTGGGAGAATTTTCAGAAACAACGCAGTACTGTCAGCGAAAGGTATTCCGCAAATTGCAGCCGTTATGGGTAGTTGTGTAGCCGGTGGAGCCTACCTACCTATCATGAGTGATGAGGCCCTTATCGTAGAAAAAACCGGATCCATTTTTCTCGCAGGATCTTACCTCGTAAAGGCAGCAATTGGAGAAGACATCGACAATGAAACCTTAGGAGGAGCTGCCACACACAGCGAGATATCTGGAGTGACAGACTACAAAATGAAAGATGATGAAGAATGCCTAAAAACCATTAGAGATTTAGTGGGAAAACTAGGCCCTCGTCCAACCCTCGGATTTAATCGAGAAAAATCAGTAAAACCCAAGGTTTCACCGAAAAAGGCTTACGAAATCTACACGGAAAACGGTGCCAAACCCTACAAGATGATTGATCTCTTAGAGACCTTTATCGATGCCGACTCCTTTACGGAGTACAAAGCAGGCTATGGACGGACCATCATCACAGGATATGCTCGAATTGATGGCTGGAGTGTAGGCATTGTAGCCAATAACCGAGAACTCATTAAGAACAAGTCTGGAGAAATGCAGTTTGGAGGGGTAATCTATTCAGACTCTGCTGATAAGGCAGCTCGTTTTGTAATGGTGTGCAATCAAAAGCGAATTCCCCTTGTTTTTGTCCAGGATGTTACCGGATTTATGGTAGGTTCCCGTTCAGAGCATGGTGGGATTATTAAGGATGGTGCTAAGCTTGTGAATGCCATGAGTAACTCGATTGTACCCAAATTCACTGTGGTTGTTGGGAATAGTTTTGGTGCTGGAAACTATGCCATGTGTGGCAAGGCTTATGACCCTCGATTGATTGTTGCCTGGCCAAGTGCTAAAATGGCCGTAATGGGAGGCGCGCAAGCAGCAAAAGTACTTTTACAAATCCAAGTATCGGCAAAGAAAAAGAAAGGCGAGATCGTATCAGAGGCCCAAGAGCAAAAACTTTTGCAAGAAATTCAGGCAAAATATGATAAGCAAACCACTCCTTGGTATGCTGCTGCTCGCTTATGGGTAGATGAAATCATAGATCCCGCCCAGACCAGGCAAACACTGTCCTTAGGTATCGCCATGGCCAATAATGGAAGAATGGATGACCAATATTCTACAGGAGCGCTACAAACATAAATCATTGAGGCATTTCCAATATCTCATAATCCTTTGTTGGATTTTTACAGGATGTGAATCCCCTAAAAGCAGCATAACCAATTCCGACCTGCATCAAGCTTGGCGATCCGCTCAGCGCGATGGAAAACCCATATTCGTAGACTTTTATACCGATTGGTGTCGGCCTTGTAAAGTCATGGACCGTAAAGTATATAGTCAGCAAGAAGTTAGTGATTACCTAGGGGACCATTACCATGCAGTAAAATTTAATCCCGAGCAGATTCAAGAAGTTGAGGCTTTTGGAAAAACCTTTGCATTCGATGATGGACTTGGGGTAAATACCTTTATTTATTTTGCGACGCAGAATCAATTTAGAGGATATCCCACAGCGGTGATTTTATCATCCGAAGGCGATCTTCTCTGGTTTCACACGGGTTATCTTAGTAAAGGAGAACTGCTCTTAGCACTAAAAAGCCATAACTAAAGAAAGCTTTTTTTATTTTGGCCTAGTATTTGAAATCACCTTGTTAAAAAGAATATGAACATCACATCATCTATCAAACATTGCGTAGGAATCTTAATCTTCTTTATAGCGTTTAATGCAACAGGTCAAGTTCAGTGGATGTCGTGGGATGAGATGATTAAAGCTCAGAAGAAAGAAGCTCGCCCTGTCTTTATAGATGTATATACTGACTGGTGCGGATGGTGTAAAGTAATGGATAGAGAAACCTTTGCAAAAGCTGAGGTCTATGAGGTGCTTAACCGAGACTTTTACTCTGTTAAGTTTGACGCGGAGCAACGCGAGGATATAAAAGTCGGAAGCAAAACGTACTCCTATGTCGGACAGGGTCGTAGAGGATACCATGAATTAGCGGCTACTATACTCAACGGGCAACTGAGCTACCCTACCGTAGTCTTTTTGGACGCCGTGGATCGCGTAGAACGCGCCATTGCTGCACAAAATGGCGTATCCACAGAGGTTGCTCGACAAAACATGATTATTCTTGGAGATCTCGCCTTAGTTGCTCCGATGCCAGGTTATCAAAAAGTGGAGCAACTTCTACCAATGCTTGAGCATTTTGGTCCAAAAGGAAACTATATAGGTCGATAAGTATTAATATCGTCGCGGTAACCTCTTTCTATTTTACTGAAAAACTCTGAGTTAACTATTCTGAAGACCCCGGCCCAATTTTTCAATACGGCCTGCATCTTTCAAGGCCCACATCGCCTTGTCAATGACACCATTGATAAAGTCTTTACTCTTCGGGCTGCTGTAGTCCTTTGAAATATCGATGTATTCATTAATAGTAACCTTAACGGGGACATGAGGACAGTATAAAAACTCAGCAATGGCCATCATGATAAGCACTGTATCTAAGGGAGCCAGTCGATCTTCATCCCAATTCTTAACTTGCGCAAGCATGATCTCACGAACATCCGTCAGATTCTTTTGGAGCGCCAACACTAATTCACTACCAAAGGCCTTTTCTTCTTCGTGTTCTGCAAAAAAGCTATCATACGAAGCGATATTGTTTACATCGGCTGCCTTAAATGACTTAGCCAATCCCTGAATGATACTAAATTGATCATCGAGGTAGTTGATGAATTGGTTGGATAATTGATCTTCTAAAGGGTCCGAGGCAGCAATCAATTTCTTCAGCATGTAGGATAGAATCGTTGGATCCGCTGGATTCCCACTTTTCGCGAAGTCATTAAATCGCTCTCTACTTATCAATTCCAAATAGAGCTTACGCATGAGTTTAGTATCGGTGAACGACTCCACTTGATAATCTTTGATGCGTCGCTTGTACATCGGATGCTGTTGAAGCATCAGTAACAATTGGTGGTTGGCAAGAAGTCCTGTATTCTCGGCTGTTTCTTTGCCCGCTTGCTTAGCATGATGGATCAAGTCATATTCACTGATACGCACGAGATAATTTAAAAAGACCCACTGAAGTTGAATCGTTTTCTTGAGGCTTCCTTCTAACTGAACTTGCATAGACTTTGGATCAAAATCTACTCCCCGATTCTGTGCATACATCAGTTGCATGATTTTAACCCTTACCAATCGCCTTGACACCATACGTAATCCTATTATTCAGTTAACTTTTTGCCTTATCAATGCGCTCCTGAGCTAAAGCAAGGGCCGCATCATGTGCAGACACACCATGTGTTGAGGCATATTGCAACGTCTCTTCCGTTCGACTGTAGATTCGCTCACATCCTTCGAATGCCTTATCTCTATTATATTCTCCAATCACCTCAATGTAACAGTTAATCACTCCCCCAGAATTGATTAAAAAATCAGGAGCATAGAGAATATCACAAGCTTGAAGTCGCTCGACATCTGATACCTCATCTTTGAGCTGATT
>PKDX01000033.1 GCA_002862745.1 Bacteroidota bacterium | reverse complement strand
GAGGAAGTGGACAATGTTGGCGAGGTTGAAATCTTTGGTCCTACAGGTGATGCTGTTGATCAGGCCTTCCAGAAAATCAAGCAAATCACGGCAACTCCAGAGGTAGGTGAGGAATACGAAGCAACCGTTAAGTCTATTATGGACTACGGTATGTTCGTTGAGTTCTTACCGAGCAAAGAGGGTCTTCTTCATATTTCTGAAATTTCTCATGCTCGCATAGAAAAAATGGAAGATGCAGGGTTCTCTAAAGGAGATAAAGTACAGGTAAAACTTGTGGGTATCGACAACAAAGGTCGATTCAAGTTATCTCGTAAAGTATTATTACCTGCTCCAGCTAAAGAAGAAGGGTCTGAAGAGTAGACACCAACAGCATGGTGTCAAAAACTAAAGTCTAAGACACTTACATAGCCCCATACGAAGTGATTGTTTATGGTTGCACCTACTGCTGTGTAGTCATCAGATAAGCATATTACTCTGTGGCCAAGGGATGGAACTCCGTAGTCTATTAGTAATTGCAGGATGATTCCTAGCGCATTGTCGTGTCCATAAGAGCAACACTCAGCCCAATAGCCATCGTTACATTGGATTCGGTCATGACCAGTTAGGCCAAGTTCACCGGATTCCTTAGCCCAACATCGAGCAAGCTGGTACATCGATTGATTTGGCTTGATGGCGCGAATTGGCTCCATTGACAGCATGTGGTTGATTAACGAGCGTTTGTACTCATAGTCATAGTCTTCTTTCTCTATAGTTAGCTCAAGTTCCACAAATCGTTTAGGAAAGAGTCGTGCTAAGTTGAGCACGGTAATAATGTCTCTTTCTGATGAGTGCATATAGGTTCGTGCTTCCTTTGTTGTATTGGCAGTTCGCAACTCTTCTTGTGACCAAAGGGGGCTTATTCCTTCAATTTGCCCTTGACTTATGGATACCAAAAACATAAGAACTGTAAACAATGTTGTATAAAGGGATTTTCTTGATTTCATAAGACATCACATTTACTTTTTAACTGCTACATGAAAAAAATTATTATCCTCTATGTAACCTATTAGGAGAATTTAACGTATTTCCAAAATAGGGTATCGTCCTGCATCCATTGAAACCATGAAAAATGATAGGCGTTATTAGAAAAAGTGTATTTCAAAAGCTAGAGAGTGGTAGATCAAAGAATTTATCAAGACTAGCGAGTGGAGTCTCACAATTTTCGAGCCGTCTACCTCAGCAGAATACGGGTATTGAGGTCACTACTCAGAATACATTAGTAAAGCAATTGTCACTTCACCGACGAAAAACCCAACATGAAATGAATGATTTGTATTAATGTTCATTGATTTTTCCTTGAACATGACTAAATCGTACTGACGTAGTCTTACCTTTAAGCTATGTCAGTAGTTATTTCCCCTTCAATCTTAGCAGGTAACTTCCTCAACCTTCAGCAAAGTCTTGATATCATTAACTCTTCAGAGGCTGAATGGGTTCACGTAGACGTGATGGATGGTGTCTTTGTTCCGAATATATCTTTTGGCTTTCCTGTCTTAAAAGCTGTTTCGGCCTACTGCACAAAATTTATCGATGTTCACTTAATGATTGAGCAACCGAACCGGTATTTCTCTATGTTGCAAGAGGCGGGAGCACAAGGCCTCAGTATTCATTTTGAGGGGAATCATCATCTCCACAGAGATCTTGCAGAAATTCAACGGTTGGGTATGAAAGCGGGCCTTGCCCTTAATCCACAAACCTCGTTGGATACCGTAAAGGAACTTCTGCCTTCGATTGACCATTTACTTCTTATGTCGGTAAATCCAGGTTTTGGAGGTCAAAAATTTATTGAAGACACGGTTAAAAAAGTGGCTCAAGCTTCCGCGCTGCGTGAATCCTTGGCGTTAAACTTCACAATACAAGTAGATGGCGGTGTCAATTCGGATAATTGTGTGCGTTTAAAATCTGCTGGAGCAGACAATTTGGTGGCTGGCAGTGCCGTTTTCAAATCAACTAATCCTCAAGAGACCATTGCTAAGCTAAAAACATCTATATGAGATATCATATCCTAAGTGATATGAGTTTTCGTACAGCCATATTGTTTGGCTGCTTAGTATTCTTTGGTGCTATCAAGTCGTATGGACAATTTACCATACAAGGAGAGGTGAAGGCTTATGACGGCAAACCACTGTCTGACATTCTTGTTGCAGCCCCTGAACACACAATAAACACCACATTTACCAATGATCAAGGGGTTTTTCGTCTGGATCTTCCTGAAGAACCCAACCATTTAGTCCTCATGTTACAAAGCCTTTTTGAAGGAGATACGACATGGGAATGGAATGGCCTTACCGCGTTGGATGCCATATCAATAACCTATGGAGAAAATACAGCCAACATTGATACAGTAGTCATCGAAGGAGATCAAGGAGAAAAAGGGGTGACAGATGTTAGTACGACGATAATCGATATTGGCTCGAAACGATCACTGCCCAATCCTTTTCCAGATGTTTCTGACTTTCTAAGGGGCGAGTTAGGTTTTAGTAAGAATAATGAGTTAAGTACGGCGTATAGTATTCGTGGAGGAAATTTTGATGAAAACTTAGTATACGTCAATGATTTCGAAGTATATCGGCCATTTCTCATTCGCTCGGGTCAGCAGGAGGGGCTCAGTTTTGTGAATGTAGATATGGTGCGCGAGGTGAGTTTTTCCGCTGGAGGTTTTGCTCCGAAATATGGAGATAAAATGGCTTCGGTCTTAGATGTTACCTACAATCGCCCCAATGCATTTCGCTCAAGTGCTGAAACGAGCCTTCTTGGTGGTTCCCTGATGGTGCAGGATGTCGGGTTGAATCATCGACTAGCTTGGAGTGTTGGGATACGCCATAAAAACTCTCAATATCTCCTCGGATCAACCAATACCAATGGACAATACAGCCCTTCATTTACTGACGTTCAATACTACGTTAGTGCTTTATTACAGCCTAAGTGGAGGTTAGAGTGGATAGGGCAGTACGCTAGAAATCGCTTCTATTTTGTGCCTACAGATAGGGTTACAGATTTTGGTTTGTTTAATCAACAAAATAGGTTTCAAGTCTATTACTCGGGTCAGGAAAATGATCGTTATCAAAATGTAATGAATGGGCTTGCTTTAATCTATAATCCGAAACCTCGTCTGAATATGAAGTGGATGCTAAGTCATTATGCGATGCGTGAGAATGAAGCCTTTGATTTGATTGGAGACTATTTATTGGGAGAGGTCGAAACCGATCCTAGTCAGTCGAATGTTGGGGAAATAAGGTTGTCGCTGGGTTCTGGTACATTCCATGATTGGGCAAGAAATCAATTGAATACCGAGATATTTTCGACGGCCTATCGCGGAAATGCCTATTGGGCAAATCATACGCTACGGTGGGGAATGACGTATAAGAACGAGAATATTCAAGATCGACTTAGTGAGTGGGGTAGGCAGGATAGTGTAGGTTACAGCTTGCCGTACTCCGTGGATTCAGTCTTACTCTACAGTCAATTGCGTTCTACGGTGGATTTATCAAGCCATCGATTAACCGCCTTTGTACAGCACCGCTGGGAGGGAAAAGGAAGGGCTAAGCCGAGTTTATTGCTCGGGTGCAGAGGTCAGTGGTGGAGCGTAAACAAAGAGTTAGTGGTTAGTCCTCGAGCGCAGTTTCAGCTCCAACCTACCTTGCGAAAAGATAGCCTAGGACGTACGCTTAAAATCTCATGGGCAGCTGGTCTATATGCGCAGCCGCCTTTCTACAGGGAGATGCGAAATCTTCAAGGTGTTGTTAATACGGATCTATTGGCACAAAAGTCAGTGCATGCTATATGGGGATTGGATTATCGGTTCAAGGCATGGGATAATCGAGACTTTGCATTTACTACGGAAGCCTACTACAAATACATGTGGGATCTCGTACCCTATGAGTTTGATAATGTGTTGATACGCTACTTTGGAGAAAACAAGGCACGTGGCTATACGGCTGGACTTGATTTGCGATTAGCGGGTCAGCTTGCTGAAGGCTTAGAAAGTTGGGTTACGTTGGGATATATGCATGCTCGAGAAGATATAGAAGGAGATAATTATACGGTTATTGATTATTACAAGGAATATGCAGAAGAGGATGGTGTAATTGTTGAGGATATCACTGTTGCAGATACTTCAACGGTTTATCCAGGATTTATTCCAAGGCCAACAGATCGCAGAGTTTCCTTTTCGCTGAGTTTCCAAGACTACATTCCACGATACCCATTTTTTAGAGTTCAAATGAATCTTGTGGTGGCCACTGGGCTTCCCTTTGGACCACCGGACGGTGAGCGCTACAATGACGTCTTCCGTATTTCCACCTACAAGCGCTTTGATATTGGATTTAGCGCAAGACTCTATGACCGTGATCAGCGTATAAAAAAACGCGGGATTGCAAAAAAGGCTATTAAAAATGCATGGCTTAGTCTTGAGGTGCTCAATCTATTTGGTATTGAAAATGCGGTGTCCTATTTGTGGGTTAGGGGGCTTGATATTCGAAATGGCGGACTAGGACAGTTTGCCGTTCCTAACTACCTTACGAATCGCCGGGTAAACTTGAGGTTCCGTATTGATTTCTAATATGGCTAAATCCACGATCTTTATTTATTGTCTCTTGTTTCTATTGAGTCAATCAATCCTCGGCCAGTCGCCTTCAACGCTATATTTAGTCGAAGAGACCACCATGTCCAAGGAGGAAACATCGACCATAGCGAGTCTACAAGGTCTCTTAGCCAAGGATCATCCGTCGATAATAGTTTCGATGCGTGGTCGGAGTGTGGAGTCCATGCTGCATGATATGATTTCACAAGAAGTCATTTCCTTGGACTCAAGCTATCTAGCTAATCCAATGGGTATGGTAAACGAATTTCATGATCAAATAGAAGGGTACATTCTTTATGGTGACGAGCCACAGTCCTCCTATGTGGCAACCTGTTTTGCTGGACCCTTTCATTCCATCATTATCTCAGAATCTTATGAAGATGTGGCTATTGAAGCTGGATTGCCCTTAGTGAAGGACTGCCGGACAATGTCTATGGTGGATGCTTGGGCTGATTTAAGGGATTCAGTATCCAAAGAGGGCATTATAATTCAACCTCAAAAATCCTCCCACTTTCTGATTGATCTTGCGGTTAGGGATAATCTTTTTTACTACGAAGTGGATTTAGAAGATCCATTACTGGATATTTTGTTTACTGCACTAAACCCTGGAGCCGTAGCATTGGGATGGAGCCGCTATCATGAAAGTGAATTGATTGGGATGGCCTCTTCCTATGATGTTGGGGTAATTCCTGCGGATTGGGCGTTAAACTTGTCGGTATTGGATGCGCTAGATCTTTCAGACCTTGATACGCTCGATAAATCTGAGGGTGTAGATACAAAATCCTTAGATGCAACAAAGGACTACGTGGCTTTTCTTATGTCTGATGGAGATAATCTTCAGTTTATTATAAATGATTTAATCTACCAAGGTAAATATCTAGATAACGGACGTTCAGAGAACTACCCCTTGTCTTGGACCATTGCTCCGTCTACAACCTCATACATTCCATTTATTGGCTCAAAAATCACTAATTGGCATAATAGTACGGGGAATATGGACTGTATTGCTGCCCCGAGTGGATGGGCTTACGTATTCCCTGAGGCATTGCCATCTTGCGAGGCTTACGTAGAAAAGACAGTTGAGGAAATGGAATCAATGGGACTGACAATACTCAATGTTATTGGAAATGATCCTGATTGCCCTTGTCTAGACAGTCTTTTGCAACATGAAACAATTGAAGGCCTTGTTTTTTATTGGTATGAAAACTATTCCAAAGGAGAAGGTAAGATCGAATTTCGGTTTGGCAAGCCGGTTGTTCATGGATACAGCAACCTTTGGGGTGGTTTCAATACGCCATCTCAATTAGCTCGACGACTAAATCGCTTGGCAAGAAGTGATGAAGGGTCGTCATTTTCATTAATACCCGTTCATGTTTGGTCTTATGGTAAGGAGGATGTGGAGCAATGCATTAATAAATTGAATGAATCGACAGAAGTCGTTACCGTCTCGCAACTGTTTAACTTGATTCGGCAGGATGCTCTTCGTTAAATATTTCTAACTGATTTAGGGTTTTATTTATTGGAACCTACTCTTTGCTCATTTATCTCATCTCAAAATTGGAAAGGGTAGTAGATTGGTGGGTGGAGTGGGTGGGGGAGGCCCCACCTAACTTAGAGTAAAATGTAGGTTAAACACAAGAGCTACAAATTTCCTCGACCAACCAATAATGCGACCGAACTATCTCCGCTCTGCATGCACGATAAATCCATTTTCCTCATCACCAAACGATACAACCTCAGCATGACCTTTATCCATCAAGTATAAACCATAAGCACAGAGAAAGCCATCAACAGCATCCTCAATATGTTTATGATTCTTCTTGTTAATTTCTGCTATCCAGTTTTCAACCTGGTCAAGAATAGTAGGACGGTTCATTGTTTCTCTTAAAATGCTTTCAATCGCAAGCAGCAATCTTCTCATGTCGCGTTGATAGTGCGCATAAGGCTTTTTATGCTTTACTTTATGGTCGATTGGAGTGAGCTCAGGAAATAGTCCGTAAACCAATGCGGTAGGGAAGGTCTCTATAATACAAGATGCTTTGTTTGCAGGATTTGCTGTTAGGCTACATTGAGGAAAAATATCAAGCAGTATCTGAGTTAAGAGTTCACCGCGAATCATTCCATAGGTCTTGTTCAGAAATGCACGGTTGGAGACAAAAATTCCTAATGCATATCCATGTACTCTGTGTTTTCGAAAAAGCCTATCACAAGGTCGTGATCCATTTTCATTGGGTACGACCAATGGCGCATCAATCGCGATCTGAAGTGGTCCATCATCATACTTCTGAATAATCGCTACGATGTCACTGTCCTCTAGTAGTGCGGTTTCCCAGAAGAGAATTTGTCCAGAATCATTCAGAATACAAAGGCCACTTGGTCTCTTATTTGTCCAAGCTAAGTCAATGCCTACATAAATCACAACTACGTGCTAAGGATGGTGAAGCGGAATATAGATCCCCCTGTCGGGTTAGGGAGTACTTCGATTTTACCATCATGGAGCTCTACGATCTTCTTGCACCGCGCAAGGCCAATACCTTGTCCCTCGAAACCATGGTCAATGTGCGCTCTTGAATACAACTCAAAAACATTCTCGATTTTGTCTTCAGGAATTCCGAGGCCATTATCCTTCACATCAAAGGTTTGGTACACAGAGTTTTCGTCGGTGGTACAGGAAATCTCTATGAAAGGAGGAACAGAAGGATCAGTGTACTTTATCGCGTTAGTAATAAGATTTTGAAAGAGTTGTCCTAACTCAACTCCATAACCTTGAATGGTAGGCAATTCCTTACATGTAACTTGGGCATTTGCTTGTTGAATTTGATTAGCTAAATCATGAGTGACATGTTGTACAATTTTATTTAAATCAACTTCTGATTTTTGGGATCCCTTACCAATTTTACTGTAGTCAAGCAGTGTGTCAATCATTGCAGTCATGCGCTTAGAAGCACTTGCAATAAACTCAAGGGATTGCAAACGGCGTTCTTGACTCATCGTGCTATTCGCCTCATCGGCATTCGACAGTAAAAGGCTTGCATAGCTACCCATGGTACGTAAAGGTTCCTTGAGGTCATGGGATGCAATAGCGGTGAATTGTTCTAACGCTACATTTTTTGATTTTTGTTTGCGTAATTCTTCAAATAGAGTCTGTGACCTGCGCGCTTGCATTTGAGCTCGTTGCTCATTGGTCTTGGACTCTGTGATATCTGCATGGGTTCCAATCATCCGGAGAGGCTTACCATCCTCGCTCCAGCTAACAACTCGACCATTACAATTCACATAAACGGTAGACCCATCCTTATGTCTAAAGCGTAGGACCTCTTGGTAGGGTATTTGACCTTGGGATTCCATATGGGCGCCAATTGCTTCGTTGGCACATGCATGATCCTCTTGAAGTAAAAGACTGAAGACTGTGTTAATATGGTTTTCAAGCTCTTCAGGGTTGTAGCCAAACATAGCCTTAAATGATGGGCTCATATATGTTTCTCCAGATACAACGTCCCAATCCCAATAGCCAGCAAGGGAGTGATGAAATAGGAATTCAAATTCGCTGTGGCCTAATTTGGGTAGGCTTTTTTCGAGATCAGGTTTTAAATCAACTCGTATCATCAAAAAGATTTACTGTAAGGTACTGCCCTTGGTTTTATAAAATGAGAATTCCCAGATTTAGATGTCAAGAAAAAAATCTGAAGTGTCCAATCGAACCTTGGGACTGCGTTGCAAGCTTTCACCGTCTTCTGCGTACCCAATGGCAAGAACCACATTGGGTGTTAGGCCTTTATCGGATAATTTGAGAATCTGGCTATACTTGGCTGCATCAAATCCTTCAATAGGACATGAATCGATGGATAGGCTGGCGCAGGCCATCATGGCAAAGCCAAGCGCAATGTAGGTTTGTTTGGCATTCCAATGCATGAGCTTATCCTGAGACTTTTTCCCAACCATGTTTTGCAAAAACTCAACATACCCTTTATAATGGTCTCTTTCCTTGCCTTCTATCTCCTCCCGTAAATGGTTGACTCGTTGGATATATTCTGAGGATAATTTGTTTAACGAGCAAAATACAAAGAGGTGAGAAGCATCCGTTATCTGTCCTTGATTGAAGGAAGCAGTCTTTAGTTCGTGGCGAACTTCTTTGTCCTGCACATCGATAACTCTGCAGGGCATTAAGTTATAACTTGAGGGACTTAGTCGAACACTTTCCTTTATTTTTTCAATATCCTTTTCATCGACTGTTAGCGCTGCGTTAAAATGCTTTGTAGCATGTCGTTTGTGAAGGGCATTAAAAAAATCAATCATAGGGTTTGCATTTTGTAACGATTGTCTTTGACATAACAAGGGTAGATCAGAAGAGTTTAAAAGGTTCGCTTTGTGCAATACTTTTTTTATTTTCGAAGGAGTACAAAAGCTTTTATTATGAGAAGAATGATAAACATAATGTTGTTTGTTCCAATAATCGGGCTCTCACAACAACAGTCTTTGGAAAGTATTAACTACGATGGCAATGACAGAGAATATATAATCTATATACCGCAAAGCTATTCTGCAAACAACCCGGTGCCCTTATTGTTAGCATTTCATGGAGGCTCTGACTTTGCTGACGATTTTATGAATAATGAAGCAGATTTTAGATCTATTTCAGATACAGCTGGTTTTATTCTTGTTTATCCGCAGGCACTAGAAGACCCAAATGACGGAAATTCAACAAATTGGTTGCACAAAGAGCCAACAGATCATAAGGATATATTTTTTGTTGAAGCTTTAATTGATAATATTGGTACTAATTACAGCATTGATACCGATAGAATTTATGCTTGTGGGTATTCTCTTGGTGGAATGTTTTCATATGATCTTGCATGTCAGTTAAATAATAAAATAACAGCAATTTCATCTGTAGCTGGCGCTGCTTTTTTCGGTGCATTCTCATCTTGTGACATTTACCATCCAACGGCTGTACAAAGTATTAATGGAACAGAGGATGGGACTCACCCATATGATGATCAAAATGGATGGGGGTATTTCTCAGTAGCTGCCATCGATAGTTTTTGGGCAGTCAATAATAATACTGATGCCCTGCCAATAATAACTCCAATTCCTGACGTAAATACAGCAGATGGAAGCTCTGTTGAACGTTATTTATGGATTAACGGTGATGGCTGTGTTTCGGTTGAAGAATTAAAAATAACTGGCGGAGGACATGATTGGCCTTCTCCACTTTCACCTTTTACAAATCAAGATATTAATGCCACATCTGAGGTATGGAATTTTGTTTCAAAATATAATATGAATGGTTTGATTGAATGTGATACTATATCTACTTCGATTTCGTCGCTTACTTTACCTACAGTTTCCTTGCAACCTAATCCAAGTAACGGAACCTTTACAGTACATTCCACTCAGTCCATCCTTCAAATAGAAGTGTATAATCTTTTGGGTAAGCAAGTGGCTACTGAGGTAGGCGAAGGAAGAAATATAGCGCTTTCGATGGTTCAACCAACAGGGCTCTACTTCGTTAAGGTATTGCACAACGAGGGCGATGTGACCCTGCCCTACCTCTTAGAGTAAAGACTGTCTTTAGTATCGCGCGCCTTCTACTCGCGAGTCACCAATTGGCAGAAGCGTAATCGACTGAGGTGTAGAAATCAATTGGACAATGGCGTCTTTATATTGATTCGCAACAAATGTTGCCCCTTCTTGATTGTAATGCGTGTCATCTGCAAAGTAGTCTTCGATAAAATCGGTGGACATGTCAACTAACACAACTTCTGACTGAGGAGTCGATAGATTGGCAACAAGACTTTCTAGTTCTTGATAAAAGGATTGAAGGGTATTGCTAAGTTCTGCTGTCATAAAAGACTCGGATGCTGGGGCAATTTGCTCCACTAAAAATTCAACCTC
>PKDX01000027.1 GCA_002862745.1 Bacteroidota bacterium | reverse complement strand
TTTTATGTGGCCATATTCCCCTTTATTTCCCTTTTTTATGAAGTAGTTGATCAACTTGACCATAAGCTATCTATGGTCCATTTAGAGCCGAGTATTTCATTTTTGTTTCCTTCGAGTATAGGAAGTAATGTTTTTGTCGATAATGTGTCACATGGCTATAACAGCCAGTCCATATGGACTATATTACTTAGTGTTGTGATACTGCTCTACTTTACATCAAAGGGTATGGTCATGTTGATCCGTGCCATGAATAAGGTCGAAAATCACTATGAATCTTGGGGTTATTTTCGAAACAAATCGGTGGGTTTTGGCTTAACTATGATGCTCCTCACAAGTATTGTGCTTCTCTTTGGTCTAAATGCTTATGCTCTACAGCAGTCCTCAACCTTACATTCCATCCTTGCCGGTCTAGCAAAATTCGCTCTTTTGGTGTTTAATATTGCGGTTATTCATCGCTATGGTAGCAGCATCAAGCAAAAAGAGCGTTTCTTTTCGCCGGGCACTTTTTTGACAGCTATCAGCCTCTTTCTCTTGTCTCTTATCTATAGTTGGATTCAGACCCACTTCTTTGCCCATAAGTCGGTTGGGGGAATTATAGGCCAAAATCTATCCTTATTACTCTGGTTGTACTTCTGTGCGACCTTCGTACTCCTTGGGCACGATATCAATGATGCGATTACTCAAATGAGGGCAAAACACACTTCACAGCGCTAGTAATATACACGTTGTCTTTTCCTGTGGAAGAAAAACTGACTTTCTAGTCTAGGAGTTGTTATCTTTACAGTGTAAGGTGCTTGGTAAAAGAAGTGAAAAGGGAATATGGTGAAAATCCATAGCTGTCCTCGCAACTGTAATTCCTTGAAGCTTATGCAATAGGCCACTGTGACGAAGATAAAATCATGGGAAGGCGCATAAGATGGGATAAGTCAGGAGACCTGCCTTACGGTATTTTTAACAGGGTGTCGGGGATTACACGCTATAAATGACCTTTCTATGGTACGTTTTTGTATAGGGCTATTCGCTCTACTTTCCAGTGCGGTATACGCACAAAATGCTTATGTTTTTAACGCTTCAACCTTTGTAGTCGGTGATGGACCGGATACGGCTTACCTTGTCGTAGACTTTCAATCAGCGGGTGCTTGGGATCCGCCTTCATCATTTTATTGGTCGGTGGCTTTTGAGGACTCAATACAAGGTTCATCCTTGCTAAGCATGGTAGATAGCGTTGACGACAATCTTACCGTTGACTTTATGGGTGCCTTTGTAGATTCTATATCCCTTGGTACAGAATATATCGGCAAAAATGGCGTAAATGGCTTTTACTGGGGAATTTGGAGTGATA
The DNA here is from genome assembly GCA_002862745.1 of Bacteroidota bacterium. Classification (GTDB taxonomy): domain Bacteria; phylum Bacteroidota; class Bacteroidia; order Chitinophagales; family UBA8649; genus UBA8649. The sequence continues at coordinate 9,250 of PKDX01000027.1, read as the reverse complement.
CAGTAGGTGGTAATCGCTGGGTAAGTAATTCGGGCTCATCAGAATGGGTTCAGCCCAACACCTATTATGGACTTTCGTTTACAGATTTTGCTCCAGCAATCGTTCCTGATACTGCCGTTGCAGTCAATGATGCTCGTGATTTTACATTTTCAGATATTGAAATTTGGTCTGGAGTAGGTGGTGACTCAGTAATCTTAGTTATCGACTTTTTAAACACTTCAGGCATGCCTGAATCTTTTGCTTGGGGTATCCTATTTGACGATAGTATTTCAGGAAATGAATTGTTACAGCTTGCCGATCAGTTAAATCCTGATCTCCAAGTTAGCATAGCGGGAGGCTTCCTTAATGATATTGTATACCAAGGAATTGAAGGGCTAGCAGGAAGTCCAAATTATTGGAATACCTGGTCGAGCACTACGAATGGCTATTGGATAACAAATGCTGGCCTATCTACTGTGCTGAACAATGGAGATTGGTTTGGGTGCTCTTATCCAAACTATCCTCCGGCTATTTTTCCTCGCTCTCCAAAACCAGCGCTTGTAAACAATATGTATGCTTACAATAGGTCTAATTTCGTCATTGGCTCAGGATCCGACACGGCTTACCTTGTTGTAGACTTTCAATCAGCCGGTGCATGGGACCCGCCCTCATCGTTCTATTGGTCGGTAGCTTTTGAGGATTCCATAGCAGGATTCCAAATGGTTAATAATGTGCTATCTGCTGACGACAACCTGAATATTTTTGACATTTTCGGCAATATTGATAGCGTTTCGTTAGGCGATGATTATACAGGAAAATCGCTAGAAAATAATAAGGCATGGACTTTTTTTAAGAGTTCCGCTGGCCCCAACCGATGGACATTTTCCTCTTCATGGACGGATCGAGTTTATCCCAACGAATACTATGGCTTATCCTATACCGACACCGCCAATCTTCTTGGGCCTGATACCGCAGTGGCAATCAACAATCCAAGTGATTTTACAACGGCTAGTCTTGTTGAATGGGCAGGGTCGGGGAGTGATTCGGCCATTTTAGTGATTGATTTCCTTAATGAGTCAGGATTTCCAAAGTCCTACGCATGGGGCATATTGTTCGATGATAGCATTAGTGCGGAAGCGTTGTTACAATTCGCTGAGCAGAACTACTTTGCCTTAGAAGTTGATGCGGCTGGAGGATTCTTAAACGATATCATCTACCAAAGTGATTCAGGCTTAGCAGGAAATCCGCACTACTGGAATACCTGGTCAACTACGACCAATGGATATTGGATGACCAATGCAGGCTTGTCGACAGTGATAAAGAATGGAGATTGGTTTGGGTGTTCTTATCCCAATTATCCGCCAGCGATCTTTCCAAGGTCACCTGTCCCTGCTCAAGGTGTAAATCCGGGAATTGCAGTCCTTGACGCCAGTCTGCTTAAGGTGTGGCCTAATCCGAGCGCGGAATCTATTGAGATAACTTGTGATTATTCAATTGAGCGCGTTGATGTTATTCGGAATAATGGTCAAGCCGTGGAATTCAACTTCCACAACAACCGTATTGAATGGCGAACTTCCTGGAAGGGTATGGCCTTCGTTAGGGTTACGTTGCAGGATGGTCGTACCATGGTTAAGCCTATTTTGCGTTCATGATGCTTCGACTTACAGTGTGGATGACCCTCATTGCTCAGTGGGTATGGTCTCAAGTTTCTTATACGGATCCTGCTATTATTTTATGGGGGGATAGTGTGCAAATCATACGTGGATATCAAGACCTTGCAGATTCTATGCTAGGCTTAGCCGGTTATGGTGTCGTATCTGATGCGCTTGGAGAAGCCGATGGTAATGTTGTGAGCCTTGGTGATGGGGGAGAGGCAACCTATTTTTTTGCTTCAGGAATCCCAAATGGGAATGGACCTGATGTAGCCATCTTTGAAAACGCTTTGGATATGGGAGGCGGTCAGTTCTTTGCTGAGCTAGCTTTTGTAGAAGTATCGACGGATGGAATCGAGTATCATCGATTCCCTTGCCAATCACTCACCCAGACGAATGGTCAGATTAATGGCTTTGGAGGAATCATGGCCTACGATATTCAAGGGTTTGCAGGAATTCACCCAACTCAAACCGGGACGCTCTTTGATCTTGAGCAAATCGATGCGCTTAATCCATTGGATACGGTGTACTATGTCCGTTGTGTGGATGTCATTGGAAGCGTAGATCCTTCACTAGGGAGTTATGATAGTCAGGGAAATCTTATCAATGATCCATATCCTACACCCTTTGCTTCTTCGGGCTTTGATATTGATGCAGTGGCATACGTTAAGGATTATAGTGTACCAACGGCGATAGAAACTATCGCCAATTTTCCCAACTCAGCAATGCTTATCAATACTGGGCAATTACTAACTCACTATTTCAACGATAAACTTTGGGTAGTAGACACTCAAGGAATGAGGACTCCGATAACATCACTGACCGAAGTGATTAAAGGCTATCAGTGGATTGTGGAATACAACCAATCAAATAATCAATGGACAGTTGTCGAGGTGATTTTAGGCGTGTAGTATTGCTATGCCTTTGGTGCGTAGGTTTTTCAGTTAGCTATGGACAGTCCCCTGATCATAGTATAAATGCAGCCAGTGAGGACTCTACCGAGCTTTCTGAATTGTTGTGTGGTGTCGTCATACGACCGATTCCGCTTTCCATTTTTTCGTCATTAGATAAGGCGCTAAATCCCAAAATAGAATCTAGTTTAAACAACTTTGCTTCAGAAAAGGGTATTCAAATCAGGCACTATGGCACAGGTCAATTGTCTAGCCTAAGCTTTCGAGGAATGTCTGCTGCCCACACGCAAGTTTCATTTAATGGGCTAAGAATAAACTCCCCTGATATCAGCCAAGTGAATGCGAGCATTCTACCCTTGAGCGGTCGCGAGGATTTGTCGTTTGAGGCAAGTCATGTCACTGCGGGAGGCATGCTTCATATTGCATTACCTCAATTAAGTCAAAATGCCTTGAGAATACGACAGGTTATGGGCACCTATCGCCATATAGCACACGATATTGGCTGGGATAAAGTCTATGACAATGGATATCTATCGATTACAGGAGGTTATGATTTCACAAAGAATAATTTTCGCTATCGGGTAATGAGTCTACCTGGGCAGCCCTATGAACGATTGCAAGACGCAGATACGAGAAAGGCATTTTATCAAGCTCATTGGAAGAATGCCCTTTGGGTTGGCGGACGAAGCGATGGATATCTTGAGATTTCGTCGTACGCGCAACATGCCGATGCAAGCATACCACCTACCGTTTTCGAATTGCGCAGCACGGAATCCATTCGTGAGCTGAGTACTGGCCATGTTGCAAAGGCTAATATCTATTTCTACACACGAAGATCATGGGACATATATTATGAACCGCTTCTAGGATTACGAACCTATCAAAGTCAGTTCTCGCTCTTTGAGGGGAGTGAGCTTAAGACGAATCGATCCCAATCTGCTCAGTTATCCAATCGATTGGAGCTGAACTGGCGTAAGAAACTCTATCTATCTTATCTAGGTAATCTGTATCATGACAGGCTTACGACCAATAACTACAATGGAAGCCAATATCGTCAGTGGGAAGTCAACGAGTCCTATCGAGTACGTTATCACTTCAAACCATTTTTTAAAACAAAGATTCAAGCGAATCTTGTGGCCTTAGAAAATTATAGTCCTCGATGGCTACCTAAAGGAGAGGTATCAGGGTCGGTGTCGTTTGGTCGAGAAGATACGAGTCAATATACAAGTCCCGTAAAGCCCTTTACTCTATCGTATTCCTTAGGCTATTGGCAGTCTCAACGCTGGCCTTCGCTGAATGACCGCTATTGGATAAATAGTGGGAATCCTGACTTACGTCCAGAGTTTAGTCAAACTGGGGAATTTTCGCTTGCGCTCGAACACAATAATCGAGCCCTTCTTCAGTTCAAGACGTATTACTCGCATTTGACGGATTATATATTGTGGCTGCCCCAATCCACCCAGCAATGGATGCCCGAAAATATTGGAGAAGTGCGGAGCTATGGGGGAGAGTTAACGCTTGGTGTGCGGAAGGATTATAATCGGATGCATTTGGCGTGGTCTGGTACAGCGGCTAGGCGGAATATTGAAAAAATCTCAGCACAAGGCGTTGTTGATGAAGTGCCCTATATTGCAAACTATCAGTGGGATAGCAAAGTAACATGGTCCTGGCGCGATTGGATGGTGCGAACTACGATTCAGGGAGAATCTTCTCGCTACGTTGACCCATCGACAACCTTAATCCCTTACACAACGTGTAGTCTACATGTTGCGAAAAATTGGCGATGGAAAAATCAGCGCCTTGAAACATCTTTTGCTTGGAATAACGTTACGTTTACAGAATATCAAACCATTGTTGGATATGCGACACCACAAACTGCCCTTGATGTCACGCTGTCTTGGCACCTTAGTCCTTAGTCTACTGCTGATTACAGGGTGTAAGAAAGACGACTTCGTCTGCCTTGATGGTCTCGTAGTCTATGAGGCGGAATCATCAGCTGACGGCATTGATTTATCAGATTACGTCATTATTGCTTGTGAGGGTGGCTTTACACGAGGGAATGCATCCATTGATTTGTATAATCCCTCTACTGGCGATTTGCTTCCCAATGCTTTCGCTGATCAGGCAGGTTATGCCCTTGGGGATATTCTACAAGACGTCTATTGGACAAATAATGACCTGATTCTGGTAGTTAACAATTCTCAAAAGGTTGAGATCCTTGATCCAAATAATTTAACTCCAAGAAGAACCATAGCAGGCTTCACTTCGCCAAGGTATGCCCATGTTAATGATGAGGGAGGAATTTATGTGTCGGATTTATTTAGCCGTCAATTTATTCGTACCGAACCTCAATCGGGTTGTATTGATGCGGCTGTTGATCTCTATGGATGGACAGAGTATATTTTCCCTTATCGTTCCAATGACATTGCTGTTCTTCATCGATCCGTATATGGTCAGGGATCACCCATATCGGAAGTCTTGCTGTTATCAGAGGATTTAGAACTAAGAGACAACATTGCACTGCCGGAAGATCCCATTCAAATGGTCGAAGGAAGTGAAGATCATCTATTTTACGTCCTATGTTTAGGTAATGCCTCTAATGATGTCGCAGGTCAAATCGTTCAAGTCAATTTACTAGATAAATCCACTAGAGAAATCATTCGCTTTAATGAAGACCGCCCCAATCGTATTGCCTTCGATAAACATTCCAACACCCTCTATTTTAACTTGGCCTCGGAAATATTCAAAATGGTAGGTGATACTCCGCCTTCCTTAGCATGGAACACAACAGCGCAGGCAATCTATGGCATCAGCGTTCTAAGTAATGGGGATGTCATTGTATCCGATGCTAAAGATTTTATCACGAATGGAGCGATAGAGCATTATGATTCAAGCGGAAACCTAATTCGAACAGTTGACGTGGGGTATGTGCCTTCCGAGGTGGTAAATCACCCCTGATGACCATACCATATGGCTTTATTGGATTACTCCACTGCCGACAAGGACGTCCTCGGCATACCATGCTACAAACTGTCCTGGGCTTATACCTCGTTGGGATAAATCAAAATCAAAAGTGATATGATCATCCATGCGCCGAATGGTTACCTCTTGAAGGGGCTGGCGATATCGAATCCTTGCCTTTCCTTTCCATACTTCACCTTTCTTGAGTTGTTCATTGGGATTAACCCAGTGACATTCGGATAAAGGAATCGACATTTTATCTCTATTGAGTCCAGGGTGGTCTTCTCCTTGCCCCACAAAAATGATGTTCTCTTCGACGTTTGTACCAAGCACAAAGAGCGGTGTTTCATAGCCCCCTATGCCAAGCCCACGCCGCTGACCAATGGTGTAGAAATGGGCTCCGATATGTGTACCGACAACTTTGCCATCAGTTTTGTCAAATTCATAGGGAGTGTAACCCCAATCTTGGGAGAACATGGCATGATTTCGTGCTATCTCAATTATCTCACCCTCTTTTTTGGCTAATTTTTGTTGTAGAAAGTCGGGTAGACGAACTTTCCCAATAAAACACAGACCTTGAGAATCTTTCTTTTGGGCCGTGGTTAAATCCAACTTTTCTGCCATGGCGCGTACCTCGTGCTTCTCAAATTCTCCAATAGGGAAGAGGGCATGTGCTAATTGCTCTTGATTGATTTGGCAGAGAAAATAGCTTTGGTCTTTATTGTTGTCTTTGCCTGCGATGAGTTCAAAAGTGGTTTCGCCCTCTGCATTGGTCTTTGTTCCTTTTCGGCAGTAATGTCCAGTGGCTACATAGTCTGCTCCAAGGTTTTGGGCAAAGTCCAAGAAGATATCAAACTTCACTTCACGATTACATAGGACATCAGGATTCGGTGTGCGTCCAGCCTCATACTCGTTAAACATATAGTCAACTATGCGTTCTTTATACTCCTTGCTGAAGTCAATCGTCTGAAAAGGTATACCAAGTTTTTCGGCGACAAGAAGGGCATCTTGTGAATCTTCGAGCCAAGGGCAATCATCAGATATGGTCACGCTATCGTCATGCCAATTCTTCATAAAGATGCCAATGACTTCGTGTCCCTCTTCAAGAAGTTTAGCTGCAGCTACACTGGAGTCTACCCCTCCGCTCAATCCAACAACGACTTTTGCCATGCCCTAAAATTACAGCCAATTACGAATACATCCCATAATAACTGAGTAAGCCTGCGAATCGGACAATATTTTGCATCTTCAAGAAGGTTAAACAATGGATTATGCTCGTTTGGTTGGATCAACATATGGAAGAATGTATGATGGGATGGATGATTACAGCAGGGATTATCATGGTATTTCTTATTCTCGGCCCGAGTGCACCTTATGGGCGGCACGTGCGAAAGGGTTGGGGACCTACGCTTCCTGCCTACATTGGTTGGTTTATCTATGAGACACCCGCATTGCTTGGAACCTTTCTCTTCTTCTACCTCTTTCAAGGTAAAATAAGTGCAGGAACGGCAATTCCTCTTGTTCTGTGGGGTATTCACTATACCTATCGCGCATGGATTTACCCTTTTCGCATTCGATCTCGAGCAAAGCACATGCCTTACATGATTGCCGCGAGTGCGATTCTATTTAATTTGGGCAATACGACCATACTTGGTTGGTCTTTCGCTCAACAAGACCCTATATCTCTAAGCGAATGGATTAGGTCTTGGCATCATATTGTAGGGCTTGCTGTATTTGGATTAGGGATGTTTATTAATCATCAAAGCGATGCCATTCTACTCAGTCTACGAAAGACAGGGGAGAGCCATTACTCGATTCCGTATGGAGGTTTTTTTCGTCATGTAAGCTCGCCCAATTTACTGGGAGAAATCATTGAATGGATTGGTTTTGCCATATTGTCTTGGCATCTTGGAGCGGTAACGTTTGCCGTATGGACTATGGCGAATCTGATTCCTCGTGCTATGGAAAATCATAGGTGGTATAAAAAGTCCTTTGAAGACTATCCGAGTGATCGAAAAATTTTGATTCCTTATTTGTGGTAAACTGAGGTTGCTCTCAGCTGAGGCGATCAATCCATTCCTCAAACAAATCTTCTGCGACTAACACCTTGGAATACTGATGCCCTTCGTAGTGATGTATTCGAATGGTTAACAAAGGAAATTCCTCGGAGACTTGGTTGTTGGAGGGATCAATTTGCACTTTAGCTATCAACTCAATGTTGCCATAGCGCTGAATAAGAATTGGAGGCTCTCCCTCATATTGTAGCTTAGGCTTGCAGAAGTAATATCGCTCTTCAAAGATATTTTGTCCTTCACTAAAGCGTTTTAATCGTGCCCGTTCAATGCGATAGGACATATCGAGTAAATGCGTCTTGAGTGCATGATGTAAGGCGAAGCAAAAGTCTTTAGGCATACCCGCCCACTGCAACTGGCATGCAGCACTAGCACGAAGTCGATGAATCAATTGATTGTCAATTACCTCACGGAGTCGTGTTTTCAATTGTTGAGTGCCATTATAGGTATTGATGACTTCGTCAAAATGCTGAACATCTTCCGTGCTGTAGTTCAACACATCATCCACTTCCACATGGTCTAAACCTTTGGGAAATAGGCGGGTTAATACATTGGAAAGGAAACTCATACTATAAATCAATTCAGCGAATACAAAGTAAACGTATTGTGTAAAAAAACGTTCTATTTTACTCCATCAAATCCTAAGGTAATCTCGATCTTTAACGCTGATTGATACTTGAGATTATTCGCATGAATATGTACAAGAATTAGGTATAATCATTTGAACATCAAATCAATAGGTTTTGGCCACACCATCGACTCTATCCTCAGCACCGAAAAACAACTCGTCCAATGCCGCGAAACGATCCTACAAGGTGAAAGAGCACCAGCTCTATGTGGCTCGCCCAAAACTTTGGAACACCTTACGTCGCCTCCATACGGTAGATAAACCCTACAGGCGCCGATCGTTTTTTATTTCACGCTTTGTTACCATTACGACCTTTTTTCAGTGGTTACAGCGTGCTATTTATGGGCGAAAGGCACGGAAAATCTCATTTGAGAACAATCCGCCGATATTCATCCTAGGTCACTGGCGAAGCGGTACTACCCATCTTCATTATGCCTTTTCTCGTGATCCAAGACTTGGATATCTATCAAACTTCCAGACCTTCCTCTATACGGTTGCCTTATTGAGCAAAACATGGTTGCGCCTTGTGGTAAGCCGCTTTATGCCCGAAACTCGTCCTCAGGATAATGTAAAGGTAGATGCTGATGCCCCTGCGGAAGAAGAGCAGCCCTTATCCATGGTAAGCTTATGTACTGGAATTCATAGTTTTTTCTTCGGACGGGAGACGGCTTACTTTGAAAAGTACACGCTCTTTCAAGGGATAAGCGCAGAAGAAAAGGCAGGATGGCAGGAGGATTACAATCACGTGCTACAGCAAATAGCGTTATACAATGGCACGAATGACCTGGTGTTAAAGAATCCTTGGAACACTCCAAGAGTGCAAGAGCTGTTAGAACTCTATCCTGAGGCTAAATTTGTTTTCATTCACCGTAATCCCTATGATGTCTTCCTTTCTACACGTCATCTCATGCGGAAAATGATTTCTTCCCAATACTTGCAGTTCATTAGTATGCGTGAGGAAGAGGATCGCGTGATTGAATGGGGTAAGGCCATCTATGAACGCTATATAGCCCAACGGTCAATGATTCCTGAAGGCAATCTAGTCGA
>PKDX01000040.1 GCA_002862745.1 Bacteroidota bacterium | reverse complement strand
TCGATTCCAACAACTCTCAACGTGCATCGGGACCTTACCATTCACTTTGAGGAAAACATGCCTTATCATCAGGTAAGTAGAACCTTGTCAGATTTAAACATCAAAGAACTTATCTATTGGAACTTAGCGGATGATTTTAGAGACGAGAAAAAGATTGGAAAGAATTTAAAAGCTTGGACCATTCACTTCGTATTAAACTTTGGAGATACTACGCCTTCTGATGCTTCAATTGACCAGATTATGCAAGGTGTAATCCAGGCCTTTCAACAAAAGCTAGGAGCAAATCTTGCTCAGTAGAAGAGGGTGAAGTGTTTTGAAAACACCTTTCTTCAATTCAACAATTTTAGCTCAGTTTATTTCTCTTTTTTTTCCGACTTTTATGGGGAGGAGATTTTTTTGGAGAGAACTTGTGAAAAGTATAGACAAAGCAAGCTGTTTTTTGAGCTTTTACGTTAATCAATGAGGTTTTGGCGTGTTGCCGTCTAGGTAGACCCCGTCAAACGTGCTAAGTCAGCAAAGCGAGTATGTACAATGCCGCGGAAAACTAGACTTGGTGTTACATCAAGTACTCATTGCACAAAATACCCGGTTCAATGCGGTTTGAAGAGGAAACGCTTTGCGTTATAAATTGAATGTGTGATGGAATCAATCATTTTTATTGTGTTGGCAGCTATTGGGGGAATGGCCCTCGGTTATGTCGCGGCGCGCTACATGGTTAGTGGACAGCTAAAAGCTAAAGAGAAAAAGGCTGAGCAACATGTAAAACGAATGCTCAAGGAGGCTAAAGAAAAGGCGGAACAGTTAAAAAAGGAGCGATTATTAGAGGTTAAGGAGGAGCTTGTAAAAAAGCGAGGAGAGTTAGAAGAGGAGTTGTCTCAGCGTAAGGATAAAGTCGTAGAGCGTGAGGGCAATGTCAAGGAGCGCAACAAAGAATTACAGATTCGCTCAGAAGAGGTCTCCAAAGTCCGAAAGGCAAATGAACAATTCAAAAAAGATATTCAAACCTGGCGTGAGCAACTTGAGGCCAAGGAGAAAGCTTTGGAAGAACAACGCGAAGATCTGGCGAAAAAGCTCGAAAATATAGCTGAGTACTCTGCAGCTGAGGCGAAGGAGGAGTTAGTGACTCAGCTTGTAAAAGAAGCCCGAACCGAAGCGATGGCTGAAATCCAAAATATCATGGATGAAGCTCGTTCAAATGCCAATCGTGATGCAAAAAAGATTGTTATCCAGACAATACAACGCACGGCCGCTGAGTATGCTATTGAAAATACGGTCAGTGTTTTTCAGTTGAAATCAGATGATCAGAAAGGACAAATTATTGGTCGCGAGGGACGTAACATCCGTGCAATTGAGGCGGCTACAGGCTGTGAGATTGTGGTAGATGATACACCGGAGGCTATTGTGATTAGTGGTTTTGATCCAGTGCGTAGAGAGGTGGCTCGATTGAGTTTACAACGGCTTACTCAAGATGGAAGAATTCACCCTGCGCGAATTGAAGATGTGGTTAAGAAGGTGCGCAAGCAAATGGAGGATCACATCAAGGAAATAGGGGAACGAACTGTAATTGACTTGGGTATTACCGGCATGCATTCAGAACTCATTCGATATGTGGGTAGAATGCGTTTTCGTTCGTCTTATGGACAAAACTTGTTACAACATTCCCGTGAAACAGCCAATTTATGCGCTACAATGGCTGCGGAGTTAGGGCTTAATCCTAAACTTGCTAAACGCGCAGGATTACTTCATGATATCGGTAAGGTACCTGAAGAGGACACGGAACTATCTCATGCTTTATTGGGTATGAAGCTCTGCGAAAAATATGGAGAAAGTAAGGCGGTTGCTAATGCTGTAGGGGCACACCACGATGAAGTCGAAATGAAATTTGCCATTTCTCCAATCATTCAGGTTTGTGATGCCATTTCTGGAGCTCGTCCTGGAGCTCGACAGGAAGTGGTGGAAAGTTATATTGAGCGTTTAAAAGGGTTGGAGGGAATTGCGAATTCGTTTGATGGAGTAGAGAAAGCCTATGCTATCCAAGCGGGTCGAGAATTACGCGTTATCGTGGAAGCTGAAAAGGTAAGTGATGCGAAAGCAGGAGAACTCTCTCATTCTATATCACAGCGTATACAGGACGAAATGACTTATCCTGGTCAGGTTAAAGTCACGGTGATTCGTGAGCACCGATCGGTGTCGGTAGCACGGTAAGCTGACTCAAGTTTCCTGTAAGTTCAAGCTAAGGTTCTAAGCGATCCTCTGGAAAAGACTTCATTTCAAAGGGCTGATTGACAATCTTTGCCATGGCCATCCGGTCTAAGCGAAACACTCGAAAGTCTTCTCTCAGTCTACAATAGGCTGCTAATTGTCGCTTGCTTTCGTTAAAGATCAGGCGTATAGGTTCGACCACGCGTTGGGTTACTTCGCGCTCATTGGATTCGTATTCTATCTCAATGCACAATCGCTCATTCATTGCCGTTTCAATGCAGTGCGTCAAATTGGGACTGTAGTGCATGTGTCGCTTAACATGATAATCTTCCATGCAATAAATTTAGGATTTATATTGAGAGAGATTCTTTTTTAGGGCTTCAATCTTATCCAAGCCATCTTTAAGCTTTTGACGCTCTTTATCTACTACTGCTGCTGGAGCATTGTCTACAAAGCGTGCATTGCTCAGTTTTCCTTGGACCTGTTTTACAAATCCTTCGGTATAGGAAAGTTCGGCTTCAAGGTCTTGGATCAGTTGATCAACATCAATGGTTTTTCCAGTATCGACGTAGAAGGTAGCTCCCTTTTCTACAAAACTCTCTTGGCCATCGACTTCATGATCTACCCAATTAATGGATTCAGCTTTGGTCATTTTTGCAATCAATTGCTCAAAGGCCGTATACGCTTCCGACGGTTTGCCGTACACGGTAAGCTTGATGGTGTCTTGGTTTTTACAAGAGGCTTTTTGACGGATATCACGTATTCCAGTAATAATGCGTCGCGCGGACTCTCCATAATCAAGCCAAGTCTTATCCTTGGACGCACTTGCTGTAGGATAGGTCTGAACACATATGCTTTCACCTTCTTTTCGCTCCTCTAGATTTTGCCACAGCTCTTCGGTGATGAAGGGCATAAAGGGATGCAAGAGTTGCAGAAGTTGATTGAAGAATTCTATACTCTTCTCTTTTACTGCTGTAGGGTAGGCTTCTCCTTTTGGTCGTTTAACAAATTCTAAATACCATGAGCAGAAATCTGTCCAAGTCGCTTTATACAACTCCATTAATGCTTCGGAAAGCCGAAACTCTGAGATGGCCTTATCTACATCGCTTGTCAGTTGCTTTAACCGTGCCTCAAACCATTGAATAGCTGCTTGATCTTCTGGAGCTAAGTCACTGGAATCAGTATTCCATGAATCAATCAGCATAAAGGCATTGTACAGTTTATTGGTAAAGTTTCTTCCGTTTTCACAGAGCTTTTCTTCAAACAACAAGTCATTTCCTGCGGCCGCGCAACTCAATACCCCAAAGCGAACTCCGTCTGCCCCATAGTGATCCATAAGTTTTAGGGCATCAGGCGAGTTTCCTAACGACTTGGACATTTTTCGGCGCTGCATGTCCCGTACCATTCCTGTGAAATAGACTTTTTCAAATGGCTTTTCACTTTTGAACGTATAACCTGCAAAAATCATTCGTGCTACCCAAAAGAAAATGATGTCCCATCCAGTAACCAATACTTGAGTAGGGTAGTAGTAGTCGAATGCTCGTTGGTCCTCTTTGAAGCCATCGAAGACGGATATCGGCCATAACCAACTGGAAAACCAGGTGTCGAGCGCATCGGGATCTTGGACGAGGTCTTCCATTGTGATGTTGTCATCTGTGAAGTGAGATTGAGCTTTAACTAATGCCTCTTCCTTGCTTTCGGCAACAAAGACTTCATCGCGTACATAATAGGCTGGAATGGAATGCCCCCACCACAATTGCCTAGAAATAGGCCAATCTCGAATATTGTCAAGCCAATGTTTATATACCGATACATATTTGGTAGGAATAAAATCAATGTCTCCGTTAAGGACGGCATCAAGGGCAGGCTTAATAATGTCATCCATTCGTACAAACCACTGTAAGGAACGGCGAGGCTCCACTACAGTATCAGCATTTCGCTCTGAATAGCCCACGCTGTTTTGTATCGACTCATTTTTGATTAATAAGTCATTCTCTTTGAGGTAACGGGCCGCGAGCTTCCGTGCTTCAAATCGATCCTTTCCTACAGCAAAACCCGCTATGTCTGCAATGCTTCCGTCTGGATTAAGTACATCGATGGATTCCAAATTATGTCGTTGACCGATCTCATAATCGTTGGTGTCGTGCGCTGGGGTTACCTTAAGTACTCCCGTTCCAAACTCTCTATCGATATAGGTATCTGCAATAATGGGAACTTCTCGATTGACAATTGGGACAATGGCATGCTTTCCAATGAGATGCTTGTAGCGCTCATCGTCTGGATGGACGCAGATGGCGGTATCACCCATAATGGTTTCCGGACGCGTTGTAGCCACGGTGAGGTAGTCTTCTTGGTCAACCAATTTGTACTTGATGTAATAAAGTTGGGAAGTAACTTCTTTTCGGATTACTTCCTCATTAGATAGCGTAGTTTGCGCTTTGGGATCCCAATTGACAATCTTCCAGTCTCGGTATATCTTGCCGTCGTTATACAATTCAACAAATACCTTGTTGACGGCTTCCGATAGATCTTCTTCGAGAGTGAAGCGCGTTCTGGACCAGTCACATGATGCTCCAAGGCGTTTTAACTGATCGAGAATCACTCCACCGAATTCATCGGTCCATGCCCAGGCATGCTTTAGAAATTCTTCTCGCGTGAGGTCTGATTTTTTGATGCCCTGTTCTCTGAGTCTGCCTACAACTTTAGCTTCAGTGGCTATTGATGCATGATCAGTTCCTGGGACCCAACATGCGTTTTTCCCCTGCATTCTTGCATGCCGAATAAAAACATCTTGAATGGTGTTGTTTAGCATATGTCCCATATGCAACACCCCCGTAACATTGGGTGGTGGGATGACGATTGTAAAGGGTTCTCTATCGTCTACTTTGCTGGTAAACAAATCGTGTTTTAGCCAATAAGAATACCATTTCGATTCTACTTCTTTGGCGGTGTAGCCTTGACTCATAGCGTAGATTATAGGTTGTTTTTCCATTTGATGCTGCATCCCGCGCTAGGCAACTGATTTGCATCAATGACTTTGTTTTCTAGGTGGGTATCAAGGGCGGATAGTAAATCTTCACCATTAAGAGGTACATCGTTTTTATGGTTAGAGCCGTCGTATCTCCCTCTGTAAATCAGCAATCCATTACCATCGTATACAAAAAAGTCAGGCGTGCAGACGGCACCGAATGCTTTAGCAACCGTTTGATCTTCATCATAGAGATAAGGAAACTGGAAACCGCGATTAATCGCTTGCTCTCTTAACCGATCGGGATGATCTTGAGGATAGTTGACTACATCATTAGAGGAGATCGCCACAAATCCCATTCCTCGTTCAATGCGTTGGTTAGAGGCTGAAGCCATGTGCTCATCTAAGTGTAATACATAGGGACAATGTGCACAAATAAAGGCCACCACTAAACCATGAGTAGCCATCAAGTCGTCTTGACTAAGTAGTTGTTTGCTTACGACGTCCACCAAACGAAATGATGGAATAGAACTTCCCAGTGGGGCCATGGAGGACTGCATAAGTGCCATTGAGTTGCTTTAAGGCTGAAAGTTAGTCTTTACCTTCCTCATTTTCAAAATGTAGGGCATAGGAGTTGACACAAAATCGAAGTCCAGTGGGTTGAGGCCCATCATTAAATACATGGCCAAGGGGGCTATTGCAGGATTTACAGGCGATTGCTGTCCGAACTTTACCTTCTGAATGATCCTCGAATAGGGTTAATGTGTCTTCCGCGGCTTCCTTGTAGAATGTAGGCCAACCGCATCCAGAATCGTATTTGCTTTTTGAGGAGAAAAGCGGAGTCTTGCAATGGCTGCATAAATACATGCCCTTTTCAAAGTGCAGGTAGTACTTGTTCGTGTAAGGAGATTCCGTCTTTGACATGGACTATTTTATTCTCGATTGAGTCTTTATCTCCTCAATCAAAATCTCTTTGCTATGCTCTGCATCATGATCTAGAGAGATTTCTAAATAGTTGCCGTCACCCGCAACAGTCAAACTTTCCATTCTTTCAAGTCCATTGGAATCGTTACCAAAACCTAATACTGACAGTTTAATACCGTAGTCTTTATTGTTGCGACGAACCACACGTAGTAACTCTTGTTCGTCGAGGGTCAGGTGGTCATCGGTAAAAAGTCCGTCCGTGGCGAGTATGATTTGATTGTTTCCTTCAGAGAGGAAGCTTCCTTGAATCAATGCATACGCCGCTTCAATTCCTTTTACTCCGTAGGTTAGTCCGGATGGCGTCAAACTATTTACTTCATATTTGACCGCATCTTTGTCAGATAGTCCAATCGATGAAAAGATGGTATCTGCCTTTGAGTTATACGTTATCAATCCGATTTGGTCAAAATCTCTAAGGACGTCAATCAAGGTAGTTATGGATTTTTTAAGCTTGGCTATTTTCCCATGCTTTCGCATCGAAAAGGAAATGTCAATTAGGAAAATGAGATTATTCTGTTTGTATAGCGCCTCATTGAGTTCACCCCATTGATTGTAGTCTTGTAGTTCTTCATTAAGCGCAGTTTCTTCTTCGAGTCGACTATCTTCTGAACTATTGGAGGTATTTATCAAGCTTTCCATCCGTTCTTCAGGTGACATTTCACTTAACTGAGGTTCTTCATTCGTTTCTTGAGTGGCAGTGGAAAGATTCTCATCCGAGTCTTCAGTGTTTGCAGTGTTTTCTTCGCCGGTCGAGGTGGTCTCTTCAGGCTCACTGATGTCTATGTCGATTTCCAATGAAGTATTCTCTTGGCTTGTAGTTGCTTCCGATGCTGTACCAGTTGTGATAGGGGTTAGATCAGTTTGCGCAGTTTCTTGTATTGCTGGTGTTTCAAGCGAACTGCTCTCTTGAGAGCTATGAGTTTCTAAGGTAACTCCTTCGTAAATGGGCGTCAGGTAAACCTCTTGAATTTCTGTAATCCTAGTATCTATGGCAACCACCTTTTCTTCATAACCACTCGCCTCAATTTCGGCCTTTGTATTTTCTTTAGGCTGTCCAGTTCTCCAAATGCCTTCCTCATCACTCTTGCCAGACTCCAGGAGGTAGCCCTCTGCATTACGAACAAAAACATCTGCTCGATAAATAGGCTGTTCGGTTACGATGTTTAGAATTTGGAATCCATAATCCACAAAACTTGGGTCATCTAAATTGATTGGATTCATGTCATAAGCTGCCAGAAGTGAATCGTAGTTAATGTCGTTCTCATCAAAGGTCCGATCCATGCTGATCTGAATAACATCTGATCGATAGGTGTGGTCAAAATGCATGGTCTGTGGTGCGTAGCCGTCACGCTCGAGAGTCATGTCGAAGCTTCCTTGTGGAAAGTTCTCGTTGAGTTGCCCCTCTTTGTTAGTAGTCATGATAATTTCATCGGGATAATATTGAGACTTAAGTCGCACACGGACATTTTCTAAAGGACGATCGGTGCGTTTATCGCGAACAAACAAAGAGAGGTTGCTTATCGAAGTGGATTTGCCCTCTCTGTAGGCAGGACACACACTGACGACATTGGGGGCAAAAGATAAAATATTCCCCTTGATAATAATAGGAAAGGGAGAGGATGATTCCTCGAAGTAGAGCGTTACAACTTCGTCAAATTTCCCTGTTTGTCCCGTATAAAACTCGATATAAAATGAGGCGGAATCTCCGGGTTGGATGCCATAGGTTGGATAAAGAATATTGACGGAGGGTGTACTTGGTGTTCTTAAAAAGTGAAGCGTTTTATCGCTACCGTTGTACACGGTAAAGGTTGCTTTTGGATTGGACCAATTGGTGAGCCTTCCAAAATCAAAGACCTCGGGGTGTATCATTACGACATCATGAATGCTTTGGCTAATCGCACGCATTGAAAAACCCAAGAGAAATGGAAGTAGTAGGACAAGTAGACATTTCTTTGGCTGCATATTCATAGTTTTACATTAAAGGTGAAGGTACTTTCAAAATACATGCCACAGATTAGTGGGTTTTTAGCATCGTGGCGTGGATGGGCTATTATAGTAGTCATTGTTTTGCATTCGGTGGGCGGAATATGCATGGCTCTAGGCGACCCAATAGGCTTAGTATTACTTACTCCGGCACATTTATGTATAACAACATTTATGCTGTTTTCTGTTCATCCTCCCCTCAATAGAGAGTTTTACAAGGCAGCGTTTTTGACCTTCATGTTCGGTATGTTTATTGAAATTATTGGAGTACGAACAGGTAACATATTCGGTGAGTATCACTATACATCTTTGCTGGGTCCTAGAATTTTAGGAGTTCCTATTGTCATTGGCACGAATTGGTTGCTATTGTCTTATTGTTTTTCTGCGCTTGTTCTTTGGTGGCGCCCGTCTTCAAGATTTTTGTATCAGGTAGTTTTGGGTGCTACATGCATGGTGCTAATGGACGTAATCATTGAACCTTTCGCTGTTCACTATGGTTTATGGATATGGAAAGGGCGTGTTTTACCATCAATTGTCAATTACATTGCATGGTTTTTTGGAGGATGCATTGTCACATCAATATGGTTGCGCTTCTGGAAGATGACGGCAAATCAGCAAATTTCGTCCTCAAAATCGACAGAAGTTGATAGAAATGTTGATTTAATCCGAAATAATGACATTCTTCTTGTAACTATTTTGTCTTTACTAGTGTTTTTAATCCTAAGCTCAGTAGGTATTTCACTGAGTTAGGGATACAATGGGAAAATATTCGATAAAAGATATTGAGATGCTAACAGGCATCAAGGCGCATACTCTAAGGATATGGGAAAAGCGTTATGATATCGTATCGGCAGAGAGAACGGATACGAATATTAGGTTTTACAGTGATGTTCAACTTAAATCACTTCTCAATATTTCCTTGCTCAATCACAACGGTATAAAAATTAGCAAGATCGCATCCTTGTCTCAGGATGAAATACGTCATAAGGCGATGGAAGTGGGGCTGATGCAAACAAGTGACAACTATTTCCAAGGCAAACTCATCGAGTTTATGATTGCCATGGATGAAGCTAATTTCGAAGCAACCTACGAATCAAGCATTCGGAAATTGGGTTTTGTGCATCAAATCGAGTCCGTTTTGTATCCCTTCATGAGAAAGGTGGGAATGCTTTGGACTACAGGATCGATTGACCCAGCACAAGAACATTTTGCCACAAATATTATCAAGCGGCGCATAATGCGCGAGATTGAGAAAACTAAGCGGCTAAATGAAAACCCTAAACGCTTCATCCTTTTTCTTCCTGAAGGGGAGCTTCATGAAATAGGGTTGTTAATCGCTGAATATATTCTTCGCATACATGGCGCAAGGACACTATACCTCGGATCTTCGGTTCCAATAGAAGATTTGGAAAGGGTTAATGAATCCTTTATGCCGGATTACTACATAACCTGCTTTATTGTAGAGGGTGTAGGTCGGTCGGTACGCGAAGAACTCAACTACATTAGCGATAAGTTTCCCAAGTCTGAGATACTTTATTTTGGCTCGTCCTTTTTGTTATCAGATATAAATCCTCCAGCCAACTGTAACTACCTCACTTCTTTACATCAACTAGATCAATACGCGATCTAGCCCTTGGTAATTTTTTAGTTATACACATTCTTTAGGCATTGCAACTAGCGAATGCTAGTTCCCATTTGTTTGTTTAAGTGTTAGCGTAAATCATTCATTTTGTTTAATTTATTGCAGATTTCGATGCTTTCAAGTTGAACGAAATAGCCTTTATGTTTAACTTAATGTGGAAATAATTAAACAAAAAGTTGGCAAGATTGTCGGTTTTCTAAAATATTCTGTTTAAGTTTATTCCAGAAAAGTTAAACATGTCTACACGAGTATTTATAACACAGGTCGGAGAAATCGAAAGTTTTTTGCGTTCATTCGCGCTGAGCCTTACCCAAAACCAAAGCGATTCTGATGATCTAGTCCAGGACACGCTTCATCGAGCCATGCGAAATTTGGATAAGTATAAGGATGGCACAAATTTTCGTGCTTGGATGGCTACCATAATGAAGAACATCTTCATCAATAACTACCGTCGAAAGACGCGTCAAAATACAAAGCTTGATGGGTTAGATGAGCGGACAAGTACGATTATTGATCGCAATCATTTCGAAATCAATACCGCATCTAGTAATCTGAGTGAAGAGCTTATTGTCAAGGAAATTGATGCGCTAAAGGATGATTTACGTCTTCCTTTTCTTATGCACGTTGATGGGTTTAAATATGAAGAAATAGCTTTGCAACTTGATGTACCTTTGGGTACAATCAAAAGCAGAATTTTCCACGCACGGCGAATTCTTCGTTTGCGCCTGACCAAACTAGGATATTAATGTCAAAAGCCCTTGTAATAGGATCTGGATTTGCCGGCATAAGTGCTGCATCGCATCTCGCTCAAAAGGGATATGAGGTCAAGGTTCTAGAAAAAAATGAGGGTGCTGGTGGGCGTTGCTCGGTATGGAGCAAGAACGATTTTACTTTCGATATGGGGCCCTCTTGGTATTGGATGCCCGATGTTTTCGAAAGGTATTTCAATCAATTTGGTAAACAGGTACAAGATTACTATACCTTAGATCGTCTAGACCCAGGCTACAGGGTTTTTTTCCCGGAAGATCTTTGTGTTGATGTTCCAGGTAATGAAGAGGAACTCTTCCAACTTTTTGACCGATTAGAAGAAAATGGTGGCGAAAAGCTGAGGATCTTCTTGAACAATGCCAAGGCAAAATATGAAGCCGGTATGAATGACTTAGTTCATAGACCTTCCATTTCCTTCACAGAGTTTATTGACTTTTCCATTGTAAAGCAGCTTCCTAAGCTCAAGTTGTTTACCTCGCTCACAGCGGAGATCAATAGCCTCTTTACGAGTGAGGCAGCGCGGAAGTTGTTGGAGTTTCCTGC
>PKDX01000057.1 GCA_002862745.1 Bacteroidota bacterium | reverse complement strand
AGGGCTTTCTCCTAGGCGCACCTTGCCGTTGTCACATGCACGGCCTGAGGCAGTACGTGTTTTAAAGATGCGCACAGCCCACAACCATTTATCCACTCGAACACTCTCCATAGACATAAATATCGTCTTCTTTCCGTTAACTTCAAGAAAGAGATTCGTGTTCTCCATTTCTTCTATGGTATTTAGGTGTTGTTCAGTTTTTTTCTGCTTGGTCTTTGTGATGGCATTCCAGCCTTCCTCAAAAGCCCAAAACCATAAAGCAAATGATTGGATGGAGATTGAATCAATTCCTATTGCCCATTCCCACAACGATTATACACGCAAGAATCCCTTGTTTGACGCACTAAATGCGGGATTTCGAAGTATTGAAATTGATGTCTTTGCGCACGAGGGACAACTTAGGGTCTCTCATATTGCCTTATTTCTCAAACGCAAACCCACCATTGAAGAACTATATGTCCAACCGCTCCTTCAGATTCTGCCCGATTTAGAAAGGGTGCTTCAAGCGAAGGGAGAATCCTTAGAGATAATGATTGACTTAAAGACAGGTGGAAAGGAAACCATAGCCTTATTGGTAAAAGCGCTTGAACCACTTACTCCTTACCTATCCACTTGGGAGGGCCCAACGTCTATCCATAAGCGGAGTGTTACCGTTGTACTCAGTGGAGGATATCCAAGAGATCTATTCTCCTATGATATGGACGTATCCATGTTTTTTTTAGATGGAAGGCCTTGTCGCTGTTACGGACAGCCGGATCTTCGAATTGCACGTGTTTCTGCTCATTACGATCAATACTTTACCTGGAATGGACGTGGTGATATACCCAAGGAGGAGTATGAAAAACTTATGGACTGCGTCTACAGTGCGAAGCGCTGCCATCAAAAGCTTAGGTTTTGGGCAATGCCTCAGAAAAAAACCATATGGCGCTTGTTCACAGAGGCCGGAGTTGAATGGATAAACATTGACCATATCAAGCGCTTTACGCGATTTGTTCAAGAGAAATAGTTCACGCATAATTTGCTTAGCACACTGAAATTCCTATATTTGTCGTCCAAACATCGCGGAGTGGAGCAGTTGGTAGCTCGTCGGGCTCATAACCCGAAGGTCACAGGTTCGAGTCCTGTCTCCGCTACTAGAAAAGCCTTGGTCAATGACTAGGGCTTTTTTAATTCTAGAGGAATGGAATGTTTTCTCCTTATGTTATGCGCGCATTGGATTGAAAACATCTGCGGTCACCAAGTTATCAATGACAAAACAGAAGAAATCAATGTTACTCCTTAACACCTTTAGTAGCATTTATAGCAGGCATCTACAGGTGTTGAGTTTCCATTTGTCACTGGGGCACCAATCGGTTGAAGGCTCCAACCAGTAGGACATGTTTGTCCATCATATACATACATTACTATACATGGGGTATCGGTATAACAGGCATCTACAGGCACACCTCCTAAAACAGCAACATTGATTTGCTGCGTGCTCCAACCAGAAGGGCATGATTGTCCATCATAGATATACATTATCGCACCTGCTGGACTTCCCATTGGCGGTGCTGACACCCAACTATTCCCATCGTATTGGAGTAGGTCTCCTGCGTTTGCATTTGAAGGTAGTTCAATCTCATTGGTTGTATCATTATCGGCATCGTCTACAAGATCTATACCGTAATCTCCTAAGAAGACCTGCCCACCATCAGACATATACAGTGTATCATTAGAAAGTGAAATCGATTGTATTTCATTATTTGGGTCTGAGTCAGCATCATTCACTCCATCTTGAAGCACCGATAAATCAATTGTGCTGCCATTTGTAATACTTAAGTCAGCCCCATTCAGCGCAATATCCTGAATTTCATTCGTGGGATTATTGTCAGCATCATCTACTTGATCATTAGAAACATTTTCAGCAGTTTTACTGTACAACGCGTAAGGGACACTTAAGAATTGAGAAACTCCAGTAATTGTGAAGTTTGTTCCTCCAAGTGGGTCAGTACTTGTTTCAATGAAGTAGGGTCCGTTTCCCCAATCTATCGAAGAAAACGTACCGATTATAACTGTTCCTGATCCGATTTCAAGCGCAGCGAGTCCATTCTGATTTGTTGAATCGTTGTGTTGTTCCTGAAATATTATTGGACCCGAGGGGCTATCTCTTCGAATACTAATCTGGATACCGACATTTGAATTCTGAATTAAGTTTTCTGCTGCATCTCTAATCACACATTGATAAGTGAATTTTTCTGGGCTTTGAGCCATAGATATGCTACTAACAAAAACGAATATCAATAAAAGGTTTTTTCTCATGTTACGAATTTACCGTTCTTATTTTAACAACTTTAAATGCTGATATGATTCACATCGGCTTAATATTATGGAAGTGAAATTTAAAGAATATTTTCACACAAAGTTTTTGTTAAACATAAAGGCTCTAACACTTTACGATTTAGTATGCGTTTTTATTCTAAAGTATCTCTTCTCCTAGTGGCAATCGTTACGGCATCCTTTTTTGCTCCGCTTATATCTATGTTCTTCAAGGATATCGCGCTTGAGTCCAAGCCATTGCCCTTTGCACTATTAGTGGTAATCTATGGGTTTATCATGCATATGTTTTATAATACGCATTACACGATTCGAGAAAATATACTACATGTTCAGTCCGGCTTTATAAAGTTTAGAAGGATTGATATATTCAGCATAAAGTCCGTTGAACCCTCGCGAAACCTTCTCTCCTCTCCTGCCCCATCGTTTGATCGTATCAAAGTACGTTATGGCAAATGGAATATGATTTTGCTTTCCCCGAAGGATAAAAAGGGATTTACAGAGGTTTTAGCATCTATCAATCCCGAAATTGAGTCGAGTATTTTGGAATAAGTTCCGTTTAGGCCCAACACATCCCGCCTCCCTACGGGGAAGATCCAGATTACTTTTGACATTGTCAAGGCAGAATGAGTATATCCTTTTTGTCACTTAGTATGTCGAGGATTCCTTTAACAGATCGATTGATTGAGTAGAGAATATTTTCAGTTAACTGGCCGTACTCAAGTAATAGATACGAAGGGTAATATATAAGAGGGGGTTTGAATTGTCCTCATTGGTGTAGAACAAAACCCTCGATTAAAGCAGTTGACCAGCTTAATTACTGTTGGAGAGGCGTAAAAGAATGCATTTCCTCATTGACAATCTGCATTTCTTTTGATATGGTAATCATAAACTCTGAGCCCATAAGCTCCTGCATCCCTTGCATGTCAACATCGTAAAGCATAACTATACAATTCGTATCGTCAACTTTGCCTACAGTCGTTTTGGATTCATCACAAACTCTTGCCCGATCAGCGTGATTATCAAATACTTCTTTCCATTGGTCATAATTTGCCATGGACACTTTTAGAATAACGTTCATTTCAATCAATTTGTAATCTATACTATCTGTAAGATGATTAGAATTGTCTTTATTTCATTGCATTAAACATACTTAGCGTATCATCAAAAGTGATAAAACGCACTAGTTTTCCCTCTTCACTATATTCAGCGTAATGTCCAAATACGGTATCCATTCCATCTGCTTTTGCATTACATTTTGTGAATACCTTGTTCCCTTCACTGATCATAAATTCTGGCTCTACTGTAAAGTTATCCCATAGTCCTGGTATTTTCGACATTTGCTCCATCATAGCTTGTTTTCCTTGATGAGTCCCAGATAAAGGATGCTTATCGCCTGGAAACGTCCAAGTAATGTTGTCATCAACGATGTCATTAAAGAATGATTCTATGTCTCCTGCATTAAACAGGTCATATCCCTTTTGTGATAGTTCTTTTACGTTCATTTTTTTATTTATAGTTATTAATGTCTTTAAGATTTGGAGAATTGACTTATAAGAAAACTCCTCCTTATTGGTTTGTGTTATTTAGGGCCGCCATCATATCTGCCACGGGCTCAATATCATAGTGGTTATCAGTAATTATTGGGTCTAACCACTGATAAATATTTCCAATAGCATCGGCTTCAATTATAATATAAAAGGTGTGCGCTGGAGCATTAACATATGTTGAAATTACTTTAACCTGCTTTTCTTCACTACCCATTAGTGTTTTGGCAAAAGTTTGTCTAACTTCTTCGTTATGAGCAGGACAGGTTTCGTAGTTGTGGGTGGCTGTTATATGGAATATCATGTTTGTAAGATAAGGATTTTAAAGTAAAAATTTGTCCCAATTGTTTTGCAGAAGTCATCTTATGAATTCGTTATGTAGAAGTTATGAAATGTGTGAGTGCTGTTTGACAATGAATGAAAATGAAAAAGGGTACAGAAATTGCTCCTAGAGGATACGAAAACCCTCCTACCATTTCATGACCTTGCATTCGTCAATAATATCCCTTGCCTTCAACGCAATGTCTAACTCCACCCTTTGGATTTTCCATATCCCCATTAAATCTTGGAATTACATGACAATGAAAGTGAAAGATTGTTTGTCCAGCCGCCTCGCCACAATTCATGCCTATATTATAACCATCAGGAGTGCTATCCTCTTCAATGATTTCTTTAGCCAAATCAATGAGAGTGTTGAGCTCAAACTTTTCGTTTTTGTCAAGGGCAAAATAGTCTTGTTTTTCTTCTTTGGAAATTATAAGGATATGACCTGGAGAGACTGGATACCGATCATAGATGATATAAAAATATTTGCCAGTGTAAATCTTTTGATTATCTGATATGCTTGTAAATACGCTCATTAGAAGGTGCCGTTAAGTTCTGCGCTCGGACTCCATGTTACAATGGAGTTTTCTAGAGCTATGTTGTAATGATGTTCGAGAAAAGCTTTTCTATGTGCTTTTGTTTTTCCAGTTTGATTGATTATGGTTTCTGCCAATGGATGTTTACTTGTTATGTAGAATTCATTTCGATTAAACAGCCGATATAAATATTTTCTATCAGGAATTTTTGTTCCTTTTTCACTCAAACCGTTGATTTCTGAGTGAGCTAAAACAAGATTCCAAACGCCATTAATATTAGCTCCATTGTTTGCGTGAAACTGCTTATTGATGTGGGGCAAGAAATGGTCAACGTGGCAAACGTTAGAGCTACCTGTGGTGATTGATATGTCATAGAAGCTGTAAAAACATTTTCCTTTTTGGTAGCCATTGAGGGCATCTCTTACTGAAGTGATATCCTCTCTCTGCATGAACTTATTTTCAAGAAAAAGAATAGATGCTGAATCATCATATTGTACTTCGAGTAACTTGGGATTAATCTTGAGGTTCCACGCTGTTTCCACCAGCTTCCATCTTGCCTCTGCTTCATGAGTGAAGTTTTTGAAATGAAAGCTATCCTTAAGTTCTAACAGGTTGTCAGTTATAACAATTCGCTTGTCTTCTCGGGAGTAATCTTTCTCATAAAACAAGTTTGGAATTTGACCTCCATTGACATTTTGAAATGCATCTACAACATTTACGAATCCTAGCCTTTCAGTTTGAGTTAACAATTCTCTTTCTCCAATCTCTCCTTTGTTGTATTGTCGGCAAAAGTTTAGAAACTTACTTGATCCCGCACTCCCCTGTTTATCATTATCTTTTAAATGTTCTGTTATGTTCCTTGAAAACGGTATTGCTAACTCTTCAAGCGATACAACTGTTCTTTCCTTCTCAATCAACTCCAAAAGACTTTTTGCAAAAGCAAACTTGTATGTTGCGGAATTCTTTCCAAAGAGAATCAAAGCTCTCCATTGTGATTCCAAACTTGGATCATTAAACTGGAATTCAGTCATTTGTATTTTTGTTTCTGATATCAATAGATGATAACTTAATCATTCATTAAATAAGATAACCATTCTAAGAAAACCCTCCTACCATTTCATGACCTTGCATTGCGTACCTTTGTATCGTGAACAATACCCCATCAAATCACAAGGCTGGATATGTCAACATTATTGGCCTACCTAATGCAGGCAAGTCTACCTTGATGAATGCCCTTCTTGGAGAAAACCTAAGTATCGTCACCCGTAAGGCACAAACCACTCGCCATCGTATTCTTGGCATGTATAACGATGATGATCATCAAATCATCTTTTCCGATACACCAGGGTGGATTCTTGAGCCTGCCTATGCCTTACAACAGGACATGAATAATGCCGTTTTACAGACCTTTGAAGATGGTGATCTGACCCTTATGCTGACCGAAGTCAATCGGTCGTTGCCTTGGGAAGGGAGCTTTCTTGAAAAGGTCCAAAGTGTAAAGACCCCTATCGTTATTGTGGTGAACAAAACAGACCTTGTAAAAGATGAAGCCTTGTTGTTTGAGCAAGTAAAGATTTGGAAGGAACGAATCCCCACGTGTGAAGTGTTTCCTGTATCTGCGCTCAATCAACACAATACTGCGGAGTTAAGGGAGTTTATTCTGTCGAAAATTCCTCACCATCCACCCTACTTCAATAAAGAACACCTCTCTGACCAAAACGAACGATTCTTTGCTTCTGAAATTATTCGCGAGCAAATTTTGGAGCTCTTTCATGAGGAGATCCCCTACGCTTGCCAGGTCGAGATTATTGCTTTTAAGGAGGAAGAGAAGCTTCTGCGTATAAGCACTGAAATCTTTGTAGAGCGTGATTCCCAAAAGAGGATCATTATTGGTAAACGAGGATCTAGTCTAAAAAAGCTTGGTATTGCCTCTCGAAAGAAGCTTGAATCGTTCTTTGGAAAACAAGTCTATGTGGAGACCCACATTAAAGTGCGTGCCAATTGGCGAAACAGTGAACATTGGCTTAGACAGTTTGGTTATCGAAAATCGTAAATTGCACGCTGTATGCATACTGTAGCTATTGTAGGTCGTCCCAATGTGGGCAAGTCCACCCTGTTTAATCGATTAATCGGTGAACGTAAATCCATTGTTGATGATGTCAGTGGTGTGACTAGAGACCGCATTTATGGTGAATTCGAATGGGGTGGCAGAAAATTCAATCTAATTGATACCGGTGGCTTTGTATCGCACTCCAATGAGATGTTTGAAAAGCGCATTCGTGAGCAGGTTAAGATCGCCATGCAAGAGGCACACGCTTTGCTGTTTGTTGTGGATGTTACCACAGGGATAACAGATTTGGATGATCAGCTTGCACGGCTTTTGCATCAAAGCGACAAAGCCGTCCATGTGGTCGTCAATAAAGTGGATAATAGTCAAAGGCTCTATGATTCGAGCGAATTCTACGGTATGGGCTTTGAGACAATTTATCCTATATCGGCAATCAATGGCTCGGGATCCGGTGAATTGTTAGAAGCCGTTATTGAGAGCATTCCAGATGATGATATAGATGAGAATTTAGAAGAAGGACTTCCTCGTATTGCAGTAATTGGCCAGCCCAACGTCGGAAAATCATCGTTGGTCAACTTATTTATTGGAGAAGAGCGACAAATTGTAACTGAAATCGCTGGGACAACGCGGGACTCCACTCATACTAGATTCAACAAGTTTGGTCGGGATATTATTTTAATTGATACGGCAGGGATTCGGAAAAAATCCAAAGTGCATGAAGACCTTGAGTTCTATTCGGTCATTCGTGCTGTAAAAGCCATGGATGAAGCTGATGTATGTGTCTTAATGCTTGACGCCACCAAAGGGATTACCACACAAGATGTAAATATTTTTAGTGTGGCAGCACGCAAGAAAAAAGGAATTCTAATCGTTGTAAACAAGTGGGACTTGATCGAAAAAGAAACCAATACAGCGCGTGATTATGAAAAAGAACTCATCGAGCGAATTGCACCTTTCCGGGATGTACCCATTGTCTTTGCATCCGTTCATGATAAACAACGTACATTGAAAATTCTTGATGCCGCCATACATGTCTTTGAGAATGTCAAACGACGTATTACCACATCTAAACTCAACGATGTGATGCAGGAGATTCTCAAACGCTTCCCACCACCCGTAGTGAAGGGTAAAAACCCTGCTATAAAGTACGTGACGCAATTACCTACTCCATTTCCAGCCTTTGCCTTTTTTGGCAAGCACCCTAGATATATCAAGCAAAACTATCGCAACTACTTAGAGAATAAGATGCGAGAAAATTTTGATTTTAAAGGATCTCCAATTCAAATTTATTTCAGAGAAAAAGGATAACTTATGACCATGTCTTTTACCAATCGTTTTCTTGGACTGCTCGTCGCAGCGATTTTCCTTCCATGGATGATGAGTGCTCAGTGTGAAACCCTATCCATTCCTTATTCATCCTCAGTTAAAGAAGGTAGACAGCTCGTTTATCAAGGTCCCCAGGTGTTTGGTTTAGGTTGGGAAGAAAATGGTGCTATGGCCTACATGGTGCACGGCATACATCAGTCGACGCAGACACAATACTCTCTGATTCTCGTCCAGGATATGGTCACAGATAACAAGATTGAAATGCTATATCTCGATAAGGATGTTGATGCTTCGTACGTACACGACCCCTGCTCTGTGATGGAACGTAGCGATGTCAAAGAAAAACTGAAGAAGCACAAGATTCAGTCGAGTGATTTAGGTGTTTTTCATGCGACACGCTTCTACACTCCCTATCAATTTAAACTTGTTGTAGAACCTACGCGCTTTGCTTGTTCTGCAGGTGAGAAGGTCGATGCTTCGAAGTATGCTCTAAATTTTTACCGAGGAGACGAGTTTATCAAAACAATAGGTAGCGATGTAGGTGGAGAAGAGCATTTGAATATTCTAGGCTATATATCCTCTCCTCTCGAAGATCGTCTTGCTGTAATCGTTGAGACCCAAATGACGGCATGCGGCAAAGACAAGACCTTTGCAGATATTGCTATCTATGGTTGCAAGGTGAACTAAAGCGATTTTATTGCATTAGCCAATAGACCAATAGTCCTCCCAAAATCAAGCCCTTGAGAAAAGAAAGGTAAGCGACTCCTAGGTCGGAGATCTTCCACTTTTCTTTCATCCATTCGATACGACGTCGTTGAAATTCAAACATTTAATCTTTCTTTAAGTAGGGAAATATTTTCAGTAAATCGTTGTTCACTAATACTTGGATGTAATAGATTCCAGCAGGTTCATCTATGGTAAAACCACCGTATTGATTCTCACGGATTGTACAAGATTTTCCAAGGGTATTTACAACCGAAACATCAGCTTGCTCAGGAAGATTAGTTAAGCGAAATGATGAGGTTTGAGCATTAGCTATCAACTGAATGGCTTCGGGATTGACGAGGTCTTCTGAAGAAAGAGGGAACGTACAGTCTTCGAGAAAGGTTTTCACATAATCCAATTGGGATTCATTGGCTCCATGGAATGCATTCCCTCTTATATGGTATACCTCCTGCTCTGGATAAGCATACTCAAAAATTAGTGGCATACCTATGGGATTTCCCATCATACCACTTATCATGGAGCCACTGTATCCTTTATATTGAGCAATAAGATAGGCCGCCTCTTCTGCCGGAATAAATTCCACACCTACAGAAATTCCTCCATTATAGGGAATTGATGGGTCATTGTCATTACAAATGCTGAGATAGGCTCTTGATGCACTTGGGTTTGCAATTGTGTTATATCCGCAATTGGGCAATGCAGCGTCAGTGCTTCCTGAAGGCTTGTAAAATGAAGTATCATGAAATTGACTCGTATTAAGTTGAGATACAAGGGCAACGATTCGATCAACGCCTACATTATCATTTTCAATGAAAAGCCTATTGGCTAAAGCTGCACCGTTTGATGAACCTAGTATGCGAATTTTATCAGGATTAACATTGGCAAAGGTTTGCAAGGTATCGATCAGCAATCCGATAAATTCTGTATCAGGAGCATCACTATTCTCTTGACAAATATTCCAGCTGTTTTGATAGCCTGTTGGAGCCACTAGGATATGGCAAGACAGTACATTACTGAATTGATTGACCATTTGATCGCCATTCCCATCGCCTCCATGAAGTAATATGCAGACTGGATAGCCTCCTTCCGGCACAACTCCTCCATTATCTGGCACATATAGAGCTACAGGGAAGTCGTAACCACTTGGTTCTTGAGACCAAGTAAAGAATTGATCGAGATTGGTCGAATTGCTTAGTTCTTGGCCATACAGCGTATGACAGAGTGTACAAATTAAAAGAAGTCTTGTTTTCATAATGTAAACTTACTGCAGAGTGTAGGTAAATTCTTGATAATCTTCATCACGCTGCACTGTGATAAGGTAAACTCCCGGGCCACCTTGTAATGCAAAGTAACCATTTCCTATGGATTTGCATCCTACTAAACTTCCTTTGCTGTCAAATACAGTGATTTGATCCCCTTCCTTCCATCCATCAAATCTTAGCATGCCTTGACCTGGATTAGGGTAAAGCGCTAAGCCCAAGTTTTCAGTGTAGGCAAGAGATGATACCGTGTCTACTGGTGCATCGGGATTAATCACCTCTCCGTCAAAGACCAAACTATTATCATTGCTTACATTTTGAACATCTTTAAGTACCCAAAGGGCAGGATCTATTTGAATATTGATGACATCTTCATTGATAAGCCAGCCAAAGGATTGATCACCCTCGTCGATAGTATGCCTTAGTGTTCGAGTTGAGCCTCCAGCAAAGGTGAGTTCTACCTCTAATGGCGTATGAAAGAAAGCTGGACCATTGGCTGTTGAAGGCGTTTGCTGAAAGTTTATAGCAAACACAGAGTCCTGCTGAGACCAGGTAATGTCAAAGAGTGGAAAACCTTCTCCACGGAACCAATCATTAAAGAAATCATCAAAGACAATCCCGCTTTCCCGTTCAAGAAGGTCTTCAAGTTCTTGGGTTACCGCCACTCCAAAGGCCTTTTCCGTTTGATAGGTTTGAAGGATATCGAAGAATAACTCGTCATCATTAATCCAATGGCGAATCATATGCACTAAGGCACAACCCTTATCATAGGTTAAGCGAGAACTAAATATTCGATTAGGACTGGATACATCATCTACATAGACGCTTCCTCCGTTCTGGCTTTTTACGCTGTTATGGGTTTGTTGCATCATGTTTAATCCTGTTCCTGGGCTCATATGCTCTTGAAAAAGGTATTCTGAATACGTTGCAAATCCTTCGTTAAGCCAAATATCTTCCCACCTGCCACAGGTTACGTTATTACCAAACCATTGATGGCCAAGTTCATGGGCGGTTAAGTCTCTGACAAAGTAACCTTGTGTTGTCATCGTCTGATGTTCCATACCTCCCGATAGTGGGGCCATACAGTGACCATACTTTTCATCAGCAAAAGGGTAAGGCCCATAAATTGTTGAGAAATACTCCATCATGGCGACCGTCTCGTCAATATCGTCTTGGAATGTATTTAGCAGGTTGGGTACGTCATAGATAAAATTTTGTATAAGAACTGAGGGCAGGCCTACTGGATTGGCTGTAATATTATATTCTTGATAAGGCGCAACAGCTATAGAAACAAGGTAGTATGCCATAGGATATTTTGTCGACCATTCATAACGTTTCTTACCATTACCTAGGTCACTAATTTGAGTGAGCACTCCATTAGACCCTGCTTTGTTGGGCTCTTCGACCGTTAACCAAATATCCATACTATCAATTTTGTCGTAGAGGTCTTGTTTACAAGGCCACCAAAAGTGTGCAGCATAGGGCTCACTCAAGGTCCACATAGCATTCACACCCCATGAGGGCGACTGATCTTGAAAAATCCCTCCAAAGACGCTACCGGAATTTGGTGGCAGACCCTCATAGTCTACAACGACTTCAAACACCTCGTTTTCAAGAATGGGAAAAGTAAGACCCACGGTGATCGTATCCCCTGAATGCGCGAAGTTCATGGGATTACCGTTAATCGTTAAGGCTGATACAGTCAGGTTATTAGACAACTCGACTTGATACGTTGTAAGTAAGGGAACAACACAGGTTGCTCGTGTAGTCACCTTACCGTTACGTAAGTAAGTAGATGTGTTACTGACTTCTAACTCTAGCTTGTGGTAATTAATATCGTAATCATCCATAGCTGACGGCA
>PKDX01000064.1 GCA_002862745.1 Bacteroidota bacterium | reverse complement strand
GTCGCCAAGATGCTCTCTTCAATGGGAACAGAGTCAGCGTCAACCTCTTCAAGAACAATAACTTCTTCTTCCTCTTGGGCTTGTAGCATTGTTGCAGAAAATGCACAGATAACTGTGATTCCTACAATATATCTTAATAATTTATTATGCATAGTAGTGTTGATGTTTGTTGTTTATAGCCTTTTACGTATGGCACTATGATTAGAGCATGTAGAATGCCAAGTTATGTGTAGATATCTAATTTGCTAAAATTGCAACTAAAAAATACTATCGAATTATCCCTGACCACAATCATATACGTTTAATTTATTCTCTAAACGCTCACGTAATAAAAATCAGGCATGACCAATGCTACTAATGTTGATGCTATCTTTACAAAACTATGCCCAAAATCGCACTTTCTGGCAGCCGCACTGATACAACCAATCCAATTCAAAAAATTCGATCGTTCTTGTTGGTCGAGCTTGTCTCATCTGGATGGGAGTTATGCAATTCCTATGGTAATCAAATTATCACTCTAGGTAATATCGAAGAAAAAATACAGGATGCAGATGCTTTCATTTTTATGCCCTGTGCACAAATTGAGGATATCTTTTATGCTGTTTCAATATTTGTTGGTTATCAAACACTGGATCCAGACTTGAAAGGTAAGCCTGCAGTAATACTCAACACGGATGGATCCTGGGACCTTTTATTTGAATTGTTGGATCAATTAGAACTTTTTGGAACTATTCGCCAAAGCTATCGTAAATTTTTACTGCATTCCAAGGAACCAGTAGAAGCTTTGGCAAACTTGGAATATGCAGCACGAGTCGGGATACCTGATTCCGGAAGAGAAAAAATTGTAAGTGAACCGACTTCATCTTTTGAAACTCCATTACCAGCCAATACTAAAAGCAGGGTTTGTGTATTTTGCTCAGCTAGTATGGATGCAGAAGATTACATAAATGACGGATACAATTTAGGAAAATTACTCGCTAATCACGGCTATGGTTGCGTCTCAGGGGCTGGTACTACTGGCGTTATGGGTTCAGTGGTTCAGGGATCTGTTGAAGCCGGAGGATGGACTGCTGGATCAAATGTTCCTCACATTATTGAGGTTGAAGGACTTCCCGATGGACTATCCAGTTTTTGGCTCAGACCTGATATCTACACACGAATGGAAGTAATGATTCAGCGGTCAGAAGCCTTCATCATATTCCCAGGGGGCGCTGGAACTGTCCAAGAAATGCTAGCTCTTTTGATCTTCAAGCAATCAGGCAATCCGCTGATGGCGGGCAAGCCGATCATTTTGTTTAATCGTATCGATGAAAAGTTGCAGGTGCCTTTTTGGGGTAAATTAGTCACTCTTTTAAATAATCTAGCTAATAAAGAACTCTTTACCGTTGTTACTGAACTTGAAGAAATCATCCCAACTCTCGATCAGCTCGCTTAATGTCTTAGTTCTACTGATCTAATCTGCATAACGTCCAAATGCTAAAAACAGGATGTAAGCAATTGCTGGAAACAGCACAAAAAAGAGCCATGGCGGAAATCCGAGAAATGCTACACCTGCGTAGCCAGTCACACTCGCCATAGACATTGTTGCAAGCGCATATGGCAACTGTGTCGCGACGTGATGCAAATGATCGCAACCAGTCGCTACCGATGAGAGAACAGTCGTGTCTGAGATTGGACTACAATGATCTCCAAATATAGCACCATCAAGTACTGCCGCTGCCGTTAAGACAAAAACCATCATCTGTGAAGGATGATCCACTCCAAGCGTCCAGACGAAAGGCAACATAATTGGAATCATTACCCCCATGGTCCCCCAACTCGTGCCCATTGCGAAAGCCATTCCAGCAGCAAGAACAAAAGTAATTAATGGCACTGCCAAAAGCGGCAAGCTATCTCCGACTAGAGAGAGAAGATAGTAGCTCGTACCTAAAGACTCACATATAGACTTCATAGCCCATGCCATCGGCAATATAAACAAGGTTACACCTAGCGTCGGCAAAGATCCCATGTAGGAATAAGCAGCTTCGCGAAGTTTCAAGATACGCTGCATAACTGGCATTAAAACCGCGACTAAACCACCAATCACAGCAGCCCAGAACAATACGAGCGGTACGCCTGGACCCCCATCGGGCAAACTTGGATCATATACGGTGATACCAAATATATCACGAAACCCAGACAAAGAAAAAAGATCCGCTTCGATTCCAGCCCGATTCAAACGATGAATTCCTACAGATAAAATACCGAACAGCACGCCGCTCACAACTGTCAAAAGGGGTATAGCTGCATTATACCAACGGAGCGGAATTCCTGCTGGCGGCTCAAGACGTTCTGGATTTTCACGTAGTATCGGGCGTGCATCGACTGATATCAGCTTACCCTCTTTGCGTGCCCTTCGCTCAGCCTTTAACATAGGCCCAAACTCGCGTCGACTGACAATATTGACAGCGAGAAACATCAACGTGCCCCAGCAGTAGAACCGCATAGGTAACATCTGCACAAAAAGGGCATAACCTCCAGTTTCTAAGCCGATTGAATGCACGATCGAACTCAACAACCAAACCTCATATGCGATCCAACTAGAAATCACAGCAAGACCAGCGATCGGCGCAGTCGTCGAATCTACAAGATAAGCGAGCTTCTCGCGAGATACTTTAAACCGATCCGTCAAGCTGCGCATCGTCTGTCCAACAACGATCGTATTTGAGTAATCGTCAAAAAAGATCATGAGGCCTGAAGCCATTGTTGCACCTTGCGCAGTCCGTGCAGTCTTCGCAATATTTGAAAAAATTGCAACAAGTCCCTGTATACCTCCACTTTTGTAAAGAACGTGTACCATGCCGACCAAGGCGAAAAGGAAACCAAAAATATAGAGCGAAAACTGCCCTAGCACGTTCGCTAGGAGAAAGTTTCTCAGAGCGCTAGGAATAAATGTGATTGGATTCCAACCGTAATAAAGAATGGCCCCAGTGATAAAGGCGCAGCTGAGGGCAGCAACTAGAGAGCGAAACGAAATTGCGACTATGACCGCAACAAGTGGAGGTAACATTGAGCTCCAATGTCCCTGCCCCACATCAGCGCCTTCGGTTAACGGACCCGTGGGCAGAATTGATAGAAGAACGCAAATAAAACCCAAGCTCACAAGACAGAATACCCAGCGAGAGGTCGAAATCCAAAGATTTGGTCGGTTTGGGATCGCGTAATCTCTGCTCATACCTAGAGGGATCCTTTAATTGCTTCTATACGTATACGTGCTCGAATTTCTTCAGAGCGAGACGGATAGTCGCGCGTTAGTTTCTCAAGATCACCCAGTATAAAATCAGTCCAATCAAATCCCGGTATCATCACACAGCTGCCGAACATGTAGCCGTATTCTCCACCTTCAATCAGACGAGTGCCTTGCCATGAGTTTTTCGGAGTTGTAATGTGGATGCTCTCTCCTTCATCGAGTTTTGAACCGATCCGACTTAATCTGGAACTCCCGTCTTCGTTTAATAGCAACATTTCGCAGGAATCTCCGAAATGATAAATCCAGTGCTCTTCCGTCGGTAGCCGATGCATAGCCGAAAAGCAATCTCGTGTGATTAGAAAATGAATCAACGTGCCAATTGGGCGGTCGCCTTTCCTGGGATAGGCACCAGATAAATTAGAGTTTTGAATACGAATTGGGCTTAACCAGATTTGCCGAAAAAAACCTCCTTCCTGATCTAATGGCTCTAACTGGTAGCGCTCAATAACGTCTTCGGCAGACAACATAAAACAATATATATGAATTACAGCTCGTCGAGTAAAGCAAACAGTAGTGCGGCAGCTACTCTAGAGGCTTCGACATCATAGATATGCTCATCGTTTACACCCTCTTGTCCGCCAGCTAGATCACTTATTGACCTAATAATTACCCAGTCGACTTCGTTGATTTCACAGACTTGTCCAACTGCGGCCGACTCCATTTCGGTAACCTCAGCGTTGAACACCTCCCGGGTCCACTTGCGGTAGTTTCGGTTATCGACAAAGACCGATCCGGTGACTCCATTTCCACCAACCGACAATTTTGAGAAGCGTTCTCCGAGAATACTCTGTGGAGGCAATTTTTTAATCGCAGCACGGGCTGCTTCCAGCAATCGCGGTGTAGCAGCGAAATATGCTTTAGCAGAAGGTTCCTCCATTCCGTCTTTAATGATTAAGACATCATCAGGATGAATAAAGCGAAATGGTTTATAATCAGGCACATGTGGGTCATCGATTTGACGTTCCTTTTGATCCTTAAGAAAGCTGATGTAAAACTCTGGCAAAATATACCCTCCATCATCTTCAAGCTTGGGGTTGGAATAGACGCTCTCATCGTGATAGTACCAACGTTCTGGAACGATCACGTCGCCAGGTTGCCACTTGGGGTTAACAGCACCTGCGATGCCCATGTAGACCACCTGATCGACCGGAAAATAATCAAATGCCATCTGCATCGACATCGCAGCGTTTGCTATACTGATACCTGTGGCAAAAATTAGGATCGGCCTTTCCTTATACGTTCCAAGGCGATAACGTACTCCTTTGAAAGTATATTCATTAACAATTTTCGCGGTAGGATCCCCTTCGATTGTCTCAAGCAAGGCAAGCATCTCCGGCTCGTAGGCTACTACGATGGCAGTGAAGCCTTCCTGGTAGAAGGATTGTGGGCCATACTTTACAGAATTTTTCGTAGAGCAGCCTACGAGAATCAACAGCAGAAGCATTAGAGGACCAATATTAAACTTTGATTGTTTCATAATTTAGGGGGATTCGATGTTGTATTGATACAATTGTTATTTAGAACTCAAAATAACATTCATTCGAACTGTCATTGAGTCGACCTCACTGGGGAAGGCGTAGTGTTCTTTCTTAGGTTCCTTAGTAATTGAAAAATTGTAATTTGAAAGAAGGTAGCCAAGCGTAATAGGCAATTGAATACGCGCTACATTCATCCCTAAGCAGACATGAGAGCCCCCACCAAATGTCCCGTGGGCGAGCTTTGGGTATTCATTGTCGATCCATCTTTGCGGCTTGAATAAAAATGGATCTTCATACACGGAGTCATCAAAGTGCATCAAAGAAACTAAATGCAGGCAGTGCATTTTTGGTGTCAGTTTGTGTCCTAGGAACTCTAGATCTCCAAA
Source organism: Bacteroidota bacterium (assembly GCA_002862745.1). Taxonomy (GTDB): domain Bacteria; phylum Bacteroidota; class Bacteroidia; order Chitinophagales; family UBA8649; genus UBA8649. The sequence goes on along the minus strand of PKDX01000064.1, from coordinate 8,187 downwards.
CGGAACACGTGGAAGCACTGGAGCAGCAGGAAAAAGACGCTCTGCCTCCATCAACGTTGCCTTCAACAAGGGGAAATTGGACATTCCTCGTGCCATAGAACTCGCATCAAATTGACCGATCTCCTCGATTAGCTTAGCCGTCCAATCGGGATTATTGGCGAGCTCATAGAGACAATAGCAGAGAGTCTTTGAGGTATTCCCCGTTCCAGCGATCAGTAATAGATATGCATCGTAAATCAACTCTTCTTCTGAAAGTGGCTCGATGGAGCTTGAGGTCTTTTGGTGGATGATTGCATCGAGTAAATCGTCTGCGGTCTCGCCGGTAAGCCGTTTCCGGACAATCCCGTGCAAGTAGCTAAGAACCTCAGACTTCAGATTAGTATACTTCGAACGGCTGTAAACTAATGCTCGTTCCTGATCGTTTAAGAATAGCGCTCCAATAAAGCCTTCTTCGAAATCAACCATCTTTCTTACCATATGATCAGAGAGTGTCTCTTTAATCGAACTAACAGACTGTGCCCTTGTGTAGACGTCCATCAGCGCTTCATGCAGTTCGACTTCAATACCGTTGATCCTCTTTAAGCCTAGTCTTATTTGCTCTGATATCTGCGGTAAACTAGCCATAATAGAACTAGTCTTAAACGCTTTATTTAGTAAACGACGTTTCCGGCGATGCGGCTCGCGATCTAACTGCGTCAGATGAAGTGAACTTAACTCTTCACGAAAGACTCTTACCGCTTCGCTGTAGCTCCATTCATCCGGACGACGCCACGCTTCCTCGTTGGCTTGGAGTCCACCAAAAACAACTTCATCTAGGCCGTTGACCTTCGTTTTAAAGATTGGACCGCAGTCGCGATATGCACGCAGAAACGACTCAACAGTGTAACCTCGAAAATCTACCATTGCTTGTGAATTTCGGGCGCCTTTTTTCTCGAGAAGCTCAGGTGGATAAGCCGGTATAGCTAATTTTTCCATAATTAATGATTGGTTCTAACTTTCTAAAATATCCTCTTCTAATTCGGTCTTAGGGCGCCGATAAATCAAGCATAGTAAAACCGCTGTGAGCCCTCCCGTAGCCACGGAGGAACCTAATATACCCGCTAGCACATTAGGCAATGAATCCACGAAAGCTTCTTGAGTAGGAATCCCAAAAGCCATGCCTAGGCTGATAGCGATAATGAGAACTTCTTTATTACCTAGTTTGGTCTGATTAATCAACCGAAACCCAGCTCCAGCTATAAGGCCAAATAAAACAAGTGTAGCACCTCCTAAGACAGGCTTTGGCATCATGGTAAAAAATACGCCTGTTTGCGGTATTAGTCCCGCAACAACCAAAATAGCAGCAATGTAGTAGCCAACCTGTCGTGCCCCTATTCCAGTCAACTGTATCACACCGTTGTTCTGTGAGAACGTTGCGGTAGGGAAGACCGAGATTATAGTGGCGATTGTAGTTGTAATCGCATCAGAAAAAATACCCCCACGCAAACGCTTCCAAAAATCATTGCCCGTTGTCTTGAGACCAGAAAGACTAGCAGTCGCTGTTAGGTCGCCAATTGCCTCTATAGAAGAAACTAAATAAATAATCCCAAATGGCAGAAGCAGATCCCATTCAAATGCAAGTCCGGCATATAGTGGCTGTGGCAGAACTATAAATGCCGTATTTGTGCTCTCAGGCCAAGAAAGTAAGCCCATAATAGCTGCTAATAAATAGCCCACGCCAATGGCTAAAAGTGGTCCCGCAACTCTGAGTAAAGGCTTACCCAAGAATTGGGTCAGTATTAAGACCGCTGCAACTGAACCAGCTAAAAGTAAGTTTTGTGACCACATCCGTCCGCTATCGGCTCCAGAGCTGATGTAATATCCGGCGACCGGGATAAGTGTTAGACCTATCAGGAGAACGACTATACCTGCAACTAAAGGTGGAAATATACGGCGCAATGATGGCAGAAAAAATGCGAGAGCAAACTGCACTGGAACCGCGGCTAAAGCCATGCCACAAGCTAGCGCAAGGCCACCTTCGGAGCCAGCGCGTAGCAACAAATCCAAATAAGCGAAGCTTGTGCCATTTACTGACAAAAGGCCTGAACCAATCCATCCGAATCGACGTGCTTGCAAAAAAGTACCTAATCCAGCCGTCACTAAGGACATACTAATTAAGTAATTTTGTGTCGCCTCATCCATCTGAACTGCAGAAATAAAAATTAATGCTGGAGTTATGCATCCAATAAACATGGCGATAACTTGTTGGAATGCTGCTAATAATGCCGGACAAGGTGACATCCGTGTATCATGCACATACAATATTTCTGTCTGGGGTTCTTTATCTATCACCATGGCGTGTAAGCAGTTTCTTTACCAGAGCACACGATTTAAACATAAAACAAGTGGTCGATCAGAAAATAATAATTTTCAGCAAAAAGAAAACATAAGGCTTTCCTTTTAATCAATCATGCGAGGCAATGAATTATGTCATCAGTGCTCAGTCAAAACAAGAGAACACTAGCTCTAGCGTTACCGATTATGGCTGGACACGTGAGCCAAATGCTTCTCGGCCTCGCAGATACAGTGATGATTGGTCGAGTAGGAACTACCGAACTTGCAGCTGCAGCATTCGCAAATGTAATTTTTAACACTTTCTTTGTAGCAGCTATCGGACTGTTCATAGCAGTTTCTGTGAATACGGCACACGAGCATGGTGCAAAACGAGATCAAGAAGCGGCAGAAATCTTAAGAAATAGTCTCTTGATAGCAGTGTTAATAGGCATCTCACTCGCGATTATTCTGTGTGCTCTTAATCCTATACTATATATTTTTAAACAGCCGCAGTCAGTCACGATCTTAGCTCCAAAATATCTTTTTTGGCTATCAATTTCACTAATACCCGCAGTCCCAGCTTTGACAGTTAAAAGCTTTTGCGAGGCGAAAAATCAACCATGGTCGGTTCTTTGGATTATGCTCGGCGGAGTCGCTCTTAATGTTGCTTTGAACTATATACTCATTTTTGGAAATTTAGGCTTTCCTCGCTTGGAATTGATAGGCGCTGGAATGGCAACATTCTTATCGCGAATGACTATTTTAGTCCTTATACTATATTATATAAAAAAGTCGAAAAGACTAGTTTCTAGCATTCCAAAAAAGTGGATAGGCCGACTCAATAATGAAAAAATTGTATCTCTTTTAAAAGTCGGATTACCTTCAGCGGGTCAATTAACCATTGCATTTGGATCTTTTTCAATCACCGCACTACTGATAGGGCAGTTTGGTAATACAGCTTTAGCCGCTCATCAAATTGCGCTTACTTGCACGGCACTAATTTTTATGTTTCCTCTTGGTATCGGGATGGCTGTATCCATAAGAGTCGGTCATAGAATTGGTGGCAAAGATGCGATTTCTTGTTACCCGATTACTTGTAGTGCGCACATTGCTTCGTTCTTGATAACTGGCTTATTTGCTCTATCACTCATTGTGTATAGCACTACTGTTGCACGATTATTCAGCTCAGATATATATCTAGTCGAATTGTCCGCCTCATTATTAAAAATAGTAGCTTTATTCTTAATATTTGACGGAGCACAGGCAATAAGTATGAGCGCACTAAGAGGGCTGCGTGATGTAATTATACCTACCATACTAATTTTCTTCAGCTTCTGGATATTCGCAATTCCTTTGGGCGCGCTTTTTGCATTCAAACTCAACTTCGGGGCTCTAGGCCTATGGATCGGACTAGCGTCTGGACTGGCGCTTGGAGCACTTTTACTAACAATGCGCCTAATTCAACAATTGCGCAGAATTGTAAAACTTGAGAGCAGATCGAACAAAGAGCGTCTAGCTTAGAGGACAGTATTTTCTAACACACCCAAACCATCTATTTCGATAGTAATACTATCACCAGTCTTTAAATAGGTGGGTGGGTCCTGCTGTTTACCAGTGCCCGCTGGCGTGCCCGTAAGGATTACAGTGCCTGGCAATAGTGTATTACTCACAGATAAATGAGCGACTAGCTCCTCAATAGTAAATATCATCGACGCGGTTGTATCCACCTGTCTGAGCTCTTTATTGAGCCAAGTTCGTATCATTAAGCCTTTATCTAAATTCAACGAGTCTGCAGTAACAATTGCAGGACCTAGTGGACAAAAAGTATCAAAGTTCTTCGCGCGTACCCACTGATTGCCTGCACCACCTTGTTGCCAATCGCGAGCAGTCACATCATTAGCAATCGTGTAGCCTAAGATATATTCAGATGCAGAATCAACAGGCACATCCTTTGCCCGCTTACCAATAACTATTGCCAGTTCACCCTCGTAATCAATTTGCTTAGAAGTTGCAGGGTCAGGAAGGTCAATAGAGTCACCTGTCGCAATAATTGTGCTTGCAGCCTTCATCACTACGACAGGATGTGAACCTGCAGTTGCTCGTGCTTGCTCTACATTTTTCGCATAATTATACCCAATGATATAAACTGCTGGCGGTATTACAGGAGGAAGAATTTTTTTGGCAGTAACCGCTTCCGTGGTTTCTGTGAAACCATTAAGAGATCCATTTAACAAGTAAAAGTCTTTAAAATTCTCAGAATAAGCCCATCTAACATCACCACTACTCGTCTTTATACGATAAATTTTCACGAATTCCTTGTGAGTAGTTTTGTATTATGAAACTAGCTATCAGAAGTGCGCTTGAGCGCAGATTCTGGTGCTTTGTTAGGAAGATCAGAACCTTTTACTAAACAAAAACGCACAAATGCGAGTAAAGCAAGAGCAACAAGATAGCCAAAGACCCACTGCCATGCAGGTCCAAGTTTCGTAGTAATATCTTGATCAAAAATGATAAAGCTATGAATTATTCCTGCGGCAGCCATGGCTCCCGCAGCAGCTAGCCAAGCCATTAGCGCGGTAAAACGCTTATCAATTATCGCGACCATGAGAGAGGTAAATATAATCGAACAATATAACCATCCCTGCTCTAGTGCAAAAATTCCCTGTGCAAAAAGATTTCCTTTTTCAGTCATTAAAGTAAAAACTTCACTACTATATGGCTTAGTTTCGGTTCCGTATCCAACTGATCCTAAAACACGCTTAATAATGAGTGCAGTAAAAGCACCAATACCAGGAATTAGTCCAGCAATTACAGCAGGGGCATGTCTTTCCGGAACAGCTTGAAAAGCTTGTGCCCCAATGGTAAAGCCAACCCAGATCAAAATAGCCATACCTGCCTCAATGGGAATGTATTGTGCGAGGACTCCAAAGCTTCCTGTTAAGCAAAGTAGCGCCATAAAAGTTCCATTCATGAGAGAGTAACCTGCACGTGCTCCAATCTGCTTCATGCCTAAATGACCAATGTAAAGAGTCGTAGGAAAAGGGGACCCCAAGAAACTTGTTAAAACTGTACCGATCCCGTTAACCAAAAGTGTTTCCTTCGGTGCAAAATCGTCGCCTGCAGCAGATGCCGATTCAATCACCTGCATAGAGCCTATCACATTAATCAGTCCTAGAGGAAGGATTACCGCAGCGTATGAGATCATCTCTCCAATTGAACCCAAAGCCTCCAATCCGTAGGCGCCAGGCAAGTAAACCCCAAGAGATAAGCCACTGTCGGACAATGCATCAATTGGACTGCGAATGCCAATGAAGTAGGTCAGCCATGCGACTCCAACCCCAACGATCAAAACAATCAACCCGCCAGGAATGTTGCCCTTCAGTTGAATGCCGCCATAGTAGAAATATAAAGTGAGCAAAAGCGTAGGGATCCCAATCTCAGGAAATGCATAAGCGCGGAAACAGTAGTCAGCTGCAATAAAGAAAATGCCAATCACAGCTAGAGCGGAGAGCAATGCAGCACGAGGTGCTACTTTGCGAATATGATGGACAAAAAAAGAGCCGATAACTTCAACTATGCCAGAACCAAGGCAGGCAATTATACCAGCTTTCCAGGCGATGATATCAGCATCTTGCTTGCTTAGTCCGTGGCTTAAAGCGATCTGCTGTGCCGGAACCATAACATAAAAAACGAAGAAAAAAATCGTCAATAAATTTATCCCGTAAGGAAGTGCTGTAACATCATCTCTGCCAAGTTTTATTCCTAGACGATGTGCCTGCCAGCCGTAAAAGAAGTTACCAGTAAGAATACCGACAGCCATAGCGGGCAAAATACGCTTAGCTACAAATTCAACATCAAAGCCAAGCACAAATAAACTCAGATTAATAATCAGCAGAAAATTGATAAAGTTATTTAGGCCTAGGCCAAAAAAACCGTCAAAATCACCTTTTACAAACCACTTCACTCCAAACTAATAAGCAAGACTGAGACCAGAATAACAATTAAATTCAGTAACAAGCTTTGGCAGTATAGAATTTTATTCACTATTAGTTTATGGCGTATCAAATGCTAAGATCTAGATGTGAAAAATTTATTAATACTACTTTCTTTAAACTTATTACTTACCTTCGTATTAACAGGTTCCGACATTGAACCTAAAAAAGTGAAAGTCGTAATCGTTGCATTATTTGAACGAGGAGATGTTACAGCGGATGATCCTGGCGAGTTCCAACTCTGGGTTGAAAGATATCCCCTCAGAACAAGAATCCCTCTACCGCACGGGAATCGTGACCTTTACTGGAACGAACAGGAGGGAGTGCTGGGCATGGTTACTGGTATTGGAACCGCTAAAGCAGCTGCAAGTATAACAGCTGTCGCATTAGACCCGCGCTTTGATTTTTCTCAATCCTATTGGCTGCTAGCTGGAATTGCAGGTTTTGACCCAGCAGATGCCTCATTAGCAAGTGTCTGTTGGGTCGATTGGGTAATCGATGGAGATCTCTCTCATACCATTGACATTCGCGAAGCCCCTAAAGGCTGGTCAACTGGGCGGTTCCCATTTCGAGCAAAAAGTCCATACCAACAGCCGCGTCCTGCCAGTGAAGGATCCTACTTCAAATTAAATGAGTCGCTCACTAATTGGGCATTCGCACGCACAAAAGAAATCCCACTAATGGACACAGAAGCTATCGCTATTCGGCGTAGAAGATTCACGGAAACACCTATGGGGCAAAAGCCACCATTTGTTCTGCGCGGTAGTTACTTAGCGGCAATGAACTTCTGGCATGGAGCCATCGAAAATGAATGGGCCAACAAATGGGTCGAGTATTGGACAGATGGCAATGGTGAATTCGTTGCATCTGCAATGGAGGGCAGTGGAATGATGATTGCATTAAAATTTCTTGAACAAGCTAATCTAGTAGACTGCTCAAGGGTCATGATGCTTCGAGCTGCGAGCAATTACACGATGCAGTGGCCCGGCGGGACTGCTGTAGAGAGCAAATCGGGAGAAGTTATGGGAGGTTATTCTGCTTTTATTCCATCTATAGAAAATGCATATACTGTTGGAAGCCCTGTGGTTCGAGAAATAGTAAAAAACTGGGATACCTATAGTAGCACCCTACCCCAAGTGAAGTAAACCAAACATAATTTATCAATTGTGAACAATTCGAGTGCATCAGTTACTGCTCCATTCGAGTATAAATGATTTATTTCATAGGAGTATAAGTAGCCTTTTGTGGCTTTCTAAAGTCCACAATTAAAAAGCACTTACTTGCAGTTCTAATGCGCCCGAGAACTTCGCAAGGCGTGGCGAGCTTAAGGGGATCATACTTAAGACTGAGCTATACACTAAGCAGATATATAGCTCTTATTTTCATTAAAAACTATTTATATCCAACTATGCTGACTGGTATAGTTACTGCTATTTTATCGCCGCATGTCTGCAAAGATACCTAATTTAGCCATTATTGATATGGGGCCCTACAGAGAGGGAGGCAAAGAGGAGCGGGAAAAAGTTGCTCAAGAAATATTTGATGCGGCGCACAATGTAGGCTTTCTATATTTGAAGAATTTCGGAATGTCAGAGCATCTACTCGAGACGGCTTTTAGCGTAGCAAAGTCTCTTTTTTTAAGTGATGAGAAAACAAAGGTTCCCTACAGTGCAACTCTCAACCATGGTTACACGGCAATGAAAGGTGAGGCCCTTGACCCCAGTAAACCTGCAGATTTAAAAGAAACATTCACTTCACGCAACCTCGCAAACATTCCCAGTGGTTCTGAATATTGGCCAAATTCAGAGTTTGAAGCCTTTATGCGCGTCTTTTACAAAAACGTTACTCACATTGCCTCGGATGTAATGGCTGCATTTGCAAT
>PKDX01000058.1 GCA_002862745.1 Bacteroidota bacterium | reverse complement strand
GTGGTGGAAGCAATGAGCCTGCTCAAATCCCTTGACATTCAACTAGTCCTTGTGGGAAGGAGCTCAGGAACGTATATCCAGTCGATTAAATCCTTCATTCAACAAGAGAATCTTGAAGAAAAAATTGTCTGGCTTAACTCAGTCTCCACTCATGATTTGCCATTACTTTTTTATGGCGCCCAGGCCTTAGTTTATCCTTCCGTAATTGAAGGGTATGGCCTGCCCATTGCCGAAGCTCTGCTTTGTAAGCTTCCCGTCTTAACGACTCAAGATTCATCCATGGAAGAAATCGGTGGAAACAAGATAAACTATGTGAAAGCCAATGATGTTCAAGGAATTGCTGACTTTATACAAAGTGTTGTAGATGCACCATCTTCCTTTGCCTATAGCTTAACCAAGGAAGAACAGCGGCACTTTTCTGCCGAACGGCAAGCGAAAGAGCTCAATAGTTTGTATAAACGACTTATCTGATGAAGCCTATCCTTTCAAGCCAAAATTTAGAGCAATGCCTCAACCAGGGGGATATTGTACTTTATCCCACCGATACCGTTTGGGGCTTAGGGTGTTTGGTCAGCAATAAAGACCAAGTTTCCAGGGTTTATGCCATTAAAGAAAGATCCCGTGAGCAAGGCATCATCTTATTGTGTTCTCACTATGAGCAGCTTGGCATTGACCTTGATGAAACCACGCAACGCGCCATAGAAATCTTTCATAACGAACGGCCGACAACCTTTGTGGTGAAAAATACCAACCCCATGCTGAAAGAAACAGAAGCACAGGACGGAACCATTGGCTTTAGAATTGTGGAGCACAGCTCCTACCTTGCCCCTATCTTGAAAAGCCTATCCGTACCCCTTCTGTCAACCTCCGCGAATTTAAAAGGGAAACAAGCTGCCCAAACACGCAAGGAGCTTGATCTTGATTTGGTGTCTCAAGTCGATGGAATTGTTGAATTCATTGAAACAAAAGGACCAGCTAAGCCATCACGCATCATGCGGCACGATGTGAGTAAGGCAGCATGGGCTGTACTAAGAGACTAAAAAAAATTTTCTAAAGCGTTCGCTGGATAGAAACCTCTTCATAAGCTTCAATCACATCACCCACTTTAATATCATTGTAGTCTTTGATGTTTAATCCGCAATCCTGGCCATTAACGACTTCTTTTACATCATCTTTGAACCGTTTTAATGACTCAAGTTCTCCAGTATACACAACAATACCCTCTCGAACAATACGAACTTTGGCATTTCGGTAAATCTTACCATCGGTTACCATACACCCAGCAACGGTACCCACTCTCGAAATCTTAAATACCTCTTTGATTTCCAAATTACCCAATACTTTCTCTTCTACAGTAGGTTCGAGAAGTCCTTCCATAGCCGCCTTAATCTCTTCAATGGCATTGTAGATAATTGAGTACATGCGAAGTTCGACCCCCTCAGCTTCCGCTAAGCGACGCGCACTAGCCGATGGGCGGACTTGGAAACCGACGATAATAGCATCCGATGCGGAGGCCAACATAACGTCAGACTCACTGATTCCCCCTACGGCTTTGTGTAAGATATTTACCTGAATCTCTTCGGTAGAAAGCTTGAGCAAGGAGTCGGATAAGGCCTCAGTTGATCCGTCAACATCACCTTTTACAATAACATTAAGCTCTTTGAAGGTTCCAAGTGCCAAGCGACGACCAATTTCATCGAGTGTAATGTGTTTTTGAGTGCGCATTCCCTGTTCTCGGTCGAGTTGTGCGCGCTTGGTGGCTACTTGCTTACCTTCCTGTTCTGTAGCAAATACTTTGAATCGTTCACCTGCCGCAGGAGCACCGTCTAGACCAAGAATTTGAACTGGAACAGCTGGTCCCGCGCTCTTTTTAGCCTGACTTCTGTGATCAAACATTGCCTTTACCTTGCCAGAAAAGCCTCCAGCAACAATAAAGTCTCCAATGTTTAATCTGCCATTTTGCACAAGCACGGTGGCCACATACCCTCTTCCTCGATCAAGAGAAGCCTCGATCACGGTTCCAATAGCTGGCTTCTTGGCGTTGGCTTTGAGTTCAAGCAGTTCTGACTCCAAGAGAATTTTTTCCAACAATTGGTCGACGTTTAATCCCGTCTTAGCAGAAAGATCCTGCGATTGGTGCTTTCCACCCCACTCCTCAACAAGAATATTCATTCCGGACAACTTCTCCTTAATCTTATTGGCATCCGCATTTTCCTTATCGATTTTATTGATCGCGAAAATCATGGGAACCCCTGCCGACTGGGCATGCGAAATGGCCTCCTTGGTTTGTGGCATAATGTCATCATCCGCAGCAATAACTATGACCGCAATATCGGTAAGCTTGGCTCCGCGAGCACGCATCGCCGTAAAGGCCTCGTGACCTGGCGTATCAAGGAAGGTGATGTTTCCCTGTTCTAAGTTTACTTCATAGGCTCCAATGTGCTGAGTGATTCCTCCTGCCTCGCCACCTACTACATTTGCCTCACGAATGTAATCGAGTAAAGACGTTTTACCGTGATCTACGTGTCCCATGATTGTTACAATAGGAGCGCGTTCGTGTAGATCTTCTTCTGCATCCTCGGTATCCTCAAATACGTCCTGGTCTGATGCAGAAATAAACTCTATTGATCGCTCGAATTCACTGGCAACCAACTCAATAATCTCTGCATCTAAACGCTGATTTATAGATACCATTACTCCAAGACCAAAACACTTAGTTATAATGTCTGTTGGAGACGTATTGAGCATACTAGCTAATTCACTTACTGTGACAAATTCAGTTACCTTAAGTACTGAGGAGTTTTCCTCTTCTATACGCTGAGCTTCGAGCTCTGCGTTTTGTTGGATTTCTTGGCGTTTTTGTCGACGGAGCTTGGCACGCTGACTCTTTCCAGAGGACGCCGCCTGAAGCTTCGCCATCGTATTTTTAATCTTTTCTTCAATTTCCTTTTCACTGACCACTTTTGGCTCGTCTTTCGTCTTGCCGCGGCCAGCATTTGTTCCCTTAACGGGCCCAACTTTCGATGCCTTTTTAAAGCGTTTTCGTTGACGCTTTTCGGGACTCCCTTCCTCTGTTTTCTTAGCTCGCTGGGGTTCAGGTTTAATTTCAATCTTACCTAAGACCTTGGGGCCCGTAAGCTCAACCTTTTTACGTTCAATGGTTTCGATATCCTTATCTGGGGCTTTCGCTGGTTTGGCGGCTGTCGAATCCTCTTCTTCAGCTTTGGCAGGAGACTGGGCTTCGGCCTCTTCCTTAGAAGCAACATCTATTTTCCCAACAACTTTGGGACCCGAGAGCTCAACTTTTTTGCGTTCGATAAAGGTTTCCGTTTCCTCTTCTTTGTTAATGCTAACGCCCTTGTTTTCTGAGCCAAGCTGAACCTGTTCGGCCTCCTTTTTCATATCGACATCTGAAGAATACTCAGCGCGCAATGCCTGATACATTTCTTCACTCAACTTGGTAGTAGGTCGATTATCAATATCAAATCCCTTTCCTTGAAGGAATTCAGTAATTGTAGAGGCTCCTACATTAAACTTTTTGGCCGCGGCAATCAGCCGCATCGGTTTATAATCTGACATGTACTTTTATTCTTCCTCGAATTCTGATTTCAGAATCTTATAAATTTCTTTAATCGTTTCTTCTTCTAAATCGGTTCTTCGCACCAACTCTTCCTCGCTGAGGTCCAATACGCTTTTCGCCGTATCACAACCAATAGCCTTGAGCTCATCAAGCATCCAAGAATCAATTTCATCTGCGAACTCATCGAGATCAATATCATATTCTTCTCCCTCGACATCCCTATAAACATCAATCTCATAATCTACAAGACGGCTTGCGAGCTTGATATTTTGTCCTCGACGGCCAATAGCAAGCGATACTTGATCTGGCTTTAAGTACACTGCGATTGAGCGGTTGTCCGTATTGATGTCCATGCTTACAATCTTAGCTGGAGCAAGAGCACGTTGTACTAATAGGTTGAGATTGTCGGTGTAATTAATGATATCGATATTTTCATTTTTTAGCTCCCGGACAATACCATGGATTCTACTTCCCTTCATACCTACACAAGCCCCAACAGGGTCAATTCGGTCATCATAACTTTCGACCGCGACTTTCGCCTTCTCACCAGGCTCGCGTACAATATTTTTAATGACGATAAGTCCATCAAAAATCTCAGGTACTTCAAGTTCTAACAACTTGGCTAAGAAAGCATTATCTGTTCGTGACAAGACAATAATCGGTTGAGCGTTACGAAGACGTACTTCTTTAATCACACCGCGCACATTCTCGCCTTTTTTGAAAAAATCTCCACGAATTTGCTCGCTTTTTGGAAGAACAATTTCATTCCCCTCGTCGTCAAGCAAAAGAATCTCACGCTTCCAAATCTGATAAACTTCCGCAGACATGATATCGCCAACTCGATCTTTATACTTCTGGAATATTTCATTTTTCTCGATTTCCAGAACACGCGTCACCAAGGTTTGACGTGCACTTAACACCGCACGACGGCCAAAGGATTCAATGGTGACTTGCTCATAGCAATCTTCACCTACTTCGTAGTCCTCCTCAATTTTAATGGCATCGCTGATGGAAATTTCAAGGTTATCGTCTTCTACCTCTCCGTCAGCCACAATGGCTCGTGTGCGCCAAATTTCAAGGTCTCCTTTGTCGGTGTTCACAATGATGTCGAAGTTTTCATCATCCCCGAACTTTTTCTTAAGGATGGTACGAAAGACATCCTCTAAGACCTTCATCATCGTAGGTCGGTCGATATTTTTAAACTCTTTGAATTCGGAAAACGAATCAATAAGCTCTACACTGTTCATGGCTATAATTTAAAAGTTAAAATGTAATATGGCTTTTTTGATATCCTCAAATTGTATTTCTATGCTAGAGGATTGTTCTGCAGCATTTTTTTTCTTTTTACCCGGTTTAGATTTCCCCTCTAAAGGCTCCAATAGAAACTCGATTCCATCGTCAAGTACCTTAACCAATCGTCCCTCGAGACGCTCCTCGCTGAATGTCGTGATTTTGAGCTGTCGCCCAATTCTTTTGACATATTGTTCCCGAACGCGAAGGGGGTTGCCCATACCAGGGGAAGAAACATTGAGCGTGTAATCCTCTGGCACTGATCCTTCTTCGTCAAGTTGGGCTTCCAAGTGACGACTAACACGCACCAACTCATCTATAGTAATGCTTGGCACCTTGTCAATGTAAAGTTCAAGCCGCTTTCCCTTAGCGATTAGTTCCACAAAGAATGCATCCATAGAAGGGAGGATTTCTCCCAACCAAGTCTTTATTTTTTGCTCAATTTCTACCACTTTTCTAAATCTTTAGAATAAAAAGAGGGGACAAATGCCCCCTCTTATGCCGCAAATATAAGCATTTAGGCCTTACTATTCTTTAAGCATTGGCTGGGTATATCGATGTCCTCCGCTTTGTACTTCGACAATATACTCTCCCTTGCTCAGCGAAGGAAGGTTTACGGGAAGATGATATAGCCCTTCACTTAAGCCCGTTTTGAATTCTTGATACACTACTTTCCCATCCAAAGAGTACACTGATATCTCTAAATCATTGGCAGTGGGTAGAGCATAGAATTGGATATAGAAATACTCCCTAAATGGGTTGGGCTGTATACCCATTACTACCAAGGGGTTTGATGATGCATCTTGGATATCGACCATTACTTCATCAACGAGTACAAGTTGCAGAACTACTGTATCACAATTTGGCGGTATAGCATTGTCGCACCCTACAAAGACCATGGTCTCTGTTGCATTCATCGAGGAATCAGGGAGGTAGGTTATGCAAGAGTCATTATAATAGGCAATTTGACCATGACTAGGACTTCCTTCGAGAGAAAAGGTCGTTAGCGGTCCCATTAAGTCATCAAAATCAAAACATCTAGAATACAAATTAGCTCCGCTGATGGTATCCACAATACTTTCTGTTGTAGGCAATGGAAGCACATTAATAATAAAAACATGAAGGTCACAAATACCGTTAGTGTCACAAACTACCATGGTGATGGTATCAAGGGAAGATTGATCAGAAGAGGCATTGTAATCAATGCAGAAACTATCTAATACCGCAACACTTCCCAATCCCGTAAAGCTCGAAATGGCACTTGATGCTATCGAAGATGATAAATCGCTGAACGTGCCACAGGGTTGAATGCTTTGACCTGCAAAGATCGTATGATACGTAGTATCTGTTGAGGTAGCACCAACTATAGTAATAACTATGGTAATTGTGTCACAGCCTATCCCTTGGCGACACAGCACAACACTTGCCGTATCGTTTCCAAAAAAGTTGGGATTCGGGGTGTAGGTAACCGTTACGTTGTCTACGGTTAGTGTCCCATTGTCTGGTGACGTTGATACACTGCCCGTAATCGATGGACATACGGTGATCACATTGGGAATTAGATTACCGTCAATTGAGGTATTCTCGGTTCCACCCAAGACGATAGTATCCGTCAATTGAACCATAGTTATCGTTTGGTCGGCTGCCGTATCGGGTCGAAAAGGCCCTGCCTGTGAGGGAAGTGCGTTGGGCACATTCACTAAGCTTGTTGAGCCCTCATCAACCTTCCATGAGGTTAGGTGACTGCCCGATACATTAAATACATCAATCGGGGTAGCAAAGTAGTCGGCTTGAGCACTGTTTTGATCTAGATTCAGTGCAACATAGCCTCGATCTGCAAATTGAGCATACTTAATATGGGGAAACAACAGCTGGATCAAACCAATAGGAATGTTTACAGGAACACTAGATGAGGTTACACTTCCTACGATAAACTCCACCATAGCACTCGCTGTGGAGTTTCCAGGAACTTCGTTGGCAAAAAAAGTATGAATGTCACCTGTTAGTACTACGCTGTTGTCAATCTGATTGTCTTCGACAAAATCGATCAAGCGATTTCGCTCAGACTCATACCCTTCCCAAGCATCGTTGTTTGGCAAAGGAGCAAACATCACTTGTTGACACAATAATTTCCAGAGCGCATCCGTAGAATCCAATCTGCCTTCAAGCCAGTCAAACTGGTCGCTTCCAAGCAGGTCCTTGGGTTCAGGGCTGCCTTGTTCTTCTCGTCCCCAAATGCGCGTATCCATTACCATGAGCTCGGCTAAGTCGCCATATTTTAATGTCCGCCAAATTTTAACAGGATTAGTACTATCCGGACTTCGAATGGGCATCCACTCCTTGTAGGCCTCAGCCGAATAACTCAAACGATCGGACCATATTCCCTCACTACCATCATGATTTTCTGCCCCATCCCTGTAGGAGTTATTTGCCGACTCATGGTCATCCCAAGTTGCAATCAGCGGAAACAGCTGGTGTAAACGCTGCGATTGAACATCCATTTTGTATTGGGAATGACGCAGGCGATAATCCGGTAACTGGGTTATCTCATAGGGTGGTTCTGAATTTCCTGAACCATACTCATAGATATAGTCCCCTAAGTGAAGCCAGGCATCCATATCATTGTGGCGATCGGCCATATCCGCATAGGCATTAAAATAGCCGTTGGGTAGATTTGAACATGAAGCCACACCAAACTTTAGGTTGGATACCGAGCCGAGAGGGGCGGTTTTAGTGCGACCTGTTACCGAGTTTTTGCCTTCGGCCCGAAACAGATAATAGTAGTAAGTGGCTGGCTGAAGTCCACAAACGTCGACTTTCACGGTAAAGTCATCCTCGGCAATGGCAAAGGTGGATCCAAAGTTGGCAATTTGCGAAAATTGAGGGTCGGTCGAGACCATCCATTGTACGGGAATACTATCACTTATACCTTGATCAGGAGTCACACGGGTCCAAAGAATGACAGCATCAGGGAGGGGGTCTCCCGAGGCAATTCCATGGAAGAATGGCGCCTGACCTGACTTAACGACCGCTCGGTCCACCATTTCCTGTGCCCATAAATCACCATAAAATAGGGATAAGGCAAAAACCCAAAGACATATCACGTTTTGTTTAAAGCTCATGCCATCAAAAATAAGAGGATTACACAACATTTATGTTGTAAAATCATTAAGGATTATCCTCCCAATCGGGCTCCCAATTCGGCACATAGCTCGCTTTGTAGGGATACCTCTGGATATATAATTTTCGTGTTTCCTCGAAAATCCGCCTACGCAAAGCATTCATGTTTTCCTTTTGAGTCGCTGAAATAAAGACAGGATCAATCTTTACATCTTCAGAAAATGCACGCTGCAAGCCTTCTAAGATTTCCGATTGAACTTCCTTGCTTGTATACTTATCGAAGTATCGTTCCCTGTAAACATCCAATTTGTTGAAGACTACTAACTCCGGTTTGTCTTCGCAATGTAAGTCTGCAAGGGTTGCTTTTACGGCCTGCATTTGATCTTCAAATTGAGGATGCGATAGATCAACAACGTGGATGAGTAAATCTGCTTCCAATGCCTCATTCAGCGTCGACTTAAAGCTTTCCACAAGATGATGCGGTAGCTTTCGTATAAAACCGACCGTATCCGACAACAAAAAAGGAACATGGCCGATAGCTACCTTTCGCACGGTGGTGTCTAACGTGGCAAAGAGTTTGTTTTCCGCCAATACAGTCGACTTGCTCAAGGCATTCATAATGGTTGATTTACCCACATTGGTATACCCTACAAGCGCAAGGCGAATCATTCCTTCCCGAGACTTTCTTCGATTGATATCTTGCTTTTCTACTTGGACTAAGCGCTGTTTGAGTAAGGCAATACGCTTTCCTGCAATCCTTCGGTCGGTTTCAATTTCTTTTTCACCAGCACCTCGCATCCCAATACCACCTTTTACCCGGTCAAGGTGTTGCCACATTCCACGAAGTCGTGGTAGAAGATATTGTTGTTGCGCCAGCTCTACCTGCAATTTGGCTTGAGTTGTTCGTGCCCTTTGAGCAAAGATGTCAAGAATTAACATGCTGCGATCAAGCACTTTGACTTTGGTCTCCTTTTCTATATTGCGCTGTTGGGCGGGACTAATCTCATCATCAAAAATCAAGACGTCAATTGCTTTCAGACGGATCATTTGTTTGATTTCAGCGAGCTTTCCTGATCCAACATAGGTTCTGTTGTCGGGAAGATGAAGGTTTTGATAGACTTGCTCTACAGGGATGGCCCCTGCTGTTTCCGCTAGAAACGCCAACTCATCCAAGTTTTCCTGCATTTTCTGAAGGTTTTGTTTGGCGGTCACCAAGCCCACTAACAATGCCCTTTCCTGTTTGTCGCTCTGAGTTTCTACCACGCCTTTGCCTCGTCTATATCTTCTAAAATTCTAAGATAGTTGATGTATCGCCACTCGGCAATATCTCCTGAGCGTACCGCTTCATAGACGGCACAATTAGGCTCGTTGACGTGTAAGCAGTTCGCAAACTTGCAATGGTCAACATAGGGTAGAAAGTCTACTATATAAGTAGAGACCTCTCCTTTTTCGAAGTCAACGACACCAAACTCTTTGATTCCTGGAGCATCAATAATATCACCTCCAAAGGGAAGGGGAAACATCTCAGCAAAAGTGGTGGTATGCACCCCTTTTGAATATTTTTTTGAGATCTCTTTTGTCCGTAAATCCAAGGAAGGGTCCAAGGCATTTAACAAGGAAGATTTTCCCACGCCACTATGGCCAATCAATAAACTCCGTGTATCTTTTGCCACATCCTCAAGGGCTTGAATTCCCGTGGAATCCACAGCTGAGGTTTCTAATACGTCATATCCCATGGACTGATAGTAGGCCATTAACTCTTGCTGCTGCTTCCCTATTTTGCTATCGGGGTCCAGCAAATCCTGTTTGTTAAACACAAGAACCACAGGTATGTGGTAGGCCGCACTTGTAAGCAGACATCGATCAATAAATCCTGTGGAAGTGCGAGGATGTGCCAGGGTTACAAGCAAGAGCACTTGGTCAAGATTAGCCGCCAAAATATGCCGAGCACCTCGTTTTTTAGGTGACTGGCGAATGATATAATTCCGTCGAGGCGAAATATCCTCTATCATTTTTTCCCCGCCATTCTCTCGCGTCGAGACGGTGACTTCATCACCTACGGCAATTGGATTCGTTGTGTTCAATTCGTGCAAACGCACCTTACCCGCCACGCGGAGATCTCTTGGTAATCCGTCATCACAAAGTACTCTATACCAGCTTCCTGTAGATCTTTGGACTACGCCTTTCATACCTCGACTGCGCATTTAAAGGTGCGTAAATCAGCCATAATCTGAAAGGGATTTTCCTCGAATGCATTGCCAATGACAAGCACATCGGCTCCTGCGTCAGAAAGGGCTCGCAACTGCTCAGCCGAGCGTATGCCTCCTCCAACGATTATTGGCACATCGAGCTTACTTGATAAGGTCTTTACCATTTTAACAGGCACTGCGTTATCTGCCCCGCTTCCTGCCTCTAAATAAATGGCCTTCATGCCCAATTGAACGCTAGCAAGCGCTGTTGCATATGCAATATCTACTTTGTCGCTTGGAATGGGCGTTGTGTTTGTGATATAAGCCGCTGTTGACACCTTGCCCCCATCAATAAGAAGGTATGCGGTTGGTACGACCTCAATACCCAACTCGTCAAGATAGACTGCAGCCTCCACATGCCTTCCAATAAGATAGTCCGGGTTTCTGCCCGACACTAAACTTAAATGAAGAAGGCCGTCCGCTGTAGGGTGAACCTGCAGCGCATTGGAAGGGAAGGCAAAAATTGGCGCTTGTATTTTTTGTCTTAAGGTATTCCATTGAGCCTCCTCTTCGCTGTGAGTTCGAAGACTCCCTCCATAAAACACAGCATCCACACATCCTTCTTCGACTCCTTTCGCTAAGCAAGACAAGCCTTCTTCAACCTGTGAACTAGGGTCTACAAGAAGAGCTACAGATGCCGACTTTTGTTGTGCGGCCCTATGGAGAAACTTACTGAGCACAATCGAATTTACGCATTTAACCAACGGCCAAGAAGCCTAGACATTTTTTGTGGTGGAAGTCTCGGTAAATACCTGTTTCATTACATCAAGCGTTTTGATGGATTTCATCCAGGGCAAATGTATTCTTACATAGTCAAGAAAGTGGTGTAATAGCCGCCAACGCTGTAAGGAAGACAAATGATCAAATCGCCCCTCCAACCCTTCTAAAAAGAGTGCAGCTTCTTCTTCATAGAGCACATCGCGATGCTCTACAACATGACTGAATCTACCCTCGCGCAAATCGAACTGAATTTGCTCAGGACGCATGGGGATTCGAGGGCGAATACCTAGGGGTTGAAGTGAGGCGCAAAGAAATCTCAAGTGATAAAATTCATTGGAATCATCATGCTCTAGAGCACTTAACCAATCTACTGACAACGTAAAAAGTTCCTCATTAGGGCTTTCCTGAATCAGGATATTTTGTAAATATTCTGAAATGAATAGGGCTTTTGCCATGCGTTGAAGTTCTGCTGTCGTTTTATGCGCAACAAAGACATGTTTTGGTTGATTTATACCATGTAAACTTTTCCCCTCTCTATACACAATGTTCGCCTCTAAAACACTGGCCGGTTGATATAAGGCAACAACTCCTCCCCGTCGTTTTCGAACCCCCTTCAGCATAAAACTCAAGACACCAAACTGATACGTGAAGGCCTTAACAATCAGACTCGTATCCCCATATTTTAGGGAACTTAACACAATTAGCTTATCGGTAACACCACGCATACTCCTTCTTTCATTTAAAGGAATAATGAAAGTAATCAATACATTACTAGAATAGGCACGGAACACCTGGGTGGAGATAATGCACTAAGGCCTTGCATTGTGAGAATATAGAAGTCGGGGGGGAGAACTCCGCCATCTTCTGTGCTTCCATCCCAATACCAGTGATCCTTTGCACCGCCAACCTCAGCATAGGCAATCTGCTTACAATGCAGAC
Source organism: Bacteroidota bacterium (assembly GCA_002862745.1). GTDB lineage: Bacteria > Bacteroidota > Bacteroidia > Chitinophagales > UBA8649 > UBA8649. The sequence continues at coordinate 2,060 of PKDX01000058.1, read as the reverse complement.
CAACCAAATGATTCCTATGGGTACGAAATGTGCTTTCGGAATCGTTAGTGAGGGGATCATGGTGCCAAGATTACCATGACAGAAGTCCTTATTTTTGAGGAATGAGTATACAGCAACGCGGAGCTATTATTGGAGCAACGGGCTTAGTGGGTCAAAAACTGCTTGACGGGTTAGCATCCCGCGGACATAGACCAAAAGAGCTTCTATTGGGGGCCTCTAGTCGTTCTGCAGGACAAAAAAGAATGTTTCATAATGATGAACTGACAGTCCAAACCGTAGATGATGTCTTAGCGCAAAAGCCTAAGTGGGCAATCTTTTCAGCCGGAAGTGGGGTAAGTAAGGAATGGGCACCACATTTTGTTGAAGCCGGGTGTCGCGTTATTGATAACTCATCGTGCTGGCGCATGGAGGATACGGTGCCCTTGGTAGTGCCAGAAATCAATCTTGACAGCGTAAAGGATTCCCATGGAATAATCGCCAACCCGAATTGCTCAACCATCCAGCTCGTCCTTGCCTTGCGTAATGTCCAACAAAAATTCGGCATCAAGCGAATGGTCCTTGCAACCTATCAATCCGTTTCCGGTACGGGCAAAGAAGCTATTACTCAACTTATGACCGAGCGAATGGGTAAACAGGCAGAAAACATGGCCTATCCTCACCCTATTGATATGAATTGCTTGCCCGTTAATGGTGCATTAGATCAAAACAACGATACAGCCGAAGAAGTTAAACTGCGAGAGGAAAGCCGAAAGATATTTAATGACTCATCTATCGCCGTTACGGCAACGGTTGTGCGGGTTCCTGTACAAGGGGGCCATAGTATTGCGGCCAATGTAGAATTGCGCCAAGCCTTTTCTCTAGATGCTGTAAAGGAGGCCATCTCAGAAGTAGAAGGAGTTATCGTTCAAGACAAGCCCGAAGAACATATTTATCCCATGCCCCGTTTTGTGGAAAATAAAGAAGAAGTATTTGTAGGGCGCATCCGAAAAGATGTGAGCCTGGAGAATGCCTTTAATTGCTGGATTGTGGCCGATAATTTACTGAAGGGTGCAGCAACAAACGCCATTCAAATCGTGGAAGGATTGGGCTATTAAACCTGCCTACTAGAACTTGGTTAGCTTTCGAAACTCTTCCAAGCGCTCCATACGCATCGTATCATTGAGCTCCATCAGGCGCTGAGGGCCAAACGACTCAACGCAAAAGCTCGCCATCATTGATCCGTGAATCACCCCTTGCTTTAGCTCGTCAAAAGTGAATTCTTCGCGTTGCGCTAAATACCCCACTAAGCCTCCTGCAAACGTGTCCCCAGCCCCTGTCGGATCAAAAACATCTTCGAGTGGCAAAGCGGGAGCAAAGAACATATCGTCTTTTGAAAAGAGCAATGCGCCGTGCTCTCCTTTTTTAATGATTAGATACTGAGGCCCCATAGCAAGAATCATTTGAGAGGCTTTTTTTAGCGAGTACTCTCCCGTTAATAAGCGAGCTTCCTCATCATTAATGGTGAGAAGGTTCACGCGCTTAATTACTTCTTTTAAGGCATCAAGCTTAATCTCCATCCAAAAATTCATGGTATCCAATACAATGAATGCAGGATTATTCATCTGGTCAATGACCTTCATCTGTAGGGCAGGATCAATATTGCCAAGCATAAGGATTTCCGCGTCTCGTTGGTTGGCGGGCACCTTGGGGTCAAAGGATAGCAACACATTCAATTGGGTATCTAAGGAGTCCCTTGTATTCATATCGGCATGATATCGGCCGGACCAAAAAAATGACTTTTCATCTTCTTTGATTTCAAGGCCCGAGGTATCTACTCCCCTTGCCCGCAGGCGGTCAAGGCTTTCCATATCATAGTCACCACCAATCACTGAAACAATGGCTAAATCTTTTGTGTAATACGAGGCCGACCAAGAGATATAGGTTGCCGCACCTCCTATTATTTTATCAACCTTACCAAAAGGGCTTTCAATGGCGTCAAAAGCGACGGTTCCAACTGTTAAAATTTTCATGCTCTGCGTTAACCTGCACAAAGAAAGGAATATTCAATAAAACCCCATAAC
>PKDX01000010.1 GCA_002862745.1 Bacteroidota bacterium | reverse complement strand
GTTTTTGAGGTAAATTGCTCTTGGATGGCCTCAAGAATGGAAGTATTAGGTCTTCTGTTAAATCGTTTGATCACACCTCCAGCAGCTAATACAGAACGCTCCAAGAGAAAATCCACAGGATCAGCAATAATGACTTCATCACCTGGTTTAACAACGGCTTGCGCTACAAGAAACATCCCACTGGCCGCACTATTGATGGCAAAAACCTCTTCGTCTTGAATATCTCCTCCTTTATGCTTGTTGTAGAATTCGGCTACACCTTGGCAAAACTCGGGAAGTCCCTCTGCTGGACCATAACTGAGGTATGGTTCGTTTAAATATTCTTGGATACCCTCAATAATCGGGCTCGGCACAGGTATGTCTGGGTCAGCGGCCGTCAATGGGATAACACCCGATTCAAGAGTAGCCCAACGAAAATTGAAGGCTCTTGACCTCAACGTCTTTTTGTTTTCGTCGTTTAGTCGGCTAAATGAACCATTTGTACCCATTGCTCAGGATGTTTAGTAAAACGATCGGCAAGGTGCTTGCCATATTCTATGCGATCAGCAATCACATCTTTTCTATTGGAATAAAATAGATTTCCAACGTCTTGCAGGTCATTGTCATTAAAGAGTTGGGCTAAGTGAATGGCATCTTCTAAGGCAGTATTTACTCCTTGACTTGTCATGCTTAGCAGAGGATGGCAGGCATCTCCAATCAAAAACATATTGTGGAAATGAAAGGTATGTAGCAAGTCCATGTATCCTGATCGCCATACATAGGTAGAATGCGTGTCGGTTGATTCAATGGCTTCTGCAATGAGGCTAGACCAATTGGCTGTCAGATCTTGCAGAAACTTCACTCGTGATTCCACATTATAAAGGTCATTGACTTGCTCAGGTATGGTTACCGGAATTTGTAAGAACCAAGTCAAATCGTCTCCACCCGTAGGAAGAATACCAAAGGCGATATGATTTTCATTAATGTGATCTTGGGAAAAGTGTTTTTGGAAGGAATTATCTAGAGCTTTAACAATGCGCGCATTCTCGCATGAACCAACAATCTCAAAATACCCCCCTGTATGAAGCTTATGGTTTGGATATAGCCACTTTCGAATACGACTATTTGCTCCATCTGCACCAATCAAGGTAGATGCCTTGCTAATTTCTCCACTTTGAAATTCAAGGGTATAATTATCGTCGTCAAAACTGATTTTCTCTAGATCACAATCGTAATGCAGACGGCCGGAATACTTACTTGTTAAGATACGTACTAGGTCAATTCGCCTCGTGCCAAAGGTATCCTGAAGGTCAAAGGATTTTATCAAATCTCCCTTGTTGTCGAAGTACATTCCTCGTTGAATATTAGCCGATGTATTTCTGAGATCCTCGGCAATCCCAAGATGTTGTAAGGAGCCAAGGGCAGACCCTAAGACAAGAAAGGCATGGCCGTCTCTACTGTAAATAGGATTATCTCTCTCCCAAATCCTGGTAGGAAATCCCAACTGTTCAAAGGCAATTCCCGCAGAAAGTCCTGCTATACTTCCTCCAACAATATCTATCATTTCCCGCATCTCTGCGAATATACGCTGATTGTGGGGTTTATCTTCGGAGAAGTTATCGAATGAACAACATGTCACGGTACTTTGGCAATGGCCACTCTGCATCGCTAATACGAGCTTCTAACGCATCGCAATGTCCGCGAACCTTTTCAAAATACGGAATAATATTTTTTGCAATGTAGCGGGCTTCATCTCGTGCATGTCCTTTGGAGGAGGCTTTTGCAGAAACCTCATCGAGTTGGCCTGTAAGCTCAAGTAAACATTCGATATGTTCACCAATAAGGGCAAGTTCTTTGCGCATGTAGCTTGTGGACTTAACCCCATTCTTTTCAAGACTTTCCAAAGTATCTGCAATCTTCTTCTGGTATCGAATGGCAGCAGGTACGACCATGGTGCGAGCCATATCAGCCAGCACATTGACTTCGATGTGTAGTTTGAGGTTGTAATTTTCGTAGTTGATTTCCTGACGAGCTTCTAATTCTACCTCGCTAAAGACGCCACTGTTTGTGAAGAGTTTAATCGCTTTGTCGGTTTCAAAAAGACCTAAAGCATGTGCTGAGTCTTTCACATTCGACAATTTGCGTTTAGCCGCCTCTTTCGCCCATTCCTCGGTGTAATTATCCCCTTCGAAGCGAATCGCTTTGGATTCTTCGATATAGCGACTTAATACGCGTAAGATGGCACCATCTCTTTTTTCACCATCAGCAATCAATGCGTTTACATCTTTTTTAAATGCCTCTAATTGCGCCCCAACAATAGTATTCATTACAATCATAGGAGAGGCACAGTTGGTCGAAGAGCCTACCGCACGGATTTCAAATTTGTTTCCTGTAAAGGCAAAGGGCGATGTACGGTTGCGATCTGTATTATCTAGTAAGACATAGGGAATCATTTTATGGATATCCAACTTTAGGTTGGCGTTGCTTTCTTCATCAAACTTCTTACCCTTTTCTACACGCTCTAAGATGGAATCTAAAACTCCCGTAAGGTGAGAGCCGATAAAGACGGAGATAATGGCAGGAGGCGCTTCATTGGCTCCTAGCCGGTGATCATTACCTGCAGAGGCAATGGATGCACGTAATACGTCGGCATGTTCATGCACGGCTTTAATCACATTTACAAAAAAGGTCAGGAAACGAAGGTTTGTTTTCGGTGTTGAGCCAGGGGATAAAAGGTTTTTGCCTGTATCCGTTCCTAATGACCAGTTATTGTGCTTTCCGCTTCCGTTGATTCCGGCAAACGGCTTTTCATGCGTAAGCACTTTGAGCTTATGTCGACTTGCTACACGATCCATAAGGTCGATAACAAGCTGATTGTGATCCACAGCAACATTAACTGATTCAAACATCGGAGCAAATTCATACTGTCCAGGAGCTACCTCGTTGTGTCGTGTTTGGATAGGAATTCCTAAACGATGCGCTTGGTATTCTAAGTCTACCATAAAAGAGTACACTCGCTCTGGAATAGATCCGAAGTAGTGGTCGTCGAGTTGTTGACCTTTCGCAGGGGCTGAACCAATTAGAGTACGCCCTGCCATGACTAAATCTGGACGGGCATAATACATGCGCTCATCCACTAAAAAGTATTCCTGCTCCCAACCTAAGGTAGGTTGTACGCGATTAGCATGTCGGTCAAACATGCGTGCGATGGGAAGTGCATGCTTTTCAAGAAAGTGAATAGACTTTAACAAAGGGGCCTTATAATCTAAAGCCTCACCTGTGTAGGAGATAAATATGGTTGGAATGCATAGAACCTTGCCCGCTTTTAATTCAAGAATGAAGGCAGGGGAGGACGGATCCCATGCGGTATAACCACGCGCTTCGAAAGTTGCACGTATCCCTCCATTGGGGAAACTTGATGCGTCAGGCTCCTGCTGTACAAGGGCATCTCCTGTGAATTGTTCGATATGCTGTCCGTCTGATTTTGGCGTAAAAAAGCTATCATGCTTTTCTGCAGTAGCTCCCGTTAACGGCTGAAACCAATGCGTATAGCTTTTTGCTCCGTGGCTCATAGCCCATGAACGCATTGCTGAAGCTACATGGCCTGCGATGTCTCGATTGATTTTTTTTCCTAGTTCAATGCATTCGATGACTTCACCGTAAACATCCTTTGAAAGATATTCTTTCATTGTTGACTTCGTGAAAACGAGTTCTTCGAAGTAGGCGGATACTTTTTCTGGAGAACCATCAACTTGAATATCATGCTGATTGAGAATTGTGGATAAAACGTCGTTTTGCATATTTTCTAAAAATATATTGTGATTTACTGTGTTTTGACAAAAATGCATCAATATTTTTACTTTTTTTCAGGAGTAATCCACAAATAGTCCAACATATATCACAATATATTTGAATTTACTTGAAAAATGATGGAAAAAGTTGAAAAATAGTGTGCCTTCCAGGTTGTATGTTTAAGTAGAATTTTAAATTACTTAGAAGGCGATAGTTAATCGAAGGTATTATGGCTGATAAAGACTTACGCGCACGCGCCATTGAAATTGGACTTCTCTCGGAAGAATATGATGCAATTTGTGATCATTTAGGTCGCGAACCCAATTTAACGGAGCTTCACATCTATTCAGTAATGTGGAGTGAACACTGTTCTTATAAAAACAGTATCGTTTGGCTAAAAACCCTACCTCGTTCGGGGAAAAAACTCCTTGTAGAAGCAGGGGAGGAAAACGCAGGTCTTGTGGATCTAGGTAATGGTATTGGGTGCGCCTTTAAAATTGAATCGCACAATCATCCATCAGCTGTTGAACCCTACCAAGGTGCCGCTACTGGAGTAGGGGGGATCCACCGTGATATTTTCACCATGGGTGCAAGACCTATTGCCGCGCTGAACTCGCTTCGTTTTGGAAATCCTGATCTTCCACGAACTCAGCATCTTCTGAGAGGGGTTGTTAAAGGCATTGGGAATTATGGCAACTCTTTCGGTGTGCCTACTGTGGGTGGAGAGGTTTTCTTTGATGAAGTGTATCATACCAACCCACTAGTTAATGCCATGTCAGTTGGTATATGTGATGTCAATCTTACCGTATCAGCCACAGCACATGGCGCAGGTAATCCTGTATACATCGTTGGTGCAGCCACTGGAAAAGACGGTATTGCAGGGGCTGCCTTTGCTTCAAAAGATTTATCGGAAAATGCTGAAGAGGATTTACCTGCAGTACAAGTAGGGGACCCCTTTCAAGAGAAGTTACTTCTCGAGGCAAGCCTTGAGGTCATCAAAACAGGTGCTCTTATTGGAATGCAAGATATGGGTGCCGCAGGCATTACCTGTTCTACGAGTGAAATGTCTGCTAAGGGTTGTGCAGGAATGCGCATTGACCTATCTAAGGTTCCTACAAGACAACAAGATATGGAGGCCTGGGAAATGCTTCTTTCTGAATCTCAGGAACGCATGTTACTTGTAATTAAGAAAGGCCGTACGGCTGAGGTTGAAGAAATATTTAAGCGTTGGGATGTCCTTTGTGAACCAATCGGCGAAGTAACCGATGATGGAAATATATGCTTTACTATGGGCGAGGAGGTTGTCGCCAACATTCCTGCAGAAAGCCTTGTACTAGGAGGTGGTGCTCCTGTATACCACAGAGAATACGAAGAGCCGCCATACTATAAGGAATGGAATACGCCGCTTGATTGGTCATCTATTGAAGATGTTGCGGACCTTAAGGCCTCGACAGAAGCCATGCTTGCTCTGCCCAATATTGCCTCTAAGCGCTGGGTATATGAGCAATACGACAATATGGTTGGTCTTGTTAATACTTCGGCCAATGAAAAGCATAGCTCCATGGTCATTCGAATTGACCCCACATCCACTAAAGGACTGTGTTTGACGGTGGATTGTAACGCGCGCTATGTCCATGCTGATCCCAAAAAGGGTGGTTCCATTGCAGTTTGTGAAGCGGCGAGAAATATCGCTTGTTCTGGGGGGCAGCCTTCTGCTATTACCAATTGCTTAAACTTTGGAAACCCATACAACAAGCATGTTTACTGGCAGTTTGTACACGCTATCCAAGGGATGGGAGAGGCCTGTAGCCGTCTAGATACCCCGGTTACTGGCGGAAATGTGAGTTTTTACAATCAGTCGAGCGATGATGGACCAGTTTATCCAACACCTACTATTGGCATGATTGGAACGATTGATGATGTCCGCGATGCATTACCTATGGGATTTCAAGCTGAGGGCCACCGAGTATACCTCCTTGGCCATTCTGTTAATGATATAGGATCAAGTCAGTATGCTCAGCACATAATGGGGCTAGCCAAGAGTCCGGCGCCTTACTTCGATATTGATGAGGAAGTTCGACTTATTGAAGGGATTCAAGTGCTTCATCGTGATAAACTCATGGCTTCGGCAAATGATGTATCGGATGGGGGATTGATGATTGCCTTGTTAGAATCTTCCTTCGAACATGGCATTGGAATTAATGCTACAATAGATCTTGGGGATGTACGCAAGGATGCCTTCTTTTTTGGAGAAGCCCAAGGACGAGTTGTTGTCAGTGTAGAAGAGGCAAAAGCTGCAGCCTTTGAGCAAAAAGTAGCTGAACTCTCTATTCCACTCCATGCACTTGGACTTACTCATGGTAACGACGTCGCTGTCAATGGAGAAAGCATGGGGTCTGTATCCGCGCTGCACAGCATTTATGACAATGGCCTAACCTCCCGTCTAAACGGCTAATGAAAACACTTCTTCTTACAGGAGCAGGGGGCTTTATTGGGCGAAATGTTATTGATTTCTACCAGGCAAAGGATATTAACCTAATCTTAGTGGATACTGAGGAAGGCATTGCAAGGCACAAGCTCAACAGTGTAACTCCATTTGAATCAATTGATTGGGATACTTGGGATAAGCCGATTGATGGTATTATTCACTTAGGGGCTATCTCGGATACCACTTGCGAAGATTGGTCAAAACTCCTCTATTACAACATCGAGGCAAGCCTTGAAATGGTTAAGCTTAGCCGTCGGTTCAAGATTCCTTTGGTTTATGCTTCCTCGGCGGCAGTTTATGGAGATGGTAAGCAAGGGTATAGCGATGCACATAGTAAGAATAGCGCCTTAGAACCGCTTAATCTCTATGGAAAGTCAAAGTTGGAAGCAGACAAGCTCATTCTAGACCAACTTAATAATGATACAATTGACGATTCAATCTATGGCCTACGTTTCTTTAATGTCTATGGGCCTTATGAAAGACGTAAGGCATTAATGGCATCTGTAATATCCCAAGCCTATGCGCAAATCAAAGAAACAGGTCGAATGCGTTTATTCAAGTCCTATCATCCAGCGTATGCAGACGGTGGTCAACTGAGGGATTTTGTCTTTGTAGGGGATGTGATTCGTGTTATTGACTTTCTATTGGAATCAGAACCTACTTCGGGTATATACAATGTGGGCACAGGGGAGGCCAACTCATTTAAGCATATGATTGAATTGGTCTTTGACGCCATGCAACGTGAGGTATTGATAGACTATATCCCTATGCCGGAATCCTTAAAGAATCAATACCAGTATCACACAGAATCAGACAACACGAAACTTGTCAGTGCTGGATTTAAGACGGGCTACGCACATCCTAGTCAAACTATCCAAAAGACTATAGAGGCCTACAACCGGGGGAAAGTCTAGGTAGGAATTAAATGCTTGCCAGACTTCGAGCGACCATCGTATTGTCGACATATACCCTTACTTCATAAGTTCCGTCAACTTCACTGTCAATTGGGATATCAATCGTGATGGGTTTGTTACTACCATCATAACGGAGAGAAATCTTTGCGGTGTAGTTTACCGTATTGCCTCCATTCATAATGGTCGTACCTGAGGACACGGATTGAATCACTCTGTTGCTATTCTTTTCAAGAATTACAATGTAGTAGTCCAATGTTTCTCCCCGTCGAAAGTCGTTTTCACCTGTTGTAAAGGATACGTTAAAGAAATCGACAAACTTGGGCTTCTTCGTCGACTTTCTTCTTTTATTGAGAAAGGACAGCGTTAAGACTTGTGCCTTCATACGATTAACCTCAGTAAACTTCGTTTCAAGGTTGTTGTATTCCGTATTCAAGTTTTCCATTTCAGATTGCTGGTTATTATAATCCGTTTCGAGTGTGGCATACTCTGCTGTGATTCGCAGATTTTGTTCTTGGAGACTAATGTTTGCCAACTCAACACTATCCTTTTCTGCCATTACCCTTGTAACTTCTTGGGTAAGCGTCTGATTTTGAGCCACTAGGTTGTTGACTTTTCGCTGCAACGCCTTAATGGTCTGTTCATCGATCTGTCCTTTCTGGATGGCTGCCATAAGTTCAGTCTTTAAGGAATCAATACTGCCGCCCATTGCCTTGTTATCAATACCAAGAGCCGTTGCAAGGTATTCCACACTGTCATAGGCAACATCTAGAGATGTTAACTCAAAAAGTAGTGCATCGATATCTTCTTCGTTGCTAGTCACCGTCTCTTTACAATCTTGGCGAGACTCCCTCTCTGTATACCACATGTAAGAGGTACCTACTGTTGTACCTAGTAGCAGAAGGACGAGCAGAAGCAATGGTATGTTATTATTCTTTTTAGCCATAGTTTCAATTAGTTTTATACCCTTGATTAACGTAAATCTATAAACCTCTATTCTCTATGACTCAGCTTTCATCAAAATATTGGGAACAACGCTATGTTGACAAGAATACTGGATGGGACGTTGGCGACGTAGTTCCTCAATGGAAGTCCTTCTTCAAAGACTTCACAGCAAGTGATAAAGGAAAGCGGATTTTAGTTCCTGGGGCTGGCTTAGGGCATGAGGTAGAATATCTTCATCGCGCTGGATTTCAGGACGTTCATATATTGGATTGGTCATCCTCGGCGATTGGGTCTTTTCAGCAGAGATTGCCAACTTTTCCCAAAACACATTGCCATGTAGGCGACTTTTTTGAGCATTCAGATCAGTATGATATGATTGTAGAACAAACCTTTTTCTGCGCGATTGATCCTTCGTTACGCGAACAATATGTTCTTGCCATTGACAATTTGCTTACAGAGGAAGGGCAATGGGCAGCCATGTTGTTCAACATGCATTTTGATGGAGATGGACCTCCTTTTGGTGGAAGTATTGATGAATACATTGATCTATTTAAAGGAGTGTTTAAGGAGTTAGTTGTCGATGAAAATCCGATTTCTATTGAGCCTCGGAAGGGGAGAGAAGTATTTGTGATCGGAAGGAAGTAGGAAGGTATAGGGATTAATTTTTGTACATCGGAGGCTTTGTGCAGCATTCCTGAATAGTCGTTGGGAATTCGCTTATTGGAGCTTTAAACTATGGGATAATCATTTGTTCAGCGGCACACTTTTTGAAGAAAGTATTTTGCCCGTAGGGCGGGGGTGGAACGTGGGCCTTGCCTTTACTATATGCTGATCTCTCAGCCCGTCTCCACAGCAACCATTCAAGCATAAAAAAGACGCAAATCCAGAGGAGATGCGTCCTTTACAGAAATGGAAAGCGTCAATATCTATTCCACCTTTATAATAGTAACTTCTTTGACCAAGTGTTGTTGGCTGAATCGAGCGAGATAGGTTCCGTCTGGTAAATGACTTAGATCAAATTGAACCATTCCCCCTTGATTTAATCGCTTGGACTGTATGAGCCTGCCTTGAATATCTAGGATTTCTAATAGCATACCCTTGTTGTTCACTGGCTGATAGACTACATTGACCAAACCATTTGTCGGGTTGGGGAAGAGGGATACCTCAAGACCATCAACATGAATAATTGATGTAGGGTAACCTCCTAAGACAATACTATCGCTAAAGAAGGCATTACATCCGTTCGCATCCGTAACAACAACAGAGTATGTGTTGGGAGAAGCTAGGACTAAATCTTCTGGGTCATCATTATCCCCAATGCCATCATTATTCCAGTCAAAGGAAAATGGTGGACTTCCTCCAAGAATGGTAATATCAATTGAGCTACCCTCTAATTCAGGATAAGCTGTCGCAAACACCGTCATGGCCTCGGGCTCCTCTAAAACAATAGAGGCGGTATTTGAAATGCAACCTTCTGCATCTTGAATCTGAACAGTGTAAGAACCTTCTCCGACATTAACTTGAATGATACCATCATCAAAATCTCCAGTCCCATCGATAGACCAATCGGCAACATAAGGAGCTGTCCCACCGCTAACTACAGCTGATAACTCACCATCGCTATCCCCGTTGCAACTAATGCCACTATCAATGGCAATGGTAACGACCGGATTAGCTGTTATATTAACAGTCAATAGAATAACACTGTCGCAGCTTCCAGTAGACTGCAAGGTGTCGGTATACACTCCGCTTTGCGTGATAACTTGTCCTTGCCATGTGAATGGAGGGCATGCAGATACTGGCACAAGGTTCACCTCATAGGCTTCAACAACATCAATAACTGTCGTGATAATACTATCACATCCAAATGCTGTTTGGAATGTTTGGATGATGGAGGTATCTGCTAAATAGGTTGTTCCATCATAGCTTACTTCACCGCAACTTGCAATGTTGTTGACTTGATTGTACGAAGGATAAATATCGACAATGTATACTTCTATGCTATCACATCCATTAATTGTGGTAAAGTCCTCGGTAAATACAGTGGAAGTCGTGTAGAAAACCCCATTGACCTCAACCGAGTCGCATCCTGTAAAAGAGAAGGTGTCAATAATCTGAGAAGTTTCATTCACTGTAATAGTAAATGAACAGGTATCGGTATTGCCAAAACTGTCAATAGCGACATAGGTTTCCACTGTGTTACCCAAAGGGAAGAAAGAACCGGATCCTAACCCTCCGATTTGAGCAATCGCAGCACCGCAGTTATCTGTAAAGTTTAGTGGAGGGTAGGTTACTGTTGCACCGCAAAGACCTAGCTCATTATCGACGGTAGTGTCGTTAGCGCATTCAATAATCGGTGCAATGGCATCGATAACTGACACATTAACCGCACATGTCGATAGATTTCCTGCCGAGTCGCTCGCATTGACGGTTACCTGTGTGGGTGCCAATGTATAGTTTAAAAAGACTTGTCCCAAGTTTGCCGCTCCTGGAGTGGATGATGCAATGGTATCTTGAACAAAATCAAAAGACTGAGAGCCAATTCCATAGCGTTGCAAGCTGAATCCAACGGGAGTAGATCCTGATTCTTCTAAGCCGAAATCAGGGAAAGTTATACCAAGTAGGGGACCATCCGTAGCGGTAAAACTTCCTTCGTAAGCAAAAAACTCAACAGGCATACCCATAGGGTCAATCAGCGCAATGGCATCGGGTCCATTCTGAATTCCATTGGCAAGGTAATTCACTACAAAAAAGCCGAATCCATTACCATCGTCAGATAAACTACCACTAAGGACCTGCGAGTCATATACCGTCCCATTGCTGCCGTTATACAATACCAGATTGAAACCAGTAAGGTCTGTGTTGGCAGTTCCTGCGATCTCAATAAACTCTCCCTGATCAGACCCCGTGTTATCATAATGGAATTCATTAATCCAAAGGATGGTCGTAGGAGGTAATGGAAGGACTTGAGACAAATCATTACAGGTAAACTGAGTTTGGCTTGCCGTGAGATTGATCGCAGCTCCATTGCAATTGTCTAAGGCAAAAGGCGCATAGGTAGAGGCTGTAGTGCTTACGTTTCCAGAACTATCGAGGAATAAGGTAACATTCTCACAAAAAAGCACGGGTGCAATGGTGTCGATTAAGGTAACCGTTGAGTTACATGTGCTTTGGTTCCCATTGGCGTCGGTCACGGTAAGCGTGACTATATCCGAATTTGAAATGGCGCAGTTAAAGTTTGTTTGAGATAAACTCGTGGTAAGAGGGAGGCAATTACTAAAAGATCCTGCATCAAGTTCATTGGCTGTAAGTGTTACTTGGCCAAATGAATCTACATAAATCGTTGTATCTCGGCACAAAGCAGTAGGAGCTATTGTATCAATTACACTAACAAGAGCAGAACATGTACTACTACTGCCTCCTCCGTCAACTGCTGTTAGAGTCACAGTTATTGGAGAGAGACCAACGTCACTGCAATAAAAAGTATCTCGATCAAGCAGTAGAGTGTCAATACTGCAGTCATCAAACGATCCATTATCGACAAGAGATGCGTCAAGCACACCAAATCCGCTACTGTTTAAATATAGCGGCGCTCCTTGACAGATGGCGGTTGGAGTTGAGTTTCCCCCAAAAACTAAAGCAACAGCCACAATACTATCGCACCCAGCACCCACGGGAATGCTATCGTTTACTACGGTATCGCTGTAGTAATATTGACCATCAAACAAAATTGAGTCACATCCATTTATAGTATCGTTTCCAAAAAGGGTAGATTGAATTAATACCTCAACAGTCACTATACTATCACATCCAGAGGCAGTAACAAAGGAGTCGACTAACGTGGTATCGTTGAAATACCAAATACCCTCATTTTGAACTGAGTCACAGGCAGTTAAAGTGGTAGAATCTTCTATTGACGTAACACTGTTTACTGTGATATCCGTAGAAGAAGGGCAACGACTGTTAGGTAAAGAATAAGTGTATACGCCGCTAACATTTGTTCCTGGGGTAAAAGTTCCAATAAATCCGCCGGTAAGAGGGGAAGGGCCCGACCAAACTCCACTGGTTGAAGGCAAAGGATTTGATCCTAGAGCAAAAAACAAATCGAATGATGTCGAATCACATGAACTGATGGATGAATCTTGGCCTGTAGTTTGCTCTGCAAAAACCTCGACATCATCAATTCTCCAATATTCATTAGCTGCCCAGTTGGCTACCGCAATGCGAATTTCTAAGGAATTTCCAGTGATACAATTAGAAGTAAACGTCTCTTGTGCTTGTGTCATATCTCCTAAGAGGATATAAGAGCTTCCAGCAGAAGCATTAGTGCATGCTACAGAAGACGGGTGCAATGTCCATGGCCCTCCATCAACTCGCCACTCAAAGCGAACCCAATCTAGGCATATAAATTCACATCCAGGCGTGCATTCTTCCAGGTCGCCTGATTCACTAAAAGTAGCCCGGAGGACCACTCCTTCGGGCGCTGTAGATATGTCGATAGGGTCAGTAGTAAACACGGCTTCTCCATTAGTATCGCGACCTTCAAGTTTTCCGTTGCGTACATCAAAGTAGTCTTGAGCATTTTCAGAAAAAGGACAGGTAGAACTCCACGCCACATTATTCGCTGTATTGTCAACTCCTGAGTTGCTTCCGTTCGCTTCATCAAACGTTTCTTGAAACAGAAACGTTTGGCCGGAAACACAACAGACGGAAAGGAATAGGCTAAAGGTTAGGATGATTCTAGAAAGAAAGTTATACATAGTGGCTTATTTACATACGAAAGATACTACGTTCGATCGATGTTTTCCATAAGGTGGCAAAAATTGAGCTACTTTTTGCTTTTCGAAAGATTTCGCTGATATCGAGTTTGGATGACGTCGATTCCGATTAAAACAATTATAACAAAGTAAAACGTTGATTTTGGCATAGCATGGATTGGCTCTCCAGCCAAGTGCATATCGCCAAGATGTGCTCCTTCGCTGAGCAACATAATTCCGACGATAAAGAGGATAAATAATCCTAATACTTCGTAGACACGATTTTTCTTTAAAAAATCGGATACTTGATCAGCAAGAAGAATCATGATCAGGCCTCCAATAGCAATGGCTACGATCATGACCCATAGCACTTCTGTCAATGAAATCGCTGTAAGAATAGAATCTACGGAAAACACGAGGTTCATGGCTACAATTAAGGCTAGGGTATGGTTAAATGACTGCTTACTTTTCCCATGGTGCTCGTCCTCCCCGTCAAAAGTGATAATATGCCATATTTCTTTTGTCGCTGTATACAAAATGAAACCACCGCCGAGTAACACCGTGAGGGCATGAATAGAAAAGTGGCCATCGATTAATGCTGGGTTGCCAAAGCTGAGTACTTCTTCTTTCAGTAATGGAAGGATACGAACTACAATAAAAAGCAAGGCAATACGGAGTACCATGGCCAAAAGGATTCCATACTGTCGTACTCTTTTTTGCTGGCTAGGCTCAACTTTCTTCGATTCAATAGATATATAGAGGAGGTTGTCAATGCCAAGTATGGCTTGCAAAAGGACAAGCATGAAAAGGGTAGGGAGGTGTTGTACTATATCCATGTGAATGACCTGTTTTCATCCGCAAAGATAACTAATAATCAATGGTGCTTTGCTTGATATGCTGTTCAAATAGTATCTTTCTAGAAAGCAAGAATTTATGAGTTATGCCGTTCGATACATCCATTTCTTAAGCATATTGTTAGTCTATGCAGCTGTTTTTGCTGAATTTATTATGTTAAGTAGATCACTAAGTCGACAAAAGATCAGTTTTTTGGCAAAAATCGATGGAGTGTACGGTATTGCGTCAATTTTCGTCGTAGGAGCGGGAATGGCTATGTGGTTTGGATTTGA
>PKDX01000063.1 GCA_002862745.1 Bacteroidota bacterium | reverse complement strand
AAAGTATGATTACCTCAGCGAAGCAGAACATCAATATTACAGAAATCAACCGCTAGGTTTAAATGTAAAAGGGTCCGGTATCACTTCAGGTGAAGCCCTTTACTTTCGAGAGCAAGTTCGATTGGAGCTTGCGAAAATTCTTGACAGCGATGATTTAACTAAGCCAGATGGCTCAAAATATAATCTCTACACGGATGGGTTAAGAATCTACACATCCATTGATTTGCGCATGCAAGAACTTGCTGAACAAGCCGTCGCAAAACATATGCGAGAGCTACAGGTGCAATTTGATAAAAACTGGTCCGGACGCGATCTATGGAAGGACAAAGAAAGCCGCCTACAGGCATTATACAAAAGCAGTCAGATCTATGCACAATTCGCAGCGGATGGAGGAGATAAAGAGACCATCTTAAATGAATTGATGGAGGAGGAGATGAATTACCAAGTCTTTACTCATGATCGAGGATTTATTGATTCGGTGATGACTGGAAAAGAGTTTGTTCGATACAATGAATCTTTATTGCAAGTAGGCTTTATGGTCATGGACCCTCAGAGTGGTGATGTATTAGCATGGATTGGAGGTTTGGACTTTAATCAATCCCCGCTCGACCACTTAAATGTTCGACGACAAGTAGGCTCAACCTTTAAGCCTTTATTG
Source organism: Bacteroidota bacterium (assembly GCA_002862745.1). Lineage (GTDB taxonomy): Bacteria > Bacteroidota > Bacteroidia > Chitinophagales > UBA8649 > UBA8649. The sequence continues at coordinate 13,668 of PKDX01000063.1, read as the reverse complement.
TATGCCAAGGCGCTTATTGATCGAAGACGAGAACTCGACCCCTGTGCACAGGTTCCAATGAGCTCAAGGGTCTTTGAAGGTCGTGATTGGCAAGCAAAATGGGAGTGGACGAAAGGAGATGACGGAACACTGTCTATGAAAAGATGCCTAGCATCATCGAATAACAGCTGTTCAGTAAACCTTATGTATGGATTAGGCGGCCCACTCCCCCTTATACGATTCGCTGGAGAATTAGGAATATCAGAAAAACAGATTCCCGAATCCGCTACCATCTGCCTCGGTAGTGCTGATATTACCGTCTACAAAATGATGGCATCTTTCTCAGCATTTGCCAATAGTGGTATTCATACAGCACCGCGTTTTATCACTCGCATTGAAAATAGTGATGGACAGGTCATTTACCAAAATGACCAGAATTATCACATCGCCATTGATTCAGCCACAAACCGACGTGTTGTTACCCTAATGAATGAAGTCACGCGATCCGGTACGGCTAGATCACTTAACTCATCCGCCTATAACATACCAAGTAAAATAATGCTCGCAGGAAAAACAGGTACAACACAGAACAATACCGATGGATGGTTTATCGGATATACCCCTGACTTACTAGCAGGAGTTTGGGTTGGTGGCAACGAAAGACATGTGCGATTCCGCAGCAACTATTACGGACAGGGAGCGCGCATGGCTCTACCAGTTTGGGGATATTTTATGGAAAGCGTGTACAATGACGAAAACTTCAGATACTCGGATGCAGAAGCTAGAAAAGAAAAGTTTACTACGCCACTACGATATAACGAGTGCCCAAATACGATTGCAAAAAACACAAGTGTTTTTTCGGGTGAGATGGAAGATGAGAACCTCTTTAATCCAGTGTTTAACTCGAGCCCCGAAGAGGACAATAATGGCAACGGTCAAAGCCCTCCCAATACACAGAACAATGAGAACAGTATTTTCGACGACGACGAAGACAGTTTCTTTGATGATGACATGCCCTAAGCAAGCTAGATAAACTCACGAAACTCAATAATGCGCCATGAATCACCTCCCTGGAGAAGAACTTAAGGCATCTATTGCCCTTATTCCCAATAAGCCAGGAGTCTACGAATTCTATGACGCCAATCAAAAAATCCTTTATGTTGGCAAGGCAAAGAAGCTAAAAAAACGTGTCCAATCCTACTTTCAAAAAGAGCAAACCAGTGCCCGATTAAAGCTTCTTGTCAAAAAGATTACCTCTATAGAATTCACTACCGTTGAATCTGACCAGGAAGCTTTCTTGTTAGAAAATAACCTAATCAAAGAACACCAGCCGAAATACAATATTCAGCTGAAAGATGACAAGTCGTACCCATATATTGTTATACGAAATGAACCTATACCGAGATTATACTTTACGAGAAGAAAAGTGCAAGATGGTTCGGAATACTTTGGCCCGTATACCGGAGTCAAACATGTAAGGGCAATAGTTAACCTTGCTAAAGAACTTCATCCGTTAAGAACGTGCAAGCTCGACCTGAGTCCCGATAAGATCAGCCAAGGAAAGTACAAAGTTTGCCTCGAATATCACATTGGAAACTGTCTTGCTCCATGCACCGGTGAACAAAGCGCCTCCGAGTACAATGAAGGTATCGATACCATAAGAAAGATACTTGAAGGAAAGACCTCCAACATCATCGATGCCCTGATAGAGCGTCGTAATCATGCCACACAAGAACTCAACTTTGAGCAAGCCCATTATTATCAAAAGAAGATTGAAAAAATTCAAGAGTTTAGAATGCCCTCACTCGTTGAAAACCTAGGTATTGAACAAGCCGACGTATACCAAATTCTACATAAAGAACATGGCAGCGCAATTCACCACATTAAGATTAGAGAATACTCCATCATTTTCTCTACAATAAATCAAGTAATACCTAAGCTACATGAAGACGATGAAGAGCTTCTTTTACAGGCCATACGAAAATTTACCATGGCTCAACCGCTCGAAGCAATTCCACCCATCATTGCTCCCATAGATCTAGACTTTCCTTTTGCTCCTGTTAATGTACCTGAGAGAGGAGAAAAAAACAGGATACTTCTTATGATGAAGAAGAACTTGATGGAGCATAAATTCAAATCCAAAACGAAAGTCAACCAAGATCACCTTGAGCAAATACAGAAGGATCTTCGATTAACAAGCTTACCAAAGCACATTGAGTGCTTTGACAACTCAAACATCCAGGGAAGCAACCCAGTTGCCTCATGTGTAGTCTTTATCAATGGCAGACCTGCAAAATCTGCCTACCGACACTTTAATGTAAAAACAGTCGATGGTCCAGACGACTATGCCAGCATGAGAGAAATCGTCAAAAGACGTTATACAGGGCAAATCAAGAAAGGCGAAGCCTTACCCGACCTAATTGTCATAGACGGTGGCAAGGGGCAACTCAACGCGGCGGTTGAGGCCTTAAAGGAAGTTGGAATATACCAAGAAGTTGCTGTTATAGGCATTGCTAAGCAATTAGAAGAGCTCTTCTATCCAAATGATCCGCTGCCACTTATGCTAAACAAACGTAGCCCGGCACTCAAGCTCATCCAGCAGATTCGAAATGAAGCGCATCGATTTGCCATAACTTTTCACAGAAAGAAGCGCAGCCAACACTTCACAAGAACCTCTCTTGAAGTTATCGACGGAATCGGAGAAAAGACAGCTATTCAACTCTTACGATCCTTTGGGAGTGTGGAAGCTATACGAAATGCAACTATGGAAGATATAGCGCTAGTTATCGGACAAAAAAAAGCCCAGCTAATTAAAGCTGGGCTCCATTAAACTTTTAAGCTTGCTGATTAGTAAGACCAAAGAGACTGCTCAAGCATAAATAGCTCATTAAACATCTCCTCAGCAGACAACTTCTTTCTAAAGCTACTATTAGGGAACATATCCTCTAAATACTGATTCTGAGGTGTTAAATCATCCTTGGCGATATACGAAGTAAACATTCGGAATTGGAAGATTTCGTCCCAACTAATTGTATGCACACCATTCTCGTAATTCGGAGCCTGTGCATGAGCCAAGTAAGGTCTCAACAAATCGTAAGGTACCCAATAAGAAAGTTCATTGAACTGCGTTGCATCTGCAATGGCATCATAGGTTTGGAACTCAAGCTGAGGACGAATACCTGCAATACGAACTTGCATCTTACCGTAACGATCGTCAACGTACCAGTCCTCTACGATTTCGTAGTAGACTACATCTGTAGGTTTCCAATCTTTATGCGTCATAGAACGGTCTGTGCTTGACACAACAGATGAAACAGTATCAGAGAAGTCGATCATGTAACCTTTCTTCTTCTTCATAGTGATATCATCCTTAGGGAACTGCGCATTTACCGTAAACGGGACGGCGTACTGCGCCCGTGCCATTACATTTTCCTTAGTTTTTACTCCGTAGAAAGGAACGCCATCATCAATTGCCTCTAAAAGAACATTGAGAAAAGGATTCTTTTCATCGATAAACCGCAAATTCATTTTTTCGCGAACATCAATTCTGCGATAGACTCTTTTCTGCCAAGAAACATCGCGCTCCAACAACTCTGGATAATCCAAAATCTCACGCCCCTCCATAGCTTCGTATTGATAGAGATCTCCTATATTTTGGCTATACCCTATCGACACCGTCAATAGAAAAAGACATAATGGAATGGTTAGAAAGGTTTTCATTATAGACTATTTTACTGAATAAGAAACTGGTGCTAAATCAACAATCGTCCCCGATGGAGCTCTAGCTTTAATATTATACACGGTAATTGTGGCTCCCACAGCCGTTGGCTCCTCACATGCTGATGCGATTTGGTTTGGTGAAGCCTTTGTAGGCATTTCACCACGAAGAGTTACAGTAGCATCCCAACTAACCACATCAAATTTAACATCGAATAATGCTGCGAGGGAATTCTCATCAGGCGTAGCAACAATACTGCTACTGCTGAATCCACAAACCTGACCTCTTGTCATTTTTGTTTCACCTACACGTAGAGACTTGTGACGAGCAGCAGGTGGCGGAAAATCACGCACACGAATCGGAAACTGTTCCGAAACCGGCTCACCTTTGTCCGTACCCTTGATTGTCATTTGACAAACTTTTTCCCCACTTCCTGGAGAGCCTGGATTAACAATGAAAGAGTTATCTCCAGATCCTCGTCTAACCGACCCACATGTAAAGGATACATTGTTTACCTCTGCACTACCCAATGACACGGTGATTGGATTTCCTACACCGGCAAACATTACATTCATTTTTTCCAATAGGTAACTTCCTCCTCCAGGCTTTTGAACACTGTAACCTGTTTCGAAAGGAAACCAGAAATTTCCCCGTTTAACGGCACCCGTTTTGATACCCCCAGAACTAGCAGACTCAGAATAGACACCATTACCATCAGCATTCTTGGCCAACTCAGTTAGCACTTCCGCGCTTTGGGTAAATGGCCAACCTTCGAAGGATACCGCGTAGGGTCCACCGGGGGACTCCTCACCGGAAGCATTACTAGAATCTAACGCCGCTACGGCATTCGCAAATTCAGCGGTGTAGGTTCCAACATAATATTCTGGGACAGTCTCTCCGCCTGCTGCTGCTGCATCTGGATCGTATGCACCTAAACTAATTATGGCCTCAAACTGATCACCTGGGGCCAAAAACGTAGAATTAGGGGCAATTACAGGATAAAAGAAAACCTTTTGTGTTGTACTTGCCTTTGCCCCTTGCAAAGTAAAACTCGATACAGCTTTTTTCATGTTCTTCAAGTCTGTAATCAACTTAGTAAGAATTGTTCGAGCGCCAATCGCAGGAACGCCATGAAAATTATATTCGTGCCATACCTTAGTTTCTGCCTCAGGATTATCCACTGTTAAATCATACGTAAGCGCACCTTGGATGTTGCCCTCATAATCGTAGTCAGCGTTTTCACCAGCAAACTTCTTTACAAATTGATCGACAAAACCCTCTGGGAAACTTCCCAATTCACCAGATGCTACGATTGCAGAGACTCTTGCCTCTAGAGAGTATCCCTGTATCATATCTGCTAAATCCTTCAAATTAGATTCTAAATCCTTACCGTCTTTTCCTTCTGCAAGCAAACGATCGGTAGATTCTGTATCATCATCTTTGCCTTTTGCCTCTTTCTCGATCTTACCATCAATCACAGCAATGAATTCCTCCATAGCTACAATCTCTGCTTCAAGCTCAGCATATAATGCCTGAAAGATTGGGATGCCTTGATTATTCTTGTTCTTTTCCGCCAAGTTGGTCACTGAGATCTTTTGGGACTCAATTGACTCATCAATTCCAATGTTGGTCTTCTCAAGACTGCCTTTCACCAATTTAAAAGCATTGAGAATCTCTGCGGATACGTTTAGTGCTAGAAGGGCAGTTAACACGAGATACATCATGTTAATCATCTTCTGCCTTGGGGTTATCTTACCTCCTGCCATATTTTCTCTTTATAAAGATTTAAAAAAGTATAGAATATAATAGATTACGATGGACGCATCGCACTCAACATATTGCCGTATACCTGATTCAATGAAGTGAGGTTTGATGACAAGTGACTCATCTGAGTCTTGATGCTTTCCGCATCGTCCGCTATAGAATTTAAACTATCCATAGAGTTGGTTAATGTTGACATAGAATTTTGAAGACCTGAACTGGCATCAGCAATTCCACTGTTCAACTCAGAGGCAGCGGCTATAGACGCCTGGTATGCTTGACTTAACTCACCCATGGCTTGTGCTGCCATTTTTGCATTATCCGCAAAATCCCCAACACCTGAAGTAGACTGCATGACCTCATTGAAAGAATTCATACCTGAACTCACTGAGTTTGCAGATTCAGAAGCACCTTGATAAGCGCTTGTTAAATCGTTCAACGCCTGGGAAGCTCCTTTAGCACTAGATGAAAATTCTGAGGCAGAGTTGACGGCATCTCCCATTTCTCCCATCTTAGATACATTATCACTTAGCTTACCCATATTTTCACCGAGGCGGTTTAACATAGCCTGCTCGATATTACTCTCCTCAAGAAGATCGTCTAAGCTTTTGGTAACGCTTTTGTTTCCGCCATCACCATCAGCTAGCTCTGGATATACTTTTGCCCAGTCAAGATCCATATGTGGTGGCTCGAAAGCAGAGACAAAGAAAATAATGGCCTCTGTACCTAGACCAACCATAAGCATTTCATTAGCTCCAGGCCAGTGAAGAATTTTAAAGAGGGCTCCAACGATTACTACGGATGCACCCCACCCATAGGCGAAGCCTAAAATTAACTTTCCTTTTTTCGACGTTAATGGATGTTTCTTTGCCATTTTTTAAAATTTAATTGTTTGTGTTAAAAAGTTTCTTGTTTTGATTATATCTCTTTATTGTAATTATTCAATCCCTTCTCCCATTGCGCTCGTAACACACCGGAATCCAATAAAGCTTCGAGGCTCATTTGCGTATTCCCAACTGCGAGTACCCGTTTGAAGGAAATAAGCCATATCAGACCATGAACCACCTTTGACAACTTTTCTGTTACGAGTTCGATCTTCACCTGAGTTGTAGTCATAATCTCTGCGATAACTCGGATTTAAGTCATGATAGAATGCAAATGAACCCTCTTGATATTGAGTTAGAGTCCATTCCGCAACGTTACCCGCCATACAATAAAGGCCATAGTTGTTAGCCCAGTATGATTCAACAGGAGCAGGATAGGTCATACCATCATTATGGTATACCCCTCTATTCGGTTTGAAGTTTGCTAACAAACAGCCTTTACTATTTCTTAGATAGGGTCCACCCCATGGATAATCTGGCTTATCATTTCCACCTTGAGCTGCATATTCCCACTCCGATTCAGACGGAAGACGATAGTTGTCAATTTCTCTTGGCTTGTTGATCTCCGTTGTATAGTTCACAGAGTACTGAGTTCTCCATGCACAAAATGCATTAGCCTGATCCCACGTTACTCCAACCACTGGATAATCGTCATAGGCAGGGTGAGAGAAGTATCTTCTAGCAAAAGGCTCATTGTATGAATACTCAAAGTCTCTAATGATACACAGAGTATCAGGATAAACCGCAATGCTTGTATCCTTGTATAAGTTTTGTAATCGATCTGGATCTTTTTGTCCGTATGCTGCATTGACGATGTCGAATTCGCTGTAAGCAAATTGCACGAAGTTCACGTCAATCTTCCCTTCAGTGGTTAAGACTGTTCCTTTTAAACGACCGAAGTCGGTATCATCCGCAGTGGCTAAATCAGGTGATTCCTTAGCTTCTAAGTACATCTCTCTGAAGTCCACATCGCCTTCTTCCCAATTGACTTCCATTTTACCTGTAATTGGATTTTCTTTCATGTACTGATTAGCCCCTGCATTGTTTCCGTTGTCCTCAAGAGCAACGTGAATCAAGGAGTCTCTTGTCCATTCTACGAATTGACGATACTCATTGTTGGTGATTTCCGTTTCGTCCATGTAGAAGGCAGTAACCGATGACGTCATTTCAGGAGAGGTTTTTCGACTGAGTAAATCATGTCCCTGAATACCCATTTGAAAGCTTCCACCAGGAATGAAAGCCATTCCATAAGGCTTCGGAACATCCGGTGCCGGACGGCGCTCGACTCCTGTTAGTACACCACGATCGGATGAAGAACAGCTGACTAAAATTAAGCCCATTGAGAGAGCTGAAAGAATTTTTGAGAATTTCATACGTATAATCTTCCTAAAATTTGAAAGCCTAAATATAAAAGAATATTCCTGCTTTGTTTGTTATTTTTTTACAAATATCTTCCGTGGTAAACACGCCCCCAAGTCCCTACTCTAGCCTTCACTGCACGCCTCCACGTAAGGCATAGCTCATGAGAACCCACATTTACACCCCTCAATAACGATAAGTTATACTCGTAATTGTATAATACCTGAAAGTTTTTTCCAAAGGTGTAGCCAACCGCCAAACCCATCGCTTCAAGCGATGTAGACGTCAGGCCACGCTGATTAAGCCCAAGCAACCACTTGTCATACGTTAAATGAACGGATAGGCTATATTGAAAAATTCTTCCATCCGAAAGAATAAGGGTTTGGGGCGTAAGCCTCCATTGATCTCCTACATCCAATTGATACTTCATCCGTAACCAACTTTGTGAAGAGGCTGCCACATTGTAATTGTTTTCACCGCTTCGCTTTGCCTTGGGAAAGTTTATCGATCCAAAATCAACGAAAAGTCTTTTGTATGCTAATTGAATTCCAGCCCTCCATTCAAAGCCTTGGGCATTATATGCGGTATTGAGCAAAACATCATCTTGATGGTCAATAGCACCCGCATACACTCCTTCTGGTGTTATCATTTGATCGCCGGCCCAGGAAAGATTCCTGAAACCCAACCCAACTCCAGTTGTTAACAGAAAGTTATCCTTGCGAATTGCCTGCCACCCTCCATCTATTCGAAAGCCCATTGAACGCTGTAAACCAACGTAATCATGACTAAAATGTATCCCTGTAGTGAAAGGCCGGCTCGGAAGTTTGGCATCAACACTGACGACTTGGGCCCCAATTGCCTCAGAAGATAATCCGACATATTGACTTCTATGAAAAGCAGCTAGTCGAACCTCATCGTTTCGAGTCGCACTAGCAGGGTTTAAATACGAGGGATTGTACTGGTGAAGCGTAAAATGATTGTAGGACTGAGCCATTAGAAGGCCTGAAAACAGCATACTTAGTGTAACGAGGGATAATCCTCGTCTTGACAACAATAAGTAGCTTTTTTGCACCATACCGTTTATCCTTGATTTTCGATATACCTTGATATCGCTTCACTCATAGATCGATATTCCTTGGAAGGAACTTGAAGGTCTAGACGCATACCTGCATCTTTAACTGCCTGACAAGTTTGAGGCCCAAAAGCCGCAATTCGCGTAACCTTTTGTTTGTATTTCGGAAAGTTGTGCAATAAGGATTGAACGCCATAAGGACTGAAAAATGCCATTAAATCGAAGGTAGACACATCAAAATCAGAAAGATCAGTAGGAACCGTTTTAAACAAAACAGCTTCTTTAAATTCAAACTCATTTTCTGTTAAAAAAGCGGGGATACTTCCCTTATTCTTATCACTGCAGATAAAAAGAATTTTACCTGACTTTTTATACTTAAGTAAGAGCTCCTTAAAGCTTTTTATCGTACCATCACCATAAAACACTTTACGCTTTCGGTATTGGATATGCTTTTGAAGGTATAAGGCAATAGCCTCCGACTTGCAGAAGTACTTAGTCTCCTGAGACATGGTGACCCGTAGGTCTGCGCATATACGGAAAAAGTGATCCATGGCATTTCTGCTCATGAAAATGACACAACTGAAATGATTGGGATTTATTCTTGCCTTTCTAAACTCTTTTAGACTGACCCCTTCTACTTCTATAAAGGGCATAAAATCAATAGCTACCTTGTGCTTTTTACTGATTGCATCGTAAGGAGATCGACCTTGTGGCTTGGGTTGAGAAACTAGAATGGATCGGATTGGATTTTTGCTTTTCTTTGCCATGATTCAACGTCAAAAAATTCAAGGAAAAAGCCATAGAAAACCGCCGTATACAACCCCTATCATAGCCCCCTTCAAAAAGTAAAGATACAAAAGATAGTGAAGCGAAAGGACCTTAATCTTCATTCTGAGCGCCAATTGCACAGTGCGCAAAAAAGAAAGACTACTGAGCACTAAGATGATAAATGATGCCAGGTATAAGGATATAACAGGAAGAATGCCCTTGCCAAAAAACATTAAACTCACTAAGGGAAGCAATAGATAGGCTGAAAACCTGGCGTATTGCAAGAGAGAGAATAGGAACAAATTAGAAGCATCAGCAATTTTGACCACATTCATCGCAAGTGCGACAAGGACAAATTGGACAGCGACACTAGTAAAAATCAGTAGACTCAATTTTAGAGAAGAAAAAGGACTAAGATGATTACTTCCCAAGACATTCATTTCAATCATGAGGGCGTTAGCAAACATCCCGAGCAGGAGCAAACACGCCAATCCAAAAGCAGCATGCTGCTGCCATGATCCGCCCTTTTCTGCATTAAATTGACGTTGTAATACTTGAGCACTTAGCAAGAGCTGCAAAACATGAATCGATCGCGCCTTTGGACTTGAATAGCCAAAGGATAACAGCATTAAGACAGCCGCAATCAACAAGGAAAAAAGGGAATTATCCACTACGATCATGATCTTAGTTCTTTGAATATTTCCTAGATAAAAAGAAGCTCACCTTGTAAATTTAATATCATGATCGGCCCTAAACAAGAACGAGGAGTATACATTCATGTACCTTTCTGTCAGCAAGCATGCAGTTATTGCAACTTCTACTTTGTCACTGGACAACGTGATCACACTGATTTTATCACAGCAGCCATCAGGGAGATTAAAGAATCTTCTGAATTCTTTGGAGAAGATCGGATAATTCATTCTATCTACTTTGGCGGGGGCACCCCTTCAAGGCTGACATTAAAAGAGCTTGAATCAATACTCAATCAAGTCCACTCAACCTTTACAGTAAGTACTGACGCTGAGATAACCCTAGAAGCTAATCCAGAGGACATAACCAAGGACATTGTCAATGCATGGTTCAATCTTGGTGTGAACAGAATAAGTTTAGGGATACAATCCTTTAATGATAAATTACTCGCACTTATGCGAAGAGCCCATGATGGAAAGGAAGCACTCCACGCCGCCTCAATAATAAAACAAAGCTCCTTTAGAAATTTTTCATTTGATTTAATCATTGGTCAGATTCATCAAGATCTTGAGATGCTTAACCAAGATCTGCGTTATTTGGAATCCTTTAAACCTCCTCACCTGTCTACCTACCTTTTAACCGTTGAGGAAAAAACCCACTTACATAAGGAAATTCAGCGTAAAAGGTTACCTGATGTTGCTGACAGAACTCAAGAAGAACACTATCTACATCTTATGAAATGGGCAGAGGAATGGAAGTATACGCATTACGAAACATCGAGTTTCACTTTAGATGGATATCACGCCCGACACAACGCTAACTATTGGAACCACAGTCCCTATCTAGGCATCGGACCAAGTGCTCATTCTTTTGATGGGAAAAAGCGCTATTGGAATAGTCGCAACCTCAATGAGTATATCGCATCTGCCACTGCAAGTCGAAAAGAAGAGTGCCTCAGTCGAATAGATTTTATCAATGAAAAGATAATGCTTGGATTACGGCAATCAAAGGGCATTGTAATAGATCATCTTGGACTAAGCGAAATTGAACGAAGAGCACTTGACAAGAGTTTGCAAGCTGTAAATCCATTGCATATTGAATATGATTCAAGGAAGATTAGGCTGAGTAATGAAGGAAAACTTTATGCCGATGGCATCGCGTCCACCTTGTTTTTATAGAGCAAACTCCTTTCCACTCAAAGCCTTACCTTACATTGTCTGTTATGCCCATCTTTAGCTTCATTGATAAGAACAAAAAATTCGCCTACAACCCAGAGGATGGAATCTCGTTAGGCCACCAACTAAACAATAACGGAGCTACTCCTAAAGCATGGTATAGCTCGAACCCATCAATAAATGCTATACAACAAGAAGGTTTTTCAGGGGATACACGATTGGGCGGAAGTGTCAATTCCAATGAGATCAGGATTCAACCCCACAATCATGGTACCCATACAGAATGCTATGGCCACTTAACGGATGCACGCGTGGTGCTCAGTGATGTCTTTAATGGATATCTAGGCTTATCCAGCCTTCACAGTCTTGACCTGCCTTATGGAAAACCAATAGAAGAGAGGCACTTGCCTAAGACCTCACACCCAGCACTCATCCTAAGGACGAGTAAAGACGGGTTTTCAGCAAAGGATTTTTCCAATTCAGAACCTAGCTATATAACCCCAAAAGCAATGGAAGGCATTGTTGCCTTGGGGGTAAATCACTTGCTGATTGACCTTCCTTCTGTAGATCCAGAATTCGATGATGGGAAGCTGGTAGCGCATCGCATTTTTTGGGGCTATAAGAACAAAGCATACAACCGAACTTCATGCACAATAACTGAGATGGTTCGAATCCCAAAGAAAATTTCTGACGGCGCGTATCTACTGAACCTTCAGACCGTGGATTGGAAGACCGACGCCGTGCCTAGTAATCCAATAATTTATCCAATTCGTAAGGAATTGGGAGAGCAATAAAATGAAGTCTATTTGCGAGCATAACGCTTCTTGAACTTCTCGATACGTCCTGCTGTATCGACGAACTTCATTTTACCTGTGAAGAAAGGATGTGAAAAACTTGAGATCTCAAGTTTTACAAGAGGATATTCATTACCATCATCCCATTTAATGGTTTCCCGAGTGGGCGCACAAGAACGGCATAGAAAGGCTTGATCATTAGAAATGTCTTTAAACACAACTAGTCGATAATCTTCTGGATGAATCCCGGTTTTCATAATCTCTTTATTAAGGGAATGCGAATATAGTAAAAATCCCTTGGATCCACGAATTAGTTTTTCGCAAAAATTATTAATCGTCAGTAAGTAGAGGCGCATAATTAATGCGACTTGTGTTAGCTTCCCAAAATGAACTGGAGATCACTGAACGGAAAGTATTATGAAGGCCCTATTGAAGAGATCCTTGAAGAAGCCATCCAACGTGAATACAATTTGGGAAATCAACTTAAAATCTGCGTAGGAACAGACTCTCAAGTATACAAGGAAAAAATTGAATATGCCACAGTCGTTGTAGTCTTGCGAGAAGGACGAGGAGGTTTTATGTTCATCAAATCCGACAAGGGACATGGACCGATCTCAATCAAAGAACGTATGCTTATAGAGGTTAGTAAAAGCATAGAGATTGCCTACAAGATTTGTCCAGTTTTAGAAAAGTATTCTATTGGTCTGGAAGTCCACGCTGATATCAATACAGATCCTCAGTTTAAATCTCATCCTGCCCTGAAAGAAGCCATGGGTTATATTCTGGGAATGGGCTACGCATTTAAAGCCAAACCCGACGCTTTTGCCTCTTCCTCTTGTGCGAACAAAGTAGTATAAATAAAAAAGCCCGATCCGAAGATCAGGCTTAAAATATTTTGTTGGCAACGACCTACTCTCCCACCTTAGCAGTACCATCGGCGCTTATAGGCTTAACTTCTCTGTTCGGCATGGGAAGAGGTGTTTCCTATAGCAATAATCACCAACAAGTCTTTGTCTGAATTAGCGTTTCCGCAATACATTATCAGACTATGTGTCTGACATGTTAGAAAATCAAGTTGTTAAGCGAAAGCTCTTGAGTAATTAGTACGACTCGACTTTGATGTTGCCACCTTTACATCTATCGCCTATCAACGTCCTCATCTCGAACGACTCTAAGAGACCTCATCTTGAAGTGGGCTTCGTGCTTAGATGCTTTCAGCACTTATCCCTTCCCAACATAGCTACTCTGCGCTGCAGCTGGCGCCACAACAGATACACCAGAGGTTAGTCCATTCCGGTCCTCTCGTACTAGGAACAGCTCTTCTCAAGTCTCCAACGCCCACAATAGATAGGGACCGAACTGTCTCGCGACGTTCTGAACCCAGCTCGCGTGCCACTTTAATGGGCGAACAGCCCAACCCTTGGGACCTTCTCCAGCCCCAGGATGTGACGAGCCGACATCGAGGTGC
>PKDX01000062.1 GCA_002862745.1 Bacteroidota bacterium | reverse complement strand
GGAACACCAACCGGCGTTTCTGGTGACGTTGTGCAAGTATCCTCTGCAGGCGACTTAAGTCTGTCAAACTCAGGAGCTACTATTTCCTTAGAGAATGCGAGTGGTACTGAAATCTTCACCTACACCTATTCGGGTGCTGGTAATAATCAATCCATTGCACGAAACCCTGACTTTACAGGCCCATTTGTAGACCACACGACGATTCCTGCAACAGGAAGACTCTTCTCTCCAGGTTCAGTAAATGTTACGTTCGCTTGTGATTTAGCGATTTCAGCGGTAACTGTAGATGCCAATGTTTCGTCTAATGGCGGTTCAGATGGTGCGCTTACGGTATCTACTACTGGCGGTACTACACCACTTAGCTATGCTTGGACGGGGGGTGCAACTACAGCAAGCATTGCTGGGCTTACAGCAGGTACCTATGTGATCACTGTAACTGATGCTAATGGATGTCTTGCCACCGACTCGGCTACGGTTACTGAGCCGGCTTCGTGTGCAGAGTTATTCATTTCAGAATACATAGAAACGGGTAACACGAAAATGCTCGAAATCTATAATCCAACGCAAAACACGATTGATTTAACGAATTACACGGTTCGTATTTATTCCAATTCGAATTCTTCTCCAAATGGCCCGATTGACCTTACGGGTAGTATTGCTTCAGGAGAAACGCATGTGCTTGGGTATAACAACGCAGGAAACACGCTAAGTGCTCAGGCAGATCAACTCTCTGGATCATTAACCTTTAATGGAAATGATGCAATTGAGCTACTGAATCAGACTGCGGTTATCGACGTCATGGGATCACCTGGAGCTTCAGACAATTACGGCGAGACGACTAAACTCACTCGAAACACCACAGTAGAGGCGGGTAACTCAACCTACACCGTCTCAGAGTGGACGGCATCGGCGGTTGACGGATTGACGTTAGGGCAACACGAAAGCACTTGTATCACCACAGAAACGTGTTTTGATTTCACCTGTGGTGGAACGTATGACTTTACCAATTTCAGCACCGTATCTAATGGGTGTGCCTTTACAGCGGGATGGGTATGTAGTAACAACAGTTACGCTGCAAATGCTTATGGAGGAAGTAGCTGTAGTGGTAATGTGGATTGGTACTTAGTGTCTTCTGCATTCGACTTGAGTAATGCCTATTCCACGGTATTCAACGCAACCTTATCCGAGAGTTTCAGTGCGACAGACATTGAGATTGTATATTCTGACGCCTACACAGGTGATCCTTATACAACAACATGGACAACTTTATCGACAGAGACTTCCGGGGGAACGGTAGCGCTTAGCATTCCTAGTACTTCTTCTACGGTTCATGTCGCTGTCCGTTACGTGGATGATGGGGCCTATTCAGGTTGGACAGTATCCAATGCCCAAGTATGTGTAACGCAATTAGGTATTGTTTCCTCTATTCCAACTGTTGAGTTATCTATCGATAACGTGAACATTGAAGAAGGCCAAACAGCTACAGTCACAGCAACAGCCTCTGCAGCGGTATCGGCTGATGAGACGGTAACGTTAACGGTAACGGGCGTAGATGCTACAGACTACTCACTAGGGTCTATAACAATCTTAAATGGTCAGACTACCGGAACGGCAACGTTTACGGCGGTTGATGATTCAGATGATGAGATTACAGAAGAAGCGGTGATTGCGATCTCTGCATTATCTGCTGGACTTGATTCAGGCTCGGTGGTGAGTGTTGATGAATATATCACAGACAATGATAATACAACCTTGACTGTTCCAATAAGCCAATCTTTTGAAAATGTAGCTACTGGTGCCATTTACGTAGACGAAACGGGCTTAGGCGATGCGGATCACGATTTATATAATACACCTGGTGATCAGCAAGTAGATCTTCTATCAGCCGCTGGTGTAACATGTAACACAGAGGTTTGGATTAATGAGATTCATTATGATAATGCAGGCTCTGATGTCGATGAAGGATTTGAAATTGCAGGCCCTGCTGGCACTGACTTAAGTACTTACGTTGTTACGAAATATAACGGATCAAACTCTGGCATATATGGTGACATAAATCTAACGGGAACCATTCCAAACCTATCGAATGGTTATGGAGTTGTTTGGTTTGGCTTGTCTGCCAATGGATTCCAGAATGGTGCACCAGATGGCCTTGCATTGAGTAATAATGGCACCTTGATTCAGTTCTTATCGTATGAAGGACAAATCACGGCTTCGGGGGGTGTGGCAGACGGTGTAACGTCGACTGACATTGGGGTTTCAGAAACAAGCTCAACTCCCGTCGGAGAGTCACTACAGCTAACGGGTTCAGGAAGTAGTTATGCTGACTTTACATGGTCCGCTCCAGCTGCTCATACACGGGATCTGGTAAACACTGGTCAGACATTTACATCATGCACTCCTGTAACCGCCTCACTTGGCTATGACGCGTCCTTTGAAAACCTTTCATCGATGTCAGGTGGATTAACGGATGGTGACTATGTTGGGGTATCCGACTTTACCGGTACTGTGGGCAGTTATGCTGACGGCAGCCAAGGCTACCAGATGGGTGATGTTGATGGTATCATGGTTGTAGAATTCAACCCGGTATCATTAACAGGCTTTTCTTCATATGCCTTTGATATGGACTACTACATTCAAAACACGGGGTATGAGTCTAGTGACTCTCTTCACATCTACTTAGTAACCGATGCGGGTGCGCTTGATTTAGTACGCGTAGACGGAGACGACATTGACAATGGCGTGGTAAGTGAAGGCCAGTGGATTGCTATCAACCAAGACTTGACGGGATATACTTCCGCTCAGCTTGTTATCCGTGGTTCGAACAACTCAAGTTCAGAGAGCTACAGTTTCGACGACATCAACTTCACGGGAAGTTCTTCACCGACTATCACAACGTCATTAGATACCTTGAACTTTGGCGGCCTAATAGAGGGCAGCACGGAGTCAAGTGTTGAGACGTTTACGGTAACGGCTTCGAACTTAACAGGTGACATTACCGTAACGGGTGTCTCTGGACTAGAGATTAGTTTAGATGGAGTAAGCTACGGTGCTGGTCCATTGACGATTAGTCCTACTTCAGGTAGCGTAAGTGGCGCTACGGTGTATGCACGGGTGCCGAACACGGTAACCGCAGCATCAGGTGAGCCAACGGGCGATGTAGTACTAACAGCTACGGGCGCTACGCAAGTAGATGTCGCGGTAGTTGCTACGGTTACTACACCGGCTGCTGATTGTTCTGAGCTCTTCTTTTCTGAGTACATTGAGGGATCAGGCTTAAACAAGTGTTTGGAGATCTACAATCCTACGTCATCAGCTGTTTCACTAGCTGGTTACACGATAGGAATGTTTGATAACGGCGCTTCGAGCATGAATACATCACGATCCTTTACCTTCCCTGCAGGCACAGGCCAGAGTGTTGGTGCACAAGATGTATGGGTAGGATGTGACGCAAGCGCTGGTGCGGACTTTTTAGCGGAGTCTGACACGACGTTTTCCTTCCCAAGTCCATTATCCTATAATGGAAATGACGCGATTACTTTGATGACGCCATCGGGTATCACAGTAGATGTTATCGGTCGCATTGGCGAGGATCCTGGTACATACTGGGGTAGTACAGTACGGACAGCAGAGCAGACGTTAGTACGTTTAGGCTCTATCCAACGTGGAGATAGCGATGGCAACGATGCCTTCGATCCTGCTACGGAGTGGGAGAACTTCCCACGAAACACGTACCAGACGTTAGGCTGGCACAACAGTGATTGTGATGCAAACAATGTTGCCGTATGGTCAGCGGGCGCAGGTTCGTCAGACTGGACTAACAATGCGAACTGGATATCAGGTAGTGCACCTACGGCATCTGCTACACGTATTGTTGTTCCATCAAACCCAGTGGGTGGTCAGGTCTTCCCGACCTATACTGGCGGAACGCTCACCTTAGGTAATACGGTAGTAGGACCTGGCGCCTCACTCAACATTGGAGCAGGTGCAGTATGCCAGATAGGAGCTAATGCTACATTAGCTAGTGCAGGAAACATTGTTCTAGAGAGTGATGGATCAGGTACAGCGATGTTTGATGACTTTAGTCAGGCAGGAGCTATCTTCTACGGTACGATTACTATGCAACAGTTTGTTGGCGGTATTGTAGCAGCACAGCACTACGTATCCTCACCAGTGAGCAATGTTCCATTAACTGAGTGGGCTGATGATCCACAGGAGTTAAGCGGCTACGGAGCTGGTTTAACGGGAATTGATGGAGTTGCGGTAACGCCAGCATCTAACTGTTCACCAGATAGTATATCGCCAAGCTCGAACTACGGTAACTTGTTCCAGTGGGATCCTGAGACGGTAATCAGTACGTTCTGTCCAGAGCAAGCGGGTTGGGTAGTACGCTCAGCGGGTAACATGGAAGATGGCCGAGGATACTCAGCATACTTAGCAGGCGGTAACAGCACGCTATCTATAACGGGTACACCGAATACGGGCGATGTTACATACACTATGGATGCAGTAGGTATAATACAGAATATACCAATGAGCAACTGGGATATCTTAGGTAACCCCTACCCATCGTCTTTAGATCGTATTAATCTAATTATAGGTAACTCAGGCTTGAACTCTCCATCCTACTGGGATCCATCGGGCACGTACAGTGGTACTTTCCAGCCGTACACACCAGGATCTGTTATTCCATCAATGCAAGGTTTTGCGGCGAACTGGAATGCGGGGGGCTCTACGGCGGATATCACGTATACGAATGCTATGCGAAGCACTGCTGCAGGCACATGGCGTTCATCAACGATTGATGGTGACATCAACATTGAGTTACGTGGTAATGGCTATGGTGATGTAACGCGCATCTTCTTTGGTGAGATGATGACGTCTACCTTTGATGCACTAGAGGACGCATACAAGTTCGAGAGCGCAGCGGGTCAGCCGACGCTCTTCACAGGAGACGATGCGAACATGCTCTCTATGAATGGTCGTTCTAACCCAGCAATGGGAGACCAAATTGCTCTAGGTGTCATGCCAGGTCAATTAGGTAGCTTCACTTTAGACTTCACTTCTGTAACAGGCCTTCCTTATGGTTGCCTACTATTCTTAGAGGATAAGTCAGAAGGTACTTGTACACAAGTAGCAGAAGGTGATGTATATGCCTTTACTATGACAGAGCTTGATGATTATAACCGCTTTGTCTTACACATTACTCCAGCAGTTGTTGTAAGAGCTGAGGATGGTGATTGTTCAGTATCCAACGGTGTACTATATGTTGAAGCACCAAGCTTTATGGTCGAAGGCCAAGAGGTTGCGTGGAACTATGTAATCAGCGATGCTCAAGGTGTAGTAAGCACGGGAGTATTAAGCGGTGCTATTGAGATGCCAGTGCATACAACAGGTAACCTCACGGTTAACCTAGCGAATGCTTACACAAGCTTAACTGATGTGGTATACGTTGAGACGTCATTACTACCAGTAGTAAGCTTAAGCGATGTAAGTGATGAGATAGGCAACAGCGTATCGTTTGTATCTCCAATGATAGGAGAGTGGATGATCGATGGTGTTGTTATCTCAGAGGGTATTGACTTTGTATGGACGTCACTAGCAGCAGGCACGTATGAGCTTGAGTTTGTAGGCTATACGGAGTTAGGCTGTGAGGTACGCACAAGCTGTACGATAGAGATGACCGATAAGGTATCGTCTACGACGGATGTATTACTCGGTCAATCGCAAGTATTGGTCACTGAGGATTACGTACGCATTATGGCGCACGGATCCCATACGGCAGCCAATCTATACAACATGGAAGGCAAGGTAGTTGCCTCGACCTTGATTGCACAAGGAGAGGCTATGCTATCGACTGATGGGTTAGCCACTGGAGTGTATACGCTTTCATTAGAGGGCATTGCCCAGGTAGAGAGCCTACAACTCTTCATTGACTAAGCAGTCAAGGAAACAACTAAGAAAAAGGGGGTGTGTTTCACATCCCCTTTTTTATTTTTGTACCGTGAATAGACACATCCTCAGCCTCTCTTTATGCCTTTTGGTATTTATTGCTGCCATGGCTCAGCCGATGACAACAGTACGAGGGAAGATTCTGGACACTGATGGTGAAACTGTTCCTTATGCTGAAGTAACATTTAGGGACGGTGCCGGAACTGCATTAAGTAATGAGGATGGAGACTTTGTCTTGTCTGGAAGAACTCGCTCTGATTTTGTACAGTTTAGTGCGCTAGGCTATAACGAAATCGAGATGCAGATTGTGCGAGGGATTGATCAGCTAGTGTCCATAAAACTTGAGTATAGTTCAAGTGATTTAGGCGAGATTGTGGTATCTGGACGTCGCCAGCGAAGGTACAGGGATGAAAAGGCTGTCAGTCTTCAAAAAATGGTGATTGACCATAAAAAAGACAATGCTCCAGAGTATTTTGATACGTATGAGTTTAAAGAACAGTCGCAGGTTCAAATTGGGGTATACAATGTTGCTCCTGGTATAAAGACAATCAAGCTCTTCAAACCCTTTTGGTTTGTGTTTGATTACGCAGATACTGTAGACGGGGTAGAGGTCATGCCCGCCGTTCTAGCTGAACGACTATCCGATATACACGTACAAAACAATCCTAAGAAACGGGTGGAATATGTTAATGCTTCTCAGTTTTCAGGAGCTGAGCGAGATGGCAGTAAGGCGGAGTTGCTCAATGAGCTCTTTCCTCCCTTCACAGCGTATGATGATGTCTTTCTAGCTGGGGGTAAATCTTTTGCCAGTCCTTTTTCAAACACAGGATTATCCTCGTACAGATACTTCTTGACGGATAGTATGATAGTGGATGGAGTCAAGCGCTATCGTTTGGACTTCTCTCCTCGACAAGTACAGATGTTAGCCCTTTCGGGAACAGCTTGGGTAGAGGACTCGACCTACGCCATCTTGTCTTTTGAGTTTGTTTTACCACCTAAGGCTAATCTCAATTTTGTTAACACGTTTTATGTCAAACAGGATTTTGAAAAAATTGATGGTCAATGGGTCGATGTGCGCAACTATATGCGCGTTGGTTTTTCCATCTTTAAGCGTTCAACAGATATCCGTCATTTGACTACAGATGATATCAAGTATTCTATAGATAGCTGTATGGATTTAAAGGATTCCCTGAATTCTGAACTCAAGATGTTACTCAAAGATGAGGATCTATCTCGCGAGGAAAAGCAAACGTTAAAAGAGGACTATCAAACACAAATTGATAACGTCAACTATGATCGACGAGGGCATAGGAAAAGCTTAAAGCAAAAGCGTCGTGAGAAGATGCAAATCATGCTTCAACAGATTAAAACGAAAGCAGACATCCAAATAGGGACTGAAATTCCCGACACCATCTTTCGAGGAGAAAAGCTTCAGTTTGACTCAGCTGCCTACAGCAGAGATTCAGAGTATTGGCAAGACAATCGCATCGTAGAGCTCACTCAGCAACAAGAAAATATCTTCTTGATGATTGATTCCGTCAAGAAAAAGCCTGCCTTTACTACATGGAAGTGGATAGCTGATTTTGCGGTAACAGGTTATATGCCTTTTGGTATACTTGAAGTAGGAAGAATCGATGAGACCGTAAGTTGGAACGAGATTGAAGGCGTTCGACCTAAGCTAGCGCTAAGAACAACCGATGCCTTGTCGGAAGCATTTCAATTGTGGGGATATGCAGCCTATGGAACAAAAGATCGCGACTGGAAATATTTAGGGCGAGCATTTTTTAACCTACCTACGCGCAACGAACGTTGGCATAACCTGCTCCTTTCTTATCAAGATGACTTTAGATTTTTAAGTAATGTAGAAAACGATGACCCTACCGATCATGATGACTTGGTTGAGGCCCTCTTGCGAAATGGACCGCTCAATAAAATCATGCGTGTAGAAGAATATCGCGGGGCATATACAAGGGAATGGGTTCATGGCTTGACAACGGAGTTAAGGCTATCCAGACGCTCTTACTTTCCAACTGCAGGCAACCTGGAATTTATACGTACTTCTGAAAACAATGGGACTGTCACGGTCGAGTCGTTAGATCGCTTCGATGTGTCTGAGGTGAGGTTGCGTGCACGTATTGGCCTAGGTGAAACTTGGCTGCAGTTTCCCTATCGCCGAATATCAACTACTTCACTCAAGCCGATTATTGAGCTTGACTTTGCCTTTGGTATAAAGCCCTCTGCTGGTTCCAAGCTCGCTCCCTTAGGAGGAGATTATTCTTATCAGCGCATATATATGAACTACTACCATCGCTTTAGCCACAAAGCAGGTTATACTCGATATACGATGCGTGCCGGATATGTCTTTGGAGAGATACCCTACCCACTTACGTTTATTCATGAAGGGAACAACGGATATTTCTACCTCACGAGAGGTTTTAACATGATTCGTGAGTTTGAGTTTATCTCAGACCGCTTTGCTACTCTTTGGGTTGATCATCATTTTGATGGTCAGATTTTAAATCGTATTCCGGGTATAAATCGCTTAAAGCTTCGAACCATCCTAACTGGTAAAGTGTTAATTGGAGACTTCTCAGCAAGGAATAAAGAGGTACTTGATTTACCTGCAGGCACGAGGATTGCCAACAAACCCTATTTTGAGGTTGGCTTTGGTATTGAAAACATATTGTATGTTTTCCGTCTTGACTTTATCTGGCGCCTTTCGGCATTGGATGCCTTACCAAGTACGGGGATTGAACCTAACCGATTTGGGGTCAAAATCTCCCTCTCTCCGAAGTTCTAGGCTGGAAGGTTAGGAACGGATTATGGAGAACAACTATCCTTTACTTAAAAAGATTATTCGCCGCGAAAGGAACTTTAAGTTGCTTTTCGCTCTAGCCTTACTATTTATACTAGGGGCATGTATTGGATATGTCTTTCAGCGTCAACCCATTGCTATGTTTTTGTTACTTGCCCTAGTATCCATTTTGATTACATGGCGTTTCAAAAGTTCCTTTCGAATCGATCGACATCCTGTATGGCATCTTCTAGTGAGCCAAGCGCATCAAGTAAGCTGGATTTATTTTGAAGAGGTGCAGCTACAGCCTTTTGGCATTTTACTATCAAAAAAAGCCGTGCTTTGTATCTGGACAATAGGCAGGGTACAAGAGCGTATTCATCTCCCATTAAAGTATAAAGAGAGGCTGTATAATGAACTCTCTGATTCGCTTACTGAAGTGAGTTTTGGATACTCCGAAGAAAAAAAGCTTTGGTATGAAGCCCACCCTTCTATGTTACGCAGAAAGTGAATCGCGTCGCATAGCATGCAATAACACAAGGTCATAGATAGTATGCGCAGTCATTGCACATATTATACTCAAGCTTATTGTGAGAAGGCCTAGAACACTGGAAAAGGCAACGAGCCATAGTCGCAGAGCCCAGGGTAAATCCTGTCTTGGGTTAAGGTAGCCATGGAGACCCACAAAGAAGATGGCATTAAGCAGAATACCCGCGGGTAAACTGATGTACTCAAAAAGTCCAAAAAGTAGTGGTCCACGAAACAGTAACTCTTCTCCTATTCCTGCACAGAGTGATAGAAACACAATAGTAAGGCTCGACATGGCATGAAGGGGAAGGCGCTGTCTAAGCTTACGTTCTAGATCACTTGTGGGAAAGGAGCGGGATATATAGAGGCTAACTAAGCTAGCTCCCAAACCAATACCTCCTCCTACGGCAAGGCTGGAATACAAGTTGTTGCTTGATTTTTCGAAGAGGATTTGCCAGGTGACCTCCGAAGTATAAGGCAGCAAAACAAGACCAAGACCCCCCATTCCTAGGAGGGTAATGAGCCCTAAAAAGAGTAATTGACGAATCGGAAGGGGTTGAATAGTGCTTATTGCCTTAGATTTCCTCAAATTTGTCAAATAATTATGGACTTTCCATTAAGGATGCCATGGCAAACAAAAAGAATATGACAAAGCCTACACGAACAGATGTTTCCGAACTAGGAGAGTTTGGCCTTATTAATCGCATTGAATCAATGGTAAAAAGTCGCTATCGCTCAACAGTGCATGGCATTGGTGATGATTGTGCTGTGTTAGACAATGGGGAAGATTACACCTTGCTATCCGTAGACACGATGGTAGAGGGCTTGCATTTTGATTTGATGTATTGTCCATTACAGCACGTGGGCTATAAAGCTATTGTTTCCTCCATTTCAGATATCTATGCTATGAACGGTAAACCAAGTCACGTTATCGTCAGTTTGTCGTTGTCGAGTAAGTATTCGGTCGAAGCGGTGGAAGAATTGTATAAAGGCATGGAACGTGCTGCGTCATTCTACAACGTCGATATTGTGGGTGGAGATACCACATCCAGTTTGAGTGGCTCGACAATTTCAGTAACCGCATACGGCCGGGTTAACAAAGAACATCTTGTGCTTCGAAGTGGGGCTAATCCAGGTGATGCGCTTTTTGTGACCGGAAATTTAGGAGGGGCTTTTATGGGACTTCAAGTCTTAAATCGAGAGAAGCAGATTTTCCTTCAAAACCCTGACATGCAACCCGAACTTGAAGGGCATGATTACGTTGTAGGAAGACAACTTAAGCCAGAGGCTAGATATGACGTAATTGAAGCACTTGCTAAAGCATCCATTGTTCCAACTGCCATGATTGATATCAGTGATGGATTGAGTTCGGAATGCCTTCATCTTGCCAAGTCAAGTAAGGTAGGCGTTGAGGTCCACGAACAGTTTGTTCCGATTCAGCAAGAGACCTATGATCTTTCTCTTGAACTTAACATTGATCCCATCACCTCGGCCATGAATGGTGGCGAGGATTATGAGTTGCTCTTTACCGTTGATCCTTCCTTAGCGGATCGTGTCCGAGAAGAAGTTCCAGATTGTATTGAAATAGGAATTATCCATAAGGAAGCGAAAGGCTCCTTTTTAACGTCGAGAACCAATCAACACTATCCTCTTACCGCACAAGGTTGGAAGGCATTTTAAGATCCTTGAACAGTCATGTAAACATTTTCTTTGTGTGTAACCCAAACAATAATTGAGGGAGCTCAATCGTATTTTTATACAAAGCAACGTGGTATGATACGAAGTCTATTTCTCAGTATTCTTTTTTTTCTTGGATGTGTTTCTGCAAGTCTTGCTCAGGAATATAATGCGAAGTTTTCACCTGGATTGTTCTATATGTCGACCAATCCTGAAACACAATCCGGGTATATGACGGCCTTAGAATTTGAGGCATTGCTGAACTCCAATATATCAGTCAATGGCGGCTTAAACTTCTTTACTGGTGGGGGTACTTTGGGCATGTTTATCAAGCCAGAACTTAGGTTTTATCTTACGGATGTTGCCTTACGCGGCTTGTATTTTGGACCCTATGCTGGATTGGGGTCTAAAGGAGGCCTTCTGTTATTGGCAGGAGGGAGTGTAGGCTACCAGCACCTTTTTAGCGAATACCCTGTATCGGTTTCTGGAGGGGCTTCTTTAGGTATGGAATTCCGAGGAGCAGGCGGACTGATTAATTTGAATTTTCATCCTACGATATCTGTTGGATATCATTTCTAGCATTTGTTATTCAAATACTCCTCGATTAAAGGTGACTACCGCATTCATCGAGTAGTTATAGAGGTAAAAGACCGACATGCCAATTACTTTGGCCCAAAAGAAGGAGACAATCTTTCTTTTTTGAGCTAGTTGCCATACAGCAAAGTTTACAATAAGCAGTCCGGCAGATTCAATGCCAGCATATTGAAAGAAATCCTGCCAAAAATTATCCATTGGATCCTGATGGAATGTCCAATAGCGATTGCCAAAAAATCGCAGCAATATTCCGGTAACAAAGCCGATTGAATTCGATAGAATGGGCTTGACTTTTATGACATCCTTGAGAAAAAAGGTCAGTATTAAATCAATGATAAAAGCTGATCCGCCAACGACGGAAAACTTTAATGCATTAGGCAGGCTTTCTAAAAATTCGAGGATCACCCGATTAGGAATTTACCATTCTCATAGATACGGACCCCGTCTGCATAGATTGCACCTCCTTGGCGCATATCGGTAATCATATCCCAGTGTACAGAAGAGGTATTGCTTCCTCCACATTGCGGATAGGATTGACCAATTGCCATATGCACGGAGCCACCCATCTTTTCATCAAACAAGATGTTTTTTGTAGGACGTTGAATGTGATAGTTGGTCCCTATTGCTGCCTCACCAAAGATTCGTGCTCCAGGGATAGAAAAAATATAATCGAGAAAATCCTGACCCTTATCCGCTGTCCATTTGACGACCTTGCCGTCTTTGACGGTGAGCTCCACTCCGCTTACTTCGCGTCCCATATACAGACTATCGTAGCTGAATTTGATGTTCCCATTGACGGAATCTTCTATGGGTGCTGTATAGACCTCGCCAGAGGGCATATTCGTTCGCCCATCGCTATTAATCCATAGACGGTCTTTACATCGATAACTTATCGAAAATCCTGGCCCTTCATAGGTCACTGTATCTACTTGATTGAGGTAGTCTACAACGGCTTGTTGCTCTTCTCGCACCTTGAGCCAAACATCTTTAGGGTTTTCTTCAAGCAAGCCACATCCTTTGAAGACAAATTGCTCATAGTCTTCTAGCGACATTCCAGCGCGTTTGGCATTGGCTTCCGTTGGGAATAAACACAGACTTCGCTCCATATCCTTACTCCCAGTGCGCTGCATATAAAGATTACTGAGCTCTTCTCCCGTCTTTCTTGCAATTGCTTTTTTATCGGCATAATCCTTTTGAGGCCCATTGCTCTCAAAAGGGGCAATAATGACAAGGTATTTGTCAAACGCTCGAATCACATGATTTTTAAGCGGGTTGATATATTCTAGCTGATGCTGCGAGGCTTCGCTGTAAAAAATCTCTTCTTGTCCTTGAAATTGAATATCAGTGATAAGATGACCGCCTGCTTTGGTTACTTCTCGCATTAACTCTTGGACCAGCTTTTCGGCGAGATAGGTAGTGCGCACATAAACCCTATCTCCCTTTTGGACGTTTAGGCAATAGTCGGTAAGGAGGTGGGCATATTTGTTGTACATGACATTCATGAGGAAATCGTTCTTTCGTTCCGAAGATACAAGTCTTATCTTGGCATTACCGAAAACGACAATGTAAATACTATGCTTGATTTAGAAGCGCTTTATCGTATAATCAATTTACTACCGATGCCGGTATGGGGATTGTTGGTTTTTGCACCGGGTGCTAGCTTTACTAAGCAATGGGTGTTTTCTCTTCGTATTCATGCATTGCTTGCCTTGATTTATGGCATGTTGTTTTGCTGGGCAATTACCCAGGGACCTGCACTATCTCCCGATGCATTTTCCACGTTATCGGGCTTAACCAGTCTTTTTTCAAGTCCATTAGGCGTGCTTGTGGCTTGGCAACATTTCCTTGTATTTGATCTTTTTGTGGGAACATGGATTGCACGCCATGCGCAGCAGCAAACTCCCAATCCGTCAATCACTCGAAGAGGTGTTCTTGGGGGAATCTTGACGATAAGCCTAATGGCTGGCCCTATTGGCTTTTTACTATATTTTTTATTCTACTATCGATCTAAAAACCAATCAAATGATGTCTAGAAATCTCTTGGTAATACCTGTCACCCTCCTTATGCTAACGCTAACCAATTGCGGTGATCGACGATCTTGTGACGATGTTGTATGTGGTAACAATCAAAGTTGTATCAATGGAAATTGCTATTGCTTGGATGGTTATGAAGGACCGGAGTGTCAATCAATAGCCGCCCAAAAATATGTAGGGAATTACACCGTAGTGGCCAATTGCTTTCAAGGAAGTTACATCGGAGCTCCTTTTGATTTTATCTTATGGGATGGGGCGTATCCAAACCGTGTAACCTTTGGAAATTTTATGAATCAAGGCAGTGTCGATGCATTTATCTATACTAGTCCTGCCAATGAAGGCAATATCATTGAGTTTGCGGTGAATCGAGGAAGTTTTCAGGCGAATGTTTCTGGTCAGTATTTGAACAATACAGGGGCAGGAGACATTCTATTAACTGTGCAGTATTACTTTGGAAGTCAATACGGAGAATGCCAGTTAACGTATTATAAGCAATGAAAAACTTGATAAGATTTTTTTTAGGCCTAAGCTTTTGTTTTACCCTTTGTTCAGCATCAGCTCAATTCGATATCGATACGTTAGTTTATGACGGACTCGATCGTATATACGAATTCCACATTCCTGCTTCCTATGATGGCTCTGAAGAGGTTCCCTTGGTGTTTAATCTACATGGCCGCGGAAGTAATTCCTTTCAACAGCGAGTGTATTCTCAAATGGATGCAGTCGCTGATCTTAATAATTTCATTGTAGTCTACCCGAATGCACGGGAGGTTAATGGTTTGGTATTATGGAATGTATCCTACGAAGTGAGTGCTCCAGGGGTCACTCCAGTTATCCCTGATGATGTAGGTTTTGTCGACAGCTTGATTGACTTCTTTATTGCAAACTATGCAATTGATACCAACCGAATTTATACATGCGGTATGAGTTCAGGTGGCTACATGAGCTACTTTCTATCATGTGCATTGGGTGAGCGATTTACAGCAATGGCTTCCATTACAGGCTTGCCACCCCTTTCGGTTGTAGATTCTTGCCCTTCGGCACGCACTGTCCCTGTTATGCAAGTCCATGGGACAGCGGACACTACGGTGGAATACTTCCCTTCTCCCTTTTACATAGGTGTCGAGGGCGCTGTAGAATTGATACGAGATCGCAATGGTTGTGATATCCAGGCGGACTACAGAGACTATGGAGATGTTGACAATGATGGTATTTCAGCTGAACGCTTTATCTATCCAAACTGCCTAGATAATGGTGAACTATGGTTTTACAAATTAACCAATGCGACGCATACATGGCCTGGAACGCCCATTGCCTTCCCAGGAGACGGTATAAGCTATGAGATTGATGGTTCTACGGAGATTTGGCGGTTTTTCGAACGCTTCAGCAAAGACCCTTCGTTTGTTTACGTACCCACAGATGTTTCTTCATTAGATGCTTCATTTCCGGCGTTTCCGAATCCAGCAATGGAGCGTGTTTTTGTTCCGAGACTGCTGGAAGGATCAATGTACCAAGTCTTCAGTCAAGATGGTCGGTTAGTGTTTGAGTCGTCAGCACCTCAAGGCTATCTTGAGGTTTCAGAACTTCCAGAGGGAATGTACTATGTCTCAGGGGAAGGGTATACCTTTAGGGTATCGATACAACGTTAACTGATATAATCATTGTAGGGCACGGGATTGCAGGTTGCAACCTTGCCCACCTTGCCGAGAAGAAGGGGTTTTCTTTTTGTGTCATCGACGGGGGAGGCCACAGCACGTCGAAAGTGGCAGTCGGCATGATGAATCCAATAACAGGTCGAAAGTATGTCAAAACCTGGCAAGCTGATACGTTGTGGCCTTTTTTAGAAGACCATTATCGTTTACTTGAAAAAGATCTGAGCGAGCCAATTATTCATGCATACCCCCTGTTTAAAGTCCTTCCCGATATTGATTCCTTAAACACATGGCAAATGCGTCTAGGGGATGCAGCGTATCACAAATATCTTCAAGACAACCAGCCATCTAGCCTCGAAGGTATAGATCTTGTTCAACCCCACGGGGGCTTTTACATCAATAAGGCCTATCGCGTGGATGGGCTAGCCTTGCTTGATGCCTCGGTGCGGCGCTGGGTTGCCAAGGGGTGTTATCAAAAGGAAGTATTTGATCTTTCTGAGCTTACCTATGATGGGACTTCTGTTCGATATCGATCGATACGAGCTAAGCATATTGTCTTTTGCCAAGGACATACCATTTCCTCGAATCCATTTTTCCTTGATATTCCCGTGAGCGCCAATAAGGGAGAGGCCTTAATAATTGAGAGCAAATCCCTTCCAAAGGATATTATTATTGGCCACCAAGTCAATATTGTCCCCTTGGGCAATGATAGGTATTGGGTCGGTTCTACCTATGCTTGGGAGGATGAGACAATAGCGCCGACTGCTGCGGGCAAAGAAGGCTTACTTGACCGCTTGGCCAAAAGCTTTCAAGGAGAATACCTTGTCTTAGATCATCTTGCCGGACTACGGCCAGCTTCCAAAGACCGACGCCCAATAATAGGACGGAGTCCAAAGAGCGCTCAGGTTGCATGCCTTGCTGGAATGGGTACCAAAGGGTATTCGCTGAGTCCTTATTTTGCAGATATGTTACTTGATGCACTATTTAATCAAAAAGACATCCTACCTGAAGTAAACCTAGCGCGCTTTGTTTAGCCATCCAGAAATATTATACAGCGACAACCACTTATTAGTGGTTAATAAGCCTCCTACCATGCTTGTGCAAGGTGATGCTACGGGAGATGTAACCTTACTTGATTGGGCTAAGGAGTATATCAAAAAGGAAAAAAACAAGCCCGGCGAAGCCTTTGTAGGCTTAGTTCATCGGCTTGATAGGGTAACTAGTGGCGTAATCGTTTTAGCAAGAACAAGCAAGGCACTGACTAGACTCAATGCTGCCTTTAAAGACCGTCAAACCCAAAAGACCTATTGGGCAGTGGTCCAAGAACGTCCAAAAGATTTAGAGGGTAAGCTCGTTCATCACCTCATTAAAGATCCCAAAGCCAATAAATCAAGGCCATGCAAAGCAGGCCGACCAAAGGCTAAAGAGGCCATACTAAGGTATTCTTTA
>PKDX01000013.1 GCA_002862745.1 Bacteroidota bacterium | reverse complement strand
CATCCCTGCCGTTTACAGTGAATCATGAAAGTAATATGACCGATATTGCTCCGACTGTTCTTGATTTTCTTGGGATTACTAGCACGGAGTTTGATTGTAAATCAGATGGTCAGTCAGTTCTTGAATAAGGCACTGAGCAAGACCATTTAATTTTTAGCTGACCTAAATGTCCTTGTTTGGAATTTTATATTTGTATTGCATTTAAATAAATAGATTGATTTGAGTTTCCCAGATTTATCAAAAATCCCAGCCATTGACAAGTTGGGTGTAGAAGAACGAGTTAGTCGTTTTTGTAAGAGAAGCATTAAGAATGCGGCAAAGAAGCACGGGTTACATCTCGCGTTAAGCATGATCGATTTAACGACGCTAGAAGGGAAGGATACTGAAGAGAAAGTAAAACGCTTGTGTTACAAGGCAGGTCATCTACACGGTTCTTTGGAAGGCCTACCTAATGTTGCCGCGGTATGCGTGTATCCAAATTTTGTACGAGTTGCTAAAAAGGAACTTGAAGGAAGCGGTATTAATGTTGCTTCGGTATCCACAGCATTCCCAAGCGGTCAATCCACACTTGAAGTAAAACTTTCAGATACCAAGTTTGCTGTAGAGGAAGGTGCCGATGAGGTAGATATGGTTATTTCAAGAGGAAAGTTTTTGTCTGGAGAATACAACTTTGTCTATGATGAAATTGCAACTGTCAAAGAAGTCTGTGGTAAAGCCCATTTAAAGGTCATTTTAGAAACGGGCGAGTTGGATACCCTAGATAATGTTCGAAAGGCTAGTGACATTGCTATGTATGCCGGAGCAGACTTTATCAAAACTTCTACTGGAAAGATTAGTCCTGCGTCAACTATGCCGGTGACCTTCGTTATGTTAAATGCGATCAAGGATTACTATAAAGCGACCGGTATAAAGATAGGGATGAAACCCGCAGGAGGCATTTCCACAGCTAAAATTGCCTTGCAATATCTGGTGATGCTAAAGGAAACCTTGGGTAATGATTGGATGAATAAAGATTTGTTTAGGTTTGGTGCGAGTAGTTTAGCCAATGATGTTTTGATGCAACTTGAGAAGCAAGAAAGTGGAATTTATCAATCAGTAGATTATTTTTCAAAAGACTAGTTATGAGTGATACAAGTCAAACAAGTAGTTGGAGTTATGCTAGTGCTCCGGAGAATACAGATCACATTGTTTTAAAAGAACAATATGACTTATTCATAAATGGAGAATTTATAAAGCCAGATTCCAAGAAATACTTTAAGTCGATAAACCCAGCAACAGGAGAAGTTATTGCAAGCATTTCAGAGGCGAACAAAAAAGACGTGGACTTAGCCGTAGCATCTGCCCGAAAAGCGTTTACAAGTTGGTCGAAGATCGAGCCTAAAGAAAGAGCAAAATATATTTTCCGAATTGCTCGAATGATTCAAGAACGAGCGAAAGAATTTGCGATAATCGAAAGTATTGATGGAGGCAAGCCGATTCGAGAATCGAGAGATGTTGATATTCCTTTAGCAGCAAGCCATTTCTTCTATTATGCAGGCTGGGCGGATAAATTGGAATATGCTTTTCCAAACAAAAATCCTAAACCTTTAGGCGTTGCAGGTCAGATTATTCCCTGGAACTTTCCTCTTTTGATGGCGGCATGGAAAATTGCTCCAGCTATCGCATGTGGTAATACAGTGGTCTTAAAACCGGCTGAGACGACTTCTTTGACAGCGCTTAAGCTTGCTGAAGTCATTCAGGAGAGCGGGCTTCCAAAGGGAGTGGTAAATATCGTAACTGGGGCAGGGAAAACGGGATCAGAGATCGTCAACCATCCGGATCTTGATAAAATTGCATTTACCGGTTCTACTCAGGTCGGAAAGTTGATTCAAAATAGTATTGTAGGCACTCAAAAGAAATCGACGCTCGAACTTGGGGGTAAAGGGGCGAACATCATTTTCGAAGATGCGGCGATAGACCAGGCAGTTGAAGGAATTATTAATGCAATCTTTTTTAACCAGGGACATGTTTGTTGTGCAGGATCTCGATTGTTTGTACAAGAGAGTGTAGCAGAGATTGTTATTGATAAGTTAAAAGACAGAATGTCTTCCTTAATTGTAGGCGACCCGTTAGACAAAAATACAGACATTGGAGCGATCAATTCCAAGGAGCAATTAGACACAATCAATAAGTACATCAAAGTAGGCAGGGAAGAAGGTGGTGAAATTTATCAGCCCACTTGTAATCTGCCAAGTAACGGAAACTGGTGTCCACCAACATTGTTTTTAAATGTTTCTCAATCGCATACCATCGTTCAGGAAGAGATATTTGGTCCGGTGCTAGCCATTCAGACGTTTCGCACCATTGATGAAGTCATTGAGAAGGCAAACAATACACCCTTTGGTTTGTCAGCTGGTGTTTGGACGGAGAAAGGCGCTAAAATTTTTAAGCTTACACAAGAATTAAATGCTGGAGTAGTTTGGGCCAACACATATAACAAGTTCGACTCTACTTCTCCCTTTGGAGGATATAAAGAGAGTGGGTTTGGCAGAGAAGGCGGGCTACATGGTTTAATCGCTTATCTAAATGTTGAATAATGGAAAGATTAGATGTATTAAAAACATATAAAATCTTTATCGGAGGTAAGTTCCCAAGAACGGAATCCGGAAGATATTTTAAGGTCGAAGACAACAATGGAAAATTGTTAGCGAACATGTGTCTTTCTTCAAGAAAGGACTTTAGAAATGCGGTTGTTGAGGCAAGAAAAGCACAGAAATCTTGGCAAAGTGCTTCGGCATTAAACAAGGGTCAGATTCTGTATCGAGTGGCCGAAATGTTAGAAGGTCGGAAATCGCAGTTCATCGCGGAGTTAATGATGACGGGCTTGTCAAAGCAAAAGGCAAAAGAGGAAGTAGAACAAAGTATAGATCGGTTAATCTATTATGCCGGCTGGAGCGACAAATTCCAACAGATATTTAGTTCAGTAAATCCTGTGGCGTCTCATCATTTTAATTTTTCCGTATTGGAGCCTATGGGAGTTGTTTCCGTAATCTCTTCGAATGAGAGTGCCTTGTTAGGGTTGGTGTCTACGATTGTGCCAATCATTGTTGGAGGCAATACATGTATTGTGTTATCGTCTGAAAACAATCCAATGGTCAGTATTTCTTTTGCTGAAGTGTTAAACACGTCAGATCTACCGCACGGCGTCGTGAATATTTTAACAGGGAAAAGAAAAGAGCTGATTCACCATTTTGCTTCTCATATGGATGTAAATGCTGTCTCGTATTGCGGAGAACATGACGAAGAAATACAAGAACTTGAGAAGGTTTCAGTAGAGAATTTGAAAAGAGTACGAATCAATAGGGGGACAAATTGGAACGAGGATAAGAGTCAGTCCCCGTATTACATTGAAAGGTTTCAGGAAACGAAAACCATATGGCATCCTAATGAAGTGTAAACATTCATAAAGTGTATTTGGGCTAGGATATTCGGACCTTCCAGTAGATATCCTAAGCATACATTTTATCACTACTTTCTTCGCTTTTAATCTATCGGGAGCTTCAACTTCAAGTAAATTATTCAATACTTTTGAAGTATGAAAAATTTCTTAATCTACTTTACATTTTTACTGATTCCCTACACTACCTTCTGCCAAATAATTCCAAATAATACAACTTTCAATGAGAATATTGTGTGGGAAAATGTATTTACCGATGGTCCAGCAGGCAAAGTAAACCGAGGTTTAGTTGATTCAGATGGAAATTGCGCAGTTATTTTTATGCCACCAAATATGACTAGAATACATAAAATAAATGGTACTAATGGGCAATTAATATGGACTAAATCGATAGGTAATACTGTTGGTTTTGGTATCACAGAAATTTATGACTCCGGAAGAGTAGATTATATTTTGTCCGGAGGATCTGGCTCTTCACAAGAACGATGGATTACACGCTTAAACGGTGACGATGGGACAATTATGTGGGATAGAACATACAATTTTTCTAGTAATTCTAATGAATTTGATGGTATTCGAATGACAATAATCGGTTCAGATGGATATATATATGCTTCTGGTTTTATTGGAGGTGATGAGGCTGGCACTATATTTATTGTGTATGCAGGGCAATCAGTTGTAATGAAAATTGATCCATCTGATGGGAATGAGATATGGACTGATATAAATCCAAATTCTGAATATTCGATTGCTTTAGTCGAGTCATCTGAAGATTATATATATTCTGCAGGCACAAGATGGGAGGACAATTTAAGTATAACTAAAATAGATCGATATGGGAATAGGCTCTGGACAGAAGATATTGCTAATACTTCTGATATTATTCCTGCTGACTTATGTATTTCGAATGATGACATTATTTATTATGGAGGCCATACAGGAAGATCTGGGGCTGGTGATCCATTTGATTATTCTTGTCTTAGTATAGATACAAACATGAATGTAAATTGGATAAAACATTATGGGAATCCAAGGGGATATAGTTTAAATCACATAAGAAATGAGTTATATGGAATCAAAGCAGGATCAGATGGTATCTACATGTTCGGAGGAACTGGTGATGAAGGAAGTTATAGTGCGATAAATTCTCCCTTCCTGTCTTCTGATATATGGAATGGATGGGTGCTTACAGTTGATCAAAATGGTGATATTTTAAAAAGTGAAATTTACTGTCATGATCAAGTAAATACTGCAACTGAATATGGCGCACTTATTGAAAATGGATATGTAATATTTAATGATACAGATGCTCAAGGAGATGAAGAAGTTGGTGTTATGAAGATTATTAATGGAAGTAACACCCAAACTTCAACAAACAATAATCTGTCTAAAATCCAAAGTCCACTGAT
Organism: Bacteroidota bacterium; assembly: GCA_002862745.1. GTDB lineage: Bacteria > Bacteroidota > Bacteroidia > Chitinophagales > UBA8649 > UBA8649. The sequence continues at coordinate 13,557 of PKDX01000013.1, read as the reverse complement.
CAAAATAATTGATTTATTCGGTCGTGAAACAAGACAGGTGAAGAATCAACTTCTTTTTTACATCTATGATGACGGATCTGTGGAGCAGAGAGTAATTCTTGAATAAACAAAACCCACTCAATTGAGTGGGTTTCTTTTTAGTGGAGATAGGCGGATTCGAACCGCCGGCCTTTTGACTGCCAGTCAAACGCTCTAGCCAACTGAGCTATACCCCCAATAGGCCTCAAATATAATATACTCTTCTACAATGGTTCGAGCGAATTCTGCTTGTCGCTTAGGATGCGTTGTGCAATGGTATCGGATACTCCCTCTGTTCCGAGCATTTCCCGAATTTTGGCAGATGTCAACTATCGACCTATTTCACTTTGATAAGCACAACATACTGACTTAGCTCTTTAATCTGTTCTGTGAGTTTCAGATCACCAATACGATTAGAAGAGGGGAGCTGAACAGACTCATTTAGCGCATCAACCAGCGCTGCTACATAACTTCCTTTAATGGAGTAAGTCACATTTTCAGCATTATCTGGACCTAAAATGGAAGCATTGATAGCTATCAGATTCCCCTGTTCATCAAAAAGTGGCCCTCCACTGTTGCCGGGTTGAACAGGTGTTGTAGTCTGGAATGTTGTTATATCCCCCATATAACCTGATTTAGCACTAATCGTTCCATTGGTATATTTTATATCCGTACCCATAATAGTTAATGCACGAGGGTATCCCAATGCAAACACACGTGTTCCGATTTCAACACCAGAAGTTTTTAAGTTATAAGGTAGGTCACGAAAGGGAGCAAAATCACTATCATCTATTTTTATCAATGCAAGATCATTTACTTCATCTGATTTTATAACTGTGGCATTGTGTACCATAGTGATATCATTCACTGTGAATTCTACCTCAATTTCATCTGCATCCTCAATTACATGATAGTTGGTAACAATATATCCATTGGGATCTACAAAAATCCCTGAACCATTTCCAAGCCATTCCTCATTATAGGCGTTTGACTGATCATGCTCATAATAGTCAGGAAGAAACTCCTTGATATCTAACGAAGCTATCGCTGAACGCCCCTCTCCTGAAAAAATGGGGCCAAAGTTGCTTCCCCGGAAATCAACAGATTCATCAGATGTGATAAGATTCCCATTTAGGAGGAAATATGACTCCTCTTCAAAGTTCCAAATCTGCAGTTCATTCCAATCACCTTTGCGAATGTGCTCTGTTTTAGTCCATTCTGAAATTTCGATCTGCAGTCCTTCAACAATATTTAATATTCGGTAAAATCCATGATTACTTATTTCAAAAATGATATAGTTGTCCCAATCCTTAAAACCGGCTATCAAACCATATCCCTCAGGTGATTTGCTGTCTTCATAATAAATGTCTGTTTTAATCAAGAGGTTTCTATCATTATGTACGTTGATGTATTTAGTCAACTGTAAGAAACTATTGAAATCCTTCTCTATGTCAACTATGACAAAACCATTTTCCCTATCGACAAAGGTGTTGTAATCTTCTTCCGAGAATACCCAGTCATGTTCAAATTTTACAAAATCTTCATTGTATACGACCAATCCAGTGCCGTCTTCATCATATTCGATATACTTGTTTTCAACTAGTTCGCCGTAGTCATATATAAATGCATATTGAGTAGCTCCATTGGGATAATAGTATGTCATTAGCCCATGCTCATAGGATCGATAATAATTTGTAGTACTCTCTAAATTTCCATTACGGTCATACTCTCTAGCCTCTCCATCTAATTTATTGTTTCGATATGGATAGATACCAGAGATAACTCCGTTTTCATGATAAAATGTTGAGGTACCCTCTAAATAGTTTTTTCCGTCATCATTGTAATCTACAAAGGCGCAGGTAAAGCTATTTTGCAAAGTCCCGTCTATAAAATAGTCCTTTATTGTACCATCAGGAATGTTTGGCGCCTTGTATCGTATACGACGATAAAAGGCCGCATCTTTTTGGCCACATCGTCCCCAGTTTTCATCAAAGTATTCGGTCACGAGTTTTCCTAACTCAGGATGATATGTCGAACCAGAAGTTTGTTTTGATAATTTTTCTACAATATTTCCTTTTTCAACTAATATCACTTTACCGCTGACTTTGTATACCGCACCTGTGTAGAGGTCATCACTTACAAAGTATCCTTCATAGATATCTCCATTCGACATTTCTTGGACACCGTTTCCATGGGGACGATAGTTTACAATTTGTCCTTCATAGGTTCTACCATCGCTAAACTGCCAATATCCTTCTCCAAATGCCTGATTATCAATAAATTGACCGCTGTAAATCCCATCATTTGCCTCTAAGCTTGAATCGGAAGCTAACGTCATCGTTCCTGTCCCTTCCCGTTTACCCTTATCGTATTCACCTACATAGGTGTGGTGTAATCTGCTGCCAACATATTTTTTCAATGTTCCAAATCCATGAATGTGTCCGTCTTTGCATTCTCCTTCCCATTCCATGGTTACATCGTCCTCGTAGTAGGCATCTAAAACTTTACACCCCTCAGAAGTTGTGAGCCATTTTTCCTGTATTATTTGTGGATAGGCAAGGGTGGAAAAAGATATAAATAGTATTAAAACAATAAAATTCTTCATGAATGAAATATACAAACTCATGAGCATAATGCATTATGACTAGCATTTTTAACGAAGAATAGTTTTTCGTTAACTGGGACCTATGAAATTACAATGCCTATAGATGAATGAAATCAATTTGCCTATTTATGGACTATTAATTGATTGCGATTTAGATGGAATTCAAATTCTTATAACTAAAGCACTCTAGATTATTTGTAGAGGATTAGTGTGTTATTTTCTTTATCTACTTCCCATTTGCGAAACTTTTCTAAAAAACTTAGACCGCAAAGCAGAGACCCACCATCTATAACGGCTACTACAGCATTTTCTAGGGTGTAATCTCCAATTTTAATGTTATGCACTCTGACCAGATCTGCTTCAACTTCTTGGTTGTTCGCTAGTGTATATATATCCGAACCTAAATAGTCTTCTCGCCTAATGGATCCATCTAGTAACAATTCCCTTTCTGTTGTTCGGTCAATAAGCATATCACTTGCTCCAGTATCAAATAGATAGTATTTCGTGATGCCTGAAATAGATATTTTGATTTTGTATCCTTGACCAAAATAGTCCAACAGAGGAATCAAACTACGATTCCCCCCTCCCGTGATTTCATTGGGTATGTAAGAATTCAAAGTACTTGATTCGTCCATACCTAGTTCATCTAGAAAAATATTTAAACAGGGGACAATTATGTCGTTAAATGCTTCACTGTTCTCATCATCCATGTTATCGGACATTTCAAGAACTGAAGTTAGAGATTCACTGTTGGCAAACATTTTCTCACTAGCACACTCGCAATATTTCCAGGCAATATCTTCTGAGATAACGCCATAGAGATCCTCTTCGTAAACCCCTTTAACACATTCTCGAATAAAAAAATATCTAGTTTCTTCTCCATACATACATGACCATAATGAGTTGAAAATCTTATCTTCCATAAGGAGCTCTTCGATAGAACCTTCAGCTAACGCCATCATTTCCCAGCTGTATAATTGAGGGATTAAATTATCTACGGCACACTCACAATATTCTCTAAAATCAAAGTCTCCCCCAAACTCCTGGCTAGCGTTTACTTCCTCCAATACACCATCCAAACAATATGAAACTAATTGTTCTTTAGAACCTACGATTTCACCATCTTTAGTTTTTAATTTTTGTGCATTACTATAATTATATATAAGCACAAAAAGCATACCTGTAAATATTTTGCTGAACAATTTCATATTATATATTATTTATGATAATTATAAGATTAAAGTGGTAGTAATATATGCTATTATGTTTAAATGCAACATATGAATTAATTAAGAAATTCGCTTTAGAATACTTTGTGCAATGGATTTAGATACGCCCTCTTTCCCAAGCATTTCACGAATTTTGGCGAACTTCTCTTGTTGCTGAATGGATGCAGGGCCTTCGGTCAATGATTTAAGATCAGATAGAATTTGAGATGAGATCAGGTTATGCTGAATGCGCTCCGGTACTACTTCTTCATCGGCAATAAGATTAACCAAAGAGATATAAGACACCTTAACGAGCTGTTTGCCGATCCAATAGGAGAGAGGATTGCCCTTATAGCCAACTATCATAGGGGTGTTGAGTATGGCTGCTTCAAGTGTAGCGGTGCCACTGGCTACAAGGGCCACCTTGGCCTCCTTGAGTATAGAATAGGTTTGATTATACAATAATGTGTGTTGTTGTGAGTTATAGCGTCCTGCTTGATAAACATCTTCCCCTATGTGCTTAACACCCGCTATGACCACGTTGTATTGATCTAACTGGTTTGCTGCCTCCAAAAATATGGGTAGGATATTAGTAATCTCCTGATTGCGACTTCCTGGTAGAATAGCTAGGATGGGTTTGTCAATAAAAGATGGGTTATTAGCCAATGAATTCTCCTCCTTTTCACGCAGTTTAAGGTTGTCCATCAACGGGTGTCCATGGTATTCTGCATCGATTCCATGCCGACTGAAGTATTCCTGTTCAAAGGGTAGAATAACAATGAGTTTATCCGTGTACTGCTTTAGCTTTTTTACCCGGTTTTCCTTCCACGCCCAAACTTGCGGTGCGATATAATAGGTAACACGGATTCCTTGCGCCTTAGCCCACTTGGCCATGCGTAGATTAAATCCTGGATAGTCAATAAGGATAAGTTCGTCAGGCTGAAAGGCTTTTATTTGCTTTTTGGCTAGACGAAACAACTTTCCTATGGTTCGAAGATTTTTAACGACTTCTACAAATCCCATAAAGGAGGTGTTGCGAATGTGCATGGCACAGGTACCGCCTGCATTAGTCATCAAATCCCCTCCCCAAAACATAATCTCGGTAGAAGGAGCCTTTGCATATATGCTTTGCATTAAGTGACTGCCATGTAGATCACCTGAAGCTTCTCCTGCAAGAATAAAGAGTCTCATTTACTGGCTTAGAATCAAGTAGATGATTACAACACCATAAATAAGCGTAGCACCAATCATACCAGACATCATTCGATCTTTTTTCAATTGGTTTAAGATCAAGAAGGGAATAATATTGGTTACTACACCAAACTTTACAAAGTAGGCATAGGCCAAAATCCTGTCCATTCCTTGCAGCAAATTAGAACTTAGTGCAGTTTTGAATGCTCTTTGTGTTGGTGACCCCCAACCAAAGGTGTAGAATAAGTAACTACCTATTAAGGGTAGAATTAAGCCCATCGCAAAGCCTATAAAATGTTCTTTTGACCAATTTACTCTTCGTTCCATAACCAGTGTTTGTTTATAAAATCAGTACCCTCTTTTGAGGTTAAGTCAAATTGAACCGGCACAACGGATGCATATCCTTCGGCAAGATAATCTTCATCAGTCCCTCCATCACTATCGAGGTTGACAAACTCTCCAGTGAGCCAAAAATACGTTCTGCCATAAGGATCAGTGCGTTTATCATAACGCTCAACCCATTTAGCCCTTGCTTGCCTGCAGACTTTCATTCCTTTGACTTCCGTTCCTTTCGGAATATTGACGTTAAGTAACGTGTATTCAGGAAGACTGTGTTCAACAAGATTTTCAGCTAAATGCGTTATGATAGGTCTTGATGCGCTAAAGTCGGCTTCCCAGCTATGGTCGCATAGCGAAAAGCCTATAGAGGGTATTCCTTCAATAGCAGCTTCCGTTGCAGCGCTCATCGTACCTGAGTAGAGGATATTTACGGAGGCATTGGATCCATGATTGATTCCAGAAAAGCAAAAGTCTGGTGTTCTGTGAAGGATTTGATCCTTGGCTAGTTTAACACAATCAGCAGGAGTTCCTGAACAGGCGTAGGCTTCGATGTTAAGATCTTTAAACTCATCAGAAGTCTTAAGCCAAAGTGGCTTAGTAAACGTGACTGCGTGGCTCATTCCTGATTGCGGTGAGTCAGGAGCAACGACTACGACACGCCCTAAGTGCATAACACACTCGACTAGGGTTCGAATACCAGGTGAAGTGATGCCATCATCATTGGTGATAAGAATTAGTGGTAGGTTGTCTTCCATAAGGCCAAGATATTGATTCTAACTAGCATTTATTACTCTTCCATCATTAAGTTGCAACCTCTTGCTTCAGAGCCATCGGCTCGACCATGTACTTTGAAACAATGATTATTAACCATCTCCCCGATATCTTCTGTTTCTAAGAAACTTACGCCACAGGACTTGTCATTGCCTAAGTCCACAATTTGTATAACGCCACGCTGTCCGTGATTAGCGTGCGTATACAGTTGATTTATTGGACGTATAAAGACTTGGAATTGAGTGTTAACTTCGAAATTGCCTCGACCATCTTTGGACCATGCTTGCCCCATGCACTCGGTCATGCCATATTCAGAGTAGATTGAATTAATGGAGAAGGCATTGCGTAGGGTTTGATGTAATGCTTCTCGATGCATAGGCGCACGTCGTCCTTTCATCCCTCCGGTCTCCACAAGAATGCTGTGCTTAAGATCTATTGGATTTTGCTCGGCCCAATCAAGTAAAGCATAGGTGACCCCAACAATAAAGGGCTGTTTTACTTTGTCATTAAGGACTTTCTCTACATCATTATTTAACAAGCTCAAGTCATCATAATGATGCTTTTTCTGATGCGCCCCTTCCATAAAATATTCTACCATATGCAAGAGGGATGAATTGGGATTGGCATAGTAGGAGGGGAGGTAGGAGAAGAAGTGATATTGGTCTAATGCACCAAAGCATTCATTGAAAATTGATAAACATTGGTCTCTATGATGTGTGAGATCAGCAACATAGTGCTTGCTCGTAGTGGATTGGCTTGTTCCACTGCTTTCAAATACCTTGTCAAAGGAAGTTATACCCGAAGGATGAATTGAATGGTTCTTGAAAAACTGTACGGGCATAAAGGGTATAGCTTCTACTCCCTTTACATTTTCTATATCAACGCCCAGGTGTTCTACAAAATCCTTGTAGATGCCAGGTTGACTTACCTGTTTTCTGAAAAGTTGAAGAATAACCTCCTTATTCATGGAATAAAGGTAAAGCGAACTAAGTCAAGAATATGTAAATTGCAGGTATGCATTCCTTACAAACAAGAATTATGGCTGTTTCACTGAGTTTATTGCTCGGATTAGCCTCTTGTTATGATAATGACCCCAACTACCCACCAGAACCCGAGATTAGTTTCTTAAACGTGGGTGAGGTTTCATTTGATGGTGTTGACAATGATGTGACCATTTATATAACCTTACAGGATGGTGATGGCGATGTAGGAACGCCAGAGGGGGATAGTCCTTCTTGTCGGGCAGATGGTAATTTTTGTGATTATACAACCGATACTGCTTGTATCAATGATCCGTTTTACGACGTGGTGTTAATCGATCAAAGAGATAGTTGCTATGTTTTACTTAACCTGCCTAATCTTACGCCAAGTGGGGATATCAAGGCAATCTCTGGAGAAGTCGATCTCTTTGTTAATGGGTTGACCTGTAAGCCTCTTTTTGGCCAAGCGCAGGATACGGTTGTTTTTGATGTATACATCAAAGATCGCTCGGGTAATTTGTCCAATGTTGTGACGACAGCACCTATCGTGCTCGGTTGTCCGCAATAGGAGGGTTAGGATACTCTTTGAGATAGACAGCTACACATTTAAGGTTACTGAATAGTGCTTTGCTATTGACATTGTCAAAAGTAAATGGGAACTTCCCCGTAGGGAGGCGAGATGTGGTGGGCCTATCCCGAAACAACAGCCATTTTACCCCACTACACCATAAACTCCTTCCCCTGCTCGGCATACTCCACAAGCATAGGACGAGGAGTAAACTTCGGACCATACTGCGCTTCCAAAGAACGCATTCGCTCCACGATATGCTGTGCACCAAAGTGGTCAATGTATCGGAAAGGTCCAGCAAAGAAGGGCAGAAAGCCAATGCCAAACACCGCTCCAATGTTTCCATCGTCTGCTGAACCAATAATACCCTCTTCAAGGCACATAACGGCTTCGTTAATCATAAGCAATAGGGCACGGTCTTCGATTACACTCCGTTCAAGTTGCTTTTCACCATTGCCTTTGAAGAAATCGTAGGCTTTAGGATCTACCCCGGTCTTCTTCTTCCGTCCTTTGACCTCTTTGTATGAATAGAATCCCTGGCCGTTTTTCTTTCCAAGTCTTCCAGCCTCATACATGCGCTTGGTTGAATCACTAGCCACAAAACCCTCGCGCTCTTTCATCAATGCCTCTTCAGCAGACTGGGCAACATGGGCTGCGATATCAAGTCCCACTTCATCTAACAATGAAATCGGCCCAACCGGAAAGCCAAGCTTCTTAAAGGTCTTATCGATTACATCGATCTTGATTCCTTCATCAATCATGAGCAAACATTCATTGAGATATGGAGCTAAGATGCGGTTTACATAAAATCCAGGTCCATCATTGACTACAATAACCGTTTTAACTTGTCGTACACCAAAATCATAGCAGGCTGCAATAGTTTCTTCTGACGTTTTATCTGTCTTGACAATCTCCAAGAGGGGCATTTTAGGAACAGGGGAGAAGTAGTGCATACCAATCACCTTTTCTGGTCGTTTAGCATGGTTCGCCATTTCGGTTAGCGATAGGGAAGAGGTATTGGAAGCAATAACGACGTCTGGATTGCCATGCGCTTGAATATCATCTATGATTCTCTTTTTAAGATCCATAGTCTCAAGTACTGCTTCGATAATGATGTCGCAATGTTCGAAGTCGGTGTAATCTAATTTGCCACGGAGTCTCCCCATAGTGGCTTCAGCATCCATTTTACGAATGGCTCTTCTTGAGAGCTTCTTCTTTATGCCTTTGTAGATTCCTTGGCGAGCCTTTTCAATTCCTTCAGGGGCTATGTCTTTTAATAAAACATCAATTCCTTTATTGATGCTCACCTCCGCAATTCCCGCTCCCATAAATCCAGCACCAATCATTCCTAGCGTATTAAGCTTTGAAAAAGACGCACTGTAAGGATTCTTCTTATTGGCAGACATAGCAAAAAAGAGATATCGTAGTGCTGCACTCTCGGGAGTAAGCATTAGGGCTTCAAAATGCTCTAGCTCTTTTTCGTAGCCAGCAGTTAAGCCTTTCTTTAGACCAGTCTCAGCACAATCAATGATAGCAGGGACGGCTGGATAATTCCCTTGTGTTTGTTTAGCAGACATTTTCTTGGCCTGTGAAACAACAATACTTTGGCCAAGAGAGGTGCTATCTAGGAGACGGTTGATTAGGGACTTCTTTACTTTTTTTCGCTGCCATTTTCCTTCGACCATCTTTTGGCAAAGTTGAACGGCTACTGTATGGAGTTTGTGATGGTCGGTCAGCACATCCACTAAACCCATTTTTTGAGCAGGTCGAGCAAAGATGTTTTTACCTGTTAGCATCATGTCTAATGCCTTTTGAATACCCACTAATCGCGGAAGACGTTGGGTCCCTCCTCCTCCAGGAAGCAATCCAAGCTTGACTTCGGGAAGTGCGAGCTTTGTAGAGGGGTGGTTGGTCGCCACACGCGCATGGCAGGCGAGGGGTAGCTCAACGCCAAGGCCGTAGGCTGTACCATGGATGGCCGCTACAATAGGCTTCTTGCTGTTTTCAAGTCGTGCAAGCCCTTCGTGGCCACGTCGCTGAATGGGTTCAAAATCCCCTTTCTTCTCAATGGCAAAAGATTTGATATCTGCGCCGGCGATAAAGTCTTTTTTTGCAGAAATGATTACCGCGCCTTGTATGCTATCATCGGTTTCTAATTCAACGAAAACAGATTCCAAGGCTTCCATCATATCGGGGGAAACGACATTCATTTTCTCTTCTTGATGGTCAAGCCATAGGGTAGCGATGCCATTTTCTTTTTCTATGCGTAGAAACGTATCTCTTGATCGTGGTGTAGCAGTCATAATTATTGGGCGTATCGTTTAACAATCATGGCATGTCCATGGGCTCCTGCTGCACACGCTGCAATCAGTCCATATTGTCCATCTTCGTGAATAAGTCGATTGGCTGAAGTCGTAAGAAGTCGTGCTCCCGTGGCACCAAATGGGTGGCCAATGGATAAAGAACCTCCCCATAGATTAAACTTGTCCATATTTACTGCACCGACGGCCCCTGTCCATCCAAGCAAGCCTTCTGAATACTTAGGGTCTTCTAATACCCTTAGGTTGGATAGAATTTGTCCTGCAAAGGCTTCGTGAAACTCGATAACATCAAAGTCGTCCAGCTTCATGCCTGTTTTTTGCAAAATCTTGGCGGTAGCATATGCTGGGCCTAGTAACAATTCGTCTTCAGGCGATTGTCCGGTAAATACGTAGTCTACAATTTCAGCTTTAATTGGTAGTCCGAGTTCCTTGGCCTTGCGCTCTGTCATAAGAAGACATGCAGCCCCTCCATCAGTTAAGAAACTGGAGTTGGCTGCGGTGAGCGTACCATATTTTTTGTCAAAGGCTGGTCTGAGCTTGCCTACCTTTTCAATGCTTGAGCTTCCCCGTATTCCATTGTCTTTGTGCTCTGAGCGAAATTTGGGGGCAAGGGCTACTTCCACTACTTCTTTTCTCAAATGACCATCCTGCCAAGCTTTCTCCGCTAAATGATGCGATCGAACGGCAAACTCATCTTGGGCTGAGCGGCTAACTTCAAAGCGTGCAGCCATAATATCACAATCCTGGCCCATAACTCGATTGGTAGAGTATTCCGCAACGCGAGGACGCTCAGGCATGAAATCCTTAAACTTTAGGCTGGCTAAGAACTTTAAGCTATCTCCCATAGACTTAATCTTTTGGGCTTTAAACAGTTTCTTTTGCATCGCCTTGCGAAAGGTAATTGGAGTATCACTGGTACAGTCTACTCCGCCGGCTATGGCTACCTCGTATTGTCCAGCAAGCATCTCTGCAACAGCCGTGGAAATAGCACGGTTGGCCGATATACAAGCCATAGTTACTGTATGACAGGGTGTAGTCTCTTGTAAACCGCCAGACAAGGCTGCTTCTCGAGCAACATTGGACGTTTTAAGATTAGAAATGACGGTACCAAGAATAACCTGATCTACAATAGCAGGATCTATGCCTGTTTTTGTGAGTAATCCTTTAATGGCAAACTGGCCTAATTCATAGGACATGGTATCCATGTAGGTTGTACCCGCGCGCATAAATGGCGTTCGCATGCCATCAATTAGAACAATCTTTTCCATAGGTATTAGTTTTTGAGTTAAAATGGATAGCTTCCTTTGGCACAGCTATACTCCGCGATATCACGACGTAGGTTTTTGGCATTTACAGCATAGCGTGTAGTCAATGCATTAAGCCTTGCCATCATGCGCTTACGTTGTCTTGGATTATTTTCCGTAAAGGCATAAATGATTTCTTTACCCCATTGTTGGGCTGAGGTCAAGGCATTAAAGAGATAGACTTGATTTACTTTAAAGAGGATGTCAAGTGTTTCTTGATTGACCAATTCTTGTTCTTTGAGTTTGTTGTAACGCAACCAACCCGACTCCGCAACAAAGGCCACGGCCATCATATCAGCCATATTCATCACAATCTCTTGTTCTCGTACCAGTTCTTTACCCATAGAGCGCCCTACAACACCTGATAGATAGAGAAAGGCAACTTTGAGGTTAAATACCGCTGTGGCTTCATCATCAGCCCCTCTAAAGAAGATTCGTTTAATAATATGATCACGAACCATTTTAGTGGCAGGTCGTAAACTAAGCTCTTTTGTTTTTGCGATACGTCGACCGAGTTCAGCCTGTGATAACATACGATTGATTTCGTTAGTACCCTCGTAGATTCGAAGGATTCGGGAATCACGATATCCCATTTCTATACCTGTTTCTACAGCATATCCCATACCTCCATAGATCTGCAATGCTTCATCAATGGAATAGTCCATCACCTCACTACAGGTAAATTTGAGTAATGCCGCTTCAATGGCATATTCTCGTACGGCATTGATTTTAGCCTCAGAAGCAGATTGTCCCTCTGCGATCAGCTCTTGAGTTTTTATATCAATTTGCTTCCCTGTTCTGTAGAGTGCAGACTCATGCATCCATGTTTTAACCGCGATTTCACCGAGCTTGTGCTTTATTGCACCAAAGTTGGCAATGGGTTCGCGAAACTGAACACGTTGATTGGCATATTCAATGGCCTTGGTATGGGCAAACTTGGATCCGCCAATTCCACCCGCTGCAAGCTTCATGCGGCCTGTGTTTAAGATATTAAGGGCCATTTTAAACCCTCCTCCACGTTCGCCTAATAAGTTCTCTTTGGGTACAAGGCAATCATTAAAGAATACCTGAACCGTAGAAGAGCCTTTGATTCCTAGCTTTTCTTCCTCCGCTCCCGTTGAAAGGCCAGGGTAGCTCTTTTCTACAATGAAAGCAGAAAGGTTCTTGTCATTATCAATTTTAGCAAAAACAATAAATACGTCGGCAAATCCACCATTGGTGATCCACATTTTTTGTCCGTTAATAACGTATGACTTGCCATCTTCAGTAAGTACTGCTGTGGTTTTACCGCTATTCGCATCTGAACCCGCTCCTGGCTCTGTTAAACAATAGCTTGCTTTTAGTTGACCTGAGGCAATACCTGGGAGGTATTTAGCTTTTTGCTCTTCACTGCCATAAAAGACAATGGGTAACGAACCAATGGAAGTTTGAGCGCCTATGGTAGTGGCAAATGAAAAGCCTTGGGCATTGGCTTCGGCAAAAAGAACGCCTGTGTTAAAGTCAAGATCCATCCCACCATACTGCTCAGCAATCGATACCCCACAGAAACCATATTCGCCAGCTTTTTCCAATAGGACGACGATTTCTTGAAGGTCTTTAGATGCCGAGAGTTCTCGCCCACGTTTTTTAATGGGTTCTTGAATTTCTTTGGCACAAAACTCAATCACAGAGTCCCGTATCATTTGTTGTTCTTCGGAAAATTCTTCTGGGACAAAAACGTCGCCTTCAGCAATTCGTTGGGCCAGCCAACTTCCACCTTGTTTCATGGTTCGGGGTTTTCCTAAAAATAACCCATCAATTCAACTTTACCAAACGTTTGTTTGATAAGGGGTCAAAAAGTCAAAATTCTAGGGTAAATCCTATAGAAGAGGTGTTTCCATAAAGACTGGACACGTGCCATCATCTATGGTTGAAGCCTTCTTAAATCGATTGTATTCTTCCTGTGTATTGTTAATAGAAAAATAGACGAAAGGATCATGTAATGGGCTTTTCTTGAGTGACATGTAGGGGTCACCTTCCATTGTATTGAGCAGTGTGATATGTACTTTCTCTTCCTTTTCAAACTTATAGGCCAAGCCTTGCCATAATTTTTTTACATAGTCAAGTTCACCTACGTTATGGACAGGGAAAAGAATTTTATCCGTTAGCTTCAACTTAGCAATGAGCTTAAACAAACCCTTAGGGTTGTCCAAAGTCATGTCAAAATAGTCCCCCCAATTCATCGCTAAACAAGATGCCCGGGTTATGCCGTC
>PKDX01000065.1 GCA_002862745.1 Bacteroidota bacterium | reverse complement strand
GCGCGCAGGGAACTACCTTGGAAAAGCCAGCTTTGTTGGGAATAAGAAACCCAAGGGTCAATTCCTGAGCTTTTTCCATGAAAGAAACTTTCCATTTTTGCCAGGCGTGTTCTCGTCGTTTCTTGTTTTGTGGTTTTTATGGCATATCGCTCATAAATGCAAGCAGTTAAAGCTCCCGAACTTCCTAGACCGTAGCCAATAGGAATATTTGAATCAATGGCTAGCGTGTTTTCTGCCTCGTTTGCCCATCGCTTGAGGTCGATAAAATCTAGTCCATGGCTTACACAATAGGCAATCCACTTCTTCATAAGATCAGGGATGGATATATCCTCGAGCATGCTGTTTGTTTGGGAGGAATGCTCATGTAACGAACAAAAGATAGATGTAAGAGGGCTAGCTAGTCCCATATGGTTATCCAAAACCAAGTATTCACCAAACAACAAAATCTTACCAGGAAAGCGATTCATCATAATCCCTTAAAATGAAATCCGTTGCGGCCCTTGCCCAACTTGGTCTTCGATGATGCGGCCTCCTTCACATAAGGGGCGCAGTACAGTATCTCTCCAGGGCTCTACTTGGCCTGCGCAGGAAGCAGGGTAGAGCATATGAATATTCGGTCCGGCATCTAAGGTAAAGCACACAGGAATATCATTTTCTTCGCGGAAAGATCGAATTGCACGAACGGCGTCAATGGTCTGTGGCTCCATCAGGATGTATGAAGGACTGGAAGTCATCATGAGGGCATGTAGAGTTAGGGCTTCTTCCTCTACAATTCGTATAAATGACGGCATATCCCCTTGGCGCATGGCAAGAAGTAATTGCTCAAGGTTTTCATTCGCTTGTTTAAATCGTTCTGAGGCAAAACGGTTACCTGCCATAAGACGGTGGCCTGCACTACTGGATACGGACTTGGTAGCACTGGAGAGGATAAGAATGGAGTTTTTATAGTCACTGAATACGGGGTCAATGTTATTTCCTACATAGTCAGCATGGTTGTTGGATCCTTTGTTTGAAATCGTTGATACTCCCCATCGAGCAAGAAACGGATACACCGAACGTGCAGCGCTTCCTGAAGCCAATCGGGCCACTTCGCTTGATCGTTGTCGGAAATCATCACTGTCTTCCCATGTTTGATGTTGAATTTGTTGATCGATATCAACCAAGCATAAGGCTAAGGCGGACATAGCTGATGCAGAAGAGGCAATTCCTGCAGAATGCGGGAAGCTGTTGGTGGAACTCATGTCGATGGAGGCGTGCTCTAGCCAAGGATAGTCATCTTGAATACTTTCTAGAAAGCGAAGAATACGCTCTTCGAAGGCAGTTTCCCGTTGTCCATGAAATTCCAGGCGACAGGATAATCTGTCTGCTGGATTAACCTTCATAACAAGATTGCTGTATGCCTCTGACAGGGTAAAGCTTATCGACGGATTACTTGGATATTGTCTTCCAAACTTTCCCCAATACTTGACCAATGCGATGTTAGAGGGGCTTTTCCAAGCTGTTGAGTATGATTGTTTAAGGGTCATGAGGTAAAGGTACTTGAAACAGAAGGTTTAGGTGACTCAAAGCTGAAATACGACCAGGGAAGCACCGTATCCAGACCATGACTTGATGCTATCCTTTGCAAATCATTCATTGGGCCTTGAAACAAGACCATACAAAAATCACCTCCCCATGCCCCTAGACTTTTAGATACCAAAGCGGAGTCTTTCCAAAGTTTCTCGTCGAGACAAGGTGTTTTCAATACAGAGGCCATCAGGCGTTCATGCTTTTGAATCAGATAGGCTGTCTCATTAAAATCGGCACTGTTGTTAATGGATTGAGTGAGTTCATTCATCTCATGTATGGGCTTCTCAGATTGATTTAGCTGCTTGTAATGGGCTATGGCATCTCTTGAGTTTTGCTTTTGCCCTAAATAGACAAAATAGATTTGGTCGGTGAAATTGGGGGCCCATGTTGCTTGCTGGATAGTGGGTGAATAGGCTTCTTCAAGGTTTCGCTGATAGATTATGGGAGAATGATGTCCTGCACAAGCAATGTCGTAGCCTGATCCACCGAAGCTCTTCGCAGAGAGTTCGTAAGGATTGCATTGGTAGTGATTTGCTAGGCAATAAATCAAGGTGGATGAAGAGCCAAGACCCCATTGGCGGTCAAAGGCTAAGCGACAGGTTACTGATGCTAACTTTTTATCTTGAAAGACCGTATGCTCAAGCAAGGCATGAAATGATTGATCATCTGGAGATACAGCGGATGATTTTGCTGACTTGCTAAAGGTTTTATTGACCCATTCTTTCCCCTGATTGTCTAGGCTTTTCCAGACGAGCGTATCACGAGCTTCTACACTGTAGGTGAATTCTAGGCTTTGACCGAGTGAAACCGGTAGTGCGAGGGCTAAGGCTCCATCCAATACAAGATACTCACCTGTGATAAGTAGTTTGCCATTACCACGCTGAGTAGATTGTGTTGACGTATTAGCCATTACCTTGCTCGAGGAGGTAGGCACGAACCGCACTGTGAGAAACTACTTTATCTTGGAAGTACTCTACGGCGGCTTCTGTCTGTTGCGTAGTTGCCTTTAGCGAATTCAAGATATTGGTCAGGTGCATCTTCATGTGCCCCGCTTGAATTCCACTAGTCGTCAGGGCCTTTACCGCGCCAAAGTTTTGAGCAAGCCCAACCGTTGCCACAATTTGCATGAGCTCTTCAGCGCTTGGTTGCCCAAGAATCTCTAAAGACTTTTTGGCTAGTGGGTGGAGTTTGGTTAAGCCACCAACCGTTCCGATGGCGAGGGGTAGTTCAATAAAGAAGCGAAACTGGCCATCTTCCACACTACAGTGTGTGAGGCTACTGTATTGACCATTTCTAGCGGCGTATGCATGCGCGCCGGCTTCTACCGCTCTAAAATCATTCCCTGTAGCTAGAATAACAGCATCAATGCCGTTCATGATGCCTTTATTATGGGTAGTTGCGCGATACGGGTCACATTCAGCCATGGCTACAGCATAGGCAAAGCGTTTAGCAAACTGTTCGGGAGATATTTCTCCTTGTTTAAAGTGTCCGAGATCATCCACGGAACAGGAGACTTCCGCACGAACTCTGCAGTCAGGGGTGTAGTTGGAGAGAATGGACATAATGACTTCTGCGTCTCTAGACGACTCATTTAGGGATGAATCCTCCTGAATGGAATGCATTAATACTTCAGACCATGCTTCTAGAATGCTATTGATAAAGTTTGCTCCCATTGAGTCTACCGTATCAAATTGTCCTTCAAGCTGGTAATAATTCGGAATGTCTTTGGTCTTGTCTTTAAGGAAGAGGTCCTTTATACCACCCCCTCTATTTTCCATATTGGCTGTAAGGTCCTTGACGGCCTCAAGCAATGCGGGTCGCATGCGGCGGAAGGCGGCTTCCATTTCGTGAGGCTCCCCTTCAAAAAGAAAATGCACATGACCTACTTTCGTCGTATTGATAATAGACGTCTTAAATCCTCCACGTTCGGCCCAAAATTTAGCTGCATGGGAACAGGCCGCGACTACGGAGCTTTCTTCAATGACCATTGGAATGGCATAACCCTTTCCATTGATTACAAAATTTGGAGCGAGCCCAAAGGGTAAATGAAAGTTGGAGATCGTGTTTTCGGAAAACCCTTCAAAAACTTTTTGATGTTCTACGTTATCATGCCAGAACTGTGCGAAGTCTTTCGCTAAGTCGATGGGATTGGTATACAATACATTTTGGGCCATCCAAGTGATTTTTTCTCGCTTGGACATTTTTGAAAACCCGGATATACGTTTGTTCGACTTGTTCATGATAGTAAAACATCGAATTGTAAAAATAAGTTCCTTTTTGTAAAAAAAGAGCAGGCATTTATCCTCGGAGGCTTGGTGGATAAACTTTAGAGTGCGAGACTTTTACGACCTTTGTATTGTTTTAAAGCGCCTGTCAAGAAGAAAATATGCAAAAGCGAGTTAATGTGATCACCCTAGGATGCTCCAAAAATCTTTCAGATTCCGAGGTCTTACTAGGGCAGTTAAATCATGCAGGGCTTGCTGCGGCAAGTGAAATGCGCGATGACCATGATATCGTTGTGGTGAATACGTGTGGCTTTATCGATTTAGCTAAAGAAGAGAGTGTTGAAACCATTTTGCACCAAGTTGAACGGAAGAAGGCTGGTGAAATTGAGAAACTCTATGTGACAGGCTGCCTTTCTCAGCGATATCGCGATGACCTTATTCAAGAACTTCCTGAAGTGGATGGTTTTTTTGGAACAGTTGAGCTACCGTTGCTTTTAGAGGAGTTTAACGTGGATTACAGAAAAGACCTACTGGGCAGTAAGCGATTAACCACACCATCCCACTATGCCTATGTGAAAATCTCTGAGGGTTGTAATCGAACCTGCGGTTTTTGTGCTATTCCACTGATGCGTGGTAAACATATCAGCCGCCCAATGGAAGAAATCGAGTATGAGATTAAACATTGGGTATCCAAAGGAGTAAAAGAGGTCATGCTCATCGCTCAGGAGTTAACATTTTATGGGTTGGATTTATACAAAAAGAGAGTCTTAGCAGAGTTAGTGCAACGTTTAGCGCAGATCGAAGGGCTACATTGGCTGCGACTACACTATGCCTATCCTAGTCAATTCCCAATTGATGTAATAGAAGTTATTCGTAACGAGAAGGTTGTTTGTGACTATCTGGATATGCCCTTGCAACATGCAAGTAATGAAGTTCTGCGCAGGATGAGAAGAAACATTACTCAGGAAAAATCGAGAGAGTTAATTGCCCGTATACGTGAAATTCACCCTGAGATCTGTCTGCGTACAACCATGCTCGTTGGCTATCCAGGAGAAACTGAGGAAGATCATGAGCAGTTAATCGATTTTATTGAAGAAATGCAGTTTAATCGATTGGGCGTCTTTACCTATTCTCATGAAGAAGGTACTCATGGACACAAATTAGAAGATGATGTTCCGCAAGAGGTTAAGGCAGAGCGTGCATCGCACGTTATGGAAGTCCAGGAGAGTAT
Source organism: Bacteroidota bacterium (assembly GCA_002862745.1). Lineage (GTDB taxonomy): Bacteria > Bacteroidota > Bacteroidia > Chitinophagales > UBA8649 > UBA8649. Next base: position 14,771 of record PKDX01000065.1, on the reverse strand, counting down.
TTCATATAACCATAACCAAAAACATGTTGGCGAGGTAATTACCGCCCTTGTCGATGAAGTCGATGCCGAAGGCAATGCCATTGGAAGAAGTCAGTGGGATTCTCCTGAAGTAGATAATGATATCTTTATTCAAACGGGTGATAACTACGCTCCCGTGGGGCAAATGATTCAGGTAAAGATTACGGAGGCAGATGCCTTTTCATTACGTGGTGAAATGGTCTAATTATGACGAAGTCTCTTCTTCGATTGCCAAGACACACTGCTTATTCAACACCTCTTTTGGAGGCTTATTTTAATGGTAGGCTAACGCTGCCTATTGTGACACCCGATGAAGATGGTGCTCGATCAGGATTGACGGAAGCCAAAAAGGTTCAGTGGAATAGGGAAGTGCTTGTTGAAGTGCTTAAGGAGCAAGCAGAACAAAGCCAAGCCGGTAGCAAGGCACTTAGAGCTATTGATGATTTGCTGCATGATAATACGTTTACCGTTTGCACTGCGCATCAATCGTGTTTATTTTTTGGTCCTAGGTATTTGTATTACAAGGCGTTGAGTGCTGTAAAAACAGCTAGGATGTTAACCAGCACGGAAAATCCAATCTATCCCGTGTTTTGGATGGGTAGTGAAGACCATGACTTTGAAGAAATCAACCATATACATTGGGAAGGTAAATCAGTGCGGTGGGACCAAGAGCAGGGCAATGCTGTGGGGCGGATGTCAACTCAAGGAATAGATCAAGCGATTGATGAAGTCATGAGTGCAGCTTCATCGTCGTTAACCCGTGAAGAATTAGTAAAACTCCAAGGCCAACTTGAAGCATGGAGGACGAAGAAGGGTGCATCTTATGCTACGCTATGGCAGATGGCTCTTTACCATCTCTTTCAAGACGACGAACTCATCGTACTAAATGCTGATGATTATCGCCTAAAAAAGTTGTTTATGCCTATTATGCTCAGCGAGTTGAGGGCAGATAGCTTACAGACTTGCATTAAGGAGTCGGATGAAGGGGTGTTTTCTGCGTATTCTATGCCACTTAATCTAAGGGAAACCAATCTCTTTCATTTTGAAAATGGCGTTAGACAGCGTGTAGAACTTGATAAAAATGATTCAAGTCAAGTCGAGACATGGTGCAACAAGTGTACGCGTAATCCTGAGGCCTTTAGCCCTAATGTTGCTCTACGCCCAATCTATCAGCAATCTGTTTTACCCAATATATCGTTTATCGGTGGTCCAAGTGAAGTGGCCTATTGGCTTCAACTTGCTCCTGCATTTACCATGCTAAATGTACATTATCCTCAAGTGCTGTTACGCGATCAATGCATTACAGTAAATCAAAGCATGATTGCTTTGCAGCAAGACTATGAAGCTTCTTGGGAATCTCTAGTTCTTGGAGATCTCGCATGGCAGGATATATACCTTAAAAAAGCTTTTGTAGATGATCTTCGGCCAATTCTTGAAGCGAAAAAATCATGGAATGTAAAAGGCGAGGAGTTAGCTGCCTTCGCACATGCTAAGGAAGAAGGATTAGGAAAGGCGTATGAGGGGGCATGGTCTAAAATGAATAAGTTGACCAATTCACTTTTGCAAAAAACAAAACGTCATCTTAAACAAAGTCATCCTGAAATGATTTCAGATTGGACTAGGTTGACCAATTCGGTAAGACCGGAAAGTGTTTTACAGGAGCGCTATGCATCTACGTTGTCGCTCCTTATCAAGAAAAGTCACAGCAAAGAAGCACTAATTAATACCTTCAATCCTTTTGATCAAGGAATGCACATCATTGTAGAGGACTAGTAATCTATTCTCTAATCCACTGGGAAATAGTCGATACACGGCATTACAATTTCATTTTGAAATTCCTCTGACTCGAAATACCCATCCGGGCTATCAAGCATGGGGCCAAACTTTGCGGATAAATTTTGATATGTGCAATCACAAAAATCAGTCATATCAACATCTGGATCACAGGACATCATATACACATCTCGAATTATTTATTCGTCGTCATTGAGTTCCTTGGTCTGCGTCTTTTGGGGTCCTGTTTGAGTTATATCGATATATTCCATACAGGGAAATGTAATTCGGGTTTGGAAGTCGGAGGATTCGATAAATGATTCTGGCATGTCCAACAGGGATCCAAATTCTGTGATGATGTTATTGTAGGTGCACATACAGTAGAGTAGCATGTCTCCATTCTGATTGCATTGTTCAATGAACATATTCTTGAGCATGGATTCACTCAATGCTTCTTCTTCAAGCCATTGTTCGTCAGGATTGACAGCCTGGCTTGTATCCTTAAATTTACTCAAAGAGGGGTCTACTGGATCTTGTGCATAGAGTAGGCTTCCAGATAAGAGCAAAATGATTAACATGAAGATATAATGAGGCATAAGCATAGATTTATTGAGATTATTCATTAACCAGCTAGTCGCCAATGGATAGGAAGAAAGAATCGTTTCCATCGAACTTTTTTACCGGTAAACCAATTTTGATCAGCATTCAAAGAAAACAGGACAAACCAGGCTTTTCCAACAATGTGATCTTCGGGTACAAAGCCCCAAAATCGACTATCCTGGCTACCATGCCGATTGTCACCCATCATCCAATAGTAATTCATCGAGAAGGTGTACGTGTTTTGCTCCTTTCCGTCAATTGTAATGATGTTACCAGCCTTTCGACGTATTGTGTGTCCCTCATAGGCTTCGATAACTCGTTTATACAAGGCAAAGTTGAGGCTATCTTGCAGATTGACTGTCATGCCTTTTGCGGGAATAACAATTGGGCCATAGTTGGATAAGCCAAACATCTCACCGAAGCGCTCATTATGCGGATAGTACTTTAATGCGGACTTACCCTCCCAACTATTTTGTGCTGTTCGCTTCATAAAGGCCTCAAAATCGACTCGTTTCGGTGGATTCGATTCACAATCCATCGTTTCACATAAGGCCTCCAAATTGTCTTTGGATGCGTTGAATTGGACATAGCCGTCCGCTGTCTCCATAATCTCATGTCCACCATTGGGAGCATTGCGGTTGTAATAGATATTAGCATCAATGAGCTTTTGAACACTAAAGTCATCCGTGCGTTTGATGCGATAGGAATATTGGATGTGCTCGGGCTCGTAGGCAATTTTGCCATCAATAAACAAGGTGTCATTACGAATCGATAGTGTGTCGCCGCCAACTCCCACACAGCGTTTGATATAGTTTTCGCGCTTGTCAACAGGTCTGCTAATCACTCTAAAGTTTTGCTCAATGGCATTTCGGGCTTGATCCCATGTAGTAATGCCGTTCGATGGATCATAATAGGCGCGACGAACTAGGTCATAATAGGTTACTTGGCTCTGAAACTCCATGGTGAGCGTATCATTTGCAGGAAAGTTAAAGACGACTAAATCATTTCTCTTAACATCCTGAAAACCTGGTAATCGATAATAAGGGAGTTGTGGTTTGGAGAAGTAGGCCTGCCCGCCTCCAAGGATTTTAGGGAAAGTATGGTGGACAAGTGGAAAGGCAATTGGGGTCTGGGGAACTCTCGGGCCATAGTGCATTTTACTCACAAACAAGAAGTCACCTACTAGTAAACTATCTTCCATCGATGAGGTAGGAATCGTATACAATTCAATAAAGAATGTTCGGATAAAATACGCGGCAAAGACGGCAAACAAAATCGCGTCAGCCCACTCGCGGCCTTTATTACGTAGAGGACGTCTTTCTCCTTCGACAACCCCTCCAATTCCATGGTAGGATACCTCTTTTGACCACCCCCAATAAGGGAGGAGCGCCCATCCAAAAAGTACCGCACCATTGTGCACCCAAAAGGAATACTTACGGTAGCTATCGCAAATTTCTCCAATCAAATGAGCGTACAGAAAAAGACTAAATCCAGGTAGAACGGCAAATACTACCCACCATTTTCGTTTGTTGAAATGGTTGAGTAAAATCCATACTCTGTATACAGGTATGAGGGCGAGATAGCCCTTGTAGCCGGCCTGCTCAAAAAAACGGTAGAATCCCGCGAGATAGCCAGCGGTGAGTAAGAGTATGATGATAGTTGTAATCATTCTTCGAATTTACGTCAATCCCAATACATCCCGAACGGAATACAAACCAGGTTTTTGCTGTTGAATCAACCATTCCGCAGAATCAATAGCTCCTTGCACAAAGCCCTGTCGGCTTTTGGCATGATGTTCAAGTTTGATATAATCAATTGCGCCATCCCAAATAGCCTGATGGTTTCCAATGGCCCCCTGTTCCCGAAAGGCTTTTATAGTAGTCGTATCAGGGGTCTTATCATTATCTAATGACCATTGATTAAGCGATGAGTCACCTTGCTTTAAGGCATCAAAAAGGCTAATTGCTGTGCCGCTAGGGGCGTCTTTTTTCTCTAGATGATGCGTTTCTTCTAGGTAAAGTTTGAAGTCGCCGCGATCTTTCATAAGCTGAGCTAAGTTCTTGGCGGCTTCCAAAAACAACTGGACGCCTAAACTAAAATTGCTTCCATAGAGGATTTTTGCCTGATGGTTGCGCTGTGCTGTTTGTACCTCGTTCCATTGATCGAGCCAGCCTGTGGTCCCTGATACGACAGGTAGTCCTTGCTCAGCACAGAAAATCAAGTTTTGAACGGCGTTTTCTGGGCCTGTGAATTCAATGGCCATATCACAAGATAAGAGTGGATCAGATACCTCAATACCGTCTTGCGTCTCATGGATGAAGCCGATTGTATGGCCCTGTTCTTCAAGGGTTTTGTGGAGAGTCTTGCCCATTTTTCCATAACCAAGTAAAGCGACACGCATAGAATTGATTTTACTCTAAATGTAATGATACAGATAATCCCACGATTGGGCTTCCCAAGGGGTTTGGTAAAACGATGGGATTCCAAGTGAGCAAAAGGTTATCGTCAACTTGGAAATGACTGAGCCTGGCATCTACAGCGGCATCCATAATTTGTAGCGCATAGCCCAAGCTAAGCAAAAGTACACCATAGTCAACCTGTCGCCTGCTAGACTCTCGCTTCAGTTGTAAGGCGCTAGAGGACGTAAATCCATTACACCCTAGGTCATTACTAGGATCACCGTCATTTAAAGCTCTTAGGGCACCACGATAACATCGAAAATCTTTAACCCCGCTGACTAACCAGTAGGTTATTCCACCAAGTCCACCATACACAATGGGCATCTTCCAATATTTTTCATTGTAGGCTTGACCTGCTCCTGGCAATGTACTTGCCCATAGGATGGCTCGCTTAAAGTCTTTTGGATGGAAGGAATCGTCAACTGCTTCTTCGGATAAGGCAAGAACACTATCCTGTGCGGATTGGGATGTATCTGTAATGTTCTCTTGGGCTTGAAGGCTGAAGGCCAATAAGAACATAAATACCAGGCTTAGCTTGTTGCGTAACGAAGCGCCCATAATACAATTATTGCAACAAATCAAGAATACGTTGTAAGTCTTCTTCATTATGGAAGTATACGCTCATCTCTCCTGATCCATTGGCCTTTTGATTGAGACGAACTCGAGTACTCCACTGGGAGGAAAGTTTTTCTTCCATGGCCTTAAATGATGGAGATTTCTTTTTGTTTTTTGCCTTGGGTTTTCGCTTAGCTAAGCTTGCGATACGCCGTTCGACTTCCCGAACGGATAAGTTATCACTTAGAATTTCATGGAGCAGGTCGAGTTGCAGTAAAACATCTTCTAAACCAGCTAATGCTCGAGCATGTCCCATAGAGATTCGTTGGTCACTTAAGGCATTCTGCACATCAGGTGGAAGCTTTAAAAGCCGGAGGTAATTACTAATCGTTGCACGCTTTTTTCCTATTCGTTGGGATAACTCTTCGTGGGTTAGCGAACATTCTTCAATGAGCCGCTCATAACTGCGTCCTACCTCAAGCGCATTGAGATCTTCGCGCTGTATGTTCTCAATGAGGGCGATTTCAAGGGATTCTTGATCGTTGGCATTTCTGACATAACAAGGAACTTCCAGTAGTCCGGCTAGTTTTGATGCCCGGAGTCTTCGCTCTCCAGCGATTAACTCAATCTTCCCGCTTGGTTCTCTTCGAACGGTTAAGGGTTGAACCACACCATGGATACGAATGGATTCTGCCAATTCTTCCAGTTTTTCATCGTCAAATTCGACACGAGGCTGAAAGGGATTTACTTTGATTTCAAGAATAGGAATGTTAAGTACTTCTCCAATGCCTTTGGATCTCCCTGATAGGCTGCCTACTGAACTGGTGTTGGGTGTTTCTCCAATGTCAGAGAGTAAGGCACGAATGCCTTTTCCCATTGCTTCTCTTTTTCCATTTGCCATAACTTCTGTCTTAAGGGTTAGCTTGTAACAGTTTCACTGATTTGGCCGTGCTTCACCAAAATTTCTCTTGCCAAATTGAGGTAGTCTTGTGCTCCTTTTGAGCTCGCATCAAACAAGATCACGGGCTTTCCAACCGATGGCGCCTCGCCAATGCGTGTATTTCGATGAATTATTGTCTCAAAAACGAGTTCTTCAAAATGCTTACGGACCTCTTGATTTACATCATTGGCCAATCGAAGCCTTTGGTCGAACATGGTAATTAGAATCCCTTCGATCTGCAAGTCTGCATTGATGCGTTTCTGGACAATTTTGATGGTATTAAGCAGTTTGCCAAGTCCTTCTAAGGCAAAATACTCCGCTTGCACAGGTATAATCACAGAATCAGCTGCTGCTAGGGCATTGACAGTAATCAATCCTAGGGATGGCGAGCAATCAATAAGGATAAAATCATATGAATCTTTAACAGCGTCAATGAGTTTGGATATGATGCGTTCTCGTGAAGGGACATTGATCAATTCAATTTCTGCACCCACCAAATCGACATGGGATGGAAGAATATCCAAATGGGGCGTTTCAGTCGATAAAATCGAATCCTTTATGGCGGCATCCCCTACTAGGCACTCATAGAGTCCATACTTGACCTCTTTAGGATTGATTCCAATACCAGATGTAGCATTTGCTTGAGGATCGGCATCAATTATTAGGGTCTTTTTCTCTAAAATTGCCAAGCTTGCCGCAAGGTTGATTGCTGAAGATGTTTTTCCTACTCCTCCTTTTTGATTGGTTATCGCAATAACTCTTCCCATGTTCTTCTCTGTTTTCCTTCCGGTTTTAAATATTCATGCTCTCGCCAATGGACAGCATAGTAAAGTCAATTTCTGCTTTTTTGAAATTTGCCTTGACCTCATCGTGGTCAACCTCGATATATCCAAACGTATCAAAGTGGATGCCTAGTACCCGCTTGCACTGAACAAGTTCTGAGGTTTTAATGGCTCCTTTATGATCCATGGTAAAGTTTCCACCAATAGGTAGTACTGAAAAATCAATGGGACCTATCATTTCAGGAATCAAGGTCATATCTAAGGTAACCGCTGTATCCCCACTGTAATAGAAGAGCATATTTTCAAATTCAATCACAAAACCTCCAGGTTGGCCGCCATAGCTTCCATCAGGCAGCGAAGAGGTGTGCACGGCTTGCACATAGTGCACACGTCCGAAGTCAAATGACCAGCTGCCCCCATGATTCATTGGGTGGATTTGGCATTCTTTTGCTCCAAAATACATAGCCACCTCATAGTTGGATACTACGGTGGATCTGCAGCGCTTGGCAATCTCTTCTGTTTCGGCAATGTGGTCAACATGACCGTGTGATAAGAGGATAAAGTCTGCCTCAATCGAGTCCACATTGATATGCGCAGCTTTTTCATTGCCTCGAATAAAGGGATCAAAAAGAATTTTATGACGCCCCGTATCCAGAAGAAAACAGGCGTGTCCGTAGAAAGTACATTTCATGTTGAAAAGGTAAGATTAAATAAAAACATTGATGCCCAAGAAATACACCAACAATCCACCACGAATCCATGACTAGAGATAAGGTGTTAAAGGGTGTAAATACTTTCTAGTTGATGGCATTCATTGGCCCAGGTAAAGTTCTCTTTTGCCTTAATGGCTGCTTGCCGCATGGCTTGTTGAGATTCTGCTGATAGACAACGATTAATGCCCTGTGCTATATGTTCTGGCTTGAGATCATTAAGCATCAAAAAGTAAGGTGCTTTTTCATAAAGCAATTCATGTATAGGGGTTTTAACGGTAAGCATAGGTAGACCAGCGTGCATATACTCAAAGCATTTGTTGGCAAGGGAATAACGATAGTTTTTAGATCTGGTATCCAAGAGATGCAGTCCAAGCAGCGCTCTTTTTGTAATGCTGGGAAGAAGGTCCGGGGTGATTCTTCCCAACCAAATGATTTGATCTGATTTGCCCTGCTGGTGTGCTAACCTCTTAAGTTGGTCAACTTCATCCCCATACCCCGCAATAACAAGAGGTGGCAGGTCTTTTGTCCATGCAGAAATCACCTGGTCTAAGCCTCTTCCAGAATTGATTACCCCTTGGTATAGAATGAATTTATTTGGCAATGCCTCTTGAAGAGCCTGGGGTAATGCTTCCTCGACATCCCTGCTTACCGGAATATTTCTCACCACAGCGAAGTCCTTCGAATACGCTCTTGAAAAGGTGTCTGCTAACCCTTGATTTACCGTGTAGCAATGCGTAAATTTTGGGATATATCGATTGGCTATGGTCTTCCAAACCCATCGCACAAAGGGTTTTATTTGCAATTCATCTACTTCTTCAAACCATTCGTGGGCATCAAAGGTTCGTTTGGTATGACGCGTGCTTCCATGATATACTCCAAGAATCGTATCCAAATCATTGGCTAGATAAACATCATAATGCTGTTTCCTTAAATGTCTCCAAAGCTTCCAATTAAACTCAAGATAAAATCGCCACCCCTGAGAATAATTCAAAGAGAGTAAATCAATGGAAACAGAGTCATAAAGGTCAGGATGAATAGCATCTATATCCTCCTGGCTCAATACGGGAAAGTTTCTGCCAATAATTGTGATTTGATATCCAATGGATACAAGGTAACGCACGACCTTCTGTACTCGTTGATCATACTTGTAGTTGTTGGTGATCGCAACACAACAAGTGGGCTTATTATGTATAGTTTGGCCCATTAGCTTTGAGGTGTTGAAGTAAACGTATTGGTTCCGGCCTGGTATAATTCACCGCATTGACAGAGGTCGTTAAAGATTTCTTTTACTTCGGGGCGCTCATCCGCTTCAAAATGACTTAACACAAAGACCAAGGAATGCGGCTTTTGGGTTAGCGTTTTTATCCGTTGTATCCAATGGCTTTTTAATGCGGGGGATACAGAGGGTCTGCTAGTTGGTTTACAAGTATCGCATACTTGGCAATCCTGCTGAAGTTCCTCGCCAAAATAGCTACAAAGCATGCGCTGGCGACATAGTCTATCATTGGCAATATAATCAACCATCTGCCTCAGTTGATGCGCTTGATGGTTGAAGTGCCGTTTCATTTCAGCGGCATTAATAGGTAAGTTGACCGTGGCAATGCGGGGCATTCGTAAGGTCACTGAATTTCCCTCGATACCACGAAGAAAGTCAACACATTCGTAGGCGTGAAGCCGTTCTAGGAGTTTGAGAATCCGTACTTCATTTCCTTGAATCTCCTTGGCCATGCGCTTGAGGTCAATCGACTGGAAATCCCGAAACACATTGGAGTAATTTCTCAACAAATAGTCAATTACAACTCTATAATCTTCGCTCTCTACCTGCATTTTGTAGAGGTTTTCGCGTGAGGTGATGACTTTAACTTTATGGTGGCTGTATTCATTGGTTGCGAGATGGAGCAATCCCCAACGTTCCAACCATTGTAGCGAGCTATAGACTTTTAAAGCAGATAGGGAAGTCTTTTGAATCAGTATGTCAAGGGGTAATGGATAGGGTTTGAATTGGCCTCGACCTTCTGCAATACCATGGTGTAGGCAGAAATAATGGTAGACCTTTTTGATATCTGATGGTGATACTTTATTACTTGTTTGTTGCTCAAGCGCATCCCGTAAATCCTCCCGAGAACAGATAATCATGGATCTAGCTGGTAAACGATCTCTTCCTGCTCGGCCGGCCTCTTGGTAATATGCTTCAATACTAGGCGGGACGTCAAGATGGATGACTTGTCGCACGTCATCTTTATCTATACCCATTCCAAATGCATTGGTCGCCACCATTACATCAATTTTGTTTTTGGTCCATTCGTACTGTATGCCATCTCGAGCAGCATTGGATAATCCTGCATGGTAATATTTCGCTTGAATATCATGTTGCTGCAAAAACGAAGCAATTTGATAGCACTTTCGTCGATTTCGTACAAAGATGATGGTGCGCTCTTTTTTTGAGTCAATGAGTTTTTCCAATAAACAATTGTATTTATTGGAGTCATTGATTACCTGAAAGGCGAGGTTTGGTCGTGAAAAACTCGTTTGGTGGTGGACCGTATTTCGAAGCTTTAAAAAATCCTTGATGTCCTGCGCAACTTGGGGTGTAGCAGTCGCCGTTAGTCCTAAGGTAGGGTAGGCGTCTTGAAATTGGCGGATGAGTCCAATTTTGAGATAAGAAGGTCGAAAGTCATGTCCCCATTCGGAAATACAATGGGCTTCATCCACGACAAGTAAGCCTATCTTTAGTTTAGGATATAGCGCTTTAAAAGCCTTTGTTTGCAACCTTTCGGGGGAAAGAAAGACGAACTTGGTTTTATTAAACTGGATGCTGCTCCACGCATTCTCAATTTGTCGAGCGGTCATCCCGCTGTGAATCATAACACTGGGAATAGCTCGTTTTTTGAGGCTCTCAAACTGATCGATCATTAAAGAAATCAACGGGCTTACCACAATGCAAAGTCCTGGACGCAATAGACCGCTGATTTGATAGGTCAGCGACTTACCTCCGCCTGTTGTCATAATTCCGAGCACATCCTTCCCTTGGACTGCATCACGAATAATATCCTCTTGAAGGGGTCTAAACGATGAAAACCCCCAATACTTTCTCAAGAGATCTCGAGCATTGGTAGAGGGTTTTTCGTGAATCATGTTTTGTAAAGGTCTTATATCGGGTTGTACAAAAAGGCAAGCTTTATTCTGCTCTAAGTTTAAATGAGTTTCCCCTTATCTAACGTGAGCATACGGTCAGCTTTTTTTGCGAAGCCCAAGTCGTGGGTTACAATAACAAAGCTCTGTTCTTCTGTTGCTCGCAAGGAAAAAATCAAATCATGTAATTCTTCACTCGTTTCAGCATCAAGATTTCCTGAGGGCTCATCCGCAAAGACAATGGCTGGATTGTTCATGAGCGCTCTTGCTACGGCAACGCGCTGTTGTTCACCTCCGGATAACTCCGAAGGACGATGTTTAATGCGCTCTGACAACCCCATTTTCTCAAGTAATTCAGAGGCACGAAACGATGCTTTTTTCTTCGAGATGCCCTGTAACATCGCTGGGATGCAAACATTTTCAAGGGCAGAAAACTCAGGAAGCAGGTGGTGAAACTGAAAGACGAAGCCGATCTTCTCATTTCGAAATCGAGCTAACTCTTTTCCGCTAAGTGAGGATATACGCTTTCCTTCAAAAGTAACTTCGCCTTGATCCGGTTTTTCCAATGTTCCCAGAATTTGTAGGAGGGTACTTTTCCCAGCACCTGAGCTACCGACAATACTAACCACCTCTTTGGCTTCAATAGTCATATCTATTCCATTAAGCACGGAGAGTGTTTTGTATGATTTATGGATGTTTTGAGCGCTGAGCATGCTGAAAAATACGAAGTCTACAATTTGTACAACAGTTGTGGATGAATTCTCTTTAAAAAAAACCTTTCTTTCCTTGTAAATCCGTTGCTTTAGATTGAAATTTACTAGAGAATCAACCAGAGAATTAAAAGGATACTATGAACTTACACGAATATCAGGCAAAAAACCTATTGAAAAAATATGGTGCGCGCATCCAAGAAGGGGTGATGATTGAGCGCACTTCTGATGCTACAGTTGCCGCCAAAAAGCTTACGGATGAGACGGGGACGTCTTGGTATGTTGTCAAGGCACAGGTGCATGCCGGTGGTCGTGGAAAGGCAGGTGGAGTTAAGCTTGCAAAAGGTATTGATAAAGTAGAAGGTATTGTCGACGAAATTCTTGGGATGACTATTGTCAACCGCCAAACAGGCCCTTCGGGTAAGTTGGTGCGTAAAGTTTTGATAGCGCAAGATGTCTATTATCCCGGTGAGCATGAAATCCGTGAATTTTATGTTTCCCTTCTTCTAGACCGAGCGAAAGGGCAATTATGCTTTATCTATTCGACAGAAGGTGGAATGGACATTGAGGAAGTTGCTGAATCCACTCCAGAGAAAGTTTGTAAGGAATGGATTGATCCCAATGTAGGCTTACAAGGATTTCAGGTTCGAAAGATGGCCTTTAATCTCGGCCTATCTGGACAGGCATTTAAGAACATGTGCAAGTTCCTTTCTAGTGTGTACAAGGCCTATGTATCTAGCGATGCTTCTCTAGTTGAAATCAATCCATGTTTGATTGCCTCTGATGAAGCGGTGATTGCCGTTGATGGGAAGATTAGCTTGGACGGTAATGGACTGTTTCGACAAAAGGACCTAGCTGAAATGCGTGACGTTTTAGAAGAAGATCCTACAGAGGTAGAAGCAGGAGAAGTTGGCTTAAGCTATGTGAAGCTAGACGGTAATGTCGGCTGCATGGTTAATGGAGCAGGGCTTGCTATGGCTACTATGGATATGATTAAGATCGCAGGTCAAGAACCTGCTAACTTCCTAGATGTAGGAGGAACGGCCGATGCCAAGCGAGTTGAAACAGCATTTCGAATCATTTTGAAAGATCCCAATGTTAAGGCCATCTTGGTAAATATTTTTGGAGGAATTGTACGTTGCGATCGAGTAGCTCAGGGAATTGTAGATGCCTATAAGTCTATCGGGAACATTCCAGTGCCGATTATTGTGCGCCTTCAGGGAACTAATGCGGCGGAAGCCAAAGAAATCATTGATCAATCAGGCCTTAAGGTCTATCCGGTTATTCAGCTAAAAGACGCTGCTCAAAAGGTCGAAGAGGTATTGGCCTAAATCAAGGATTTGCTCAACAGGGCGTATAATCCATAAGTACACCAAGGAAAATTTTGACAATGCTTTAGTCAAGACTTGCTATGTTTTCCATTGCATGGTGCTCGAAAACGTACTTGTAATCTTATTTTCACGCTTCCAATGAAGTGCCTAGGTGGTTTTTCTTTCTTCTTATTCTTTGCGCTATGCTTTTCGAAGTTATCAGCTCAGGGAAGGATTTGTAACGGTCAGGTGACGGGCCAAGGTAGCCCTTTAGCGTATCCTACAATCATGGTTGTAGAAGATAGCTTTCGCTTGCAAGGAGATGTAAACGGATACTTTCAGATAAATCTTGATCCTAATGAAGAGGTTAGCCTTGTCATATCTTATTTAGGATTTATCTCTCAAGAGGTTGTAATTCGATTAGACGGAGATTGCAGTGATATCAAAATTGATCTGCAACCTGAGGAAGGGAGTTTAGGGGACATAGTGATATCAGGGAACCTAAGACCTGTCTCGCGAATGAATAGTCCCGTTCCTGTGGAAGTGTATTCTTCCTCCTATTTTAAGTCCAATCCGACGCCATCGCTGTATGAATCCCTGCAAAATGTAAATGGTGTTCGTCCTCAACTTAATTGTAATGTATGCAATACGGGGGACATTCATATCAATGGTCTAGAAGGTCCTTATACTATGGTGTTAATTGATGGAATGCCCATTGTAAGCGGTTTATCGACCGTTTATGGTCTAACCGGAATTCCGCAATCCCTAGTTGATCGTATCGAAGTTGTTAAAGGACCGGCGTCAACGTTGTATGGCTCGGAAGCGGTAGGAGGTTTGATTAACATTATTACAAAGAACCCATTACATGCGAATCGCTTTACTGCGGATGTGTTTACTACCAGTTGGGCAGAGGTTAATATGGATCTTGGAGGACGATTTGCCATAGGAAAAAAGGCGGATGCTCTACTAGGCGTTAACTATTTCAACTATCAATTGCCATTAGATAAAAATGATGATGGATTTACCGACGTAAGCCTCCAACAACGTATATCGCTTTTTCAAAAGTTCCGCTTTAAACGGCCGAAGGGCAGGGAGTTTTCTCTTGCAGGACGTTACGTGTTTGAAGACCGTTGGGGTGGTGAAATGGATTGGAACAAAAGCTTCCGGGGAGGTGATTCAGTGTATGGAGAAAGTATCTATACAAGCCGTTGGGAGGCCCTTGGCGTTTACCAATTCCCTTTACGCGAAGAGATAAAGCTTCAAATTAGCGCGAATGGTCACCATCAGAATTCAGTCTATGGCAATACAGATTATCTGGCTGACCAGTCGGTGGCTTTTAGCCAATTGACCTGGCGTAAGAGGCTTGAGGATAATGAGTTGCTTGCAGGCTTCACCTACCGTATGACGCATTTTGATGATAATACGGTAGCTACTCAGGGTATAGCGGGAAATCAACCGTCTACCATTCATTTACCCGGTCTCTTTGTTCAAAACGAGCTGCACCTAAATCCTCAACATTCTTTATTGCTAGGGCTTCGATATGACTACAACTCCGTGCATGGGAGCATTCTAAGCCCTCGAATAAACTATAAATGGCTTTCTGAAAATCGAAAGCACGTCATTCGCCTCAGTGCAGGTAATGGCTATCGCGTAGCCAATGTATTTACCGAAGATCATGCTGCACTTACTGGAGCGAGGACGGTTGAGTTTGCCTCAGAACTACGACCTGAAACTTCATGGAATGCAAACATCAATTTGGTCGAACGCATTTATTCGAGT
>PKDX01000070.1 GCA_002862745.1 Bacteroidota bacterium | reverse complement strand
ACACCTCGAACAAAATTGATGGTCTCGTAAGGTGCATTTATGTAATCTGCAATGGTTTGTCTCGACGCTTCATAGGCATCTGTAGCCTTGGCTGCTAAAGAATGTGCTCCTCGATGTATGTTGCTATTGTACTTGCTATAATAATGGTTCAGGCAATCAATGACTCGCTGTGGCTTTTGCGATGTTGCCGCATTATCAAAATACACAAGATCTCTTCCATTAACCTGCTGGTGTAAAACAGGAAACTGAACGCGCAGGGATTGTACTTCTTGACGGGTAAAGGACATAGTTACGATTGAGTCAGTTCGTCATCCCATGCATAGTTTAACTTTTCACGCATGAGTTCCTGAATATGCTCGCGAATAGTCGGTAGGGATATCTTTTCTGTGATTTCGGCTATAAAGGCGTAATTCAAGACGGCTTTTGCTTGGTCAAAAGGAATACCTCTTGAAACAAGATAAAACAAGGCATCTTGGTCGATTTGACCAGAAGTCGCTCCATGACTACATTTTACATCATCTGCATAAATCTCAAGTTGAGGTTGGCTATGCACCGTGGCATGATCAGATAAAATGATGTTTTTATTGGATTGAAATGCATGGGTTCGCTGGGCATCCTCTTCAACATATATTTTTCCATTGAAAACAGCCGTTGAGTTATCATCAAGAAGCCCTTTAAAATTTTGATGGCTTTCGCAATCTGGTGAAAGGTGTTTAACCGTTATGCGATTGTCCACATGGTCGTCTCCTTTACCATAATACAAGCCTTGAATGGTGCAATTTGCTCCCGGTTCTTGCAGTCGAACAAAGACTTGGTTTCTTAAAAGTCGTCCCGCTAAACTCACTGCCGTTTGTTTAAATTGGCTATCTCGATTTTGGTAGACAATGTGGTTGTTAAGGTGATGGAATCCATTGACCGTTTCATTTTGAATCATGGTAAACTCGAGATGAGCACCTTGATCAAGAAAGGTAGAACAATGGGAGTTGACATAGAGCTCTGAATTATCAAGACTCTGATATTCCTTAATGATTTGCACCTTCGCGTTTTCTCCGCAGTGAATCTGGTGATACGGATTAATCATGAAACGCGAATTATCTGCAGCAAGAAAAATCCAATGAATGGGACGCTCTAAAACGGTGTTCTTTGGGATCTTTATAAAAATTCCATCTCCAAAAAAGGCCACATTAAGCAAATTGAATCCGTCATGTGGATTGCGGCAAATTTCTTTAAGATAAGGTGTAATGAGTTCTGAATGCTTTGTTAGCGCTTCATTCATTGAGCAAATGGTCACTCCTTGGGCCTCTGGATATACCTTAGAAAGGTGTTCCTGATAGGATCCATTAACAAAAACGAGCTTGTGTGCATCGATTTCATCTTTTCGATTGAAGTCATCTACACTTATATGTTTTCTGTGCAAAGGGGCAAACGATGGATTTAGTTCACTTGCATAAAATGGTAGGGGAGAGGTATGTCGCCACCGCTCCATTTTACGAGTAGGCATTCCCATGGAGGTTAAGCGATCCATAGCTTCTTGCTTGCAATGATGAAGCGCAGTATTACCATGACTACCGAGGTTAGATTCCAGCGCTCGGAATATATGAGGATATGTCTGTAGAATACCCATTTTATGAGACCTCCTCTTTTATCCAATCATAGCCTTTTTCTTCGAGCTCTTTAGCGAGTGATTTGTCGCCAGACTTGACAATCTTTCCGTTGTACATCACATGGACAAAATCAGGCTCAATATAGTCTAGGAGTCTTTGATAGTGGGTGATGATCAGAAAAGAACGCTCTTTGTTTCGCATGGCATTCACCCCCTCAGAGACGACACGTAATGCATCGATATCTAGACCCGAATCCGTCTCATCTAAAATGCAAAGTTTTGGATTGAGCATAGCCATTTGAAAAATCTCATTTCGTTTTTTCTCACCTCCTGAAAATCCGACATTGACCGAGCGTTTCATGAACTCTTGTTTTATTTCTACAAGTTCCGTGTTCTTCTTCATTTCAGCCATAAACTCACTAGCCTTGATTGCTCCTTCGCCTTCAGCTTTTCTTCTGGCGTTGATGGCTGACTTCATGAAGTTTATCGTAGTAACGCCGGGAATCTCTACTGGATACTGGAAGGCGAGAAAGACACCAGCTCGCGCTCGTTCATCCGGTTCCATATCCAGTAGATCGGCATCTTCGAATACCACATGGCCTTGCGTAACCTCATATCCATTTCGACCTGCTAGGGTAGAAGCTAAGGTGCTTTTACCTGTTCCGTTTGGTCCCATGATGGCATGGACTTCGCCAGGTGCAATTTCTAAGTTAAGCCCCTTCAATATGGGCTTATCAGCAACGTTGGCATGAAGGTTTTTGATTTCTAACATAAGTGACAATCTATCCCACGGATCCTTCTAAGGAGATCTCAAGTAGTTTTTTAGCTTCTACCGCAAACTCCATGGGTAATTCATTAAATACTTCTTTACAGAATCCATTCACAATCAAATTCACAGCTTCCTCATCGGATAGACCTCTTTGATTACAATAGAACATCATGTCTTCACCAATTTTTGAGGTGGTGGCCTCATGTTCTACTTGGGCTGAGTTGTTTTTTATATCCAAATAGGGATAGGTATGTGCTCCGCATCTGTCGGTCATCAGCATGGAGTCACATTGAGAAAAGTTGTATGCATTCTCGGCATTTGGTCCAATAAGCACCTGACCTCTGTACGTATTAGAGCTATTTCCGGCGCTAATTCCTTTAGATACAATACGGCTTCGTGTATTCGCGCCGAGGTGCATCATTTTGGTGCCTGTGTCAGCCTGTTGTTTGTTATTAGTCACAGCTACTGAATAAAACTCTCCGATGCTGTGGTCACCTTTGAGTATACAACCTGGGTACTTCCAGGTAATGGCAGAACCTGTTTCGACTTGGGTCCAAGAAATCTTTGAACGATTCCCTTCACAGATTCCTCGCTTAGTGACAAAGTTGTAGATACCCCCTTTACCATCTTTATCACCTGGATACCAGTTTTGAACCGTGCTGTATTTAATCTCTGCATCTTCCAGCGCAACCAACTCAACAACGGCAGCGTGTAATTGATTTTCATCCCGCTTAGGGGCTGTACAACCCTCTAGATAACTGACGTAACTATTATCATCGGCAATAATTAGTGTGCGCTCAAATTGGCCTGTATTTTCTGCATTGATTCGGAAGTAAGTCGAAAGCTCCATCGGGCATCGGACTCCTTTAGGAATGTAGACAAAAGAGCCGTCACTGAAGACAGCAGAATTCAAGGCGGCAAAGTAGTTATCTCGCTGAGGAACTACTGTGCCTAAGTATTTCTTCACTAGTTCTGGATATTCTTTAACTGCTTCACTAATAGAACAGAAGATAACGCCCGCTTCGGAAAGCTTTTCCTTAAAGGTTGTAAATACAGAGTCACTATCCATCACATAGTCAACGGCCACTCCTGCGAGCATTTTTTGCTCTTCTAAAGGAATACCAAGTTTTTCATAGGTCTTGAGAATCTCAGGGTCAACCTCATCGATGCTATTGTATTGTTTCTTTTTAGAACTGGCGTAGTAACTGATGGATTGATAATCGATTGCAGGGATATCGAGATGAGCCCAATCTGGACTATCCATTTTTTTCCAAACATCAAATGCCTTAAGTCTCCAATCAAGAAGCCATTTCGGCTCATTTTTCTTAGCACTGATGTACCGAATGGTATCTTCATTGAGACCAATTTCAGCACGTTCTTGGTCAATATCGGTCGTGAAACCGTATTTGTACCCGTCTTCCGTATGCTTTTTAATTATTGCCTCATCCCTTGTCATAATGCGAAACTAATGTTTATCATGCTTTTTCTAACGCTATGCGTGTATTTAAGTTACTCTTTGGTAGGTATTGTGACATAGCCCTTTAAAATGTTGTTCGTAGGGAAAGTGTCCAGCTTCTCCCAGCTGCATGCACGCTTGATCCAAAGGGCCGATATCCCTTGTCTAAGATGTTTAAGCATCCAACAGAAAGGTGAAGGTATTCAAGAGGTCTTATCTCTGCTTTGGCGTTCCAAATGATATAGCCCGGAGTTCCGAAGACTAGGGCTTCGTCTAAGTTATCTACGGAAAGAGGAGAGTACTGACTAGAATCCTTGGCGAAGGCATAATCAACCCATTGACTAAGGGTTACCATATCGCGGCTCCAATCAAGGCTCAGTCTTCCGAAGAAAGGGGGTATGTGATCTAAAGGAACATCAAGATCAAGTACTCTGCCTCGATTATAATTCCATGATGCTTGATAATGCAAGCCCCAAGGAAGCGTACCACTAAGGTTTCCTTGGCATCCAATGAGATAGGCAAGATTTGCATTAGTATTCGACAGAACATTGAGGAGTTGGCCATCATAGGTCAAGGAGTCGTAGCCTTGATAGGTTACGCTTCTACGTTGGATAATATCATCTATTATGCTTCCGAATATGGCAGCCTTAAGGGTGAAACCTTCGCCATAAGACCAAGTAAATCCTTGTTCTAACTGATAGATATATTCAGGCTTTAGATTGCTAGAGGGAAGTACAAGCTCGGTAGGTGTTGGATCAAAAATTTTACCTCCATCATCTACATTCGGACTTCGAAAGCCGGAGCTCAATGAGGTAAATCCTTTCCAATGGCCATTGTCTTTGCCATATGAGGTGGCTACAGAAAACGATAAAGCCCCTGCATCATTATAAATCCTTGATAAATCGATTTCGGTAATCTGCGGATCATTGAATCGCATATCAACCCGCTGATAAGTATACCGAAGACCATAACTCATGTCAAAAGATGTCGAAAGCTGCCAGTGATGCTTTAGATAACCTGCTATATTCCAAAGCGTACTGCCACCATCAGCATATCGACTTGGTGCAGCAAACACGTCGTTCGTATTGAGATTGGTTACAGAGGAGGAGGAGTTTACAAAGTTTATACTAGACTCCATGCCATAGAGTATCTTATGGAGGTCGCTGATTCTTGATTGCCAATCAATGTTTAAGGCGTAGATAGTTACCTTTTCTACTTGGTTGCCTTGGGCGTCGACTTGAAAACGGCGAACGATTCGAGACTCTTCGACTTGTTGTGCTGAAAGCAATACTTGCCCACGGTGGCGCTTCGAAGAGTTTTCCGTATTAAGCTTTAGATAGGACATGTAGCGGCGCTGTGGACCATAGTCCCATTGGGCGTAATGTGGCAATCCAAGACTATTTCTAAGACTTAGTTTGTCCGTTCGGGCAATCGAGGTAGAGGTAGAAAACTGGTTTGACCACCGAATACTTACCCGAGGATTGATTTGATACAGAAAATCTTGAGCGGCGTCAATTTGTTGGTATCCTGATCCTATGATTCGATAGGGGTTTGAATTGGCAATAAGGGAGTCACCGTGCGCAGTAGTGACTACCCTCGTTCTTGTTAGGCCCCAATCACCATAGCTTTCAGGCATATTTGATCCTACTGTCCAATCGCCAAAATCTGTAAAAGAAAAGTTACTCTGACTTGCGAATTTCCTGCCTCCGATGTTAATATGAAGGTTGGTTTTCTTTTCAGCATTACTCGATGCATATCGTATCATCCCTCCTCCATGGACATAAACTCGATCGACTGAGCTTAGCTGTGGAGCTCGAGTTTGCAAGTGAATAACGCCTCCAAACGCGTCACTGCCATAAAGTAGGGATCCCGGCCCGTGCAGCACTTCTACACGTTGTAATTGGGATTCATCGAGCGTAATGATATTTTGAAGGTGGCCTCCTCGATAGATTGCATTATTCATGCGCACTCCATCGATGACAAGTAATATTCGATTGGCTTCAAACCCTCGGATATTTGGACTTCCTCCTCCAGGTTGGCTTTTTTGGACATGAATGCTGCCCGTTCTTTGCAACAAATCCGCAGAGGTTGATGCAGCCTCAAATCCAATGCGAGCAAGGCTGAGTTGTCCCGTAAATTGTAGGGGACGTAAGAGGGTATCTTCCAATCGGTTGACGGCGATAACTACATCATCAAATCGATACATCGTAGGATGTAGCCGAATCTCATAGATATTGTTTTTACTATAGTCAAGGCGAACACTTCGATGTTCATAGCCTTCAGCAGCAATAAATACTGTTGTTGGTTTTGGGCTAGGATGATTTTTATTAAGTCTTACAAGGCCGTAATTGTCGGAAAAAACCAAGCTGTCTCCATATTCGATGTAGGCATCTTTTACTGGATCGCAGTTTACATCATCTACCAAGTAGAGTTGGATGTCTTGGGCATGAGACATGGTCATCATTGTGCTGAGCATAACACATAGAGCGATTCGGATAGAGGAGTAGTGTCGTTGCACGTGATGACTAAGAGTGATAGAGGTAACTTCCTATTCGAACCATGGTGCTTCCGTGATCAAGGGCGATTTTATAATCATTGCTCATGCCCATGGATACCGTGTCAAAGGGTTGACCCATTGATTGCATAGTAGGTAAAAGGTTTTCAAAGGTTTTTCTTAATGCTTTGAATTCTCGTTCAATCTGTTGGCGGTCGTCCGTGTAGGTCGCCATGCCCATTACGCCAGCAATTTGAAGGTTTTTTAACTCCATGGTTTGTATTGAAGAAATGATGTCTTCCCATGCATCAACCTTCATACCATATTTGCTTTCCTCTTGAGCGATATGAAACTGTAAGAGCACTTTTTGGGGACTACTTGCCTTTAAGTCAATATGGGACAGGAGTTTAAGACTATCTGCAGAATGAATAAGATGACATTTTTGAACGACTTTGACTACTTTTTTTCGTTGAAGGTGGCCAATAAAATGCCAAGTATTATGGACATCATCTCCTAACTCCTCTTGTCGTTGTAACAATGCAGCGACTCTGTTTTCTCCAAATATGTTGTGCCCAAGGGCTTGAAACTCCTGAAAAACTTCGATGGGACGTGTCTTGGTAACGGCAATGCATGTTGCTTGGTAGGCATTACACTGCCCAATAACTTCTCGAAAGTTTTTTTCACTAACTAGCATCTCCTTACCTTGTCCCTGTGATGGGTATTACAAAGGTACATTGTAGGAGTCTTTGGCTGTGCAACTTTCGTGCAAAATTCTATATTTTTTTGTGGGTACTTGGAGGACTCGTTTTGACTTCGTGTAAGGAAACACCAAGTATTGATGAGGAGCATTTTGAAAAGATTCTACTCGATATCCAGCTAGCGGAGGCCTTGGTGCAAACGTATCCGGTGGATAGTCACGATATCTTTCGAGATGTATTTATGGAAGATATTTTACGACAGCATAAGGTGACACGGGAAGAGTATAATGCTGCCTATGAATATTATTCTGAGAATCATAAAGCATTTCAGCGTATGCAAGAACGGTTGAAAAAGAAGGTCTATGATGCTGAAAAAATTGAAGATTTAAACTTAGCTTACTAAACACAGGACAAACAAAAAATATATGAGTAAAAAGGTATATGCCAATGCGCAAGAAGCCTTGGTAGGGATAGAGGACAATATGACGCTGATGCTCGGTGGTTTTGGTCTTTGTGGAATTCCGGAAAATTGTATTCGAGAACTCGTTCGGTTAAAGATAAAAGGCTTGATATGTATCTCTAATAATGCAGGTGTCGATGATTTTGGTATTGGCCTAATGCTGCAACAGCGACAGGTGATCAAAATGATTTCGAGTTATGTTGGGGAGAATGCTGAGTTTGAACGGCAAATGCTTTCGGGTGAGTTAGAGGTTGAATTGCTTCCTCAAGGGACACTTGCTGAAAAGTGCAGGGCTGGCGGCGCAGGAATACCATCCTTCTTTACGGCTACCGGATTCGGTACAGAAGTCGCCGAGGGAAAGGAAACGCGTGAGATCGATGGCAGGATGTATGTGTTAGAGCCTAGCTTAACGGCTGATTTTGCTTACGTCAAGGCTTGGAAAGGAGATAAGTATGGTAATCTGATTTTTAAAGGAACAGCGCGCAATTTTAATCCGGTAATGGCCATGGCCGGCAAGATTACCGTTGCCGAGGTAGAAGAGCTTGTGGAACCAGGTGAACTGGATCCCAACTTTATACATACTCCTGGAATCTTTGTGCAGCGCATTTTTGAAGGAGTAGATTATGAAAAACGCATTGAACAACGCACAATAACCCAATAGATATGGCTTTAAGTAAACAACAAATAGCACAACGCATAGCAAGAGAACTTAAGGATGGTTGGTATGTTAACCTAGGCATTGGAATTCCAACCTTGGTGGCTAACTATATCCCTGAAGGGGTTAATGTAACCTTGCAATCGGAAAATGGACTCTTGGGTATGGGGCCTTTCCCAACTGAAGAGAAAGTAGATGCTGATTTAATCAATGCCGGTAAGCAAACGGTTACCATGCTCCCTGGATCGGTTTTGTTTAACTCCTCAGACAGCTTTGCAATGATTCGCGGTGGGCATATGGACCTTACAGTGTTAGGAGCTATGGAGATCGACCAAAATGGGGATATTGCCAATTGGAAAATCCCAGGAAAAATGGTTAAAGGAATGGGGGGCGCTATGGATCTTGTTGCGGGTACAGAAAATATCATCGTGGCGATGACGCATGCCAATAAGCATGGACAATCTAAGTTGCTCAAGCAATGTAGTCTTCCTTTAACTGGCCGTACATGCATTAAGCGCGTGGTGACTGACTTGGCCTATCTTACGATTGAAAATGGAGCCTTTGTGCTCAGAGAATTAGCTCCTGGTGTAAGTATAGAGGAGGTTAAGTCATTGACAGACGGCGACCTTGTAGTGGCTAATGATGTCTCTGAAATGACCTTCTAAGATGGATAAGTACTGTCTTTATCAAGGCAACATACTATCCCTCGATCAATTGCCCTTCGCACCCTTTGAGCGTCTTATATATGGCGATGGATTCTTTGAAACCATGCGTTATGATCATGGACGAATTCCTCTTTGGAACTATCATTTGCAGCGGATACAATCCTCTTGTGAAGCACTTGGCTTCGAAGTTCCTACTGAATTTTCTTTATCGTCAGATGATAGTGTATTGAACCAACTTATCGAGTGGTTGGGTAAGGCATCCTCTCATCGACTGCGTCTTGTCGTGGTTCGCCGAAGAGGAGGTTTGTATAAAGCACTTTATGAAGAGGCTTCCTTCTACATTGAATCCCAACCATTGGAACATAGTTGGAATCAGGCCAATCCCATAGATGTTATCAAGTTACTTCCTAGCCATGTAGATAATGCATCTATGCCAGGTAAGGGGCCAAGAAAAGGGGATTATGTGACACCTAGTAAACAACGGGGCGCAAACGAAGAAGTCTTATTCTATAATGGTAGAGATTGTATGACCGAAGGAAGCTTCACTAATATTCTATATTATCGCAATGGACTCTGGCAAACGCCTAGTGCAGCGTTTCCTATGGTACAAGGTGTTTTTCGGGCCTTTCTATTGGATAAAAATCTTGTGCAAGAAGGAGTTTTATCGCGGTTCTTGCTACAGAATGTGGAGGCGTTATTGCTGTGTAATGCCATACAAGGAATCATTCCTGTCCAAAGTATTCTGGGAAAGGAAGTGAAGCATACGAAGGAAATCATCGAAGAATTTATTCAACAATTGAACTCTACTCTCCCTTAGGGGTTAAGTAGATATGCAACATTCTACCTCGCCTATTATCGCAGTCTGGTTGAGACGAGACCTACGTTTGTTTGATAACCATGCCTTATATAAAGCCCTCTTACGCGCAGAGGAAGAGCGTGCTAAGGTCATGCCGGTCTTTATTTTCGACCGGGATATATTGGATAAACTCGAAGACAAGGACGATCGAAGGGTCAATTTTTTGCATGATCATTTGACTACCCTTAAATCAGGACTTCAGATTGAGCAAAAGGATATTTGTGTTATGTATGGTGATGTTCTGGATGTCTGGTCATCCTTAATCAAGGATCACTCAATATCAGCTATCTACAGCAATCACGATGATGAGCCTTATGCAAAGGTTCGAGATCAGAAGATACGTGACATGGCGGAGCGCCAAGGGATCGATTGGCAAGATTTCAAAGATCACTTGATTTTTGAGCGAGACGAAGTGACTAAGGATGATGGCAAACCCTACACGGTGTTTACGCCGTACAGTAAAAAATGGCGCAAACGTCTAGAAGATGAGGGGATTCCGTCCTATCCGTCGGAAAATAATCTTCGGTATCTGTTGAATTTTACCGAAGCGATGCCTTCTTTGGAATTGATGGGTTTCAAATCCAGAGAGCTCACCTTTCCAGAAAATACAGCAGAGAACCAAGTACTTATAGATTATTATGAACGTCGCAATTTTCCCTCAGTAGAGGGCACTACGCGCTTGGGTATACACCTTCGTTTTGGTACGATTTCTATACGTCAGCTATTAAAGCAGAGTGAGGATACAACGTCCTTTACATTTACCAGTGAACTTATATGGAGGGATTTCTATGCTCAGATACTCAGTCATTTCCCCCATGTTGCCGAAAGAGCCTTTCGTCCAGCATATGACGAGATTGCTTGGCGTAACGACGAGGATGACTTTGAGAAATGGTGTAAAGGGGAAACAGGCTACTCTCTAGTGGACGCAGGAATGAAAGAATTACTGACGACAGGATTTATGCACAATCGGGTGCGCATGCTTGTAGCTAGTTTTTTGACCAAGCATTTATTAATTGATTGGCGTTGGGGTGAAGCATGGTTTGCTCGCCACCTTTTGGATTATGACTTAGCGAGTAACAATGGCGGATGGCAGTGGGCTAGTGGTAGTGGTACAGATGCTGCGCCTTATTTCAGAATCTTTAATCCCATCACTCAAGCGGACAAATTCGATAAAGATGGGAAGTATCGCGATCAGTTTAATCCAGGCTGGAGAGAAGGAAAAATTCCAATGATGGTCGATCATAAAATGGCTCGAGAACGAGCACTAAATACTTATAAAGAAAGATTATCCGTTAAAGAATAAGTGAAGCGTTATATGTCAACGATCAAGCAAAAAATACTAAAGAGATTATACCCATTGATTAGAAAGGCAGCTAAGAATACTCGAAATGGAGCTGTGATCTCGAATGATCAACATATAGCCCCGACGACTTCATTGTATGATTTAGAGGTCCTCTTAAGTGGTGGAGAATCTTTAGATATGGGAACTTTTAAGGGGAAAAAGATTCTCTTGGTTAATTCCGCCTCTGATTGCGGCTATACTGGGCAATATGAGGAGTTGCAGGGCTTGTATGAAACAGCAGGTGAAAAGGTGGCCATCATTGCCTTTCCGGCGAACGATTTTGGCATGCAGGAACGAAAAGATGATGCGTCCATACAGGCCTTTTGTCAGGCTAGTTACGGAATCTCTTTTCCCATTGCGAAGAAAGGAGTCGTTCGTAAAAAGGCAAAACAACAACCAGTTTACCGTTGGCTTACCGATAAATCACAAAATGGTTGGAATAATCATGCGCCGGACTGGAATTTTGGTAAATACCTCATCAATGAAGAGGGATTGTTAACCCACTACTTTGGTCCTTCAATTTCTCCCATGGAAGAGGAGATTCGGTTGGCCTTAGGGTAATTGTCTATTTACGAATGACTTGTGCATTCTATTTGGTCAAATTGCATGTCGAAATACAATTACGAATGCTCTATGTAGGTTGCTTTTCGTGGTAAAATCATACCTTTCCACTACGCTATGGAAAGCCACGACTTATTAAAAAGCCATCATCTACGGATTACACCAATTCGGCAGAAGGTACTCGAAGTATTTCTTTCACGAGGGGGAGAGGCCATTCCAAAGATGATCATTGAGGAAAGCCTTGTGCGTTTCGATCGAGTTACGTTGTATCGAACGCTAAAACAATTTGAGGAGAAAGGTTTGATTCACGAAGTAATTGACACGAAGGGTCAAGCGAAGTACGCTTTATGTGCGACGGAATGCACGACACATGAGCACCATGACGACCATCTTCACTTTCACTGTTCTCATTGTGATCGAACGATTTGTGTAGATGGTGAAGTCAATCTTCGAATCGATCTTCCTTCAGGATTCAAAGTGGAGGATGAGCGCGTTGTTCTTAAAGGGCAGTGCGATCGTTGTGCCTAACGACGCCTAGTTTATCTCATATTGAGCAAGTAAAAAAAGCCGCACCACTTTAATGAGTGGCACGGCTCAGAATTGTTAGTTTGATCTAAAATCGAACTATCCTACATGTTTAATACGAATGGGAAAGTGACTTCAATGTCAGTCTCTCCACCGGCATTGGTGATATCGCCATCACTTACGCCGGCACCGGCTTTATCCGGCTCATGACGAAGAATAACGGTCATTGACGCACTTGTATTTGACATACTTCCTGTCGTCATATCAAATGTTAGTCCTACTGGGTTTCCATTGCCATCTTGATCTGTATAGGCGAATGTTGCATCATCCGAAGAGAAAAAGAATTGATGCTCATCATCCTCTTCTTGGATTTCGATGGTAATATCCTCAGCAGGAGTTTCTGACTCATTTAACAAGGTCATTGTTCCTGAATAGGTCATGCCTGTCATAAGTGTCCCTCCAGTAATATTAGGAGCATTTCCACCATCTCCATCAAGGTCGACAAAAGAGAAGGTAACCGTATTGCCAGCGGTATCCGTTAGGAATACGTTCAACGTAGTAATCAACTCCTCTTCATTAACGGGAGGCGGTGGCGTATCATCTTCACTACATGAAGAGATAGTCATCGTTATAGCGAAAACCGCAAAAAGAAAGGGTAAAAATTTACAATTCATAATAAATAATTGGGGTTAAAAAAAAGATAAAATTTTAAGCGTTGGTTGGATGCCAACTTCATTAGCGTAATACCGCCATCGATTGAGGTAGGTCCTGTAACGATGGTTCGTCAGGTTTTGGCACTCCGCAATGATTTTCATGGAAAAGAATTTCTTGGCACGAATCATAAGTTCTGCACTCGCATTGACGAGGTGTGCCGCCGATGGAGGAGGGGCAACGACTTGGTCTACAGGATAGAACCATGCTTTGGCTAGGTATTGATAGTCTATGCTTAAGCCTAATGTCTTGTTTCTTTTGAGTTCCGTCGTCCAAGAAAGACCAGGGTTAATCTCAAATGGAGGGATATCGGGTAATGATTGTTTTGAGTCAATGTTCTGACCTAGAGTAATTGACGAAGTCATCGAAAAATCGAGATGAGCCTTTTCAATTGATTTCTTTACGGTAAGGTCTAGTCCGCCAAGTTGTGCTTTGTTTTGAATGTATTGTTCTACGAAGAATGCTCCAGCGATGGTCAGTTCAGGGCTTGGACTCGATGCGGTGTAGATGAAATTGGGGAAGTAGTTGTAATAGAGTCCTGCATAGATTTCCCATCCATTCGTAGATGGAAAGGGTAGGCTTACGTTCGCTTGCCAAACTTGTTCGCTGCGTATCGCCGAATCTCCTCGAATGATAACCGCCGCAGCGGGATGAATACCATCTGCGTATCGCTCATAGAGATTGGCCATTCGTTTGATTCCAGAGAAATCTATTCTGTAGCCATTCCAAGCCAAGCCAAAATTTGCTGCATACAAGTCAGGCGATTCATGCTGTTCAACATAGTCTCGTTGTCTTGAGTAGTACTTGACTGCACGTTTGACGTGCTCGTAACGAAGGCCACTAAACAGAGTAATACGGCCAAATTCCTTTTCTAATGCTCCAAAAATGGCGGTGGTATTTGTATTGGCAAAGGGTATGATAGGATTGGTGCCGGTTCTCGATTGAGGCCGATTTTCTTCATGGCTGTATCGTAGTCCAATGATTGTATACAAGCTAGATGTGTTGTAATCCATCGAAACTTCCACATGACTTGTACGTAGCTTAAGATCAACAACAGGAATGCGATCTCGATTACCACGCCGGATATCAAACTCCTGTCGTTCATTTTGCTGATATCCTGCGGCGATATGCAGGTGAGTATTCGCATTCAAATCTATTTGACTATTGGACCCAACCGTGTAGTGTTGTGTTGCCTGTCTTGGATTATTGATGGTAAATCCAGGCGAGTCTTCAGTGTAAAAGGGTGTCTCGCGATTCAAGGCTTCATTGAGGTCGGTCACGTTGCCGATGTGTGCGCTTCTCAGAATGCCAGTGTTTCTCGCAAAGTAGCTCACATGGGCTTCGTGCTGCCAAGTCTTCCACTGACTGTGAAGATTGACGCGTTGAACGTGCTGGCGCATCCCTGTATTGGTGAGTATGTAATCCGAGCTAAACTGATCACCCTGTCCTTGAATACTTCCACTGTAGGTGAGCATTACATCCTTTGCAAGTACTCCGTTAATACGACCGTGCAGCCCAGCGCCTAATCCGTTGAAATAGAGACTATTGACTACACTGCCATGCCAGTGTCCTTCATCACTAGAAGGCATTGGTGTTGAGATGACGTAGGCACCACCCATAGCTGAGCTTCCATACCGAACAGCAGGAGACCGGGTGTAAATCTCCACTTGACTACCTGCCCAGGGGCTAATATCGGGTGCATGCTCGATGCCCCAATCTTGATCTCTGTGCAGGATGCCGTGGTTTACGATTTGCAGGCGATGTCCATAAAGCCCGTGTATCATGGGTTTAGCGATTTGCCCGCCATAACTAATCATAGTTATCCCAGGAATGTGACTGGTTAACTGAGCAAAACTTGCATCGGCGGCTTCAATCAGTTTTGCAGAAGATATATATACATTGGCATGATTGTGATGTTCTTCTGAATGCACGGTAATGTCCTCCATCCATTCGCTATGGCTTTCAAGCATGAAGACGAGGCTCGTGTCTGAATGAATTTCAAATTCTATGTGGTTGTTTAAACAACAGCCATAGCGGACTAAACCGCGGATTGTACTCAGGGAGTCTGGTAGATTGAGGTGAATTTTACCCTCAGTATCAGCAATAGAAGCATTTTCCGATGATTCTACTTTGAATGAGGCCGAGGGTAGTGGACTCATGTCATGATGGTCCAAGAACTGAATCGATACATTAAATGATGAGGATTGTCCAAAGGTGAGTCCTGAACTTAACATGAACAAAAGGAAAATAGCAATGTATCTTAAGCCTTGCATTTGGCAAAGATAACTTGTTTTTAGCTAAATGCAACTCTGTTGCAAAACAAAAAACTGTGGATAATTTAAAAGATGTCCTCGTCTTCGAAAGTTATCTCATGACGCTCGGGAATACAGGCTAAAACGTGTCGAATCGCCTCAAGTCGAGCGTTGTGTTTGTCGTCAGCGTCGATAACCTTCCATGGCGCGTGCTTAGTGTGCGTTTCTTGGAGCATTTTGGATTTGTATTCTGTATATTCCTCCCAGAGCGATTGCGCATAGTGGTCTAGTTTACCATGCTTCCAAAATCGTAAAGGATCAGACTTCAAATCTTCGAGGCGTTTGGCTTGCACTTCTTTTGAAATTGAAAAGTAGAATTTAATGAATATGACACCATCATCGGTAATCATCTTCTCAAAAGGATTGACCGATTCCATAAATCGCTTGTATTCTGACTCATTACAAAACTTGTTTACGGGCTCAATCACGGCTCGATTATACCAACTACGATCAAAGAAGACCATTTCTCCTGGCGCTGGAAAATGTTCGATATATCGCTGAAAGTACCATTCTTGGTTTTGCCCGTCTTCTGGTTTCCCTAAGGCAATAATGCGATAGTGTCGTGGGTTTAAGAATTGCACAAAACGCTGAATGGCCCCTCCTTTGCCTGCTGCATCCCTTCCTTCAAAAAGAATGACGACGCGTTTGTTTTCTTGGATTACATGCGTTTGCATTTGGACCAACTCTTTTTGGAGTTTTTCCAATGCCTGATAATATCGTGCGAAGCGAAGCCCCTCGTCAATATCTACTTTTCCCTTGTAGAGTAGGCTTCTTAGACCCCGTGCGCTGTTTAGCAAGGATATATCTTCTTTACTGTAGCCCATTAGATATCATCTTGATTTAGTGATCGGTGATAGCGTTGGACAATGTCTGGATTGACAAGGGTAGATACACTTGACTCCGATTTTCCATCGTACTCAAATCTTGACAACACATACCGAATGGATTCAATTCTTGCTTGACGCTTCACGTTAGCACGTACGATAACCCATGGACAAAATGACGTATGTGTACGACTAAACATCTGTTCTTTGAAATAGGTGTATTTATCCCAGAGTGCTTGTCCTTTGCGATCTACTGGGCTAAACTTCCATCGCTTAAGGTCATTGAGTATCCTGTCGTTAAAGCGTTCCCTTTGTTCTTTTTTTGAAATGGAAAACCAAAATTTGATTACAGTCGTATCCTCCTCGTGGAGCATGTTTTCAAACTCGGTGACTTGGGTCATAAATCGGGCATATTGCACTTCAGTAGCAAATCCCATGACCGGTTCAACAACGGCTCTATTATACCATGATCGATCAAAGAGTACAATTTCTCCCGCATTGGGTAATTCTTTGATGTAACGACGAAAAAACCATTGTCCCTGTTCGATGACTGTAGGTTTATTCAAGGCGACTACACGTAAATGAATAGGATTTAAATGCATTCTGAATCGTCGAATGGCACCTCCCTTCCCAGCTGCATCTCTCCCTTCATAGAGTATGGCAATGCGCTTATTATTATTGACGACCCATTCTTGAAACTTAAGCAGTTCGATTTGTAATCCTTTGAGCTCATCACGATAAGCTTGGTAGGCACGCATTTCCTGGGCGAGAGGATGATTCTTTTGTTCAAGTAGATCGAGAAGTTCTTCCCGCG
Organism: Bacteroidota bacterium; assembly: GCA_002862745.1. Classification (GTDB taxonomy): domain Bacteria; phylum Bacteroidota; class Bacteroidia; order Chitinophagales; family UBA8649; genus UBA8649. Next base: position 4,219 of record PKDX01000070.1, on the reverse strand, counting down.
TACTGACTTTTGCTAAATCACTTTCGCTGAGCAAATGGGCCTCATTTGAAGCGATAATATGTTCTTTGTCTTCTGTCATCCGTGGACTGCTTCTTCATTATTCGCAAGGCGATATCGCATAACATAATGCGTTAATCCTACTTCTAAAAAAGGACTTCCTTTCTGAGAATATAGCATTTTTTCATAAAAGCCTATGGCATTTTCTCTTGCGTGGCAATAGATTTCTTGCGCATGATGTGCTCTAGCCAACCGGTGCGCTTCTTTGACAACGGTTCTTCCGATGCCCATACCTTGGTATTCTGGTAAGACCCACATTTGTCGAAGTTTGACTAATGATTCGTCTAAACTAACCAGGGAAAGTCCGCCCATGACTTCCTTCTGAGAAGAATACACTACGAGATGCTTTTGATGCTGTTCTATAGCTAAATCTTCTTTTGTGAATTGCATGCCAAGAGGATGTCTTAACACCTTTTCTCGCAGCTTCATGCTTTGATGATACAACGCGCTATCAAATGGAGTCCAGTGAAGAATCATGGTGCTAGACGTTTTGAGAGAATTATGTTGAGAAAGACGGTAGCAATGATTAATGCCGTGCCCAAATAGAACCAACCATTGAGCATTTCATATTCTTTGAGTGCAAGGGCTGCAATAGCCACACCGTATATCGGTTCTAGATTAAGGATGATATTTGCCGTAAAGGCCGACACTGATTTTAATGCTGTCATTTCCAAGCTAAAGGCAAGATTGGTGCATAACACAGCAAGAATGATCATCCAAAACCAGTCCCATGGCAGAAGCAGCCATTCAAAACTTGATCCGAGTTGTCCTAAAAACGGTAGAAAGAGGCAAATGGTTAAAAAACCTCCTAACATTTGTAATGCAGTGGCTGTAGAGGCTGAGTCATCTCCAATCCACTTTTTGTTAAAAACAGAAAACAATGCAGCTAAAAAAGCGGATAGAAGTCCCACAACAATGGCAAGTGCAAAATTATTATTCCAAGTCAGTGCACCTTCTGGGTTGGCTTGATTAATACAAAGCAGTCCAAGAATTATTACTACGCCCAAGGCTAACTGATGTTTTCGAAATCGACTGCCTATAATCCAGGGTTCTAAAATGGCTGTAAAGAAGGCTACCATGCCAAAGACGCCTAAGACGAGGGAAGCACTATTGCCGATTTTTATTGCACCATAGAAGGTAATCCAGTGAAGGGCCACTAAGCTGCCATTGATCAAAAAAAGTCGTCGTTTTGCCTTTGACATAGCTTGGAGGCCTTTCCAAACACTGGGGATTAACATGAATACCATGGTAGCAATTCCCATGCGCCACCATACAAGACTCAGCGCATTCAGGGTAATGAGTTTCCCCAAAATGGCGGTAAACCCAAAGAGTAGGGTCGCGATATGCATCGAGGCAAGGCCTTGCCGTGAAGCGGATGAGGTGCTGTTGCTATTCACGGCTTCACGGAGCGTTATGACTTAGCCTTAAACGACCAGGTAACCATAAACCTGGCAACCTCTTCCCCTTCAGTATTGTACCCAATGGAGGTGGCCTGATAAGTTCGTCCCTCTTTGCTCTCAACGGCATCTTGAATCGTTTGGGCTAAAGCCGGAACCTCATCAAATACAAACGTAACCTTGCCCGTTACCTTTTTTGAGAAGGTTGCTTGAAGATCCACTACGAGTAGAGATATTTTTACTGAATGACTTCTTGTAATCATGAGGGCTGGTAGACCGCTCGCGAATTCGCCCGCCATAGATAATACAGCAAAATAGGTGGAGCGAAAGGGATTTTGATTGAGCCATTTAAAAGGAATCGTAGTCTCGCAACGTTCCATGGAAAGGTGCTTCACACGGAGACCAGCAAGCCACGCCATGGGGAGTTTTTTTAGCAGAAAAAACCGAAATCCCATGGATTTAACCTGTCGTTGGAAGCGATCTATACGTTGTTGTTCAGTTGTTAGCTTTAATGGCTGTTCCATTTTGATATTTTACTGTAAGATACGGCGGATTAGAATTAACTTTGCATTATGGTGTATCTTACAAGAAAAGAACATTTTAATGCGGCTCATCGCTTATATGTCGATGCTTGGAGTAAGGAGAAAAACCAAGAGATCTTTGGTAAATGCGCCAATGAACACTATCACGGACACAATTTTGAGGTCTTTGTAACCGTAAAAGGTGAACCAGACCCTGTAACCGGATTTATTATGAATGCTCATGAGTTATCTCAAATCATGAAGCGTGAAATCTGTGACGAGTTAGATCACAAAAATCTCAATTTGGAAGTTGAATGGTTGAAAGAACTTAATCCAACCTGTGAGGTCGTGGTTATGAAAATATGGGAGCGTATTGAACCACTTATCCCTTCCGCGCGTTTACACAGTATACGGTTGCAAGAGACTGAGCGCATTTATGTGGAGTATTTTGGTCCTAAACAATAAGATTTTACTATGAAGGATGACAATTTTAAACTTGGGGAGAACTTTGACGGCTATTTACGTAGTGAGTATCAGGAGGAGCGCTCGAAAAACCCTTCAAAAATCCAAAAGGAAAGCGGGCAATCATCCGCTTCCCAAGAACCGAGTAGAGACTACGATGCGCAGTATCGTCCGACAGAAAATGATATTGAGAACTTTCCAGATCTTCAAAATGGCCCGTCGTCTTTGATACAAGGATCACCAGTGGAAATTCAGCAAGTTGGAATCCATAACTTCCGATTGCCCTTGCGATACAAGAAAAGAGACGGCGGTGAAGTCGAGCTAGAGACTAAGGTCACTGGAACCGTCTCTCTCGAGGCGCATAAAAAGGGTATCAATATGTCGAGAATTATTCGTTCCTTTTATGAGTTTAAAGAGGATGTATTTAGTATCGATACCCTAGATTCTGTGCTTTCGCATTACAAGAAAAAGCTAAATTCCTTTGACGCGAAGATTGCATTAAAGTTTTCCTATCCCATATTGCAGGAATCCCTAAGGTCTGGGCTTGAAGGATATCAATACTATGATGTGACCTTAGAAGGTAATCTCGATAAAAATGGTGTTCTCAAGAAAATCATACACTTTGATTTTGTCTACTCTTCAGCCTGTCCATGTTCGTATGAATTAGCTGAGTTTGCTAGACAAACTCGAAATAAGGCTACGGTATCGCATTCACAGCGTTCGGTCACTCGTGTATCCGTTGAATTTGATGAAGCCATATGGATAGAAGACTTAAGAGACCTGTGCGCGAAGGCTTTACATACTGAAACCCAGGTAATGGTCAAGCGTGAGGATGAAATGGCCTTTGCTGAACTCAACGGTTCTTACCTCAAGTTCGTCGAAGACGCTGCTCGATTATTGTATGAGCAATTAATCAATGATAAGCGAATTAAAGATTTTAGGGTGATTTGCTCACACCAAGAATCTTTACACTCTCATGATGCTGTGTCGGTTATTCTTGCACCAAACAGTAAGTTTTGTGCCGAAGTACCTCATCAAATGTGGTCTAGTTTAATCCACAATTCGTAATACTTATCGCATACCATTTAGCAGATGCTTGATGTGTTTTTTCTCGGAATGCTTTTGCTGAGATACAAAGTGAATGCCTCTTTGTACTTTCATTGAAAATTTAATCCCATGTTCGTATTTGTATTTCCTGGTCAAGGTAGCCAGTTCCCTGGTATGGGGAAGGCACTTTATGATGAATCAAAACAAGCGCGGTCATGGTTTGACAGAGCGAATGCAACCTTAGGATACTCTCTAACAGAAGTAATGTTCGAAGGAAGTGAAGAGGAACTCAAGCAAACAAAGTATACTCAGGTTGCGATCTATACCCACTCTGTTATTGAATCACTTTGTCAGGCAGAGTTTGAGGCAGATGCTGTTGCGGGTCATTCTCTTGGTGAATTTAGCGCGCTTGCTGCGGCAGGGGCTTTCCCTATTGAGCAAGGCTTAGAGTTGGTCAACGCGCGGGCTCTTGCCATGCAGGAAGCTTGTGAAGCAAGCGAATCCACTATGGCAGCTGTTTTAGGCCTCAGCGATGAGTTAGTAAAGGATACATGCGATGAAATCACTGAAGAAGTCGTTGTAGCAGCAAATTTTAATACGGTCGGTCAAGTTGTTATATCGGGGAGTTTAGCGGGTGTAGACCTTGCTTCGGAAAAACTAAAAGAATTGGGTGCTAAACGAGTCGTGCCACTCCCGGTGAGTGGGGCTTTTCACTCACCTTTCATGGAGCCTGCT
>PKDX01000052.1 GCA_002862745.1 Bacteroidota bacterium | reverse complement strand
TCACCCTTGCTCGACACGAGGACCACGTCATCAACATAAGGTCTATGCAAGTCCTCGGGAAGCGATTGCTCTAATCCAAGGGATTTATTGGCTTGGTCAATAGCGTTTGATAATTCTTCGACCGAACCAATACACACTCTTTCTTCGCCCGAGGCAGTTGACCATATTGGAAGAGGGATCCCCCAGAAACGAGAGCGACTTAGGTTCCAATCTTTTACTTCCTCTAACCACTTTTTAAATCGTCCTTCACCAGTATGCGCAGGTTTCCAATGAATCTGGCTATTGGTAGCGACAAGCTCACCTCTTAGTGAGGAAACGCGCACAAACCAAGAATCTAAAGGATAATAGAGAATGGGTTTGTCAGTTCGCCAACAGTGAGGATAGCTGTGCGCATACTTACGCACATCAAAAGCTCGATTGTTTTCCTTGAGATAAATTGCAATATCTACATCAAGCGATTGATACGCCTCATCATCAGTGTAATTCTTAACATAACGCCCTGCAAAAGGTCCAGCGTCATTGGTCATCTTCCCTGTACCATCGACAAGCGTCAAACTACCTATACCATTTTCTTCTGCTACAGAACGGTCATCCGCCCCGAAGCTTGGCGCGGTATGTACGATACCCGTTCCATCTTCAGTCGTCACAAAAGACCCTGATATCACTTTGAAAGCATCCCCATCGGTTGGCACACTATCACCTATGAGTTGCTCGTAGCGAAGGCCTACGAGCTGACTACCTGAATAGCTTGCTGCGCGTCGAGCAGGAATACACTTTCCGTTAAAGTCAGCCGTATACTCTGCAGCAAACTGATCTTCTGTAAACCATTTGGATACTAAGGCTTCAGCCAAAACCACGCTGACTTCCTTTTTAGTATACTTGTTAAACGTGTTGATTTTTACGTAATCAATAGATGCACCTACGGTTAATGCCGTATTGGATGGGAGCGTCCAAGGTGTCGTCGTCCAAGCGAGTAGATAAACCTCCTCTTGGTCATTGTCAAATAAGAAGTATGACTCCTTATTGGTGGTTACTTTAAACTGCGCAATCACTGTGGTATCCTTTACCTCTCGATAGGCCCCGGGTTGATTGAGCTCATGACTTGATAAGCCTGTACCCGCTGCAGGAGAGTAGGGCTGTATGGTATACCCTTTGTACAAAAGATTTTTATCCCAAAGTTGTTTTAGGTTGTGCCAGACAGACTCAATGTAGTCGTTTTCAAACGTGATATATGGATTATCTAAATCAACCCAATAGCCCATTTTTTGGGTAAGATCATCCCAATGAGACTTAAACCGCATGACCGTCTCGCGACACTTCGCGTTGTATTCTTCAATGGTAACCTTTGTTCCAATGTCTTCTTTGGTAATCCCTAACTCTTGCTCAACTTTAAGCTCAACCGGCAATCCATGAGTATCCCATCCTCCTTTTCGCTCCACACGATAACCTTGCATGGTCTTGTATCGACAAAAAACATCCTTAACCGTTCGTGCCATTACATGATGAATACCCGGCATTCCGTTGGCTGATGGAGGGCCCTCATAGAAAACAAAGGGCCTGTTTTTAGGACGCTCGTCAACACTACGAGTGAAGATTTTTTCTCTTCTCCAATACGCTAGTACTGCCTCATCAATTTGAGGTAGGTTGAGTTGTTCGTTTGCTGTGTTTCTAAACTTTGTCAAAGTGTTCTGTCTTTTACACCCCAAATCTAAGGAAGTTCTTGCCCTATACCATCGAATATGTAAATTCGTAAAATGCCTCGTAAAATGCTGCTTGTCCGTTTGTTTTTTATGCACCTCTTTTTTTGTGCAACTACCCTGCTTTGGGGACAACAGTACAATGCATGGCGCTACCATAACAGTTATGAAACATCAACGACCTTGGAGGCAACTGATGTGGCGGTTTGGTCTGCCTCTCTTATTGGATTATTGCGCTATGACAGGGCAAGTGGAGAAATTCAGACTTACGATAAAACCAATGGCTTGAGCGATGTCCAAATACGCCAAATCGCTTGGAATGCTGAGATTGAAAGCCTAGTCATTGCCTACGAAAACAGCAACATTGACCTAGTCAATGATTTTGGAGTAGTCACGAACATCCCTGATGTTCTAAACTCTACTGTCACAGGATCGAAACTGATTAATGCGATATACACCAAGGGAAGTAAGGCATTTCTTTCCTGTGATTTTGGAATTGTAGTCGTTGATTTAATCAACCTAGAAATTGAGGCCACCTACACCATCGGTAATGGCGGACAAGCAGTAGTTTGCTATGACTTTAGTCAAGACGAAGACACCCTGTATGCTATTACTAGTGAGGGTTTAAAAGTTGCCTTTGATGATAGCAGTAATCTATTGGATTTCCAATCCTGGAACACAATTAATCCATCAATTACAGGGGGCATTGAGCACTGGGAAGGCGCTTGCTTTGTGCACAGTCTAGATACGCTCTATAAACTGGAATCGCTGGACAGTCTTGTAGCTTTTATGCCATTATCGGGGTATCAAACGGTACAACTTGCGACATCCGATTCGCTCTACTTGATACAGACAGAGGGTGATTTTATCTCGGGCATTGTGGACTCATCACAGATTTTTGTTTGGAGTGAAGGAAGCTTTGACATCCGTTTTAACGGCTTTTCATCCTACCCCTTGGATATCGAAAGAGCTCAGGATAAGGTATATATCAGTGATTATCGAGGAGGGTTACGAGAAATCTTCGAAGACAACACGCAAATTCGACGATTTTTAGGTGGTCAGCGTTATAGCGCGAAAGCCTTTCGTATCGAGCCCGGATTGGATAAGGTTTGGGTGAGTTCGGGTAGCACCGATTTTGGATTGGGCAAAAATCCTGGAGACCCCTATATCTATGATGGGGTTAGTGCATATGATGGTTCGTTTTGGACGAATTATGTCAACTTCAACGTAGATGTTTTGAATCCTACGTTTGATATTGTACCCGTGCGTGAACACCCAGGCAGAAATGAGGTATGGGCTGGAAGCTTTTATGGGGCTTCCCGTTTTTTACATACTGCGGATGAACACTTTGACTCAAGTAACTCAGCCATCCTATCCAAAGAAAACGACCCTAGTTTTCAGATAATCAGTGATATTGATTTTGACCAATCAGGACGTGTATGGATGACTAATCTCGGTAGTCAAAATCCATTGGTCGTGCTAGACAATGATGGTACGTGGTATGGCTTTGATCCTGCGAACGCCCCGCTCTTTGTCACGCGAATGGTAATCGATAATGCTGATAATGTGTGGATGGCTACAACAAATGATGGTCTTTGGGTTTACAATAAAGGAAATATTCTTTCTTCGACAAGCGATGATCCACAGGCCCTCCATTTTACGGCAGCTAATAGCGAATTGCAAAGCAATACAATCAATGATTTAGCCCTTGATCGAGATGGTGCCCTATGGGTTGGAACAGGCCAAGGTGTGGCCGTCATCGACTGTCCCTCTTCGGTCTTTTCCTCTTCGTTTTCATGCACTCAACCTCGTCGCATAATCGTTACCCTTGGGGATTATTCGGAATACTTATTCAACACAGAGGTTGTGCAAGCCATAGCAGTGGATGGAGGGAATCGAAAGTGGATTGGCACAACGAATGGAGCCACCCTAATTAGCTCAAGTGGCGAAGAGGAAATACTGCAACTAACCACGGAAAACAGCCCTCTACCTAGCAATACGATCTTTGATATTGGAATTCTAGGGCGTACAGGCGATGTGTTTTTTGCAACGGACTTAGGCCTGGCCTCATTTATTGGTGATGCCAGCGTGGGAGCAGACAAACACAATGATGTCCAAGTATATCCTAATCCAATTGAGGCAGATTATATGGGGCCCATTTCTGTCATTGGTCTTGTCAGCGATGCTTATGTTAAGGTTATGGATTCTGAAGGAATCTTGGTATATCAAGGTCAAGCCCTCGGCGGGAAATTTGTTTGGGATGGCCTGCGTCAGGATAATCGTCCTGTTCATCCCGGAGTTTATTACGTGATTTCTGTAAGTCCAAATGGCCAAGAAAGCTTTGTGGCCAAGATAGCCATCAAAGGCTAAAAGGACTGCTGTAGCAGATTCTTGCTATTTTTTTTAGGAATATGAGTCGAGAATAACCTCGTCTATCACCAAGTTACTGTTACCTTGCCCGTCGTCTTACGCTGACCTAAATCATTATGCGCTTTCGCTAAATCCTCTATTGGATACACCCCTCCTACTGTCGGATCCAACCATCCTTCTTGAACACCCTTGACCACACCATGCAGGCAAGCTTGAATCTTATCTGCCTTATAGTCTGCCAGTCTAAGCATATTGACACCAATCATGGATTGGCTCTTACTCATGAAATGGATCGGATGATAAAACCCAAACCGCAGAAACGTAGAAATCTTTTTGAATATATTGGCCCCATTAAACTGAGCAGCTCCATATAAAACCATACTTCCTCCCGCACCCAAGAGCTTACACCCTTTTTTTACGGAACTTCCTCCAATGCTATCAAAAACAACATCCAATCGCACACCTTCCCTCTTAATCACCTCAAAAAAATCTTTCTTTCTGTAATTAATCGCATGATGTACTCCTAAACCCTTTAATGCTTGAATTTTCTCATCTGAACCTGCAGTGGCATAAACTTCTGCTCCCTCATGCAAAGCCATTTGCACCAAGGCACTTCCCACCCCACCCATAGCAGCATGGATAAGCACTTTATCTCCTTGTCCAATACAAACGGAGTTATAAAAACACTGCCAAGCCGTGGAATACTGCGTAGTCAGCGCCATGGCTTTTCCAATAGGCATATCATCAATTACCGCTACGGCTCGAGGATCACAGACAGTGTATTCCGCATACCCTCCAAATCTCGTTAAGGCGGTCACTCTTTGACCTACTTCAAGATGTTTAACCCCTTGCCCAACTTCTTCAATGATCCCAACGACATCATACCCCAATACCGCAGGTAATGGTGGACAATCTGGATACAAACCCGTTCTTGCCATGATGTCGGCGAAGTTGAGTCCAAAACCTTCAACCTTAACTAAAATTGCTTCTTGAGGACATTTCGGTTTATCTATGTCTACAAGAGCAAAGGCTTTTTCAGGCTTGCCAAACTTTTGGAGATGAACTGCTTTCATTAGAGTACTTTTAGGGTCATATGGAAGACAATGTAAGGCAATATGTCGCAAAAACACTCTATGGTTTTGAACACCTTCTTGGAAAAGAGATTGCTCAAATGGGTGCAAAGCAAATCGAGGAGCGTAATCGAGCGGTAAACTTTAAAGCTGATTGGAAAACATTAGTCGATATTCATGCCACCAGTCGATTGGCAATTCGAGTGATTCAACCCTTCCATAAATTTCAAGCAAGGCATGAACGTGATTTCTATAATCAGGCACGTGTCTATCCCTGGGAAAATCACTTTTCAGTAGACCAAACCTTTAAGATTGATGCAAGAGTGTTTTCGGACACCTTTACCCACTCCAAATACATTTCACTCAAGTTGAAAGACGCCATTTGTGATCGGTTTCGAGACTTAACAGGAGATCGCCCCAACATCAATGTACAAGATCCAGACATAGTGTTTTCCTTAGATATAAGAGACCAGCAAGTCCAGCTTGCACTTGACGCTACTGGAGAATCGCTTCACAGACGAGGATTTCGAGACGATAGTCATGTGGCGCCGATGAATGAAATACTAGCCGCTGGGATACTTGCCAAAACCGAATGGAAACCCGATCTACCCTTTATTGATGGGATGACCGGATCAGGTACTATGCTCATTGAAGCGCTTTATCGAGCAACAAAACAACATGCAAGTTGGAGTCGGAAGCGTTTTCCCTTTATGCAATGGCCAGACTATCCAAAGGGACTTTGGGAATCACAAAGAGACTATTATAAAGAGCAAGTTCATAATCACTATCCAGAAATCCTAGGTGTTGAGATTGATCGTGAAACGTATCGATCAGCCTATGACAACTTAGTTCGAGCAGGTCTTAGCCCATTCCACTATCTTAAACAACATGACTTTTTCTCCTATAAGCCAAAACAAAAAGCCGGTATAGTTTTTCTCAACCCACCTTATGATAAGCGACTATCCCTTGAAGATGTTCAAGAGTTTTATGGGAATATTGGGGATCATCTTAAGCAGCACTTTACAGGGTGGGATGCGTGGATTCTTGTAGGAAATCCCGTTGCGGCAAAAAGCATCGGCTTACGCTCAACCAAACGCCTAAAACTGTTCAACGGGTCAATCGAATCAAGGCTTATGCACTTCCCACTGTATGAAGGCAGTAAAAAATAGAACTTTATCTTGCTAATAACAATTTAGCGTGTACAATTAAGCAATAATCTATACCTCGATATAGTTATTTTCCTACTATGATTTGTTGCAGACCTAGAATGCCTTTAATGGGCATATTATTTTTTTTGTTTTCAGCGTGTAATGCTACGTCAACGCCAGAGTACAAAAGTTCTGACATCAGTCCAGAAGAATCACAGGTTATTGAAACTACCGAATCACCTAACTCCTCGGGAATTGCGGAAGACGATAATTTCTTAACCATCAGTCAAAATAAACTCGAGCGTGATGCATGGGTAGAATCCATGATTTCAGCAATGAATCTTAAACAAAAACTTGGGCAGTTTTTTATGGTGGACTTATGGCCTATGCAAGGCGAAGCTTCTATAACCCATGCTATTCAATCCATTAAAAAGCATCATGTTGGAAGCATTATCGTTTTCAAAAGCCACCCGCATCAGATGCTTGATGTTATCAATCGAAGTCAAGAGGTTTCAACAATTCCTTTGTTGGTAGCTGTCGACGGAGAATGGGGTGTCGATATGCGGCTTGACAGCGTCATCGAGTGGCCCTATCAACTTGCTTTAGGAAGTGCTACAGATTTTGATCCGCTCTATCAAATGGGAAAGGCCATCGCAAGAGAATGCACACGCCTTGGAATCCATATAAATTTTGCGCCTGTTGTTGATGTGAACAGCAATCCGAATAATCCGGTAATTGGTTATCGTTCTTTTGGCGAAAACCCCCATCGCGTTGGACAAGCAGGATCTGCCTATATGAGAGGTATGCAAGATCATGGAATTATAGCTGTAGCAAAACATTTTCCAGGACACGGGGATACAGATTCGGATTCGCATAAAACCCTTCCTTCTGTTTTACATGATCGAAACCGTTTAAATCAAATGGAATTACCACCCTTTCAACAATTGATTCAGGACGGCGTAGCAGGAATAATGGCAGCCCACCTATTTGTGCCTAATCTAGACAATCGCAACCAGCGTCCTACGAGCCTTTCATCGTATGTTTTAAAAGATTTACTCCGTGATTCGTTAGGTTTCGATGGTTTGGTATTCAGTGACGCATTAAATATGCAAGGAGCTAGCGGATATGGTGGCGCTGCCGAAGTAGCTTATCAAGCCTTTCTTGCGGGAAATGATATTCTTGTTATGGCACAGGATATTGGCGGAGCTGTTGCTCGTTTAGAGGAAGGTATTGCCCAAGGTGAAATAACGATGGATGAAATCCATCAACGATTACGATTAATCTTACAAAAAAAATACGATGCTCAACTGCATCAGTATCAGCCCACCAATACGAGGAACCTTATCAACGATCTCAATCCCATCGAAAGCAAAAACACAGTGATTGATTTATACCAGGCCAACATTACCTGGGTACCTAACGCCGATGAACATAATTCGAGCCTGCCACTGAGGGATAATCAATCCATTTACACGTTAGCCTTAGGAAGTAGCTCAAAGCAAATCTGGCAAGATCGAGTAGGTGACTACATCCCAAGCGAACACCTTACCACACAAACGTTCGAAAAGATATTACCGTCACTTAGAAGCAATGACCACCTTGTTATTGGTATTCACAATCTTGGGAAAACACCTCCTAAGTTTGGCATGAGAGATTCCGATAAAGCATTGATAAGCAAAGTGAGTAATCGCTGTAAGGTTACGATTCTATTGTTTGGTCTTCCCTATGCACTGGAAAATATCCCAAACAACGTTAATGTTTTAATGGTCGGTGCGGATCGCCCGGAAGCTCAAATTGCAGCGGTTAACGCAATACTTGGCAAACATGACGTCAATGGACGACTAGCCATCTCTGCTGGACCATGGCAGGAAGGTCAAGGAGAGGATTTGATGGGTTCGGGAATTCCTTTAGGCATCCCATTTAAAGTAGGACCTGACCCTGTTTCACTTGACCTTTTAAAGGCCTATGAAAATAAAACCATTAACACCAGAAGCGCACCTGGCGGAGTAGTCATGGTAAATCACCATGGAAGAAACATATATTCCAGTGCCTTTGGAAGCCATACCTATGATGAAAAGAGAACCGTCCTGTTAGGGGATTTATTTGATCTTGCCTCCATAACGAAAGTTGCTTCGACAACACTATGTGTTATGAAGTTAGTTGAGGATGGAAAGATTGATCTCGATAAAACCTTTGCGCACTACATGCCTGAATTCGAAGAATCACCCTGTGGCGGAGTTCGTCTTAGAGATGCCTTAATGCATCAATCAGGACTTCCTGCGTGGATTCCATTTTATGTAAGTAGCCTAGATCAGCGCGAAACGGTTTATTCGAGTCATTGGCAAGCAGGATATAGCCAAAAGGTTGCCGACACCATGTTTATTCGAGATGACGTTAGAGAAGCTATATGGGATACCATTGCCATTCAGGAATTAGCCTCTGACCCAACTTATAAATACAGCGACTTGGGCTTTCTTTTGCTTGGTCGCCTTATTGAGCGAGTAACGGCCGAACCGTTGGATGCTTATGTCTATAACGAATTTTACTTTCCAATGGGACTTGAAAGTATGATGTTTAATCCCTGGCAATGGATTGACAGAGATCATATACTGCCCACAGAGGACGACACCTTGTTTCGTAAACAGCTCCTTGATGGGTATGTACATGATATGGCGGCGGCTATGCTAGGTGGTGTTGCAGGTCATGCCGGACTCTTTTCCAATGCAGATGATTTAGCAACGTTGTTTCAAATGCTACTAAACGGAGGAACTTGGCAAGGCAGAAGGTACTTGAGAGAATCTACTATTGACGATTTTACTCGCTGGCAGCGATATCCGGGGAATAACCGAGGGCTCGGTTTTCATAAACCTGATCGCGACTTTGACGGAGGTCCCACTTCGAATATTGTTAGCCTGGAAACATTCGGCCACACAGGATTTACCGGAACCTCCGTTTGGGCTGACCCAGTAGCCAACTTAATTTATATATTCCTATCCAATCGATGCTATCCAGACGCCTATAATCCAAACCTTGTCCGGCAAGGTATCCGGAACGATTTGCAAACGGAGATTTATGAAACCTTGTTTCGCTAAAAGCAAGTCTCAATCGTTATCTGATATATAATGCTTTGACTTGAAATACTGAATCACGTAGTATTTGAGATACGTCTCCTGAGCGCGCATAGATTCAAAAGAAGGCAGAGGCTTATCCAATTCGAAGTGCGGCCAATCTTGGTTATCATTTTGTTTCAAGACATAATGTCCTCCTATACCCAACGAAGTACAGGTTCCTACATGAATCAAATCGACTATTTCCTCCTTTGAAGGGTTTTTAGAAGCATGCGACACTTCATTAAGTCCAATTAGCAACAAAACAGCTGTTAAATCTGGACGTTTACCGTGGTGATCTTTTACAAACCTTCGGACGGCAAACCACCCTCGTCGAACGTCTGCTTCAAAGTCCTTGGAATGGGTAATCAATTAATTGAGTTTGCTCTTCATCCAATCAATAACTGAAGCCAATACATCTTGAGCCATAGCATCTTGATGGATTTCATGGTAGCCGTTTTCAACAGACAAGAAGTTTACGTGATCTGAATGCGCGTCCGCAAATTGTTTAGAGGCTTCATATGAGGTCAACCGATCGGCATCACCATGATACATAAAGGTTGGCACTTTATAACTAAAACTCTCTGAAAGCATATCCTGTCCTGCTTTTAATGCAGGAACCATCATACCTGCAGTCACCACATCATGAATAAGTGGGTCTTGTCTGTAAGCTTCGCAAGCTGACTCTAAGGAAGATATCGCTTCCGTATCGAGTCCTGACTTCTCAGACCATTTAGGATAGATCTTGTACATAAGATTACCCATAAACAACTTCCAGGCTGCTGGTTTAAATCCAAGTTCTATCATGGGTGCACTGAGAATATTTCCAAGATAGGAAGATGGACTTTGTGGACCATCGGTGCGATGTGTGTAAGATAAAAGAACATTGCCGCCATAACTATGCCCAAACAAAAAGAAGGGAAGCTCAGGCCAACAGGTTTCTTTTCTAGCAATTAGGCTATCAATTATATCGTATATGGACTCATAACTTGGACATGCGCCACGTTTTCCTTCGGATAATCCATGGCCAAATAAATCTATAGATAACACATTAAACCCTGCCTTATTCATCGTTTCCACAAAGGTGCCGCTATAGCGCCCAGAATGTTCCCCCATACCATGCAATAGAATAAGTGCTGCTTTCGCTTGCTCTACTTCCCATATTTGACCGTACAATGTTTGTCCTGCAATGCTCGCAGTGTATTCCATATGGTCTTTCATAAATACTTTACGTTTTGTTTAATTCGATACACGTAAGATACGAAGAGAGTCGAGGCCATCAAGACCCTTAACGTAATTATGACACATTACTTTGTCAAACGTTGCAATCGAGCACCGAGTCTATCGAAGAGCAGCACCATGGTTGGGACAACAACAAGAGTCAAAAATGTCGCAAAAACCAATCCGTAGATTACCGCTCTTGACATAGGCCCCCAGAAGTCTACATTATCCCCTCCAAGATAAATTTGGGGGTTGATGTCACTTAACAGCGTATAGAAATTGATGTTAAATCCAATAGCCAGAGGAATAAGGCCCAATATGGTGGTTATCGCTGTGAGAAGAACGGGCCGAAGCCTTGTTCTTCCGGCTTCGATAATGGCTTGCTTAATATCTTGATCATTTAAGCGATCCGTCTTCTCTAACGCTAAGGCGTGTTTTCTTCGATTACGCAACAGATTGGTATAGTCAATTAAAACAATAGCATTGTTCACTACGATACCAGCTAATGAGATAATCCCTATCATAGTCATCATTACGGAAAAATCCTCTCCTGTTATAGCCAACCCAAGGAATACACCGATAAGGCTAAACAATACCGATAACATAATAATGATCGGCGCCGCGATGGAATTGAACTGAGCGACTATGATTAAGAAAATACTGACGACAGCAATAAGAAGGGCTGTAGATAAAAACTCCATAGATTCCTCTTGTTCTTGTTGTTCTCCTGTGAAATCAACAAGATATCCGTTGGGTGTCTCAAGTTCATCTTCAAGTGTTGCCTCGATTTCCTGCATAATGTTATTGGCATTATACCCATCAAGCACATTGGAATACAGTGTGATCTGACGCTTTTGATCCTTTCGGCGAACTGACCCATAAGTGGATGAGAAGGTTAACTCTTTAACCACTGATCGTATAGGGACAGACTTGACTTTTCCATCACTTTGATCTCGGAAAGTAATGGTTTGGTCAAGGAGTGCTTCGCGGTCATAGCGATATTCATCATTAAAGCGCAAAGTAACTTGATAGTCATCTTCGCCATCCTTAAACTTGCCGACGTCCTTTCCAAAAAGAGCCGTCCTCAAATTAGAACCAATTTGAGCTGTGCTCAGTCCAAATCGCCTGGCTGCATCACGATTAACTTCAATAAGTAATTCGGGCTTTCCAATGTCCAAGTCTGACTTTAGCTCTTCAATACCTTGTATACCAGCATTCAAGATGATCTTTTTCGCCTCCTTTTGTAAGGCTATGAGCTTATCAAAATCTTCACCGACAAAGGATATACTAATCGGTGGGCCCGCTGGAGGACCACTCGCCTCTTTATCCACCGTAATTTGAACACCTGGATGACCATATACAATGCGGCGAACTTCCTCTAAGATAGATCGTGTGCTTGTCCAATGATAGACGGTGTCGCCCTCACGAAGGACAACTTGACCGGCAGTATCGAGCTTAGGCACATAACGATCAGCAAATTCAACAAATGATATAGTGATTTTAGCCTTGTTTGGCGAAGCGCTTTGCTGTGTTGCACTATTCGGGTCCCCGGGATCCGAAGTGCCCTCACCAACATTGGTTAAGACGGCCTCTATGACATTGTTATGGGGAGCAAGTGCAGTCATAATCTCCCCTTCCACCAAATGAGCAAGACTATCGGTTTTATCGATATCGGTTCCCGTTGGAAACTCGATAAACACATTGACCATATTAGGTTCTGGCTCCGGGAAAAAGATAACATTAGGCTGTCTCATTTGGAGTAAAACGCCAGATCCAATAAAAAGTAAAAACATGCCTATGAGTGTGAGGTAGGGCATCCATCCTTTCAGCACAAAGGCAATCAATGCCTCATACTTGCGCTCTAAAAAGGGTAGTACTTTATATTGAAAGCCTAGAGAAAGTGGCCTTAAAACAAGGGTATTCAGCAGGGTAAACAGAGAAACCAATAAAGCAAGATTGGCAAATGTTCGTCCATTCGCTGCCTGATCTGTAGACATACCGTAGGCGGCATAGAGGTGTACCAAAATGCCGACGAGTCCAAAGCCTACAATCGTCCATTTCTTTGACCAAAGAGTTTGCTTATCCTCTCTACGTTCAATCTTCATAAATAAGGAGGTCAATACAGGATTAATGACCAAGGCGACAAACAAGGAAGAGGTCAATACAATAATCAAAGTAATCGGAAGGTATTTCATAAACTCTCCCATCATGCCCTGCCAAAAAATCATTGGAAAGAACGCAGCAAGTGTTGTGGCCGTCGAAGTGATGATTGGCCACGCTACTTCTCCCACACCCTGCTTTGCAGCTTGGATAGGAGGTTTGCCAGCGGCCATTAAGCGATAGATATTCTCGACGACAACGATTCCATTATCAACCAACATTCCCAGGGCCAGAATCAAGGCGAAAAGAACCACTACATTCATGGTTACCCCCATTAAGCTCAATATCAAGAATCCCATGAGCATGCTTAACGGAATGGCAATCCCGACAAAGAAAGCATTTCGTAATCCCAAAAAGAATAAAAGCACCAAGACGACTAGAATCACTCCGGATATGATGCTATTTTCCAAGTTGGCCACTTGCGATTTTGTCACACGAGAGGTATCCGCGGTTGTTGTAATATCCAGTGATTCGGGATAGTCAGCACTTGACTTGTAAGAGGCTATAATCCGATTAATCTTGTCAACTGCAGAGATTAAGTTTTCACCCGTTTTCTTTTTAACAGCTAGGGATACGACATTCGACCCATCAATTCGAGCATAGGATGTATTATCCATATACTGTAAGTCGATATCAGCAATATCCCGTAGGTAGACCGTTTTCTGAAACTCTGACTTGACAATGATATCGCCAAAAGCCTCTGCCTCGTCAAACTCACCGACAATCCTTACTGTCCGACGTAATCCACCGGTCAATAGGTCCCCCGCCGAAATGGTTATGTTCTCTCGACCAATGGCCTGCTCCACATCATAAAAGGTAAGGCCCACGTCATTCATGCGCTTAGGATCAAGCGCGATAAGGACCTCCTGTTCTTGGACTCCATTGATTTCTACTTCAGAAATCTCACGTAATGCCTCAAACTCATCTTGTAAGTACTCTCCAAATCCTTTTAAATCATCCAGTGATAGTGTATTGGAAGAGAGGTTGACCGTGATCACAGGAATCTCGGAAAAGTCTAGTTTGAAAATATTGGCTTGTTGATCAAAGTCACTTGGGAAATTACCCTCTGCTCGATCAACTGCATCCTTTACCTCCTGAAGCGCATCATTGACATCAACATCAAAATTGAATTCAACTACGGTTGTTGTATAATCCTGAACACAATAGGACTTAATGTTGTCAATCCCATTAATCTGACTTATTTCCTTCTCTACCTCTCTTGTAATTTGATTTTCAATATCAAGCGGTGCATTACCAGGATAGGGAATCCCAACATATACAGTGGGTTGATTGATTTCCGGATATTGCTCCTTAGGCATTGCCCGATAAGACATAAGGCCTGCAAAAAAGATAATACCCATTAGAATGAGCACACTCGTCCGGTTATCTACCGAGAGACTAGTTAAACTAAACTCCTTGATTTTTGCCAAGGCCTTTGACGAAAGGCCCTCTTCTTTTTGCTTCATATCCTTCATGAATTCACTTTAGCGAAAGATGATCGATTAGTTTCGTGGGCTTAGATAGACTCTATCTCCTTCATCCACTCCTCTATAATTTTCCGAAATCAGTAAGTCACCGATAGAAAGTCCTTCTCGTATTTCCCTTAGTCCTCCTAAACTAACGCCAAGCAGAACTCCTTGCTTAATCACCTCATATCCACTTGACGTGTCATCCTCCAAAGGATTAGCGAGGTAGATGAAATATTCATCATTTTCTTGCTGGACCAACTGTTCAGGGACAAAGAGGCTAGGTCCTTTAGTATATTGATTCATACGAATCTCTGCTAGCATATTGTGCTTTATAAGATTGTCTTCATTATCTACTTTCAATAAAACATTCACCGTCCTATTGGTGGGATTAATGACCTGACTCATATACCCTACAATGGCTATTCGCTCTAAATCAATTGTAGGAAAATAGACGACCATGGTATCCCCTTCTTTTACCTGACTGATATACGTCTCGGGAATATCCATGGCTACTTCCATTTCAGTAAAATTGACAATACGTGCAATGGGGAATCCGGGACTAGCCACATTGCCAACTGTAGCATAGACCTTATCAACCACTCCAGAGATTGGGGTAGTTACCTTATTTTTTCCAATTCGCGTTTTTAAAGAGGAAATGCTACTCTCCAATACTTCTTTATTATTCTTTGCTTCGAGATATTGAATTTCCGTAGCCACATCTTGATTATAGAGACGCTCCTGCTTTTCAAAAGCAACTTGAGCCAAATTCAATTGGGTTTCGAGGGTATTGATCTCCGCTCGGATTAATGAGTTATCTAGATTGGCTATGGTTTGACCTTTGCGAACTTTCTCCCCCTCGTCCACCGAAATGGATTTAATCAAGCCTGCCATATCTGTCGACAGTTCAATGATATTTGGCGAAGAGGAGGCTCCAACTAATCGCACGGAATCCGAAGGATCGGTTAGCTCGACCTCTATAAGAGTAACAAATATTTTAGAGGCATCTAAAGCCACTTCGTTTTGTGATGTGCCCTCCTGACTTTTGTCTGCTCCCTTATCTTGGCCACATCCAACAAACCCTATTAGGCAAAGGACCATAGGATATACTATATATGTTCTCATAAAATACCTCTTTTTTGTTTCCAGTTAAACTTGGCGATGGCCAATTGATATGTTTTTTCTAGTATGTCTATTTCTGCTTCAATCATATCCTGTTGCGCTGATATAAGGGCAAAGGAAGACCCTAAGCCCTCCATATACAATATGTTTTCACGGCTATAAATCCTCTCACTTAATGCATAGTTTTCTATGGCTTGGTCAAGCTGACTCTGCGCATTGTCAATTTCATTTGAAGTGGTCACTAGTCCGATATCAAATCCCTTTTGTAGACGTTCCATATCTAATTGATTTTGGCTTCTACGAAGTTCTCTTTGCTGAATTTGCATTTTTGCAGTACTCCCATCATAGATTGGTATGTTTACCGTAAATCCTAGCGTTCCGAAATCAAACCATCGGTAGTCTGACCCCGCCTTAAAAAAGGAAAAACTGGAACGCTGGGCAAGCACCCCATAATAACCAAATAAGTAGATGCTCGGATAAAGTTGAGCGCGTGCCTGTGCAATATCATAAAACCTCATTTGGTCATTAATCTCAAGAACTCGGTACTCAGGCAAACTGGTATACTGATATGTCGCTAAGTGATCTAAGCTTTCTTCGGCATAGTGCTGGATGCTGTCCTCTAAAAAAATCACAGCATTTGGCTCGATATTCATGACATATCGCAAATTAGCCATAGCATTGGCTAGATTGACTTCCGCGTAATCAATTTGGGTATTGATTTGATCAATACTTAATGTCAAACGATCAAGGGTTAGCGATTCCCCTAAGCCCTCATTATAAAGCTTTTGATTTAGATCTAATCCTTCTTGAAGTAGGGTGCGACTCGCCTCCAATTGTTGAATAAACTCCCGGATATACAAACACTGTAGATAGGCAGGAGGGAAAACATCTTTTATGTTTTTCTCACTTAATTTCTCGCGGGCATCCGCCATATTCAAGATGGATTTTCTTGCCTGTAGCCCGTAGAGATAGCGTGCATCAAACACAAGTTGATTTAGCTCAGCTTTAGCCGTTGCCGCATGAGGTTGTGTGAAAATCGCCTCAGCGCTTGGAGACCCGGGGAAAAATGAATTTTCAGGGATCACATTGACCTGCTGTTGAAAATTCCAATTGTAGTCTAGATTAGCGTTAATCTTAGGGAAGCCTTCGGTCATGACTTCATCAGCCTCATAACGGAGAATCTGTGCATCCATCTTTGTGTATTGCACATCAATACTTCGAGCAACGGCAATCTCCTGGGCACTTTCCAGGGTTAAATTCAGCGTATCCTGAGCGATTGCATTGGGGTCAAAGCAACAGCAGAGGATTAAGTTTAGTACTGTAATCTTATAAAACGGTTTCATCAATTAATTCATTTTGTTGCGTTCGCAGGTAGTCCCACCCTTTCGCGTTTAATATGCCGTGAAGATGATAAGAGAGCGTCTCTTTAAATCGAAGGTAAATGGGGATTTCATCAAGTACACCGCGCTCTTCGTGCATCACCGCATCAATATTGTGCAGATAGAGATAGAGTATGACCCGGTTATTGATATTCTTTCGATAAAGGCCTTCGCGTTTCCCTCGTTCTAAGTTTTGCAAACAATATTTAGTGACCTTACTCGCCCTAAACTCCTCGAAAATCTTCCAACTATTATGGTAGTACTTCTCAAGCTCATATAGCACACCAGCTTTTAAGGATTGTAAATCATTGGAAACAATATCAAATTGACCAAGTAACTCATCCACCGCATTTTCGCTTGAATTTCTCACTTGCTCAAGTTGCTTCACGTGATCATCAAAGTGCAATGCCAGCGTTGCATTGATTAATATCTCCTTACTCGAAAAATTTTCATAGAGCGTTTTCTTAGATACGCCGCACCGTTCCGCTAAATCATCCATACTGATGGACTTGAAGCCAAAGCGCATAAAATCACTCTTCGCCGTAAGGAGAATGCGGCTCACTGCGGGGCTATGGTTAGTTTTTAACGGAGACATTTTGCTATCGTGATGCGAAGATAACACGATGGAAACTTTTTTTGTTCATAAAGTTTCCTAAAAAATTCAAGGACCATTTACATAAAACCATTGGGAATATCACTGAATTCTTCGTTATTTGGCACAAAGTTTGAAAAGATCATCTGACAAAAAAATAAACATGAAATATTTATCGCTACTTTTCGCTGCTGTTGTTATGTACTCAACAGCCCAAGCTCAGGCTACAGACCTCAACCTTGTATCTGAAGGAGAGGAAGAAGTTCTTGTCTTCGAATCGATGACCATCGATTACGGCACCGTTGCTAAAGGTGATCAAGATGCAGCAACTAAACTCTTTAAGTTTACTAACAAAGGGAATAGTCCTGTTATTATAAGTAATTGTAAAGGATCTTGTGGATGCACTGTTCCACAATGTCCCGATGCACCCGTTATGCCAGGGGCATCAGGAGAGATTAAAGTGAAATACGACGTAAATCGCGTGGGTCCATTTACTAAAAACGTAACCGTAAACTATACCTACAATGGTGAATCTAAAACAGTTCGCCTAACGATTAAGGGTACTGTAGAGCAGTAGTTACTAGATCAAATACACATCATAAAAAAAGGGGGCTGATGCCCCCTTTTTTTGTTTAGTTAGTGACCTTTTATTCAGCCCATTCTTCCTCAAATCCGAAGTAAGCATTGTTTATTGATTCAATACGAGCCTCAACTTCAGGCATCCAATCAAGTAGCTCACCATTTGCTTGCCGCTCACTTAGGCCAGCTGCCACGCGGTCCATTCCGCTTAATGCTACGTTACTTACATATTCACCATTCGCGTTGTTTAGGTAATACTCGAAAAAATCAAGACCACGCATAACCGCTTCACGATCAAGCCCTGCAAGTAGTTTAGAATAATAATACATGGCGTAGTAAGTCTGGTACTCACCATTTTCACCATTGACATAATTTTCAAAGTAGTCCTGATACTTTGCATCACGGCTTTGCGCATAGATTGTACCCACAGCATCAAGCATGGTGTAATTTGTTGTATTCTGCTCTTTTTCAGCATACGGTAGCGCTTTATACAAGTCAATATCTGCCATGGCCATCATGGCTTCCGCAGTAACTGCAATGGAAGGAGAAGACAACGCTTTGTTAAAAAAGTCTCGGTGTGCGTTCGCGTCGACAGCTACAAGAACCTTTAACGCCTCTGCTTGCACTGCATAGTTTGAATCACTTGTCGCAAGATCTTGAACTAAAGCAAGTACTTCAGAGGAAAAAAGATTGCTTGGATCGGCGTCAAACTCCACAGCATAGCCTACTGACTCATTCATAGACTCAAGCACATTGAGACGATTCTTATGAAATGCATCCTTTAATCCGACTGCATAAAAAATATTTAACGAGTCATCATCGTATATGTTAAAGTAGAGCTTATTGAATGCCTTAAAACGAGCATAAGCCCAAGGAGCATTTGTCATTTGATTCATATACATTGGAACATGACTGGCATTATATCCAGTGTATTGATCCCACTCAACTAACAACTCACCTCTTGGATCTATAAGAATATCGTTGTGGCCATTGAGGAAAACCCAATCCGTATAATCCTCCAAGTAAAATGTGCTCATTTCATACTCACCAGATGCCTCTGAATAGATAGCATAAGGAATTAAAAGTTTGTATAACAACGTATCCTCCGCCGAGGCATCTTGAGTGAAGGTCAAATCCGTGATAGGTTCATTAAACTCGTCATAGGTGTGGCTTATAGAATACTCTACAATCGGATGCCCTGATGCAAAAAACCATTGATTGAAAAAAGGCATAAAGTCTCTACCTGTTACATCCTCAAAAGCTATACGTAACTCATGAATTTCAACGTCTGAATAGGCATTGTCAACTAAATACTTATTGAGGGCCGTATAGAAGGCCTCATCTCCTACTTCTGCACGAAGCATGTGTAGGATGGCACCGCCCTTTTCATAGGAATGTCGGTCAAACATATCGCCTGGCAAATCATGATCATAGCGAATAAGATCAACCTGCTTACTTAGTGCCTCGTCAAAATAGGATAACCGATCATCTAACCGTTTAAAATCGGCATCATCAGCACCGTATTTATACTCTCTCCACATAACCTCGCCATAGGTAGCAAAGGATTCATTGAGTGGAATATTCGCCCAAGACTCACAGGTTACTAAGTCCCCAAACCAATGATGAAAAAGCTCATGGGAGACAATATCCTCAAAGTCTCCATCCAATTGTTCTCTGGCTGTTTGCTGGACAAAATCGCCAAAGATGACAGCTGACGTATTTTCCATCGCTCCGGAGACAAAATCACGTACCGCAACCTGATGGTATTTGTCCCAAGGAAAGTCATAACGCAAAACATCGGAGAAAAAACTCAACATCTCAGGGGTGTTCTTGAAAATTCCTCGAGCATTATCCTCATACTCATGCTCCACGAAGTAATGAACGTCGATATCCCGCCATGTATCTTTTACCACGGCATAATCACCAATACTTAGCATAAAAAGATAGGGCGCATGCGGCAGATCTTGCTTCCAATAATCTGTTCTTGTCCCATCACCATTTTCTTTACTATTGATTAGTAAGCCATTAGAAAGCGTAACAAAACGATTGTCAACCGTTACAAAAACTTCTTGAGTACAGCGCTCGTTGGGTTTATCAATTGTAGGAAACCAGACGGAATTTGATTCGGGCTCTCCTTGAGTCCAAATCTGTGTAGGTTTATTGGGATCTTCTCCCCGTGCATTGATAAAATACAGCCCGCGATCATCCTCAATCGCATCAGAGGCCGTATTCATTTCCAATTCCGAAGGCTTTGCAGTATACTCCACGACCACCGTGATATTCTCCCCTCGAGAAACCTCATCTTCTAATAGTATTGTTACCTGTTGGCCATCATAGTTAAAGAATGCTTCTTTATCGTTAACCATAATGCCGTGAAGGTCCATTCCTTTCGCATCCAAGACAACTTCATTTTGACTGTAGAAATAGGGGGTTAGGATGAGTTCCGCCTTACCTAGAACGTATTCCTTTTCCATGTCAAAGCCAATGTCTAGCCGGGTGTGAAGGAGATCCCAGTGCCGAGTGGCAGAAGACTGAAAATTCTCCTTAACAGGAATCATATATTCCTCCTCGTCGTCGTAATAAACGTCATCACTTTCTGTCGGATACAAAACTTCATATTCCCAGGAATAAACATCCTTTCCTGTTTTACAAGAAGACAGAAATGCCAAAAGAATAGAAAACGATACGACGCGTACAAGGTTAAATCTCATTGTAAAAGTTATTTTCGCTAAACTACTAATGAATTCGTTGATTCCGATTATTCTAACGGAAATCAAGGGTTAAAGATTTTATTATGATATGTATTATTGATCATACCGACATAACCATCGACTTGGGCAACGATACACAGACTTCATGGGAGTTAGTAAAACCAGGAGTCTACCGATGGATAGATCCGCTAACCAAAAAACTAACTCTTGCCCATCTCCAACACATCGATCAAGGTAAAAAAACAATAACCTTCTCCATTGACGGGAAGGACCTAAGTTTTAGATACCAAGATCAATGGGATGTGCTGCTTGAAAAAATGGGCTTTGACTCCGAAGAGTCGACACAAAATCAACCACTCATTGCTCCCATGCCAGGTCTCGTCCTCAGTGTGGAAGTGAAACCAGGTGATGTGGTACAAAACGGTCAAGCATTGGTCAAGCTTGAAGCCATGAAGATGGAGAACTTACTCAAAGCGCAGACCGACAACCAAGTCGTTGCTAAAGTCCATGTGAGTCAAGGAGAAAATGTCGAGAAAAACAAGGTATTGATTGAGTTCCAATCAAACTAGTGATTTCGGAACATCGATAGAAACCCATCAAAGAACGACTTGTCTGAGGCTTGACTTTCTACTGAAACTCCGCCGTCATCTTCCAAATTTTGAATAATTTTTTTCGTTGAAGAAGAGACCGATTTGGGGATGAAAACATTGACATAAATCAGCTGGTCCCCCTTACCATAGCCATTGACCGAAGGAAAACCTTTACCTTTTAACCGGAAGATCTTGCCCGAAGGAGTTCCGCTTGGTATTTTAATCTTCGCTCGACCCGATAGCGTGGGCACTTCAATTGACGAGTTCCCATTAACCATATCAGGAAAGCTCACCAATAAATTATACAGCACATTTTGTCCATCACGCACAAAATCTTCGTGCGGAATTTCGTCAATCACCAC
>PKDX01000020.1 GCA_002862745.1 Bacteroidota bacterium | reverse complement strand
ACAAATTCAGTAGCATTTGTTAAAGGAGCTATATCCAATGAATTGCCCTCAATAACAGTAAGTTGTTGTGGTAAATCAAGAATGATTGGTTCGATAACTTCGACCGATAAGATTTCATGTACTGTAGTGCTTCCGTATTGTAGCTCGACCTCATACATGCCACTAACCGCTACAGCAAGGCTTCGAGAAGAAGATGCATTGCCCTGTGTAAAGGCCTGTCCATTATGACGAACAACATAGTCCCATACCACATTCTGCCCATTAAGAGTATAGGCCGGAATATTGAGCTCAATCGCCCCTTCAGGCGAAGTACAGCTTCCTTGTGTAGCCTCAGCGAATACCTTTGGCGTCAAGTGCAATTGAAAGCGATCCGCATGATCTTGTTCCAACGCAGTAAATGTGTAAGTATCATTAAGGGTTAAGTCCTGCCATGTATTGGTTGCCTTATCCTCTAAGAACAGCAATCCTCCTTGTGGGAAGCTTTCCATTCCAGAGAAAGTTAACGTAAAGCTGCCATCAGCCCCAGGATTAAGTCCTAGCGGTAAAATTTCCCCTAACTGATTGGTGTTTCGTGCATTGATGGATTGCATATCATCTTGCAGGTTTGTATACAACGTGGGCTGCCCTTGGATACTGTTAAACTTGTATGCCTCATAGAGTGGGTCAAACATAGACGTCATATCATCTCCAAACGCGATGAATGTTTTGTCTGCGAACCCATTGCCGCGCACTTCAACCTCTAAGCCATGCTCGTACCAATCATTACGAAAAGTACCTGATGTTGTCGTTCGCATGGCATCTGTAAAGTTCACCGTAACATCTACTCCATTGAGCGTATTTGCACGAACTGCAAAGCCTTGTGTTGCGGGAATTGACTCTCCAAAGGCATAGCCAGAATATGTTCCACTATACGTCCCAGATGGATTATAATATGAGGGAGAGTTTACTCCTGTATTGCCTTGGATAAAAGCATCCTTTGATATAGGCGATGGATAGGGATTTCCTATAAGATCCCAACCGCTATAAGCACTTGCTGTATTACCAGAGGCCGTGTTACCAGAGCCAGAAAAATTTACGTTATCCACTTGATAGTTAAAGGAACCTGATCCTGGATTTCCAACAATTTCTAAGATATTCCCAATACCCGTTAAGTAGGCGGAGTAGCCTCGTGCAGATTCCAAGGTACCTGAAGAACGAACTATCCATCCCCCTTGATCAACACATGGACTTGCTGCTGCAGTCGTTGGATTATACTCAAACAGATTACCATAATTCGACCCTTGTCCAAGTGCTGTTGGATCACATGGGATACTAGGTGTTACGGCTACGCCATCTGTTCCATTTCCTGAAACTCCACTTCCATATCCGCTAACATCATCATCCAAATTCGATACAGAAGCCCCCGAAATGGGTGAGGAGATTAAGTGTTGTCTTGCTGTTGTCCCCGCAACATATAGCTCATCAGTAATATGCCCTGCATAGGATCCATTTCCTGTAAAGTCGTCTAGATAAGCATCAAATTCTGCATCACTTTGGAGAACCACTGACGCTGAAGCACCTTGGGTAAAAACACCGCTCGACAAAAGCAAGGAGGAATCAATATTCAACGTGCCCGACTGAATCGTTACTCCATTAGAGTTATCGACCTCGACTCGGTTCGCATTGATCACATCACCATTGATTGTCTGAGAAAGACTACCGTTTAAAACGAGTTGGCCAGTAGAAACATAGCCCCCATTCGTACTTGAGGTGTATGATGTGTTCCCAGCAATCCAAACAAGGCCTGCGGCATTATCTATTTTTCCGTTGCTCACGGTTAAATCACCATTAACAAAAAGCGTTGGATTACTTCCATCTTGACCGTTAACATAGATTTCAGTTGTTGCTGAATTGTTATCTCCCGAAACATAAAGTGCCTGCGCGTTTAATGATAGACCTGTCGCAAGCAACGAGAATGAAAAGAGTATTGTTTTCATAGTGTTTAAATTGTTTGTAGCTTTTGAAAGATAATAAATTTCAACCATTCTATCTATTAGATGATTCATTAAAACAATCTTTGATGTTAAGTTTACTATTTGTCGTTCTTAAGTTCATTATATTCTCAAATATGCAGCTTGAAACAACCTTTCAACCTAACCATCCTATTGGGCGTGTTTTGATTTACCATTTCATGCTTGGCTTCCTTGTCATGTTCGGGTGTCAAGAGGATGAAGTGGTAATCATTCCAGACAATGAACCACCCCAAGGACAATATGTATCTACTGTTCAAATTGAAAACTACATTCAACGATGTTTTATTGACTTGCTTGGAAGAGAAGCCTTAGATGAAGAGATGGAGTTTTACTTTATTCTCTTAAAAACCAATGAGCTCAGTGGTGAGTCGAGAGATGCCATGTTGATTGATCTTCAACGAGATACTACCTACAGAGAAGGAGATTCATCCTATCGGCATGCCTACAGTCAGCGGATCTACTCTTTGGGAAAAGGAAGAATGATAGAGAGTGTCGAAAACGACTACATATATCAAGAAATGGGGCAATTGCAAAACGACCTGACCGGGGCAATAAACAATGGAGACTCCTCATTAACAGCCTTTTTTAGAGAACGTATTCAAGACGCACAGGCCGTCTTAGATATTCCAAGAGATTATCGCCTTGGACTTCTTACAATGGATAGTATGCATGTACGCCTAATGGACAATCTCGTCTATGATCAAATCAATATGGGCACCTTCAACTTCGTGATTTCTGCCTTCGATAACTTATTGTACCGCTATCCAACCGATGCTGAGTATGAGGCCGGATATGCGATGGTCGAGGATAATGTGAGTACCACGTTGATGGGACAATCTGGAACGAATAGAGGAGACTTTATTCGAATCATGACTGAAGGACAAGCCTTCTATCAAGGAATGATTATGTGGACGTTTAAAACATTACTACTTCGAGACCCAACTCCGAACGAGTTAAGTTTTTATATCGCCTCCTATTATGTCGACAAAGATTTCGAAAAACTTCAGCGCTCGATTATGTCAACCGATGAATATGCAAATTTTTAATCCGATAAATCTTCTTACAGGAATTCTGAGTATTCTGCTTTTGGCATCATCGTGTCAAAAGGATGATCCCGTAGTCTACGAGGTAAATCCTCAGGATATACTATCCCCCACAGCAGGAAAAATAAAAGAAAAAAGTCCTGAACAGTTTGTTGCCGTAATGTACGCAAACCTTTTTGGAACCTCAATTTCTGTAAGTGATCAAGTTGAAGTGGAGCGTCTCTTACGCAGCACAGGGGATAAACGATTAACCTGGGAACTCATCGTGTCAAGCTACATGAACGATCCCAATGTTCAACTCCCCGACAACCTTATTATGCAGCAAGACCTCGATGGTTTTGTCGTGGAGACCTATAACCGCTTTTATTTTCGACCACCATCCCAAATCGAATTGGAATGGTGGCGTGATTACTTAACCAATCATCCCAATGTCAGCACCGAGCTAGTCTACCTAGCCTTTGCTACGTCGGATGAATATTTCTTCTATTAACCCAACATGCCATGAATAGACGAGAATTTGTAAAGAAGGCTGGGTTAACCGCCGGATTAAGTTTAGCATCACCCTACATCATGAAAAATGGGTTGTTTGCTCGTGGTGCAATGAGTTCAGCTGACCATGTTGTGCTTGTAATGTTTGCAGGAGGCGTAAGACAACAAGAATCCGTTCTTCAGCGATACCTTACCGACAGTCAAGGCCTGACAGGCTCTATCTATGAAGGGAACATCATGTATAACCTTTTAAATGGACAGGCTCCTCAAGATAAAATTGTCTATGGCCTCGATCCCAGTGTGGGGCCCCAAGGCTCCTTACCAATCCCGGCAATCCTCAGCTCGAGTTTACAATCTCAAGGAATCCTTTTTCCGGAAGTGACCGCGGCTGGAACAGGCCACTATTCAGGTCTTGTTACGCTGCTTACTGGAAGCCGAAGTGTTACACAAGGTCTTCGTAATCGACCCCGCAATCCAACGATTTTTGAATATGCCCGAAAGCATGCCAATCTTGGTGCAACCGATGTTTGGATGGTCGGGAACCGCATAGGCAATTCGCTGCCTCTCTTAAACTACAGTGACCATCCGGATTATGGTGTGGAGTATGGAGCCAACTTTATAGCCCCTGACGTAACCTTTGGTTCCGAAGGAGAGGAACATATCAAAAATGCTAAATCCTATCACCCAGAAGAAGATCTTGGCCCTGTGAATGCCATGCAAAACTTTCTAAATCGCTCGTTTAACCGCACTGGAAGCGACTTCGGAGGAGTGCGCAACACAGAAGATGAAAAATATCAGTTACGACTATTTTTTGAAGAAATGTTTGCCAAAAAGGCTTCAAATACCATTTCTCATCCCCCAGTAGTTATTAATAATGATATGCGGGCGGTTGGGTATACCTGTGAGGTGCTGAAATGGTTTAAACCCAAAGTGACGGTCGTCAACTTGGACAGTGTCGATGGTTGCCATGCAAACTTTACAGGCTACTTGCGATCCCTGCACCGTGCAGATCATGCGGTAGGGCATCTTTGGAATACAATTCAAACGCAAATCCCTGAGATGGCGGATAACACCTGTCTAGTTGTCTGTCCAGAACACGGTCGAAACCTAGACCCAAATAGTATTCTAGATCAAAATGATTGGCTAGCTTACGATCATAGTGATCTCAATGCTACTCGTATTTTTTCCATGGTCGCAGGACCGGGAATCGACCAAAACTTAGTCGTAGGGAGTGAAAGCAATCCTATTGGCGACATCTCCGATATTGTGCTCACCATGGCAGAAGTATTGGGCATAAAGTTGCAAGTTATTCAAGCAGGTCTTACCTCATCAAGTCAATCGTTATTGGATCGAATATGATATCTCTACGCAAAATCACGGTTATCATTGGGATTACAGGCCTTTTGGCTACCCTAATCCAATGTCAAGGAGATAACTTACCTCCTAATCCTTATGATGCTATCCAGGATCCAGATGATCTTTCTAATGATAGCATTCCTTTGGCAAGTCTTGAAGGGCTGCAAACCAAAGTCTTTGGACCCACTTGTGCCAATTCTGGATGTCACGATGGCACCTTTGAGCCGGATTTTCGTACTGCTGAGGCCTCCTATAACTCTCTTGTATATCAACCTATCATCAAAAACTATGTCAGTAATCCCCTGACATATCGAACACTTCCTTTTGATGCAAGTAATTCAATGATTATAAGACGCCTTACAGAGGATATCGATGGAATCTCAGGCATTATGCCACTTGCTACTGAACCAGACAGTGATTGGGAGATTAATAAAGAAAGCTACATCGCAGCGTTAAACGAATGGATCAATGCAGGTTGTCCTGATCTGTTTGGAAATGTAGCTTCAACGACTGATTTTATTCCCCAACTTAAAGGCTTTCAAGTCACAGCAACAGGGAGCACAGTTCCTTTTCCAAGATCGGAAAACTTTAGCATTCAAGTACCTTCGTCTACAACTTCTATTGATTTGTGGTTTGCTTTGAGCGATGCATCAGGAAATTCTTTGATTGTCGATTCACTCTTCCTCTCCTATTCAAGGGATGACTACAGTAATTCCTTTCGCTATGCAGTACAGTCTACTGGATCGACACCCTATTTAGACTATTATGGCAATTCATCGATCTATAACTATAAGGTGACCATTCCCAGTCCCGACCAAATCTTTTTGGAAAATGCCTTTGTTTTTGCTCAAGTCCGAGCGAATGATGGTGTAAATCTTCCCGTGCTTCTACCAGGACCTGTGACGCTACCCCATATCAAAAACTATTATTCCTTTCGATGCATAAACTAACGCTGTACATCGCGGGAAGTGTGCAACTTCTACTATTACTCTTTACGTCGTCTTGTC
Organism: Bacteroidota bacterium; assembly: GCA_002862745.1. Lineage (GTDB taxonomy): Bacteria > Bacteroidota > Bacteroidia > Chitinophagales > UBA8649 > UBA8649. The sequence goes on along the minus strand of PKDX01000020.1, from coordinate 15,988 downwards.
AGTCAGATGACATGAACTTTGTATACCCTATTGAGCCTGAGATTCTCTCAGTCGAAGTGAGCCCTCTTCAAGTTCAAGAGTTTTCAGACTCCTTACTATTTACTATCTCCTACCGTGATGGCGATGGAGATATCGGATGGCCTGAAGGCGATTCGTTACCCCTCTATATCAAAGACATTCGCTTGCCTGATGCCGATCGATTTTTTATTAGTCCGCAGGCGCCTCTAGGAAGCCAGATATCTATCGAAGGCCAATTAAATGTGCATCTACCCAATACATTTCGATTAGGAACTGGGTCCCAAGAGATTACACGTTTTGAGGTGTGGCTAACCGACCGTGCAGGTCACAAGTCGAATGTAGTACTTACCGAAGAAGTTGTAATTTATGAATAAGGTTAAAACCTTTTTTCTTGCATTGTCCATGGTTCCATGGTGTCTATTTGGGCAATCCAACTTTTACATGTCAAACCAAACGGTAGACGATTGCGAAGGATTCTTTTTTGACTCGGATAATGGAATTACTCCTCTTGATTACGGGCATAGCGAAGACTTAACGTTTTCCATTTGCCCATTAGGAGCAGACTCTATCACGATCGTGTTTAATGACTTTTGTACGGAGATTAACAATGATGTACTTCGCTTTTTTGATGGGCCTGATACATTTTCTTCACCCATAGGATTAAATTTTTCAGGTCAGATTCAAATCCCTCCTATCACAGCTACAAGCGGCTGTTTGACCATACACTTTCGCTCCGACGCTTCGGTGAGCTGTACAGGTTGGAGCGCCCAATGGGAAGCTGTTATTGATGAGCCGAGCGACGGAATATTAACCTCGGTTAGTAATCCTCTTTGCCAGTCCAATTTGGCGCGGTTTACCATAGACCAAGCCATAGATTGCGCAGCACTAGATACGGCAATTGGTCAAGTCTTTGGACCTTCAGGACAGATCAATGTAGTACAGGTCAATAGCCTTAATTGCCAAGGCGGGGCAACGCAAGAAATCGAAGTAGTTTTATCTCAAAACTTCAATACAAATGGTCAATACACGATAAGTCTTACTACTGAAGTTGAAGATGCTTGTGGGCAGCGATGGCCGATAAACTTTTTTGGAGGCTTTGAAATCAATGATTGTCCCTTAGATGTGATCCTCTATAATAATCTTGATACCGTGTGCAGGGGCCAAACTATTGGATTATATGCAGATGCATTGAATGCTAGTGGACCGGTTAACTACACGTGGGACCCACCGCTACCCAATAGCCCAGGAGATCATTTTTTAACTGCAGATAGCAGTAGATGGTATACGGTAACCGTAAGCGATGGGATAGCGCCTCCCGGCACTGACTCGGTTTTTGTATTTGTCATTGATACCTTCTCGATGCCCCAGCCCTTTGCACTCTGCCAGTCAAGTTCAGATACCTTTTTAATCGCACAACCCCCTGGGGGATATTGGGAAGGACCAGGTGTGAACTCCATAGGAAGGCTGAGGCCTTGGAATGCCCCTCCAGGAGATCATTGGATAAGATATTATGCCCAGGGATGCGCTGATTCTTTCTTAGTAACCATCAATCCAATGACTATTTGGTCGTGGGATGGATATCTCTTTTGCCAAGGTTCTAATACGGTGATTGACTTACTCTCTTCCCCAGCAGGAGGGGTGTTTTCAGGAGCGGGTATTACTGATCCCATCCAAGGACTTTGGGACCCTAGCCTAGCAGGACCAGGAAATCATGTAATCACCTATTCAACGGGTCTATGTCCAGATGACTACATTACTATGACCGTCGAAAACCCAACCGTTCAACTCGCAGACACCTTATGTGTCAATGATGAGAGACACACCTTAGACGTTAGCCCTAGAGGCGGAGAGTTTTATGGAAATGGCATAACCAATTGGTATTGGGGTTGGTTTGATCCAAGTATAACAGGACCAGGCGTGCATGAAGTATATTATCAAACAGGAGACTGCATTGACACCATTACCATCTTAGTCCAAGATGTAGAGGCCGGACCGGACCAAATATATTGTCCTAGTCAGCCCAACCAACTTCTAGTCGGCGTGCCGAGCAATGGACTATGGGATGGACCGGGAATACTTTCAGATAGCGGTTTGTTTGACCCCGGTTTTTCAAATGGTGCGGACTCCCTCGCGAAAATCACTTACACTGCCAACGGGTGTGTCGATACAGCAAATGTTTTAGTAGCGTATACACGAGTTACACAAGATACCCTGACATTTTGCGGATACGACGCGCTATATGACTTGAACTTTGACAATACGAGAAGGTTCCCTGGACCTGGTGGCTTGTGGAGTGGCCCCGGATTACTCCAAAATAGCGAAGATGGGCTGCTTGATTTACAGGCATTAAATCCAGGGTATCATAACCTTGTTTTTACCAATAACACCTGCTCTGATACGATGACCCTCTACCGCGAGGAAGAATTTGTCTTATCCGATACGACGTTCTGTGCCTTAAGCAGCTCTAGTATTCTAAACGATAATCTTCCCCCGGGGTATTGGGCCGGCATGGGCATAGTCAATCCAACGACTGGACTTTTCTCCCCAGCCAATGCAGGTATTGGAAGTTATTGGATTGACTACATAAGTCCTTTGGGGTGCTTTTACTCTATGAATATCCAAGTTGACGGACCCGCACCCCAGCCCAGTATTCTTAATTTCGACGCGTTCTATTGCTTTAAGGATACCACCTACGTTTTATCGGCCCTACCCATTGGTGGAGTTTGGGGTAACGCAATTGCCGACAGCCTGTTTAATCCAACTCAGTTTACCCCTGGCCTTTCTACGGTAAGTTACACGGTAGGCAGCGGAGATTGTGCATCTACAGCAAACCTGTCAACTGAGGTTGGCCTTCCCTTAAATGCACAGATTTTAAATGCAGACACTGCAATATGCAATGGCGATGAGTTTCGAGTAGAGGCAGAACTTACGGGTGGTGACGTATTAAACTATTCCTATTCATGGTCTCCAGACCAAGGAAATGTGATTGCATTTATTGCCTCGCCTAATCAAACACTTACTTATACCTTTGTTGCCTCCGACGGATGCAGCGACCCAGATACTGCCGACTTAATTGTATTTGTCAAACCAAGTCCAACGCTATCCTTTTCCACCTCAGATTCCTCATGTCTTGGAGAACCTGGATTTGTTTATGTGGATGTTGAGCCCCCTGCCAACTATATCTATTCATGGGATAACAGTCCATTCGTTAGTATCGATACCTTTGTCGGACAGGCTGGTGACTTTGTTGATGTGTACGTTGAAAACCCTCTAACAAATTGCTTCGCTAATGGAGGGGGATCCATTCCAGCATATCCAAGGGTCATTGCAGATTTTACCAGTATTCCAAACGATGAGTGCCTGGATTTAATCAATAACTCATTATCCTTGCTTGACCAGAGCAGTGAGGGATATCAAGGAAGCTGGGGCATCGGAAACGTAGACTCCTTCGCCTATGAAGCAGGTAGCCCAGTAGAATACTCCTTTGAGGACACAGGCACCTTCCCTGTCCATCTATATCTCACAGATATTCATGGATGCTCCGACAGCACTACGCAGACCTTTTGTGTTGAAATCGCCTCACAAATTGATGCACCCACAGCATTTTCTCCAAACTTCGATGGTGTGAATGATGTCTTTTTGATGAAAACCCGCGGAATCAGCGAGGAAAAGCTAGTGATATTCGACCGATGGGGAAATCTTGTTTTTCAAAGCTCTAGTGGAAATGACTTATCCTGGAATGGATTTTACATGAGCCAAATTGCCCCAATGGGAAACTATGTTTGGAAGTTATCCTTCTATAATGAGGCATCAAAAACTCAAGAAATCATGATGGGCAGCGTTACGCTTGTCCAATGAGACGTTCATACAAGGCTTGATATTGGGGGACAATGGTCTCTTTAGCAAATGCCTGAGATCGAGTCTTTGCATTGGTTTTTAGTTGACTTAGTGTTTTCTTATTTCCTATTGCCTCACAAACATGTTTGGCAAGCATTGTGGTATCTCCAACGTTCACCAAATAACCCGTCTCACCGTGGACATTAACCTCAGTAAGACCTCCAACATTTGTGCTAAAAACTGGAAGCCCCGACGCCATAGCCTCAAGGGCAGCGAGGCCAAAACTCTCTTTTTCTGATGGTAGCAAAAAAACATCGCCCCATTGCAAAAGATCCTCTACTCGATCTTGATTTCCTAAGAAAATAATGTCTTTATCCAGCCCCCGTTGACGACTTAACACCTCCATGGGAACACGCTCCGGGCCATCTCCAATCAAAATTAATTTTGCCTCAAGGGATTGCCGCACTAAGTAGAATACATCGAGTACATCCTCTACTCGCTTAACCTTTCGGAAATTTGAAGCATGGACTAGCACCGGAACACCCTCTGGAAGATAGGAAGGTCTTGGATGGCCATTTTTTCGAGTATCAAAGCGATGGATATCAATAAAATTTGGGATGACTTCAATGGACTGGTTTATGGCAAAGTTATCCAACGTGTCTTGTTTCAAACTCTCGGATACAGCCGTAACCGCGTTGGATGAGTTTATGGAAAATTCCACAACAGATTGATAGCTGGGCGCTTTGCCAACTAATGTTATATCTGTCCCATGAAGCGTTGTCACAAAAGGTAAATCCTTACCCTTTTCCCGTAAAATCGACTGAGCAAAATAGGCTGCCGAGGCGTGAGGGATGGCGTAGTGAACGTGAAGCAAATCTAAATTGTGATAGAGCGCAACATCAACCAAACGGCTTGTAAGGGCCGTTTCATAAGGAGGATACTGAAACAAGGCATAGTTCTGAAAACTTACCTCATGGTAATATACATTGGGCAGAAGTGCACTGAGCCGTTTAGGGCGACTGTAGGTAATAAAGTGCACCTCATGTCCTTGCTTAGCTAGTGCAATTCCCAACTCGGTAGCTATAACGCCACTTCCGCCGAAAGTAGGATAACATACAATACCAATTTTCATAAGTGCCTTATCTTTAACCAATCCTTGCTCAAGGTAAGTAAAACATGAAAGTCATCCTACAAGTTCTCGCCCTGCCCTTGCTTCTGCTAATTAAAATCTATCAGTTGATTTTAAGACCCTTTATACCTAGCGCATGCCGCTTCCAACCAACTTGTAGTAGATATAGCGCAGAGGCTTTACGCAAACATGGCGTATTTAAAGGAAGCTACCTTATGGTCCGAAGAATAAGCAAATGTCATCCTTGGGGAAGTTCTGGGTATGACCCCGTTCCGTAATCCACGAAAGCCTTATTTTCAAGCCATGAGAAATCTTCGCATACGACTTATCCTTATTCTCTTTAGTTGTTCACTTTTATCCTTTGATGGAGGGGGCAACTACTTTGAAATCAGTAAGAACATCGACATGTTTACCACGATGTATAAGGAGCTCAACTCGTACTATGTAGATGATATAGAACCCAATGCTTTTATGCAAAGAGGAATGGATGCCATGCTCGAAGGACTTGACCCATATACGGTTTTTATCAGTGAAGCAGACATAGAAGATTACCGCTTTCAGACCACAGGGCGTTATGGTGGCATTGGATGTTATGTTCGCCAATACAATGATCACATGGTTGTTGCTGAAGTAATCCAAGGATATGGAGCAGAGGAAGCAGGTATTCAAGGAGGGGACCGAATCTTAGTTGTAGATGGAATAGATGTTCAAGGGTATACTACTGATGAAGTGGGGGATATCATGCGTGGTGAGCCCAATACCAAAGTGACCATGCGCATAGCAAGACTCCAAGCAAACGGAGCGTACGCTGAAATGGAAGTGTACCCAACTCGACAGGAGATTCAAGTGCTCAATGTTCCCTTCTATGGAATGATTAATGAAAAGATTGGCTACATCAAATTGAGCAACTTTATGGAAAATGCTGCCGCTGAGGTAGAAAGTGCTTTTCTCGAGTTACGCGATGGAAATGCACAAATGGAGTCCGTTATTCTTGATCTAAGAGGAAACCCAGGAGGACTGTTACGAGAAGCCGTTAAAATTTGTAATCTCTTTATTGAAAAAAATGAGTTAGTCGTAGAAACAAAGGGAAGACTCTCTGAATGGGACGCCGAGTTTACAACACGGGAGAATCCTGTTGATTTAGAGATCAAAGTGGCGGTACTCATCAATCACTCATCAGCGTCTGCAAGCGAAATTGTATCAGGAACGCTCCAAGATCTCGATCGCGGCGTAGTCATTGGAGAGCGATCGTATGGAAAAGGACTCGTACAAACCACACGCCCGCTATCCTACAATGCACAACTTAAGTTGACGACGGCCAAGTATTATATACCATCTGGTCGATGTATTCAAGCCTTAAATTATGCTGAACGACGAGATGATGGATCAGTTGGACGCATACCCGATAGCTTGATTCAGGAATTCACTACTCGCAATGGACGCACGGTGTATGATGGCGGAGGAATCATGCCAGATGTTGAAGTGGAAATGCCTGCGTTAAGCGATATTTCCTTCACGCTTTTGTCAGAGCAGTTAATCTTCGATTATGCTACGATTTTCCAGGCTCATCATGCTAACTTGCCTCAGCGTCCAGGTGAATATTATGTTTCGGATTCATTGTTTTCAGCCTTCGCTAAATGGCTGCGTATTCAAGACTTTGATTATACCACACAAAGTGAGGACGCGCTCGAATCCCTCCGAGAGAAGAGCAAAGAGGATGGATATTATGAAGCCATAAAGGAGACACTAGATGCCCTAGATGTTGAACTCTCAAGAGATAAAGGAGCTGATATTGAAAAGCATGAAAATGAATTACGCCAGTTGCTCAACGAAGAAATCGTTCGACGCTATTTCTTTGAACAGGGAAGTATCGAATCTAGTTTTCAGTATGACCAGCAAATCCAACGTGCATGTACTGTTTTAAACGATGATGCAACCTATGGTGCCTACTTGCAACCTTAAATTTTTCATCCCGTTTGTAACCTCTTGTGATATCCTACGTATTAGAACATAAGTCGGGAAATTTAATCCATTTCCTTTATGACTAAGCTTTTGTGTATAGACACTTCAACTATATGTTGCGCGGTAGGACTTCTCGAGGGTAGTTCTTCTGAGCATCGGATTGTTGAAGCGTACCATGAACTATCCGGCCGACGTCATAGTGAAGTGCTTGTTCCGACAATACGTTCTTTACTACTCCAAGCAGGTTGGTCAATGACTGATATACATGCTCTTGCTATTGGAATAGGACCTGGGTCATATACTGGCTTAAGGATTGGTCTTTCCGTTGCAAAGGCATTATGTCTTTCTTTAGAAATTCCTTTGATTACGGCATCTACCTTGCAAACCATAGCAGCAGAAACTGCCTTAAAACACAAGTTAGATTCTTCTGTTACCATCCTGAGTATGATGGATGCACGTCGCAATGAAGTGTATCTCGGTGCATACTCCGCAGACGGTCAACAAGTTTTACAAGATAGACCACGTATTCTCGATCGAGAGGAAGAAGTAAAAGATCTTCATAATCTTTCGAATTCACTATTTCTTGCTGGTGATGGCGCTCCTAAGGGAAGTCATCTTTGGCCCAATCAAAATCCACCTGTAGATAGCGATGTCTATCCCTCTATTCGGGGAATGGAATCCTATGTATGGCAGGCTTGGAGCAATAAAAAGTTTGATGATGTAGGCTATTGTAATCCAGTTTATCTAAAGGGGTTATATAAGCCCAGTTAATGATAAAATTTGTGAAAGATGAATACCAAAAATTCTATAACGCTCCGTTCTTATGATCCCCAAGTGGAAGATGTAACGTTGAATTTCAATGAACTCCAAGAGGCATCTCTTGTTATTCGTTCGTTGAACCATCCCTTGCGTCAACAGATCCTAAACCTTTTAGAAGAGTTTGGTTCGATGACCGTAACCCAGATTTACATCAAGCTTCGTATCGAGCAATCTGTTGCCTCGCAACATTTAGCCATCATGCGAAAAACGGACGTTCTCAAAACGGAACGTAACGGAAAATTCATCTACTATAGTTTGAATAAATCGACCATCAGGGCTGTATCCCATATGGTTCAAAAAGTAAATGTGTAGAAAGGATTTTTTTTAATCCAATCTTAACCTAATTGCGTCATAGACTTTAGACCTTTATCTTTAGTTTATGGCGTTTTCTTTTTCCACCAGACTGACTGATCTAAAAAAGGCAGAAAATACCGTCTGGGATATCATCGTCATAGGAGGTGGAATCACTGGCGCAGGTATACTACTCGACGCACAGAGCAGAGGATTACATGCTATACTTGTCGAAAAAGAAGACTTTGCATGGGGTACTAGCAGCCGCTCTACGAAACTGATTCATGGTGGTCTCCGCTACTTAAAACAAATGGACATCCAGTTGGTAAGGGAAGTTGGCAAGGAACGAGCCATAGTGCATAAAAACGCAAGAAACCTAGTCTGTCCAGAGCGCATGCTCCTCCCCATTTATTCTGATGGAAGCCTCGGATGGGGGCTAACCTCTCTCGGCCTGAAAGTGTATGATTGGCTTGCCGGTGTACCCAAAGACGAGCAGCGTAAAATGTTATCTACCGAAGAAACGTTGCTCCATGAACCCCTCTTAAAGAAGGACAACTTAAAAGGGGGAGGACTCTACTATGAATACAGGACAGATGATGCAAGGCTAACCATCAGCGTGATAAAAACCGCGTGTCAACAAGGTGCCATAGCCCTTAATCATGCCGAGGTAAAGGAATTCACGTACAACAACGAGGGTGTAATCGATGGGATAAAGCTTACTGACCATATCCACGCCACAGACCATACTATTCGAAGCAAGGTGGTTATCAATGCAGCAGGTCCCTGGGTAGACAATGTTCGTAGCTTTCAAAAGGATACAACCGACCGCCATCTCTTTTTAACAAAGGGCATTCATATAGTAGTTGACCGTGAAAAGCTTCCCCTCAAGCAGTCAGCTTATTTCGATGCTGTTGACCAACGCATGATGTTCGCCATTCCTAGAGGAAATGTTGTGTACATCGGAACCACAGATACTCCCTATAATGACGATGTAAACCAACCCCACCCTACACAACACGATGTGAACTACATCTTGCAGTCAACCCTTCGTATGTTCCCGGACTATCCCATTGGAAAAAAGGATATTCAATCTACATGGAGCGGACTTCGCCCATTAATCCAGCAAAAAGGGAAAGGTCCGTCAGAGCTATCAAGACGAGACGAAATCTTCGAATCCAAGGATGGTTTACTATCGATAGCTGGAGGAAAACTCACAGGGTACCGAAAGATGGCCGAGCGCATTGTCAATCGGGCTCAACGAGTCATTGGAAAGCGTTTAGCATGTCAAACTAAAAACCTCGTTTTATACGGCCAAGACTTTGATTCGACAACTGATGTACAGCATCTATGCCATCGTGCTAGCGCAATCATAAAGGGACCTGACTATTTAGGAGAGCGCCTTGTTCATCTATATGGCCACTTTGCTATGGATATCATTGAGCGAGCTCAATTGAAGTCGTCCAATGAGAACGATGTATCGCTCTCTGAATTATTACAAGCTGAATTGGAGTATACCATAGAGCATGAGCGGGTTTGCAGCCTATCAGACTTTACTATCCAACGAAGTGGAATGCTGTACTTTAATCGAGCATGGATTGACAAGCATCAAGAATTGCTTAAGAATACCATGGCCGTGCATACACAGGGAATTCCCACTCCATTTAACGATGCCCAGGAAGCCCTTTTACAAAAGGCCTATCAGAGTGTCTTAGCCTTTCGATAAAACCTCTCCCTCTATTTTACCTTCGAAGCACGCCAAGCCGGATAGAGAGAGGCAAGGCAGGTTATTCCGAGCATCATAACAGCAATAAGAAGAACATCGGTTAGACGCCAGTCTACCGGATAAGGAATGGGAGTCGCTTCAGGATTGGGTTGCGGGAAATTGATTAATCCAAATTTATCCTGAGCGATAACAATTAATGAACCCAAAACAACGCCGAGGACAGTAGCGATTGCCGCCCCAAACATTCCTTGGAATAGATATAGGGAAAAAACCGTTCGGCGTTCAGCGCCTAGTGCACGCAGCATTATAATATCCTGTCGTTTCTCCATAATCAACATACTGAGTGCAGCAATCATGTTAAATGATATAATCCCAACGATAAAAGCTAAAATAACGACCATAAAAAAGCGCTCGAGCTTGACAATGCGATATACAGAAGCATCTTGATCGCGTCGATCTAAGACGTTAAAATCTGACCCCAATGTTTGCTGAATACCTGTTTTTACTGCGGCAATATCCGTATTTGCTTTCAGGGATAAGCCCAGTTGGCTGACCAAGCCATTGTGACTCGGATTGAGCTTTCGGAGGTGGTCAATATCCCCAAGGACATAATGGACGTCGAACTGCTCGTCGCCCGTCAGGAATAAACCCATCGGCTGTAGAGGAATACTAGGTGTTCGTCTACCTAGAGAAGCCTGCCCCGGTATGGAGAGCCGGACATATCCATTCCAGCGGTCAATATCCTCAAGAAGAACATCTTCCGTCGGAGCATACAAATACGGCCAATCTTGAAAATATAGTTTATGTTCTGCGAAGAGGTTTCTCCCCATATAAAGGGCTAAAGAATCCTGTTCAAAGGGCATATGGTATCCTTCGGTGAGAATAGAGGATAGAGCATACACCTCGTCGTAAGAATTGTCAACCCCTCGATAACGCACGACCACATTTTTAGTAGCTGAACTATCGCCATAGCTATGCGGAATTTGTAAAAATGCGTAGCCCTCGTAGACTTCCGCAAGATGCTGGATCTCTTCTATTTCTTCTAATTGACCTTTTATACTATCTACCTCAAACAATCTTCCTTTGTTTGATTCGATGAGCAATTCAGGGCGAAAGTTTCCATGGCTCTCATAAATCATGGACTCTAAGGCGTTAAAGGAGGATAGTAAGACAATAATTGACGCCGCACCAATAGCCAAACCAATAATCGTGACCCAGGATATGATATTGATAGCAAAGGTTCGCTGCTTAATGAGCAAATAGCGCCTTGCAAACAAGAGAATCAACCTCATAACTCTCCCTCCTCTCTTAGTTTTTTAAAGAGTTCTTCCATATGACTTGCATGGGCAATCGAATCATCAAGATAAAATTCAATTACTGGAATCACGCGCAATGCGTGGCGAAGGTCTTTAGCAATATCAGCGCGTATCTTACGCACATTGGCATTTAGAGCATCTACCATAGCTTGCTTCTCCTTATCGGGCAAGAAAGAAACATAGAAACGTGCAAAGCCCATATCCGGCGTTACGCTGACGCTCAGAATGCTGACCAACACGCGATTACCAAGGAAATCGCCGTGTTTTTTCATAAAATAAGTTGCCATGCTATCTTTAAGAAGAGAAGCTACTTTTTGCTGTCGCCGAGATTCCATAAATTGAAGGTAGAGAGATTATCTTAAACGACGGCTTTTTCCAAGGAATGGATTAAGAAAAGTTATTGTCTAAGAGCACGCACAGAATACATTGAAAACGTCCACTTTTATCCTTTCCATTGTCAAGCCGCACAGACGTTACTTACTGTTTTATGTGCTATGTACAGCCATTCAAGTACTATTCAGCCTCTTTACACTTGCTACGCTGATCCCACTTTTAGAGATAATTTTTGGCAGTCAAAGCGATGCATTCCCAAGCGATAACCCAAGTCTGGGATTTGGCCAACTTAAGGCATGGCTGACTCAAGAACTATCCGCACTTGTTGAGACCTCAGGCCAACCAATCTATGCCATATATGGCATCGCCGTGGTGCTTATTACTGCATCATGCATTCAAAATGCCTCGAGATATTTAGCTTCCCGCGCTATGACCAAATTGCGGACAAAAGTGTACGCCAACTTAAGAGAAACGCTTTACGTAGGACTTAATTCCGCCTCCCTTCACTACATTAAGTCCAATCGGAGGGGACAAATTTTATCGAAGGCAAGCAATGATCTCACGGAAATAGAACATGGCATCCTCAACGTTGCAGAAGCCCTTTTTCGAGATAGCTTAACCATTCTAGCCTTGCTCTATGTTTTGTTTTCCATTCAAACCATGCTTACCCTTTTTATCCTCGCGCTTATTGCCGTCGTCGCGGTTTTGATCGGGAGCATCGGCCGACGACTCAAGCAAGATTCTAAAGCAGTGCAATTTGATCAAGGAAGACTAATGGACTTTTTTAGCGAGGCCATCTCAGGATTTCGGCTATTCAAAGCCTATGGGGTTGAGGACAACGAAAAACAACGATTTGACGACTTAAATGATTCATGGAAGAAAGGTTATCAGTCCATGCTTTTTCGAAAGTACTTGGCAAGTCCCTTGACAGAGTTTTTGGCCATTATCGTAGTAGCCTCAATCTTGATTATAGGCAGTCTTTTTGTATTTAACAATAAGCTCCTCGCCTCAGAGTTTATCTTTTTTATCGCCGCATTTGGCTATATCGTCGGGCCAGCAAAAAGTCTTTCCTCTGCATTCTTTAGTTATCAAAGAGGAAGTGCTGCAGCAGAACGCATCCAACACTTTTTATCTGAAGTTTCTGCCTTCGCTACAACTCCAACAAAGGAAAATTCCAAACCAGAAAGCCTTTCGATGGCCCAAAACCTTCGCATTGAAAATCTTTCATTCGCCTATGAGGATCAATCAGAACGGCCCGTCCTAAACGACCTGTCTATCCATATAAAGAAGGGGCAACACATTGCGCTGGTAGGAGCATCCGGAAGTGGTAAATCAACCCTTTTTGATTTGATTCTTGGTTTTTACCAGCCTACAAAGGGGTCTATCTACTTGGACGAACATCCCATCCAACATCTCAATATTCAATCGTACAGAAGATGTTTTGGACTGGTAACCCAGGATCCCATTCTGCTACATGATAGCATTCGACAAAACTTAACGCTCGGCAAAACCTTTGAAGAAAAGACAGTCATCGAATGCTGTAAAAAAGCGGACGCCTGGGATTTCATCCAGGATTCATCCGATGGGCTGGATACCGTAATTGGTGATCGGGGATTACAGCTATCTGGTGGCCAGCGCCAACGCCTAACGATAGCACGCGCACTCTTGTTTGACCCTGATATTCTTTTGCTTGATGAGGCGACATCATCGCTGGATTCTGCAGCGGAGCAAAGTGTCTTAAACGCATTGAAAACCGCCATGAAAGGCCGGACAACATTGTCGATTGCCCACAGACTCAGTACCATTCAAGGTGCTGATGAAATTCTTGTTTTACAAGAAGGTACAATTGCAGAGCGAGGAGATCATGAATCACTTATCCAAAGCAAAGGGCTCTACTTCACCTTGTACCAAGCACAAAATCATGCAAAAAGCGAAAGTTAAACAGTCGTTTCCTGAGGTATAATTCGTTTAGGAAAAAACAAAAAGGCCAATACCGCAATTGAAATAGCTGAGTCAGCAATATTAAAGATTGGGGAAAAAACAAGATTACCTCCAAGCTTAGGAACGAATTCAGGCCAATGAACGTTAAACTGGATCATATCAACCACTTGGCCTTGAAGAAATGGAGCATATGATCCGCCCCATTGAGCGATGCCGGGATAACCACCACCCCGATCAAACAAAAGGCCGTAGGCCATTGAATCAATCACATTGCCTGCCGCTCCTGCTAAAATCAGGGATAGACAAACAATAAATGCCAAGTTGATTTCATCCTTCTTTAAGGTCTTTCGAAGAAATACAATGATCACAGTGATGGCAATCATTCTGAAGATGGATAGTATATACTTTCCAAGGGCTCCACCGTACTCAAACCCAAAAGCCATCCCTGGATTCTCAACAAACTGAATATTCAGTAGCCCGCCTAAAATGTGATGGCTTTCGCCATACTCAAAGTTTGTCTTTATGTAAATCTTGACGACCTGGTCAACAATTAGTATAAAGAGGACGATAGCCAGGGCTAAAAATCCCGGATTTTTGCGCAAGGTTTCCAACTTATCGACGCCCTTTTCGTTTCGACTCGATGAGTTTTGCTTCGATGCTTAAGGTAGCATGTGGCACAGCTCGAAGTCGCTTGGCATCAATTAGATTGCCCGTTTCACGGCAAATCCCATAGGTCTTGTTTTTGATGCGCATGAGCGCCTTATCCAAATGCGAGATAAACTTAGCCTGACGAGCAGCCATTTGATTTAGCTGTTCTTTTTCTGTCATGGCATTACTATCATCAAGCCCATTAAACTTATAATCACCGTCACCACTTCCTGTACCATTTGAAATTTGCTCTTGAAGAATTTTTAAGTCCTCCTTTGCGCGGTTCATTTTTTTTAAGATGATTGCCTCAAACTCCTGGAGCTCAGCATCCGTGTAACTTGTCTTGCTCATGAATTAGTTTTTTTAAGTCCGATAGTGCACTGGTATTCATCGATTTCCACCTCCGCTTGCATTCCGTCGATACCCCAATGTACCCTATCTGCTAAAATTTCTGCGAAAATATAGGATTTATGCAAATCCATCACATCCTTTAACCAAGGGGAATCTTCTAGAAAGATATCAATTCGATCGGTAAGCTCTAGACCACTTGACTTTCTGAGGTTCTGAAAACGATTGATAAGTTCCCTTGCCAATCCTTCTTGGCGGAGTTCTTCGGTCACCTCAACGTCTAAGGCCACCGACAGATTGCCCTCACTGACAAAACTCCATCCCTTAATATCCTCTGTAATCCATTCGACATCAGCCTCTGTAATATCAATGACTTCGCCTTCAACCGTCAGACTCATATTTTCCTTTTGCTGAAGTTCTTTAAGCTCGTTGGAATCCAGTTGGGCAATACAAGCAGCAGTGGCTTTCATTTTCTTACCTAATCGACGACCTAATGTTTTGAAATTTGCCTTTGCTTTGCGCTGCATTAACGGGTGATCTTCAGGCATAAGCTCTAAAGCCTTGACATTTACTTCTTCTTGAATAATACGCTCGATGGATTGCATTAATTCGGAAGTCACTTCATTGGATAGGGGAACCAAAATCCTTGATAGAGGTTGACGGACTCTTATCTTTTCCGCTTTTCGAATACCTAATACCATTGAGGAAAGACGCTGGGCAATATGCATTTTATGCATTAATGCTTGATTGCTTTGCATTGAGATTGCATCAGGCCATGGTGATAAATGGACGGAGTCATGCATTGTCTCCGTAGTGTAAGTTGATAGCCGATCGTACATCCATTCTGCAAAGAAGGGAGCAATGGGTGCCATAAGCTTTGCTGTACCTAATAAGACTTCAAATAGCGTATCATAAGCCGCTTTTTTATCCTCAGTCATATCTCCTTTCCAGAACCTTCGACGACTGCGACGTACATACCAGTTAGACACTTGATCAATCATCATGGTTTGAATTGAACGTCCTGCAGGAGTAGGGTCATAATCATCCAATAGGCTTGTGCATTGCTCGACAGTTGATGCATAGACTGAAAGCATCCATTGATCTAACTCACTACGGTCATTGTAGTCTATCGCTGTGTTTGCATCGTAGCGATAGGCATCAATATCCGCATAGCGCGTAAAAAAGGAAAGGGTGTTGTACAGGGTGCCAAAAAACTTACGTTGTACCTCCCCAATTCCCTCAATATTGAATTTTAGATTATCCCAAGGTGGCGCATTCGTCACCATATACCATCGCGTCGCATCGGCTCCATACTTCGCTAGTGTATCAAAGGGATCTACAGCATTGCCTAAGCGCTTGGACATTTTCTGTCCATTTTTATCTTGCACCAAGCCATTGGCAATTACATTTTTAAAGGCAGGCTTACCATGGAGCATGGTAGATATAGCATGTAGCGTGTAAAACCAACCGCGTGTTTGGTCAACTCCTTCCGCAATAAAATCTGCAGGGAACTGGTAGTCAAAATCCTCTTTATTCTCAAAAGGATAGTGCCACTGAGCATATGGCATCGAGCCCGAATCAAACCAGACATCAATAACTTCCGACTCCCGCTTCATAACCTCA
>PKDX01000046.1 GCA_002862745.1 Bacteroidota bacterium | reverse complement strand
GATCCTAAATACGCTTTAGAAGAATCGTTTTTTATTCGTATTCATCATATCCACGAGATAAATTTTGCTCAAATTTTAGAAGACCTAAAATCATTTGATGCAAATCTTACAACGAGTTCACTGCGTGAAAAAAAAGATCAATTACATCGCATACTCGCTTGCTGGAAGTTAAATATTAACACGTTAAAACTGCTTGAATTCTTGGATAAAGAAGACTTTTTAGGCTTTCGCCCATCACTCACGGGAATATCTGGAATTCAGAGTAGTCAATACATGTTTTGGATAGATGTATTTTATAAGACCGTGGATCGATACAAAAATGGAGATTTAAAGCATTCAAGTATAT
This sequence comes from Bacteroidota bacterium, assembly GCA_002862745.1. Taxonomy (GTDB): domain Bacteria; phylum Bacteroidota; class Bacteroidia; order Chitinophagales; family UBA8649; genus UBA8649. The sequence goes on along the minus strand of PKDX01000046.1, from coordinate 21,680 downwards.
TTTCAATTCTACAATCAATCCATACCAGTCATAACGATTGGTTGGCTGCACATGAAGAGGTTATTCTTCACTTTATACAGAACGAACACGGAACCGGTGATACTGAAGGATTACGCTATATGCAAGAACAACGCAATCATTATGATACGCTATGGAATGAAATATCAACTACACTCAATAAGATGATCTAGTACTTGCGGTATAATCTCTTTCATTCTTACCTTATAATCTACAAGGATTTCTTTAGTTGAGCGTTGTGCGATAGCAAGGCAAATGGTTAAACATCTATGACCAAGTAATCCTCCTAGACCATAAAGGGCACTGCATTCCATCTCAAGGTTACATAATTTATTTCCTTGTAAATCCTCGTATTTCGCGATAGCTTCCTTATGCCAACCCGCAAGATGATTTGTTCTAAGTTCTCTTCCTTGTGGACCATAAAAACCTGATGCGGTGAGCGTAATTCCACAATGTCCTAGGGACTTAAATTGGCTAAGTAGAGCATCATTAGCTTCTGCTATATATTGAACCGGGCCTAAATGATGTTTGGAGAAATATTGTTGTACAGCTTGTAATTCCTTATTGTTCTTGATGAATTTTGACAAGAAATCCTGATAATAAAGCATCAAACTATCCTGACCGTAAGCTTTTTTAGATATAACAAGATCACCGGGTTTTACATGGTTTTGAAAACTACCGCAGGTTCCTAGTCGAAGTAAATTGAGTCTTGTTAGATTCGGTTTAAGTTTTCTGGCATCGAAGTCTACATTGACTAAGGCATCTATTTCATTTAAAACAATATCAATGTTATCCGTTCCTATTCCAGTGGCCATGACAGAAAGTCTACTCCCTTTATACAAACCAGTAGCCATAACAAACTCTCTGTTTTGTCTCTTACAGTCTACATGTTCAAAAAAGGAAGATATAAGCTCTACTCTACCGGGATCACCAACCAGAATAACGTTGGAAGCTAGCTCTTCGGGTTTAACGCCTAGATGAAATATAGATCCATCTTGATTTACAATAAGATTGGTAGAATTAATCATTGTTTTTATACAGTTTAGATAGCTTAATTTCTTTGACCACAGCAGGTGGTGTAAGGTATTCAATACTTTTTCCTTCCTGGATACGTCGACGAATGGAACTAGAAGATATATCAAGCAGATCACATCCAAAAAACTGGTGGTGTTTATAGAATACTTTTTGTTCAGTTCCAACTTTTTCACCTTCAAGAGGCAATCTACTGTAAATTAAAAAGGGAAACTCTTCCATTAACCAGACGGCATCATGCCATTTATGAAGGGTTTTATAATTATCCTCTCCCACAATTATACTAAAGGAATATGTGGTATACTTTTTAAGGAGATATCGCATCGAGTTAGCGGTATAACTCGGCTTGTCTAAAAACCGCTCAAAGTCGTTGATAACAATGCATGGTGTTTTATCATCGAGTGCTCGTTGACAGAGATCAAGTCGTTTTTGATAATCGAGTAAGGAACGTTTTTTTTTATGAGGATTTTGGGGTGTAGGGCATATCCAAACCTGATCAATAAGCTTTGTGTGGAGTGCCTCATTAGCAATAAGGAGATGTCCTATATGAATGGGATTAAAGCTTCCAAAAAATAAACCAACCTTCATCGTTATATTGTCTTGCTAGTATAGTTTTTCTTAGCTAACTCAACACGTTCTAGGCATTCTGGTAAACCAAGAAAACTCATAATATCAAAAATTGAAGGGCCTTTTAATGTCCCTGTTAAACTTAACCTTAAAGGGGGAAGAAGTTGTCCAAAGGATATGGATTTTTCCTCGATGTATTGTTTAATCATGGTTTCTAGACCAGGTGCACTAAACTCAGTATTAGCAATTTGAATTCTTTGCATGCAATCTTCTAGGTGTGCTACTTTTTCTGTCTTCCACGCTTTCTTTACACCTTTATCTTCTAGTATTCCAGGTTTCTCAAACAAGTAGGCTATTGTATCCTTTATCTCGTGTTTGAATTGTATTCGTTCAGAAGCTAGATTAAATACAAATTCCAAATCGTTTTCACTTCGACCCTTCGCTATTGGAAAAAGCTCAAGAATGGTACTTACTTTTTCTTGGCTCGTGTAATGGTTAAGGTATTCACTGTTAAACCAACATGCCTTTTGATAATCAAATTTTGCACCTGATTTATTGACCCTCTCTAGAGAAAAGGTCTCGATTAGGTCTTCAAGAGAAAAGATCTCTTGATTGTTTCCTGGGTTCCAGCCAAGCAAGGCTAAAAAGTTTACGATTGCTGGAGCTTCAAATCCTCTTTCTTTATATCCACCTGCTATCAGTTCCTTGGAATCCTTTGGATTGTACCAATCAATTGGAAAAACAGGAAAGCCTAGTCGGTCACCATCCCGTTTACTGAGCTTACCTTTTCCATCGGGTTTTAAGATAAGTGGTAGGTGAGCAAAATTTGGCATCGTCCAACCGAGTGCTTCATATAACTGAACATGAAGAGGCGTTGAGGGAAGCCATTCTTCACCTCGTATCACATCTGTAATTTCCATAAGGTGATCGTCGACCACATTGGCTAAGTGATAGGTCGGAAGCCCATCGCTCTTCATCAATACTTTATCATCAAGTTCGTGGCATTGAAAAACAATCCAGCCTCTTATTTCATCATAAAACCGTACCTCTCCTGCCATCGGCGTCTTAAACCGAACAACATAATCATCACCGCGCTGTATACGCTCTTCAACCTCCTGCGCAGATAGGCTTAAGCTGTTTTTTAAGTATGCTCTCGTACTTGCACTATATTTTGGAGAGGCATTTCCTTGTTTTTGCATGGACCTCCTCCAAGTCGTTAGTTCGTCACTCGTATCAAAGGCGTAATAGGCATGTCCATCCCGAAGAAGCTGCTCAACATATGGCTTATATAAAGCGCTTCGTTCACTTTGTCTATAGGGTCCAAAGTCCCCGCCAAAGGAAGGTCCTTCATCAGGAGTAATACCACACCAGGATAAGCTTTCTAAAATATACTCTTCAGCGCCTGGAACGAAGCGTTTTTGATCGGTATCCTCAATACGAAGAATGAAATCTCCGCGGTTGTTTCTTGCATGCAAGAAACAGAATAGTGCCGTACGCAAACCACCAATATGTAAGGGGCCAGTAGGGCTTGGAGCGAATCGAGTTCTAGTTGCCATAGATCAAAGATGCATATTCCATAGCCAATCGAGCAAGATTGCAGCTTAAATTATATTCGTAAGTCCATGTTTGGAAAGAAAAATCAAGTCCATATAACCATTGATGACGGACCAAGTTTGCAATACACTGCGATATTAGCAGGCATTTTAAAAGCACATAAAGCTCAGGCGACATTTTTTGTGCTAGGAGAAAACATGGAAAAGTGGTCCGCTCAGTCTAAGGTTTTACAAGACTTTCAACTTGGCAACCATGGATATAAACACATTAATAATTGGAGAACAAGCCCTGGGAAACAAATAGAAAACATCCAGCGGGTAGAGGAAAAGTTTCCTGAAATTGAAAAATACTATCGGCCACCGTATGGCTTGTTGACCATCAGCCAATTGTTGTATTGCTATGGCAGGTTGGCCATTAAGATGTGGTCTGTTATGACTTATGACTTTAATCATTACAAGACTCAGGATGCCTTATGGAAGAGAATACAATCCTCTTTGCGCAAAAACCGGTGTGTCCTTGTTTTTCATGACAACATAAAGTCGTCCAAACATACACGGTGGTTGCTAAATAGAACCCTGTTAGAAGTTAAGCGCTTGTCTAAGGAGACGGTTGCGTATAGTTAATTATCAACTGTATATGAAAGTGCCCGGGGCGGGACTCGAACCCGCACGTTCATAAGAACACATGGCCCTCAACCATGCCTGTCTACCAGTTTCAGCACCCGGGCAGGCGAGCAAATATACAAATTAGTCTAGGCGAAAAGCGATTTACAACTGTAGTAGCTACCAATAAAAAAAAGCAGGCCCAACCCAATACTCATAACATGATAAAGCATAGAGTTCCCAGGACTGGGGCTTGATATGTAGGAAAAGGCGATATATCCGCTAAAGGTTGAAAGACCACCACAAAGGCTAATAATACCCACTTTAACCATAGGGTTGTTAATCGGTATAGCTAACAGATAACCCATTATTGCACACGCGACGATATTGGATACAAGAACACCATTATCCGTAGACTTTAGGTAGGGAATAAAGGAAAGCAAGTAACGCAAAACGCCTCCTAGTCCAGTACAACAAAAAATGATTAAAAACTTAAACAAACCAACGCGGATTAATCAATGGGCTTAACTCTCACTTTTTTTCTCAGCTCCCCGATTATAAAGTATTTGCAAAACGAAAAAAACAACAAGAAATACGTTAAGCAATACAAATGACCAACCCAAAAGTGATAGATTAAATGGGTATCGCTCAAAGAAAAAACTGAGGGCAATAATGCCGAACACAATGGACAGCAAAAACAAAATAACAGCAACTTGCTGTTCAGAAAAACCACAATAGACTAAATGGTGAGCCAAATGATCTCTACCTCCAACAAATGGAGACGTTTTCCGTAGCAAGCGGCGTAAAAAAACGGTAATTGTATCCATTATTGGAACAGCAAAAACAAGTAAGGGAATCATGAATTGCTGTACTTGAAAAACACCTCCATAATCGACTCGGTGGTTCCAAAAGAGTTCAACGCCCAAACCGGCTAAAAAAACACCAAGGAATTGAGACCCTGTATCTCCCATGTATATCTTGGCAGGATTCCAATTAAACGGCAAAAAGGCGATAAGGCTAGCCAATACGCCAATGATACAAGGATAAACCCAAAGACTAGGCGAAACAATGAGCAATGCCATTATAATAGCAATGATTAAAACCGAAATTGAAACGGAGGTGGTTATTGCATCCATATTGTCCAACATGTTAATGGAATTCATAATAGCAATTACCCAAAATATGGTAAGGGTATAATCTATAACCTCAACCCCACTGAATTCAATGACAATACCCCCTAGGCATAAGATTAATCCACACAAGACCTGACCGATGAACTTAACAATAGGTACAGTGTCATAGGTGTCGTCTGCTAAGCCAAGCAGGAATCCAAGGCAGCAAGCCGCGGTGAAAGAAGTCCGCTTTAATTCACTTAAAACATTGAGGCCTTCTATTGGTAAAAGGCTTATCGATATACTAAAGCAAATAAAGAAGGTCAGTCCACCAACAGAAGGTTTAACTTCTGCGCTCCACCGTTCTTGTCCAAGGGTTTCTGGCTGTCTTACACCTAGCCCCCGACTGAACCTCAGAAATAACCCATGCATAGCATACCCAAAAAGAAAGACAGCTACAAACAAAAGGGCCCAATACATCTGCTGCTCCATAATCTTAAAACTAAAGAGAATTAAGTTTTTTTGCGAAATCTTGAAAACAAGCTAGAGCGCTCTTTCTTTCTAGTGTTGTCTGGATCGGAGTAATACCCATACCCGTATCCATACCCATACCCGTATCCATACCCATATCCGTATCCATACCCATATCCGTATCCGTAATTGTAATAAGATCCAGATACGCCCCTTCCATAGTCATTCAAAACAATGGACAGGTTAGTAACCTTGAGGTTGTCTTTCGTAGATTCAATATGTCCTACAAATGACCTGTGAGAATAATCTGCCCTTAACACATAGATTGGGTTATTTGTCCTGCTAATCACAGGGATAGCGTCGGTGACTAATCCAATGGGAGGGGTATCGAATATGACAACTTCAAATGAAGTTTTTACTTCGTCAAGAAAGCTAACAAAGGAATCTCCACCAATAAGCTCCGAAGGATTAGGCGGAATAGGTCCTGCAGGAATTGCCCAAAGGTTTTCCTCTGGTGTCGAGAATGTTATATCCTCTTTTGTAGACCGTTTATTAAGGAGTGTGCTCATTCCGGCAGAGTTAGGAAGATCAAAGATCTTATGTATACGGGGTTTCCTTAAATCGACATCCACCAATAGCACACGCTTGCCTTGCATAGCAATAATGGCAGCGAGATTAATAGCAACAAATGTTTTTCCTTCTCCAGGAATAGTTGAGGTAACAGCGATAGAACGAAAGCCTTTCTCTGCTTCTAAAAACTCTAGATTACTTCGAACACCTCTAAACGATTCAGATATACCGCTTTTGGGCCGATTGGTCACAACGATTGATGACATAGGAAGTTTCTCTGAATATCGTTGAATAACCCCAAGAAGGGATGTTTCGGTTTGGGAAGTAATGTCTTCGATATTGATAATTTCTTTATGTGTTATATATCGAAATACGACTAAAATAAGTGAAAGGATAGCCCCAATGGCCAATCCAACAAACCGAATAAAGCTATCGTCAGGCGCCACGTGTTCTTCCGCTATTTTAGGCACTTCTAGAACAATATAATCACTTACTATACCCGCTCTTGATAGGGTAAAGGACGCCTTACGGTCAAGAAGACTATTATAAAATGACGATTTGACTTCATAATCTCTTTTTAATCTCAAATACTCTGCTTCGAATAATGGTAATAAATCAAGCTCTTCTAGCATTTTATTGATTTCTGCAACGACAGCATCCCTTTCTTGTTGATTCTTATCAATGTTGATTTCAACTTGTGCAATTAAAGTTGCTCTCGCCTTATCGAGATTTCTTTCAATAAGTACCACGGTGGGGTGTTCGGGGGTAACCTGCATAAGCGCAGACTCCTTTTCATATTCTAGATTTAATATTTCATCTACAGAAAGAGCCCTGGTAACTCCATCAAACTCCTCTCCTGAAAGTTGGGTGCTTACCAGGCTGAGATCCTCTTCTTGTTGTACCATAACAGCAAACCACTCTAGTACGCTAGTAACATATTCAATGCGAACTAATTTCTTTTGTAATTCTTTTACATCTTGATACAAGCCACCCCCAAGGGCCTCAATATTTCTATATCCTTTTTGGGCCTCGGCGTTACGTACAGCAATCAAAGCATCATCATATAGAGGTTTAATCGAGTCAATTTGTTGATCTAAAAATGCAATCGATTGCTCAAGACTCTCCATTTTTTGATCTAAGTGGAAGTCCATAAAGGCCTCCATTAACAACTCAACTGTCAGCGCTGCCTTGGATTTGCTTGGGTGTCGGGCTGAAACCTGTATGGCAAAGGTTTCTTTATTGGGCTCTATACTTGTAATGGCCATCAATTCATTAGATAACTGCTCGTCCGTATATACTTTGAATAAGATGCTTTTCTGGTTTTCGGCACTTTCTTCTAAAAGCTTTTGATCTAGGTTGGAAATGGCCAGGTAGATGTTTTCATCCACATAGGGCTTTCCTGGCTTAAGGAAGCCCCCCCAGCTTTTTCCTTGATATATGTAATCTAAGCGAACACTATCTTTTTGCTGATTAATTAGGATGCTGTAGTCAATGCTGACGCGACGCATTTTAGGGTCCTGGTAAAAGCTATCAATAGTAAAATATGGATTGGGGTAGATTTCCAAGGAACGAAAATCCCCTACTTCATAAAAAATGTAATTCAACCCCTTTTGACCGAACGCCGTATTGACAACGATAGGGGAAGTAATTACCCTGACATCTTGTTGGAAGTCCGTAGGTGTAAAGTTTTGGCTTGGTAATGTTTTATCAAGGCCAAGGAGGCTTTGCTTTTCTTCTCCTGCAATATGAATAAGCACACCCTTCGAGGAGTATATTCTAGTCGAAAAGTGAAGAAAAATATGAGCAATCCCAGAGGACAACAACATAAACAGAAAAAACCACTTAAAAGACTTTCGTAAAACATAAAGCAGCAGCCCTACATTAAATTTGTCATACAAAACAGATGACTGTTGTTTCTTTTTTGATGCTTCAGACACAGGCCATGTTTTGGGTTAATTCCGACGAAGGAGTAAAACGGTGGTTATGAGTGAAGAAGACGATAAAAGAAGTGTAGTAATTGAGCTCAACTCCGAACTAGCCCTACGAACAACTCCGGGCCGCCTGTGAATATATATTATATCATTGCTTTGCACAATCATACCCCCATCGGCAATGTTTGACATTTGTGATAAGTCAACTTCATAGAGAAGGGGATCCATTAGGTCTCCTCGTATGATGTAAATTTTGTCCGCTCGATCAAATTGCTGTAGACCGCCGCTTCGTGCAATAATTTCCAACAAAGTGGTCGGCCGGGTTTCTAATGGCACAACAGCCGCACTACCGCCCTTAAAGACTAGGCATCTTCGCCCAAGAACCGAAACGATGGCAAATGGATTTACAAAAAGCTCTTCTGCCCGTTGCTCAAGGAATTGCTCAAGCTCTTGGTCCTTCATGCCCTGTACATAGGTTTCACCAAATATGGGCAAGTCGACATAACCATCTTGAGTCACCAAAAAAGACACTAACTGACCAACTTGCACCCTACTAGCGCCGTTAACCTCATTGCCTCCAGGCCCACGCAGTGCGTCTAGAATGGGAAACCCGTCCTGGGTATAAAGTTGTAGACGAATAACATCTCCCGGCTGAATGGAATAGTCTTCAAGTTTATCTTTTTCGCTGACAAACTGCTGAAAATCCCCCTTTCTAAACATTCTATCAGAGACGAGCAACTTACATGAGCTTAGTAACAGGAAAACAGCTATAATTTGAAGGATTCTCACAGGTAATGAATATAAAGCAACATATTGATTAAGAAGCAAGTAATTCTTCATAGACTTTTGACATCTCAAGGCATAGTTGTTTATAACTATACTTTTTTGCAAGCGTATTGCGAATATTAAGACCTAGGGCACTCCCAGGCTTGGCAGATATAACCCAGTTTAAAAGCGCTTCTTTAAATGCTTCAACGTTGTTTTTGGGAGTAACTATACCCTGCTGAGGGTCAACCAAAAGATCACGAATACCCCCCACGTCGGTCGAGACAAAAGCCCTTCCCGCACAACCAGCCTCAATAAGGCTGACGGGTGTACCCTCGTTTTTCGAAGAAAGGCACACTAAATCAATACCAGCAAAAACCCGATCCACATCTTCAATCCAAGAGGTGAAAATAACATCAGCGCTTGGGTCAGGCATTGAGTTATAGGATAAGTTTAATTCATCACAAAGGGTCATTAAGGCATTCTTTTCTTCACCATCTCCAACGAGAAAGACCTGAAATTTTTTCTTTGTATGGCTCTTTACAAAAGATATTGATTCTAAAAACAATGGATGATTTTTTACGGGAACAAGCCGACCAACAAGGGCAATTGCCAATACATCACCACGAAGACCCCAATACTCCCTAAAGCTGGCTCGTTTGTTCTCCATATTTTCGAAAAACCTATCCAAATCAAAACCCAACGGCACCATGCGAAACTTAGAGGGGCTTGCAATCTTGTAGTCTTCTGATAGCTCTTTTTTCTGTAAAGGGCTTATTGCAATCAGGGCACTACTTCTTCGAGCCAAGAAACGTTCCACAGCTAAGAAAACACTAGTTTTTATATTGTTAAAATAGGAATGGAAAACATGTCCGTGATATGTATGTAGGACAACAGGAACCTTCTCTTTGTAGGCGGCATAACGCCCTATTGCTCCAGCTTTCGCTGCATGAGTGTGCACTATATGTGGCTTAAACTCACGAATAATCTTGCGGACCTCTAGGTATGCTTTACGGTCTTGACTGAAATTAATAGAACGCCGCATGGAGGGAATAAGTCTTGGGGACAACCCCATTGACTCTGCAATGTATAGCGAACTACCCTCTGAAGAGTCTTCCTGCCCAGCAATTAATAAGGTCTCAAAGGAATCGCCAAGGTGCTTTGTTAGGTAGCACACGTTATACGTTGGACCACCAATGTTGAGCCGATTGGCTATGCGCAAAACACGAATTTTTTGATTACCCATCGATTAAGTTTATACGTGCCCACCATTCTTGAAACACTAAGAAGGAATAGAGAAAGGCGCTTGTTTCTGCTCCGCCTTCTTTTTGATTAGATTCAAAGATTTGACGCAAAGGTTTATATAAAAATAAACCTTGTGCATCAAGAAAGTCTTTTTGTATGAATTGTTCAATTCTATCGGAAAAAACTGTTTTTATCCATTCCTCTAGAGGAACCTCAAACCCATGTTTGGGCCTGAGAAAAACCTCTGAAGGCAAATCATTTTTAAATGCTTTGCGAAGAAGTCGCTTAGTTGTGGAACCTTTTATTTTGAAGGAGGAGGGAAGGCTATTGGCAAGATCAACAACATGGTGGTCTAAAAACGGAACCCGCACTTCAAGACTTGAGGCCATTGACATTTTGTCGACTTTGGTAAGCATATCAGACGGAAGGATAATGTTTTGGTCGGCATACAGAAAGTCATTAAGACATTCTATTTTTTTTGGTAGGAGATCATAGAAAGAGGGGTTTCCCTGATACGGATTAACAAGTGTGCAGTGTACATCATTTGGGTTTGAAAATGCTGCCCAATAAGCATAACGAGCTCTAGTACTTTTACCCATACCAATGCTAAGCCGATGAAGCTGTCTGGCTTTGTTTTTAAGCATTGAACCACGGCTAGAACTCCCTGTAATCAAGAGTGGGCGTATGGCAGAAAGTAGACTTCGATAAAAAGGATTTAGGCTCATGCGAAGGGCACGATGCTTGTTATAACCCCCAAAAACTTCATCGGCCCCATCACCGCTCAAGGCCACGGTAATATGTTCTTTAACGCATTTACATAAATGAAAAACATTGATTGCTGATGAATCTGCAAAGGGCTCGTCCATCGCATCAAAAAAGAGATCTATATGGTTAAATATTTTCTCATCGGACAATACAATATTTTCGTGTTTGGTGCCGAGGGCAATAGCGGTTCGATTGGCCACACTTTTTTCGTCAAAAAAGTTCCGCCCCTCAAACCCAATAGAATAGGTTTGTATGCCACCATGAAGCTTTTGGGCAATCGAGGCAATGATAGACGAATCAATACCACCGCTTAGAAACGATCCAACAGGGACATCGGCCACCATTCGAAGCCCCACAGCGTACTCTATTTTTTCTTTACACATAGTTGCGGCCTCAGTAAATGAAAGTGCTTTTTGAGGGGCACTTTCGTCTACGTTGTAATAGCGAGTTTGAATTATCCCCCCCTTCGACGAATACTGTAAAGTTGTACCTGGAGAGAGTTTGACAACACCATCAACTAAGCATAGTGGTTCGGGAACATAACTATATAAGAGATATTCATTGAGCGCTTGTGGGTTTATTTGAAAGGGAACTCCAAGACTTTTGAGGGCTTTGAGTTCTGAACTAAAACGAAGTCCATCCTCTGAATGGAAAAGATAGAGTGGTTTGATTCCCATTCGGTCGCGACCAAGAAGCACTTCTTGAGTTAGGGTATCATAGAACGCAAAAGCAAAAAAGCCATTTACCTCTTTAATAAAATCTTTACCATAAGCCATAAGACCCTGAAGAAGCACTTCGGTGTCAGACGATGTTAGAAAGGCTGTACCACTGTTTGATAAATTATGCCGCAAGTCAGCATGGTTAAACAACTCTCCATTATACACGAGCCAGTAGCGCCCACAGGGGCTTTTCATAGGTTGATTGGACCGCGCCTCAAGATCTATAACTGCAAGCCTCCTGTGCCCGAGAAAGTTGTTGTGTTCGAACACAACGTGATTGCCGTGATCAGGCCCGCGGTGTTTTAATGAATTTAATGTCGAGAGCAGCACCTTGCTACTTAACGGAGCATTATTTCCAATCCAACCAACGATACCGCACATACAATTGCAAAATAAAAGGATTTTGGTAAAGACGTATATTCAAACCGTGGAGCTATTGGATTTTATTATCGGCCCTATATACGTGGGTATAATATTGTTTATTGGGCTTAGGATCTCTTCGAGACTTATCGACCCCATTGATCGCAGAATGTTTAACCTCGGTCTATTAGTAAAATTGATTAGCTCTTTTGCAATCGGCGTAATCTATTGGTTTTATTATCAAGATGGCGATACGGTATATTACTATGAAAGAATGCTCAGGGTCGCTACTGTCCTAAAAAGTAATACTTCTCTTGGATTAAAGCTCGTTTTTTCAGCGTATCCAGAAGAGGCAGACGAAACCTATTTTTTAATGACATCGTTGCGAGCTTTTGACACCGCGTCATATATGGTGGTTCGAATTGCAGCCATAGTTAACACGGTGTGCTTTGGTATCTATACGAACGTTGCGTTGCTTTTTTCTGTTTTTGCTTTTTCAGGCCTATGGCAGCTTTACAGAATAACCTGTGATGCACTCCCCAATGTTTCTAAACGCTATATAGGCTTCGCTATATTATTGTTTCCCTCTGTAGTGTTTTGGGGAAGTGGGTTATTAAAAGACACCCTTACTCTAGGCGGGATAACCTGGGTGATTGCCTGTTTTTATCGCGGTATTATCAAAGGCAAAAAGCCAATTGTAAACATTTTAATCATAATTGTTATTGGTTATTTTGTTTCCGTAATAAAAAGCTACATTTTAGTTGCCTTCGTGCCAGCTGCGTTCTTGTGGTATGTGGCTGAGAAAAGATTGGCATCATCTGGTGCTGCCTCAACCCCATTAAATCCTGTTCTTGCGATAGGGGCCATCCTCATTTCTTTGGCTTTATTATCTCAGTTGGGGGATATTTTGGGCCGATACTCAGTAGAGAATCTTCAACGTGAGGCCGAAGCCATGCAGCAGTGGCACCATCAAGTTGAAGAAGTATATGACTATGAGGGTTCGTCCTATAGTTTGGGTAATACGGACTTTTCAACAGTTGGTTTGATCACCAAGGCCCCAATCGCGTTAATAACCACCTTTTTTAGACCCTTTCCTTGGGAGGTTGGCAATCCGCTCATGGTATTGAGCTCTTTGGAATCACTAGCTTTATTTTCTATTGGGTTTCTTGTCCTTTTTCAATCAAGCAAAAACTCAGAATACAGCCTTGCTCGTATTTTCAAGCAGTACCCGATTCTACAATTCTCTTTAGTCTTTTCTCTCATCTTCGGTTTTGCTGTGGGTTTTACTGCGTATAATTTCGGGGCGCTTGTGCGCTATAAAATTCCCTGTTTACCAACGGTTGGAATTTTATTGGCCGCGCTGTACTCTCTTCGATTAAACCAGGAAGCAGGAGCCTAAACACTAAAGCATCAAGGTTTTTATTTTGCGAACATATGTGTTCTGTTGACTTATAACAGAAAAATACTGCATGACATGTTCTCTTCCTGCTTCTCCCAACCGACTTCTTAAGGCATGGTCAAACAAAAGGCGCTCTAGGGCTTCGATCCAGTCATTTTTACTTTCAGCCAAAAAACCGGTCTGGCCGTGGAGCACAACGTTTTTGTTGGCACCAACTGGCGATGCAACGCAAGGGATGCCTAGGCTTAGATATTGTAGCGCCTTAAAAGCACACTTTCCTTTTGCCCACTCTTCATTGGGGAGGGGCATAATGCCTATATCAATATCCTGTAGTTGGTCAATTTCATGCACGATATTCCACTCTTCAAAATCAAAAGGAATGGTTAACTCCTGTGGTGTTTTGTCTGCTATGATTTTGAAACAGATATTGTGTCTCTGTTGGATAGCCTTTAATGCCCCTTCAATATTTTTGAGATAGGGCAAGGTAGAATGGCTGCCTGTCCACCCTATGCATACCACCTCACCCGCTTTGTTTTTAACATGCTTTTTGATGGTGTTGTGGTGATGCTCGGTATCTATTGTTGTTGGTATAATGATGACATTATCATTATGCTGAGTGGCAAAATCGGCGAGGTGTTGGTTTCCAACACAAACCATAGAAGACCACGTACAAATACGATTTGTTTTTTCAGGGTTTTTAAGCCAGGAAATCCATGAATTAGAAGTGTTTTTGATCCAAATAGCATCATCGAAATCATAGATGAGCCTTTTTTTTGCAATGTGTGCAATCCACCACTCAATAATGGGTGGGCCGATTGGGCTAGCCTCTCGATGAACCATAACAAGGTCATAGCGCCACAGAAAAAATAAACAACAAAAGCGACGCAAAAACCCTAGCAGCGTGGCCCATATCTTAAATAAGCGGTACCCTTTTTTATATACAACACCCCAACCCCAGGTTGTTAAAAAAGATTGCTGGTCAACTACTATGTTATTAACCTCCAAAAAGGGAATGTATTGTTCAAAACGAAAGCGCTGAGAACCAGCGGATCCTTTCGGATAGGGACACAATATGAGTAGTCTCCTATTCTTTTCCATTACTTTTTTGTTGCTTTGCTTCATAGTTGACATGAACTTTAAAGAATTTTTTTTCCTCAAAGGACATCAAGATGAATCCTCAAGATACATTGCATTTTTCGTTCGGATACTGGTGATATATCTTGTTTGGTTTTTATTTCGTGAGTTTATGGAAAAGTCAGGATTGCTTCGTCCCTATTGGGATGACTTCCACATTCTTTTTTCAACGGTTTATATAGGTTTGGCTCAGCCTGTCTTGGAGTTATTTATACAAGCACCGGTTCTAGTAAACTCTCAAAATATTTTCCTCCCCGCATCTCCACCGATGTTTGTGGCATTTCACTGTGTTGGTGTTGCCCCAATGGCCATCATGACAATGGTTTTTTTATGGAACCCCCTTCCCCGAGCAAGAAGATTGAAATATTGGGTGATTGCCATGACCACAATCGTCTTCTTAAATTGGTTTAGGATAACTACCTTGGGCTTTATGCTTTACGCTCAGTGGGAGCAATTCTTTTATTTTAGTCACTCATACACGTATATTCTAATGATATATGGAGCACTTTTTTGGGTTGTTGTCTCCTTTTTTAGGCCATACTTTACATTAAAACCCAGTTAATGGTTAGCGTCGAGTTATGATAGATAAAGCAAATGTATTTGTGCACGAATCTGCTGTAATTAATTATCCAACCCAAATTGGTGCAGGTTCAAAGATCTGGCATTTTGCCCATGTTATGAGGGACGTGCAAATTGGACTATCATGTACCATCGGCCAAGGGTGTTTTATAGCTTCGAAATGCGTTTTGGGAAATAATGTCAAAGTTCAAAACAATGTCTCAATTTATGAAGGTGTGATTTGTGAGGATGATGTATTTCTAGGTCCTTCGATGGTCTTCACCAACGTGGTGAATCCCAGGGCTCATGTCATGAGAAGGGATCAGTATAAAAAAACAACAATTAGAAAGGGTGCTACTGTCGGCGCCAACGCAACGATTGTGTGTGGAATAGAAATAGGATCCTATGGTTTTGTAGGTGCCGGATCTGTGGTAACAAAAGATGTTAAGCCCCACGAATTGGTCTATGGCAACCCTGCAACACATAAGGGTTGGGTAAGCAAGTCAGGGCATAAATTAAGTCTACAGAAGCCAGGTGACGAGGCGAGTTGCCCGGAAGGAGGCGAGTTGTATCGACTTACAAAAAAAGGGGTGGTAACTGTATAATGGAAGACAAGAAGGTTCATATTTCTAAACGTTTTGCACTCATTGGTGGAGCGGGATATATAGCACCACGCCACTATAAGGCAATCTGTGATTTGGGTCATAAGCTAGTTGCAGTGTATGATGTTAGTGACAGCATGGGGGTCCTTGATCAGTATGCCCCCGCCGCATACTTTTTTACCTCATTCGAGCGCTTTGACCGGTTTTTAGACAAGCAAAGACGACTCGGACTGCCAGTTACCCATCTGGTGGTTTGTAGCCCAAACCACCTACACGACGCTCATATCCGCTTTGGTTTGCGCCAAGGTATGGAGGTAATATGTGAAAAACCCATTGTGGTAGATTCAAAAAACTTAGAGGGCTTGCTTCAGCTTCAATCCAAGTCGGGAAAAAGGGTTCATCCGATTTTACAACTTCGTAAGCACCCCTCAGTAATTGCTTGGAAAAACGAGATAGCAAGTGCGGCAAACAAACCATCACAAGCATTAATCGACTTAACCTATATAACGCCACGTGGAAATTGGTACTATGCCTCGTGGAAAGGCATTCAAGAAAAGTCTGGCGGGTTGGCAACCAACATTGGCATTCATTTTTTTGATATGTTGTTGTGGGCCCTTGGTCCTGTACTAGATTTCCAAGTCCATGTACGAAGCCATGATAGAGAAACAGGGCTCATTCAATTTAGCGATGCACGGGTTCGTTATTTCTTGTCTATTGATGGTGCTACAGTCCCACAGGCTCAAGAAAAATCCACCACAGGAAGCTACAGAAGCCTTAGGGTAGACAATCACGAGGTGACCTTTAGTGATGGCTTCATGGACCTTCATACAGAGGTTTATAAAGACATATTAGACAACAAGGGTTGTTCTTTGGCCGATGCACAACCCGCCATAGAACTTCTTACTAAAATGCGCGCAGTAACGCCGAGTCTACCAAATGACCCTGAAGAGGCACATCCACTAATACGCAGCCAACAGAAAAAGCACCCGTTCAGCGCATGAGTTTTGTGTAAATGGAATGGTAGGTTTCTATGCCGTGATTAACGTCAAACCATTGGTTTGCAGTCGCTTTGCAAACTGGGGCCAAAGCCTCTCGATACCCTTTATCCTTGAGTACGTGGAGCACTTTTTTATAGGCCACCTCATTAAAATCATTAACAAGAAGGGATTCGTCTATTTCTTCCATAACTTGATCAGTATCCCCCACCCCACGATTACACAGCACGGGCAGCCCCATGGCAAGCATTTCGCCTTGCTTAACAGGGGATGATGCTGATTTAGAAAACACGGGAAGAATAAAAAACAACCCTAGGTCGAATAGGGCGAGATGCTCGGGAACACGATCATAGCTAGTTGAATGAAGCCTTATTGAATCGTTAGGTATGTCCCTTGACAACAGTTTAGGATTCAACTCCTCTAGTGAGAGTTTGGACAAAAAGAATAGCTTCAAATTAGGAATGTGTTTGAGCCAAAAGGCAAATGCGTCTAACATTTCATCCAACATATACCATGTTCCAATGGACCCGAGGTATCCGATAACAATATCTTCTTGATTTAGACCATATGTTGTCCGCAAAGCCTCTCTGTCTTTTGTAGAATATTGCACGGGGTTAAAATGTTCTAGATCCGCGCAGCAGGGAATAACAGATATGGAGTCGTTAAAGTCTCTAATATGATTCCATCCAGCAACAATCCTTTTGCCTTTATGGGTTAGGGACACGATATGATTGGCATGAAAAAGAAGTTTTCTTTCCAGCTGCTTGACCCTGTGGTATACGATTCGGTATATGGGGTTGCTGTGTGGCCAGATTCCGCCCTCCTTTCTTTCATCTGCCCAAAACCCCCGCATGTCGAAGACAAAAGGGGTGCCCGATTTATTTTTAATCTGTAAGCCAACCCATCCCGCCATATAACTTCTGCAATGAACAAGATCTATAGCTTTTGTCGCCACGATTTTTACAGCCCTTTTTTTGATAGCTTGGCGCTGTATAAGGGGTTGTATGATCGGTGGTTTGTTCTTATAATCTATGTGGTCCCAAGCTATGTTGTACTTTTTAAGTAGCTCAAGAACCGCCTCCCCTTCGCGCGCAAATTGATCCTCTTTTTCTTGTGATAGGATATGAATAGTGTGCCCCATTTTACTAAGGCCTGTGAGATAAGGCAGAATTTGAGACCTTCCGAGGGGATCGGTTATACCATCAAATGTTATGTATAAGACAGCGCCCACATCAGTTCGTTAATTGTTTGTGTGTTACTCATGTTGAGCAAGCCACTTTATATATAGGTCAAGCCCCTTGGAAAACGATACTTTCGGCTCGTATTGCAATAGATTGCATGCCTTGGTTATGTTGGCATGGGTGTAATTAACGTCGCCCTCTTGCATGGGATGATACTCTATTTTCGGCGTCTCACCTAATTTCTCATAGAGTAAATAAGCCATTGTAGAAAGAGTAATCGGTTCACCCCCACCAAGATTAATAATCTCATAATGAGAAGCGCCACGCGCTAAAAAGCTTGTTGCAGAAAGTACCCCATCAACAATGTCATCTACAAACGTGTAATCCCTTCTTGTGCTTCCATCACCGTATAGAGTAATGGGTTGACCCCGTTTAATAAGATCGATAAACTTACAAATAGCGAGATCAGGTCTCTGTCGAGGTCCAAAAACAGTAAAAAACCTCAAACAACAAACATTTAAACCCAATCGGTGATGTGCTTCAAACAATTGAAGTTCGTTGGCTCTTTTGGTATAAGCATAGGGAGAAATGGGCTTACTAACATTCATTTCTTCGTCAAAAGGAAGCGTTGACAAGTTGCCATAAATCGAAGAGCTAGAGGCAAAGAGTATGTCTTTACATTGTATTTCTTCGGCAAGGTCAATGACTGCCTGGGTGCCAAGAATGTTGCTTTTTATGTAATCTCCAGGTCGTTCAATGGAAGGCCGAACCCCTGCCTTGGCGGCCAAATGAATGATGCAATCAAATGTGACCCCACCTGCAACCCAACGGCAATCTTTAAGATCTTGAAGAGAACACTCTTCAAAATGAAAGTTAGGATATGCTGCAAGTATGCTCAAGTTTTCCTCTTTGATTTCTCGAGGATAAAAGGGGTCTAGGTTATCCATGCCATAGACCAGGTGGCCTAAAGAAAGTAACCTTTCGGCAACATGTGATCCAATGAACCCGGCACAACCGGTTACAAAAAAAGTCTTTCTCTTAAACACAGCAATGTATTCTTTTGTAAAGTACTACTTCTCTAGCCATTGATGAAGTAAGGTTAATAGGAAGACGCGGTGGTAAAGGTATTGCTCGCCTTTGACATAAAACCGCCGTTTATATTGTTCCACCATGCTATAATCTACCCACCCATGTTTTGACACCACACTTCTTGTTAAGTGTTTATCTACCCACGTCCTTAGCGGCCCTTTGAGGTATTGAGCAAGAGGCACGCTAAAGCCTTGTTTGGGTCGATCAAAGAATTCTTTTGGCACAAGGTCAAAAAGGATGTCTTTTAAGATATATTTAGTCACTGATTTTCTTTTTTTCCAATGCACAGGCAGGCCAATGGCAAACTCAACTATGCGGTGATCTAACAGGGGAACTCTTACCTCTAAGCTGTGCGCCATGGAGGCGCGATCTACTTTTACAAGAAGATCATCTGGAAGATACCAGCAATAGTCAAAAAAAGCCTGTCTTTCTTGGGCACTCATCCAGGACGGAATAGGTGGTTGGGGGGAAAAGCCACCACCCCCTATTTGTAGTTTTCTTATTTCTTTTTGACTAAAGAAATATTGCTCTTGAGAGAAAATGTGACGCTGTCTATATTCCTTTTTATGACCTTCAAAAAGCCCAAAGGCTCTTTTGTATCGGGAGCTACCAAGGCTTTTGACAAGAGGATTGGCAAGCCGCCCAGCGTTTCGCAATAGAACACTGTCAAGTCTTTTTGCCCAGGTATACATGCCATATCCTAAGAAGCCTTCGTCTCCCCCATCTCCAGACAGTGCCACAGTTACATGCTCTCTAGTAAACTGGGAAACAAGGGATGTGGGAAGTAAGGATGTGTCTCCAAAGGGTTGGTCAGTCATGGAGAGATAGTTGGAAAAAATGTCGAGCAAGTCCTTTTGTTTAAAGATTTTTTCTCTGTGATCACAGCCTAGATGGTGGGCTATTTTTGCAGCATGAGATGCTTCGTTGAACGCGTCCTCCTTAAATCCAATGGAAAAGCTTTGTAGTTTACTTCCAAGGATATCCTGCGCGACAGCAACTACCAGGCTTGAATCTATTCCCCCGCTTAAAAAGCATCCAAGGGGCACATCGGCCACCAATCGATCCTCCACGCTTTTATAGACAAGATCACGTAATGATTTTTTTGCACTATCATATGATGTCGGAATAGAAGGCCGTTCATTTACTCGGTCAAACAACGAGTAGAATGCGCGATGATTGGCCTTGCCATCCTTAAGCTGGAGATAATAACCGGGCCTGACTTGATGAATTTCCTCAAACAAGGTGTTCTGTCCAGGAACAAAGCCAAGGTTTAAATAGTCGGCAAGGTGTTTATTGGATGGGCGAGTCTCGCCCAACGCTTGAAGCCCTTTTATCTCAGAAGCAAAAGAAAAACCCACACCAGTTGCTGTCGAATAATATAGGGGCTTTATGCCTATTCGGTCTCTAGCTAGGGTAAGCTCTTTCTCCTGCGCATCCCATATTGCCAAAGAAAACATTCCCTCAAGAAGGGCTAACGAATCCACACCTAAAGCATTAAACAAAAGGAGAACAACTTCACTGTCAGATTCACCTTTACAGGGAAGGTTATATTGTTTTTTAAGTGCCTTATAATTATAGACCTCCCCATTAAAAATTAAGGTGTAGCGGCCACAGGGCGTGGATAGGGGTTGGTTTCCACCATCTGTCGGATCGATAACACTTAGTCGGAAATGCCAAAGACTGCATGGCCCTAGTTGAGTGTGTGCAAATCGATCGGGCCCTCGGTGGTTTAAAACTCCCCTGAGCAAATGGGGTGGTGGTGCACTTTTCTCATCATGAAACGAAACAAATCCAACAATCCCACACATCAGACGCATTTTATATTGAGAAGGCAATCGGCAAGTTGTTTAGTGCTTGCTTGACGAGTATAGGCATGAGAAGAAGAAGCGTTTTCTATCGCAGTTTTACCTGTATTTACCCAGGCTTCATATAACTCTTTAATGTAAGAGCTAACCTCGTTGGCGTTTTTACAAACGAAACCAAGTGAGGTTTCTTCTAATATCTTTTCAAGAACACCCTGATCGCCTTCGACAAGCAAAATGGGCTTCTTGTGGGGTAAATAGTCAAAGGTCTTGGCGCTAAGCCAATCAGCACCCGGTGCTGATAATAGTAATAGAGCGTCTGCGCTGTGTAGGTTTTGCATTAACCTAGAATAGGCTATTCTTTCGGTAAATACAAGGTGGTTTTCTAATGATTGGTGGAAACGTTTTACTCGCTTGACCATCTCAGGGTAAAAGGACATACCATAAAAAACCACCTTTATTTTAGCGTTTGCATGGTGGGTTAAAAATATCCTTAGCCCTTCGAGAAAACTCTCCAAACGCTGATAGTCATAGAGCCTACCAGCATAGGCAATGGTAAAGGTGCTGTTCAATTCTGATGGCTTAAGGCGACGGGCTATCTCTTCATCGTACCCATTATAGATGACAGCCGTCCGCTCTTTTTTCATTAGAGAAGTGGAGGTGTTTTTTAAATAAGTTGGTGATGCAGCAGTAACCAGTGATGCATTAGTAAGGTTTTTTCGCTCACCAATGCGGTGAGACAGGAGTATGAGTTGTTCTGCAAACGACAATGATTTGTTCTCCTGATTTGTTGTCCAACCATCCCTATAATCTAAGACCACGGGCAAGTTGTATTGTTTGCCAAGACGAGAGGCATAAGTGTGTAAAACAAAAGGCTCACCAGTTGCCATAATGGCATCTACATGAAGGGATGTAATGCGTTGTTTGGCCTCCTTGTATAAGAAGTGTTTATCGCCAATTTTAGGAAATAGATGTTCACCCATAGCCATTAGGAAAGAAAGCACTTTGCGAATCCACCTTCTTTTTTTATTCCCATGCTTTATAAAAATTCGATCACGAAGGCCGGGATTAAAAGGAATCCGAATTATTCGAT
Source organism: Bacteroidota bacterium (assembly GCA_002862745.1). Lineage (GTDB taxonomy): Bacteria > Bacteroidota > Bacteroidia > Chitinophagales > UBA8649 > UBA8649. The sequence continues at coordinate 116 of PKDX01000046.1, read as the reverse complement.
GCGAATCCTGACGAAGATCTTGAATGGATTGGCTTGCGCTAGGCTTGACACAATCTGCAGAAGATTGAAGCGAAGCGTCCCAGTGCCTTGTTAAGATGATGGGGTATACACCGTGT
>PKDX01000054.1 GCA_002862745.1 Bacteroidota bacterium | reverse complement strand
GGTGTTAACTTGGCGAAACAAATATTTATTTCTATGAACTTTTTATTATCACAAGATTGGGGTCGTATACAAGAAGCCTTCTCTGGAGGGGATCAGATTGCGTTCACTTTCTTTATTGGATCAATGGCCATGATGGCCGCAACAGCATTCTTCTGGTTGGAGATGCGCAACATGGATGCCAAATGGCGTACATCGATGATGGTGTCGGGGTTAATTACATTTATTGCCGCCGTGCATTACTATTACATGCGTGATTATTACGTAAATACAGGAGATTCTCCTACATTTTTCCGTTATGTTGACTGGATTTTAACCGTTCCACTCATGTGCGTTGAGTTCTATTTGATAACTAAAAAATCAGGTGGCACAATTGGCACTATGTGGAAACTCATCGGTGCTTCTGTAGTGATGTTAGTTACAGGGTATTTTGGTGAAGGTATATACAGAGAGCAAGCTCAAGTTTGGGGTCTTGTTTCTGGACTTGCTTACTTCTACATCGTATACCTAGTTTGGTTTGGTGAGGTTGCAGAATGTGCTAAGTCAGCTGGTGGAGCCGTGGCTAAAGCTAACAGCGCTCTAGCCAAATTCGTATTAATCGGATGGGCTATATACCCGATTGGATATATGGCAGGAACCGCTGGATGGTATGGTGCAGAAGGTCAAATCTTCGGCATGGATCTAGCAATGGATGTAATCTACAACGTTGGTGATGCAGTAAACAAAATCGGTTTCGGTTTAGTTATCTATGCTCTAGCTGTTGCAGATAGTGAATAATTAATTACACACTAATTAATAACTTAAGGGTGGTCTGACGACCACCCTTTTTTTATGAATTACTTAGCACTTCGCACGGTTCAGTTTAGTATTACTGGATGTTTTCTATTACCTCTGATCATGGGCTGGACTTACCCTGTTTGGTTTACCGTTGTAGTCCTGGCTGTTTTGGTAGGGTTATTTGGCATTTCGCATGGAGCGATAGATCATATATTGGCAAGTGATGTCCTTGGTTGGATTAAGCCATCTCAGCAATTCCGCTTTATGGGGCAATATCTTGCTGTTATGCTATTGTATGGCTTTCTATGGCTCTTTGCTCCCGTTCTGGGGTTTTGGCTGTTTTTACTCTATAGCGCTTGGCATTTTGGCCAAAGCGATGCGTTGTTAATATGGAATGTTTTACCCAAAGCCTTGGGCACATCCATTGCTATATCATGGGGTCTTGTGGTGATATCTTCCATCCCGTTGTTTCATAGTGCTGAGCTTGCCGAGGTTTTGCCCTCGTGGTTTGTTGTAAAACTTTCCTCATCAACCATTGTATTCATTGCACACCGAATCTTTTTTCTATCCTTAGGATTTCTTGTTACTTGTGTATTGAGCGCCTTGGCATTTTATCACCTACAGATTCGAATTGTGTTAGATTTTACGATGACAAGCCTAGTTTCACTCTATGCCCTTGTTGTGTTACCCATGTGGGTTGGCTTCGGACTATACTTTAGCATTTTTCATGCATTACCCTCATTAATTAATGAGTACAAGGCTCTGCAGTCGAATGAGCGCGTGGAGTCTACAAAACATTTTGTTAAGATGTTGGCTCCTTTCACGCTAGTGGCATATATAGGCTTAGTGGCCATTGTTCTCTATGCACAAAGTCATTCGTATTTCTATGCCCTAATTGCCATTTCCATATTGGCCTTTCCGCATAGTGTGTTGATGCACTTTCTTTATGTTAAGCTACGCTTGACGGCTGATGCTTGACGTACATATATATGGCGGTATTGAGCAGAAGTAAAGCAAAGGAATAGACAAAGTCATCAATGGGAATATTTATTTGCGTCCAGGATAGGCCTGCAACTTCATAAAGACGACTTCCTAAATTTTCTGCATCGTTATACCATACCACCTCTTCTAGTCCGAAGGAACCGGTCAGAATACCATTAACTAAAATAAATGGGATGTTGCTAAAAAGATAGGCCGCCATGTAAGCTGGCAACCAGTGGGCCCTCGTGGCACTTATGCCAATTAGTGTTCCCCCAGCAAGGAGGAAGGTAGAGGCGGTATAAAGCCTGCCCCAATGAGCTATTCCAATTAAAAACAAACCCACTCCGATACTGATGAGTGACCACATAGTACTCGTTGAAATCCTCTCTCTTGATTTTACAATGTAGACATACACATTTTCGTAGATGAATAGGCAACAAAAGGGGACAACAAAGAAGAACAAGATTTCCTCTAAGGGTAAGCCCATTAGTTTAACGCTGAAGTGCTTTGCTTCGTTAAATCCCCACACTCTCCATTGGGTAAACAATATGTCCCATGCAATAAAAAATGCCCCGACAAGTAAGGTTGATGCTCCGAATGCCCTCCAGTTTTTTGAAAATACCAGAGGTTTTAAAAAACTAGCAATCAATGGAATGCTTAAACTACCTGCTAGAATCGCTGCATAGGTATAGTGACTATCCATGCTGTTTGAGTCTAAAGAACTTCCGCGGAATGTACAGAAGCCCAAAATATTCTGCACCCTCTTTAGTTAGCGTACCGTGGTGAGCTAAATGGGCCCTGTAGACAGCCTTAAAGTACCATCCCATAAAGGGGAGTTTAATACGTATGCGTTTATGGATAAACACGTCATGAACCAGAAAATAGGTGATTCCATAAAGTGCTATTCCAAAGCCTGCTCCGAGACCAAAGGCTAGGTTGTAAGCGAGACCGGTGATAATCAACGTGGCGCTCGGTACGGCATAGACAATAAAAAACAAGTCATTGAGTTCAAAAAATGAAGTGGGATCCTTTTGATGATGATCTTTGTGCCATACCCACAACAGACCGTGCATTAAGTAGCGATGGGATAGCCATGCCAATCCCTCCATGGCAATATAAAGGGTGACAATTCCCCAAAAAAGCATCCATCCATTCATAACTGAAGAACAAGTTAAACACAATTCAGTTCTTATGTGTAATACATAGGTAAAATAGATTTTTTTGAAGACTTAACTTCGAAGTAATTGCCTAATGGATTTACGCTACGCTCGACCAAGAAAGGATCTTATTCTCTTACTCCGTCAAAAGGGTATTCAGGACAATAAAGTATTAGAGGCCATGGGGCGAATTGAGCGTCATCGATTTATCCCTGACTCTGCATTACACAACCATGCCTATGAGGATAAGGCATTTCCAATTGGTGATGGGCAAACAATTAGTCAGCCCTATACAGTTGCGTTTCAAACGGAAAAATTGGAGATAGAAGCCAATGATAAGGTTTTAGAGATTGGGACAGGTTCAGGATATCAAGCAGCTGTGTTGGCTGAACTCGGTGCGCGAGTCTATACCATAGAGCGTTTTCGAACGCTGTATGACAAGACGAGTAGGCTGCTTCAATCCATGAAATATTCAACGATTCGCACATATTATGGCGATGGTTTTTTGGGTAAGCCGATTTATGCCCCGTTTGACAAATGCATTGTAACAGCTGCCGCTCCACACGTTCCAGAGACCTTGATTGATCAACTTCGTATTGGTGGAATGCTTATTATACCAGTAGACAATGACCAAGGTAGCCAGGATATGGTAAGAATAACAAAACTTGAAGACGGGGTAAAGGAAGAAGTTTTTGATGCCTTTTCTTTTGTTCCTATGCTGAAGGGGCGCACCTAGTTGCGATAGTTATTCGATTCTTTTTTAGCTCGATCCTTCTCCCGTTTAGCATCTTTTTGTTGGATCGTCTGGCGTTTGTCAAACTGTTTTTTCCCTTGAACAAGGGCGATTTCAGCCTTGATTAGATTCCGCTCTGTCGCAAAAAGTTTAAGTGGAACAATGGTATATCCTCGCTCCTTGACTTTGCGTTGCAATTGTTTGAGTTCTTTTCGATGTAAAAGAAGTTTTCTTTCTCTTCCAGGAATATGGTTGTTATGGCTAGCTTGAAAATATTCAGATACATGCATACCATAGAGATACAATTCTTCCCCTCGAAAGCGACAGAACCCCTCCTGAATGGACACCTGTCCATCACGTATAGATTTCACCTCACTTCCTCTTAGTTGCACCCCTGCGATGTATCGATCCCGAATGTGGTAGTCAAATCGTGCTTTGCGATTTTCTATCTGCATGAGCTTTTTCACGTCCACAAGGTACAAAAGCAAATATTTAGGCATGCCTAAATATTAATTAAGTATATATTAATTTTGTGCCATGCCGTCTCAATCCATCGAAGACTATATAAAAGCCATTTGGACGCTTTCAGAGGGAAAAGAGGATAGATATGCCGTGTCTACCAATGCCTTGGCAACCCATCTCATGACATCACAAGCATCGGTATCAGAAATGTATAAACGATTAGCGGAGAAAGAATTTATAGACTATGTTCCCTATCGAGGTGGATCATTAAGTCCTAAAGGGCGCCAGCTAGCTGTAAGCCTAATTCGAAAGCACAGGTTATGGGAAGTGTTTCTTCATGACAAGTTAGGATTTGGCTGGGAGGAAGTTCATGACATTGCTGAGCAATTAGAGCATGTTCACTCTCAAGAACTGACAAAAAGGTTAGCTACCTTTCTAGATCATCCGTCAATTGATCCTCATGGGGACTATATTCCCGATGCTGACGGCAATATCCCTAAGCAACGCGCAAAGCCACTCACTGGATTATCTATTGGCGTGGGTGCACAGGTTGTAGGGGTATTGGATTCCAATTCAAAACTTTTGAGTTTATTATCCCAAAAAGGGATAGCCCTGGGTACATCATTATGTATTCAATCGGTTTTACCCTTTGACGATAGCAGGGTGCTAACACTCAATGGGAATCAATCTGTAGAGCTTTCTTACAAGGCTTGTGAACTCATCTTAATCCAAGAAAATATATAGACATGCAAACTATTATAAGCTACTTTGAGTCCCTAAACCCTGTGCTTGCTGCATTTTTAGCTACGGTGTTCACTTGGTTTCTTACGGCCTTGGGAGCAAGTTTAGTCTTCCCGTTTAGATCTATGCCAAGAAAGTATTTAGATACCATGCTTGGGTTTACAGGAGGAGTTATGGTTGCGGCAAGTTTTTGGTCCCTTTTATCGCCGGCCATTGAAATGGCGGAAGTCTCTTGGGGGAGTTTAGCTTTTGTTCCTGCAGCAATTGGCTTTGGGTTAGGGGCGCTATTTTTATTTGCCTTAGATAAGTTTATGCCACACTTACACTTAAATTTTGATATTGAACACAGTGAAGGCGTAAAGACAAAACTTCATAAAACAACCCTGCTCATACTAGCTATAACTCTGCACAATATACCGGAAGGGCTTGCGGTAGGTGTACTCTTTGGTGGAGTGGCGGCTGGCTTACCAGAAGCAACTATAGGGGGGGCTGTAACCCTAGCAATTGGAATTGGTATTCAAAATTTTCCCGAGGGAATCGCCGTATCCTTTCCTTTGCGACGTGCTGGTGCAAGTCGGTGGAAGAGCTTTTACTATGGCCAGTTAAGTGCCGTAGTAGAACCTGTGGCCGCCGTTATTGGCGCCTTAGCCGTTATCTTTTTTACTCCAATATTACCCTTTGCCTTAGCTTTTGCGGCAGGAGCCATGATTTATGTAGTCATCGAAGAAGTTGTCCCAGAAACTCAGCAGGATCGCTATGCCGATTTAGCCACATTAGGATTCATAGGAGGCTTTATCGTGATGATGGCGCTTGATGTGAGCCTCGGTTAGGGTTCTTAGACCGTCACAGAAGCTCCAAACTCTCAATAAGGATAAGTTCCTTGCAACTCTTAGGATTGGCAAGCTTAATCTTTCCCTGAAAATCGGGACCAACGAGTTGGTCCTCATACCAATACGATTCCTGATCAAGGGCCCAATTTCTAATGCAGCGACTAGCCTCGATTTTCTCCTTTTGAATCTTGACTTTCAAACGTTCGTATTCAGACTTAATTAGGTCTTTATGCAGATGTTCAATATTTTTTACAGCATAGGTATAGGCCTTGCTTTTTGCCATAGCATAGCCCGCCGCGCAAGAGCAAACAACATCATCCGCCTTTTTTTCACCTTCTGCAATTCCACTTGAATCCTTAGTGCACGATGGTAAAAGAAATAGTCCGACAACGGTTAGAATTAGGGAATAAGCTTTTATCTGATATAAATTTTTCATAGCAATCATATTTTACTCTTATTCCTCATCATACGCTCGATCACGATCACGATTTTGTTCTCGCTCGTAACGCTCGTAGTCATATTCACTGAGGTAAATACCAACATGGTTTCCTAGAAAGCGCATAAAATTTACTTCGTATGCAAGTTCTTCGAGAATGTAATCTTCAAGGTCTTGACGATGGTCTAAATTGTCAACAAGGTTGTTGGACATAAGGTGATACACTTCATAACACGCCTCTACATCACTAAGTAAAAAACGGCCCTCAGATCGTACAATAGATTCTTCCTCCTCGTACTCGTCATAATCATCGTAATCCCCTTTGTAGTCGTCATAGTAGTCATATTCCTCTGCAGTCTCTTCGGTAGCAGTTGCACCTTCAGCAGCGTAATCATTTTCATACACTTCTTCCGTTAAGACGCATCGGTAGTCATACCATAGAGATTCTTTACTGCTAGCCCAATCTTTGATACAATCTTTGGACGTTTGTTCCGCTTTCATGGCTTTGTATAGGCGCTCAGCAAATTCTTTCTTAATTTCCTTGTCATCCCAAGAGTTATAATTATCGATGTAGAAGTCTCTTATCTCTTTAAATAAAGATGCCGTTGGCTCAAAACACGCACAGGTCTTCTCATCAGCCTCTACAATAGCACTTGGTGCTTCAATACTCTTAGAGCAGGATAGGACAATAACGGAGGTGAACAGTCCTAATACTATATGTTTCATAATGGTTCTTTACTCGAAAAATAAAAAATCCATCTAGAATTAAAAAAAAATTAACCTTTTCTCCGTCTAAGGATTTCTTCGTGGATTTGTTGGTGCTCACGAGACATTTGCCCCTGTACTGATTGATTTTCCTCTGCTCTACGTATCAGATAGGGTAGGAGGTATTTTGCTCGCCCATAAGGCATATATTTCGAAACATTCCCACCATAATACGCTAGATTGTTAGACAAGGGATCACTCATACCATAGAGCTGGGAGAAAACAATGTGAGGATGACTTAACTCAATAGCATCTTCTTTTGCCTTGGCGAGTGTGCGCTCACAACTTTTTATGTTATGGCTTCCTATACACATTGCTACCTGAATAATGTTTTCAATTCCAAAATGGACGGCCTCATTGAAATCTTGATCGACTGACTCTTTATTGTCATGCAATGGATTGTGGGTCTGATGCTTTTCTGCATAGCGTGCTTCTTTGACAACATAGGCGCCGCGCACTAGCTTGGCTCCCACTATATACCCTTTAACCGCAGCCTTATTGACGGTGTCTTTAAAATCTTGGAGTTTATCTTTTCGATAAATCTGATAGGTATTATAGACTGTGGCTGATTCTTTGTTGTGCCGCTTCATTAAGTCATTGACCAAGTGGTCTATTTCTTCTTGAATCCAAGACTCCTCGGCGTCATAATACAGTGCTATACCTGCTTTTTTGGCTTCGACGGATAATTGGTCAATCCGGTGTTTGAAGATGTCGTATGTATTTTCTTCTTCGTGAGTTAACGCTAGATTATCTTGTTTTTTCTGTAAGATTTCAAGGGAAATCAATGCAGTCATTTTAATACTTAAGCTTATGGCATTTGGGGTCTTAGCGCACCATGCAATAGCCTTCATGTTTTCATTAAATGAGTGGTCCCAGGATTCTTGACTATCTGTTGCTTCAATGCCGTAATGCAAATTGATCAATATGTTACGTAGGGCACATTCTTGTGCGACATTCGAACATTCCTCAAGATTTTCCCCTCCACAGAATTGACGGTATAATAGGTTTTTAAAATAATAGGGAATAGGGAGTCCGATTCGGAGAGAAAACTTTGCAAGCTTTCCCCCAATCAATGTCAATGCCTTCGAACCCATGAGCTTAAACAACCTTGACATGCGGCGAAGTTGCTTATCAGAAAGGTAAGCAAAGGCCCGTTGCGTGTTTTGCAAATCAAAATGTTGCTGCGAGGAGTTATTCATAGCTAGTTTCCCTGTGCGTAGAAAATTCTTGAGCGAGTTTTGGAAGGACGATTAAAAGACCAATCAGGATAAAAAAGAAGAAGCCAATTTTATCGGTTTCAATTAAGTCTCCAAATATGTTATTGATTACGATACTGCTCATTGAAACACCTAATGCTAAACTGAATTTCCCTTTCAGATTATTTTTTTCTTGTTCGTAATAACGCTCAATTCTAAAAAAGAATAGAATGATTATTGTTAGAAAAAGTAATAATCCAGGAATTCCAAGTTCTATGGCTTGCAGCATATAATAATTGTGTACGGTAGATTGTTCAGGGTTATCAGATACCCAGGTTTCAAAGATAAATACTGTATACTCCCTGTAATTGGGTACAAACCCGTTTGGTCCAAAGCCTAGAAACGGTTTGTCAGCAATCATATGCCCACCTGCTACCCAACGGTATATTCGCTCCATGCTGGAAACGTCCTTTCCTTCAAAGGTTGAGGAAACATGATCACTAAACTCGTCGTGCATGACAGTGCTCGTTGAGGGGGTGTATTGGAGATATTGATTTTCATGAAGTAAAAACCCAACTAAGCCAATAGCCAAGGCAAAGGCAAGGGGAATGGCCAGTTTCATCCCGCGCATTTTTAGGCAGAAATACACGATAACCTCAAAGCATACGGCAACATAACATGCTCTCGTGTAGGAGAGATAAATCGCGAGTAAAAAGACCACAGTACTCAAAAGGAGATAGCGCTTAGTCCCTCGTGTAGTAGCCTCAGAATACAACCAAAGATTAAATGGCAAAAACATGGTAATCACCACCGCGTAGTCCACGTGGTTTGGATAAAACGGTGTCATGGTAAAGTTTACTTGATCGAATGCAAAGCCACTTACACTATGACGCATCAACGTCCAAAGAATGGTGAATGATAACACCCCGTGAAACGTCCAGAGGATTCGCTTAACATCTTTCCATGATTGGATATAGACTACACTACCCAAGATGGCAGGGACTACAAACCAAGACTTTGCCAAGAGATATTTTACAGATAGTAAGGGAGTCTGACTAGTTAATGTCGTTATTCCTATCCAGACCAGATAGAGGATCAAGGTTAAGACGATGGGTTTTGCTAGAAGGTCACTTCGGTTTTTTTTACCGTAGACAAACTCTATTGGTAGAACAAGGCTTAGAAAGATTAACAAAGGTTCTGTGGGAAAGCTAAGGGATAGCCCTGATCCAAACTCAACTGTTCTTGATATGGGTAATAAGCTTACTGCTAAAAAGAAAAGGTATTGAGGATAAAGAAGCGAAGCCGCTAGAACAAAAGGAAGGATAGCCAATACGGGTAATAAGGCTATATCAAAAATCCAAGCCAATAGGGTAAGCATAATGCTTAAGCCCAGCGAAGCCGCGAGGTAGATAGATGACAGATTATGACGTACTAATGCCACAGTAGGTTAAACGGAAGGATTAAGATGTAGACCTTTCATACTCTCCTATGGCCTTGCCCAATTGACCAACGGCATCAAACAATAGAACGATCAAACAAGACAGGATAAAGGTGACAATAACCGTGATGGCACAGATCATCCATCGCACAGGTTTTAGCTTTCGCTCTGCGGGATAGGCGTTTTCAATAATTTCTAAACCAGGGGTTGATGTGGATGAGGCTACTGAGTGTTGGTCGACTAATTGTTGTATTTCTTTAACTCGAAGAAGTTGCTGTTCATATTGGCGAGTAAGAAGTTGGTTCTGAGCAGAATCTCGGTAAAGCTCAATTTGAGTGGCCAAGTCATTTAGTGCGACTTCACTTGAGTCTAATTGTTTTTTCATTTCCACATACATCGACTCTTTATTCCGTTGAATAGGAGCTGTAATCGTAGAATCAATAATCTTAACCATTTCATTGACCAAGTTAGCGGCAAGTTCAGGATCGGTATCGATATAGTTAATGCGGATGGCATCTTCTTCTGTTTTGTACACTTGATATTGATCCATGAATTGCTCGGTCGTCTTTGAGGATAAATACTCCGTGTTTTTGTCAAAACCATAGTGTTCTGAGAGGTTGAATTCCGCAATCATACGCTGTATGAGCCACTGTGAATTAGCTACTGTTAAAATGCGATTAGCATCATGTTTTGTGCCATAGTAACCGCCTTCTTCTCCGGAAGACGAAGTATTACTAAACATCGATGCACGCTCATGCATCGTAAGATTGGTAGGGTAGACCAACGCAAAGCTTTGATAATAGGGCTTAAGTACATAGAGGCTAATGACTACTGCTGCGATGCCAGATATGAGCGTTGCGCCAATAATCCAGCCTTTATATTGGAGAAGGCGGGCTAAAAAATGTACGATGGCTTTATTCGAATCTTCTTGAGACATGGTTAATTCCTTGTGGTTGGTAAAATACTGATTTGAAGCCACTTTGTCGAGGCTATGATCGTAGAAGTAATGATTAGATATAGAATCACTTTGAATAAAAATTCTACAGGTAAAAACTGATTGATTAGTGCAAAGCTTGCCCAACACATAGTACCCAAGGCAATATATTGTATGGAAACCTTCCAAGAGAGGAGCTGGCCAATCATAGTTCTAAGGTGCCAGAGATACAATAGGGTGATAAACAGTGCAGTAGCTAATGTCGTCCAGGAAGCGCCAAGCGCCCCATAAGAAGGAATAAATAGCGCATTGCATACGATATTGAGAATGCAGCCTGAAAGCGCCACAAGGCTCACCGTCCAAACCTTATCTGCTGCGGTAAGAATTGTCCCTAACACAGCCATAGGTGCTCCGACCATAAAGCAAATCATCATTACCTCAAAGACTTCCTCCGCAACATCAACTTGATCTCCATAGAACAATGAGAATAAATCACCGTATGCCCAGAAAATCAATGGAAAGGTTACAGCGGATAAGGTTGTAGCAAAGCGGAGAATCTCGCGACTAATCGAAAGCCCTTCAATACTTTTGACCCCTCGTTTAGCAAGCGTTGGAAGTAAAAGTGAGGTGGCTAAAAATGGTACAACATTTAATGCATCATAAAGCCTAAAGCTCATGGCATACAGCCCATTTTGAAAAGAGGCTTCTTTGTGAAGCATGGCGATCATCACCCCATCAGCGCGTTGGTAAAGGGTCATAAATAAAACCATTAACGTAAAGGGCAAGGCATGCTGAAAGAGCGAATAGTATGTAATGGGCGTGCTCGGGCTGGTTTTGTCGAGCTGTCGTTGACGAGTATACAAAAGGGATAGCGCGAGCACTACACTAATCCCAAGGCCTATTAATTGGGCATTAAGCATAGTGTCAATGGCGTTTATATCTCGAATGACAAGGAGTGCCACGCCCATAATTCCTAGGCTTAATGCTTTATCCAAAATGGAAAACAATCGATCGAGGCTATAGCGAAGTTCTGCGGCAAAATAGGTCCTGCAAAATAAGATGGCACTATGGAGAATTTGAATAACCAGTAGTTTAGTCATCCAGTCTGGTTTATACAATAGGCCAAGAACAAACGCTAGGGCCATAGATAAACCAAAGTATATGAAAGAAAGAATGATTTTAGTTATACCAAGCCGATAGATGAAATCGGAACTCAAGGCCGTATTTTTCCCTTTCTGCTGACTGAGAAAGGTTTGAATTCCTGCATCGAGAATGACATGGAACATTAAGCTCAGTTGAAAGAGCGCAAAAAATCGACCATAGACTTCGGGTCCTTCCAAGAGTTGGACTTGGCGATCTATTCCTACAATCCAAAGAGGCTTTATGATAATATTAAGCCCAATGAGAAGAAGAACCGGACGAAGTATGGCGGTTTTCATCTTGTGAAACTATATGTATTTTACGATTTCATTGATACTTTAAGATGCAAGTCGCTATAAATGCACGTTTTCTACTTCCTAATCGCCTTGAAGGTATAGGTAGGTATACGTATGAAATCGTCCAAAGAATGGCACTGAATCATCCGGAAGTAACCTTTCATCTCTTGTTTGACCGTCCGTTCTCTAATGAGTTTCTTATTGCGCCCAATATGATGGGTCACTCTTTGGGGCCTGGTGCTCGCCACCCGTGGTTGTGGTACTATCATTACGAAGTGCGCGTTAAGCGGTGGTTGAAACAACATCAAGTGGATCTCTATTGGGGACCAGATGCTTTCTTAGCTGAGAGTCCTTCGAAAACAAAAAGTGTGGTGACCATTCATGATTTGGCTTGGGAGCACCGTCCGGAGTGGAATGCTGCTCGGGTGTCAAGGTTTTATTCAAAATGGGTCCCTACCTACTGTAAGAGAGCCGATCACATCATCAGTATATCTGATTTCACGCGTCATGATTTGGTGAGTAGGTATGGCCTGCCATCCAATAAAATCACCACGATCATGCATGGCTACGATGAAAAAAAATCCATCGATAAGCTTGTGGAATGGCAAAGGATTCCCTTGTTTGATCCATATTTTTTAGTCTTGGGCTCCATCAACCCTCGTAAGAATAGTTATAACCTTCTCAAGGCGTTCATCGAGTATAAGGATGAGGGCAAGATTACATCTGATCTGGTGTTTGCTGGAGAGTTGGGAAAAGGTTGGTCCAGAAAGGAGCGATCCTTTATTACAGCATGTTTTCGACGATCGGATGTACATTATCTGGGAAGGGTTTCAGAAAGTGAAAAAGAAGCATTGTTGTTTAATGCCAACGCATTAGTATATCCTTCTCTCTTAGAAGGTTTTGGCTTGGTTTTACTCGAAGCCGCTCAATTTAACTGTCCTGTGCTGACTTCTGAGTCAAGTGTATGTCAAGAGGTTTTAACGGGCTATACCAATCAGGAGGGAGTGATTTACATTGACCCTTACTCGTCTGAAAGTATTGGCCAGGGATTGACTGAAGTCGAGAGCATTCAGAAGGGTCCTTCCTTAGAAAGGAATCGAACTTGGGATGAAGTTGCCCGTGAGCTTTGGGAGGTGTTAATTGGAAAAATTAACGAATAGACGAAGCAAGTACGACTACTTTTCGTCTTCTTTGTCTCGGTGGAATACGTTTCGGAAGCCTTGCTTGGAGAGATCCCGTTGAATCTCTTCTACAACTTCCCACTTAACTGTTCCAGCCACAGTTAGGATAATATCGTAGTCAGCTAATTCACTGCCGGCTCCGCGTTCGGCAATAATGTTATCTCCGAATTTTTTAATGGCGACGTTTAATGCATCATTCGCTCCGCTTTTTCCTGCTTTTCGTTCCGTCATTACAGCATCAACGTCAACAAAGCGCCAATCGTCATTACCACTTGATTTTTTCGCGGCAGGAAATTCAGTGTAGACGGTTTGACTTCCTTCTTTATAACCGATGTAGACTCGATAGGCATTTTGCCGATCGGTTTTATCCATATCAATTTTGAATTCGAAATCCGGTTCTTCTACCTCAAGCTGTGTTTGCTTTTCTGGTGGCTCAGTCACAATCATGAAAAAGAAAAGAAGAATAAAGACAATATCTGGCAATGACGCGGTAGATATAGCCGGTACTTCACGTGTCTTATTTTTCTTGAATCTTGACATAGTTCGCTCGGGTGTTAATCTATGGTCTGCTTAGACAGTTTTGAGGTAGAAACAAGCTTGTAGATGGTAGATTCCATCTCACGGAACCCTCCTGGCTTATTACCTTCTTTTGTTTTTTCCTCACGTTTAGCTTTTGCCTTGATATAAGACCATTCCAATCCAAACATTTCCATGGCCTTTTCGTTGCGCACCTCTTCATAGGCTGCTTCTATGGTTTGGAACATCGTCATATAGGCCTGATAACATACATCACTTTTGTATTTGAACTGGATGATGTGCTCTTCTTCTTGTTTGCGAATGTGGTTGGCAATCGCATCTTTAATTTGGGTAAGCTGGGCTTCTTCTAATTCCGTGTAGACGTTTTCCCAAACAATCTTTTTACCAATGGATCTCCCTTGATTTCTTGGTACGATGTCTTTGCCGTATTCATCAACCATGGAGGCTCCTTCGCGAAGTTCTTTGTCAAGTGCTCCTCCAGAAACTCCATCGTGGACATAAGCATATTCAATTTGAATATTAAGGTTACTCTTGTCACAGATGTCGCTGCCTTTTTGTTGGATGACTAAAAGGTACTGGGCATTGATTTCCTGCTCTTGCTCTTCAATAACCTCCTGTTGTACTTTTTCTTTCTCAAGTTTTTGAGGAAGACCTTGAACCGTAAGAACAGTAGTTATGGAAAGCCAGAATACCAACAAGAGGAAGGCGATGTCCGCCATCGAACTCGCATCAATTTCCGGTTGACTTCGTTTATTTCTAGGCATCTTACTTTTTACTTGGTAAAATGGTTAATGCAATAGGGTATAAAATGGCAAATACAATCGCAAGCAGTCCTAAGCCTAAGAATACCATAAGTGCTACTACACCGGTAGCTGCTCGATTCACAACCCCTTCACCATACATTTCATCTTCCTCAGATTCTTCGCAGACAACAACACTCGGCTGAGCTGCTTCTTCCGCCGAAGTTGAATCTACCTCTGCGGTTTCTTCCTCTTCTTCTACCACTTCTTCTTCAGAAACAGTGACTTCTTCTGCAATACTAGATGACTTGCTTCCCATCAATGATTCTTGATTTGCCTCATACACCGCATAAGGTGTAGTATCCCATCCACCAACAGAGAGGGCGCTGATAAAATAGACGGCCACAAAGACTCCGAGTGCGATAGCCAGACTGATCGCTGCTTTTCGATTATGTATGATGCTGAGCACAATACCTACTAGCAATCCAAGAACTGCGAGAATCATAAGCAATGTGCCGAATCGAACTTGAAGGAAAAGCATTGAGCTTACTGTGTTATGACCCGCTACATTTTCCTTAATACCGCTATCACTGCCAACATACTGATAGCGCACGACTGCCTCGTCTTCTGCACATGGGTCGATCGCTGTAGCCGTATCCTCTTGCTCTGCTTCTATAGTAGCGTTTAACGATACCTGCTCATATTGCGAAGACACATAGAGATAGGATAGCACAGCAAAGGCCATAATGGCACCGATAAGAATCGAAGCACCGAGTTTTAATTGTTTAGGAGAAATCATAAATCCTTTTTTTCGGTGAACTAAGAATTACTTCGAAGAATCAGAAGTCAACTTATGCTCAAGCATCATGTCAACTAACGTGATAGACTTCTCTTCCATATCGTTTACCAGGCTATCGATGCGCGCTACAATGTAGTTGTAAAAGATCTGAAGGATAATCGCCGCGATAAGCCCGAATACTGTGGTCAAAAGCGCCACTTTAATACCCCCAGCGACAACATCAATTTTAAGGTCTCCCATTCGTTGAATGTCCTCAAAAGCTTGGATCATACCGATAACCGTACCCATGAAACCAAGCATCGGTGCTAGGGCAATCATCAGTCCGATCCAGCTAAGTCCTTTTTCCAATTTGCCCATTTCCACTGAACCATAGGCTACAACTGTTTTTTCAATAACGTCAACGCTTTCGCCCGAACGGTTTAGCCCTTGGAACGCAATGGATGCCATAGGTGTTGAGCTTTTCATACATAAAGCTTTTGCTCCGTCAATGTCTCCACCTTTAAGCTTTCTATTGATGTCATTCATTAACTTATCTGTATTTCCTCCCGCAAGCGTAAGGCTGATAATGCGTTCAATAGAAAAGGCTAACCCTAGGATAAGTGCGATAAGAACAGTACCCATAAAGGTTGGGTCTCCATCGATGAACTTATTGAGTAAGTTGTGCGTAAAGTTTCCAGATTCTGCTTCGCTTCCCTGAGCGTAGGTTAGGGTAGTGCTTGCAAATACAAAAAGTACGACTAAAATGCTGTGTAGTTTTTTCATGAGTTTATGCTTAATTATCGCTTCGTCGTTTCAAAACTAAAACTTTAATCGGATATTTTTCACTTATACTAACATATCTTCCATATAGGAAAGCATAGAATATCTTCCTGCTTTATCATTTCAAGGAACTTGCTACATTTGTCCTCCAATCGGAGAGGTGGCCGAGCGGCTTAAGGCGCACGCCTGGAAAGCGTGTTGGGGGCAACCCCTCCGGGGTTCGAATCCCCGTCTCTCCGCAAATAGATTTGTCTTGTACGAAATGTTAACTCGTCAGGATGTCTAGTATCACTATAATCAAGCTAAGGGGATCATGGCAATAATCCCCGTCTCTTCATTTACTCGGCTTTTGCTTATCATTATCAAAAAGGGGAGCCACCCAAGTGGCTCCCCTTTTTCTCAAAAACTAAATAAAGTTATGCTTGAGCATTTTCTGTTCGCATAGAAAGAAAAAGAAGGACAAGGAAGACCACAAATAAAACAACTACAGGAATTGGTGCTTGCGCTTTGGTCGTGGCTGAAGAATAGAGTGCAACAGCGAGAACGGTAGTGTTTAGCGCAATCATTCCCTGCAGAAAGTTGACGGCATGCTTTCCTGATATGGTTCTGCATGCTATGGTTAACATACCTAGGCCAAAAAATATGCTTGCCATGGCCTGGTGTAAAATAGTGCCAACTTCTAATGCTGTTCTTGAGAGCTCACCGAAGTCTTTAAAGGCATCTTTGGTGATGTATTCTGCTCCAATAAAGAAACCAAGTCCTTGAATTAGGAAGATGGAACCTAGAATGGTGAGGGTAGTTTTTGTTTTCATTTGAATTGTTTTGGTTTTTTACCCAAGGTAATATGAAATATAAGATGGCTTTTTAATGAAGAAAGCCTAGTCTATGCCTATTTCTTGGCAGACCAGTCGTAAGTGTTTGTTAATGAGGTTGTTTGGTTAGAAAAAAAGATTCATCAATACACAAATCAATGTGCACAAAACAAAGTAGGCGGGACAGCTTGGTCGGCTACATGGTCTTCTGGCTTCCTGTGCAAAGTCGATTAAGTTCTTGTAGCTCTCGTTTGGATAAATCACGCCACTTACCCACGGGTAGGTCTAACTCGATATTCATAATGCGAATCCTTTTGAGTCGCTTTACGCGATAGTCTAGGTACTCGCACATCCGTCGAATCTGGCGATTTAAGCCTTGGGTAAGGATAATCCGAAAAGTAACCGGACCTACTTGTTCTACAACGCACTTTCTAGTTACTGTCCCAAGTATTGGAAGTCCGTTGCACATGCGCCGCAGAAAGTCTTTTGTGATGGGCTTGTTGACTTGGACAAGATATTCCTTTTCGTGGTTGTTGCGCGCCCTTAGAATTTTATTGACGATATCTCCATCGCTTGTCAAAAGGATTAGCCCTTCGGATGGTTTATCCAAACGGCCTATCGGGAAAATGCGCTGGGGATGACCTATAAAATCAATGATGTTGTCCTTTTCAACTCGACGATCAGTGGTGCAGACGATGCCTCTTGGTTTATTCAGCGCAATGTAGACATGTTTTGCACTTCGCGGGCTTACCGCCCGACCATTAACCGCTACCACATCTCCTTCCTCTACTTTTTCGCCAAGCGGGGCCTTTTTTCCATTAATCGTAATTCTGCCATCCTCCAGAAGTTTATCGGCTGCTCTGCGAGAGCAGTAGCCTATTTCACTGAGGTATTTATTGATGCGCGTTCCCATAGTTTACGATCCGGTCTGATTTTTTAATCTAGACTGAAATGGAAAGATAAGACGGCAAGGCCTTACAGGTTAAAAAGTTTTACAGCGTTTTCAGTGGTTTTCTCGGCTATTGCTTCCAGAGGAGACTCATGAATATCTGCTAGTTTTTGCGCAACTTCGACAACGTATGATGGTTCGTTTCGTTTTCCTCGATAAGGAGTAGGTGCGAGATAGGGAGCGTCGGTTTCCAAAAGAATATGATCGAGAGGGATGGATTGTATCCATTCAGCTAGGCCGCCATTTTTAAAGGTCAATACGCCTCCTAGCCCTAAGTGAAATCCCATGTCAATCAATCTTTTGGCATCTGCTTGGCTGCCTGTAAAACAATGAAGAACTCCCCGAAGTCGTGTATGCTTCTTTTGCTCAAGGATATCAAGGATTTCCGGGTAGGCATCACGGCAATGGATGACAATCGGAAGGTCGAGTTGTATTGCCCAATCGATCTGATACTCAAAGGCATCGATTTGCTCGTTAATAAAGTCAAGTGACCAATATTTATCTATGCCTATTTCTCCAATGGCAATGAACGCTGCACCCTCTACACTTGACTTAAGGAGGGATAACTCTTCTTTATAATTTTCAGCCACGGAGCATGGGTGTAGGCCGAGCATGGGTCTAAAGTAGGTAGGGTCGCTTTGATGTAGCTCCAGCATTCTTTGTAAGGATGCAAGATCAACATTGGGCATAAGAATATTGATTAGCCCATTTTCTTGGGCTCTTTGGGATGCAAGACTACGGTCTTTGTCAAAGGCTTTGTCGTACAAGTGGCAGTGGGTGTCGATGAGATTTTTCACACCTCAAATCTCTTATTTTCTTTTCAAGAAGCGCTGAATAACAAAAAAATTGTGCTTGCAACAGATTAAAATATGAGTTTATTGATTAACAAATAGAATTTTTCGTAGTAGATTTTAATATTCGCAAAATGCTGATAAACAGAGACATAGATCATTTATTAAGATAAAATAATTCCTTTTTTGTGCCTCACAAAGTTATATCGCCTAACATTGGCCTATATGCGTAGTGTAAATCCCTGCAATTTTCCGATAAGTTCACAGTTGTAAAGGCGTGTAGGCAACAGAAATATGAGTAGCGATATGAGAAAGTCAACAAAACATTCAGGATATAGACAAGCGGAAATCTCTCCTTTAACAATGAGTCATGTAATCCTTATGGTCGGGGCTAGAAACATTTCGAAATGATTAACAAAAAATATATAAATAACAATGTGTAACACAATGAATATCAATATTTAATAATAATGTATAATACATAGTTGAGCGACAAATAATATTAACAAATAGACCACAAAGTATTATAAGAAATTTTACAAGAGATATAAGTTTATTACATCACTAAACCCCATGGATATGCGAAAACGAAATAATCATTCAGGTAAGGCCCAAGGGCAGAACGGATCATTTTCTCTCAATGCTGGACCTTGCTTTATGGCACTAGCAGGCAATGTGCAAGCTGGTTTTAGGACCTTTGACTTTGTTGTCTTTAATGCAGGTGGAGGAAAGTTGACTTGGATTATTGAACGTATCGTACATCCCAATTCCTTTGAGCAAATTGCTCAGATAAGCGCCGGTAAGCGCAAAACGATGAGCTACCAATTGCCCTTGTCGGGGTGGTACCGTGTGAGCCTTGAGTGCTTAGATCGAATATCGAATCAAAAACAGATTTTCTCGAGAACCCTTTTAACCTAAACCATTTATTTATCAAAAAATTGGAATTTTAACCCTTAAATCATCATTATGAATTATTTACGCAAACTTATTTTTTTATGGCTCATGTCGAGCTCGGGTCTTGCTTTGGCGCAGAGCACAGCTGACTTTATCATTCTCCCCTCACAAAATCCAGGGGTTGGCTGTGGAAATGCTTCAGTGGAGTTTGTGCTCATAGATTCCTTTCAGACATTCGGAATTAACGGAACCTATATAATTGAAGATATCAGCGGAAGCCAGGGCGGAAGTTGGATTGTGGATTCACTAAGTTTTGTATCTAACGGGTTTGCTCCTGTAGTGCCTTATACATTTCCTTATGATGGGGTCTTTCAAGTGACGTTGTATACCTACACACCGAATGGCGTTTTTATTGATAGCTCGAGTCAAGTCTACACTGTGGTCACTCAGGGACAAACACTTGATCCACAGTTTTCGGTAAGCCAATCAGCATCGAATTCGTGCGATAGTGTCGAGTTGACTTTTGATATTACATCGATTAACTCCCAATCCTACAGTTATGAATATTACGTTTATGGGTGGAATGGGACCATTGCTATAATACAAGGTTCAGCTGCTATGCCGAATCCAACGGTTTCTGTACCTGCTGATATGGGGGTAGTCGATGTCTTACTTTTCGTTCATGATGGCTTGTGCAATGATTCAACCTCCTTATTGGTTTTTATAGACTCTACTTTAGCATCTGGTTCAAGTGTTCAAGCTTCCTTTTCCAGCTCTTTTAATGTGATAGGATGTGATTCAGTTGTTATTGATTTAAACAATACTTCCAATGGTGGCAGCGTATACTCTTGGACGGTGTATGATGGATTTCAGAATGTTGTGCATTACAGCTTATCAGAAAACACATCCTTTACCTATGATGTTAATGGAGTGAATACGGCAAATGTGTTGTACATCTATTATGAGGTATCCGATCCTTCAGGATGTTCATCATATGCCTATGAAACGCTCCTATTAGATTCCTTAGGCACTTTCTTATACGCTTTCTTAGAAACAACGTTCGATGTGTCATGCGCCGGTAATGGAGCTGATGGAGGGGCAGGCATTAATGTCTATGGCGGAACGCCTCCTTATAGCTACAGCCTTAATGGAGGCCCAGCAATGGCAGTGAGCAGTAGTTACTTTGTAATTGATAGCTTGCCAGCGGGCACCTTCAGCGCTGAGGTGATGGATGCCAGTGGGTGTAATGTCATTGTGGACTTTACGGTTTCCGCAGCGGATTCTGTGATTGTTTATGCTTCAGAGTATTTTGATGCCTGTGGTATTGATTCAGTAAATGGTATCTATTTGCAGTCTTCAGGCCAGGCTCCTTTCAATTATCAGTGGAGTACAGGGGATACGACGTCATATGTATGGGGTCCTACACCGGGGTTAATATCGGTTACCGTAACTGATGCGCTTGGATGTTCTTCTTCCTATTCTACCATTGTTCCTGATTCCAATGACTGTGTGGAATTATTTGGATCGGTCTTTCTTGATGATAACGCCAATTGTCTTCAAGATGGAAATGATGCAGGATTAGCCAACATACCGATTCTACTCACGTCCACGACAAGTGGTAACACTTACTGGGCATACACCGATGCTGCAGGTTCTTATAGTATCCGAGTACCAGAGGATAACTATGACGTAGAAACGACTTGGCAGTACAATAGTTACTACAGTCCAACATGTGGTGCTTCCTTTTTATCAAACATCTCATTATCTGCAATAGCCGGTGCATCACAGCTTGACTTTGGCTATCAGATCGATTCATCTACGGTTCAAGATCTATCGATTGGTATCACAGCGTTTTCAACGGCGACTCCAGGCTTTCCTTATTACAATTACATCCAATATTGTAACGATGGCTTGCTACCCATGTCAGGTACTGTAGAGCTTACCTATGACAGCCAATTGGAATGGGCTCCATTGGGTAATACTGCAGCAGGATATTCTTACAATACCTACCCATTGCCCACTTCATCCAACACAGCAAGTCAGTTGTTGTCTTGGGATTTTGTAAATCTGGCGCCCTATCAGTGTCGTACAATCTATGTGGACTTCAATACGCCAATAAACATGGGGTTAATGCCAGGTATGCCAGTGGTACAGAATGTTAACATTACTCCTGTAGCAGGGGATGCTACACCAAGTAACAATATTGCATCGCTCAACGATTCGATTACTTCTTCTTGGGATCCAAATGATAAGGCAGTCTATCCAGCAGGTCAGATGTCGACGGATGAAAAAGATCATCATTACACCATTCGATTCCAAAATGAAGGGAATGGGCCTGCCTACAGAGTGGTGATTAGAGACGTGATTGATGCGAATCTTGATCTTCAGACCTTACGTAATGTATCGGCAAGTCACTCTTTTGTTATCTCTCAAGAAGTACCGGGAGAGTTGGCCTTTATCTTTGATAATATCAATCTAGTGCCTCAGTCCGTTAGCGGGGAGGGCAGTCAAGGATTTGTATCCTTTACGCTTTCACAAGTTGATGATGTGCCAGAGAATACCATTATCTCAAATACAGCGGATATCTTCTTTGACTTTAATCCAGCCATTACGACCAATACGGTGGAGAACTTGATTAAAAATGAAGTGACTTCCATTAGTGGCTTGGTAAGTACTCTTGCAATTTATCCGAATCCAACTTC
>PKDX01000051.1 GCA_002862745.1 Bacteroidota bacterium | reverse complement strand
TACAGCAATTTGTCTAGGTGACTCATTGACGTTAACGGCAACTGGTGGATTGCTATACAATTGGACCAATGCACCAGAATCCAATGCACCAGTGGGTATTACAGGACAAAACTTCATCGATGTTTATCCTACGACAACCACCACGTATACAGTCAATGTAGACTCCCTAAACTGTCCTCCAGGTGGAATTGACTTAAGTACGACCATTACGGTGGTTGATATCCAAGTAGTAGAGCCTGCAGATACTCAAACATGTTTTGCAAGCCCAGTGGAACTTTCTTTCACTGAACTCGCTGGACCATATGAGTATGTTTGGACACCTGCCAACCTCTTCAATGCTTCACCAGGTATGGGCATGACATCGACAGAAGTCGTAAGCCCTGCCTTTGATATCACATTAAATGTAGAGATCGGTGGACCTGGCGGAATATGTGCTGAACAGTTTGATGTTTTTGTTGATGTGATTGAGCAACAGGTTGTGCCGATTGCTACGGACAATCCCATCATTTGTAATAGCTCATCAGCTGTTATCTCTGCACCAAGTGGCTACACCTTCTATTCATGGAGTACAGGTGAATCTGGTGTTGACGCCGATTCTATTACCATCAATACTGGTGGTCCGTACTTCGGAACGTTTACGACGGTCGACGGATGCGATTGGCCAACTGATACCATTGTGATTCAGCAGATTAATTCTGAACAGGATCTTCTTCCTGATACAACCTATATCTGTGAAGAAGCAAGTACGTTTAACCTAGTTGCACCACTCAACCCTAACGGTGAGCAATTCACTTACCAATGGCTTGATGGAGGACCAGCTAGTAATGTTTGGAACGGACTCACCGCGACCGGTGTATATACCGTTCGAATATCCTCTGCCATATGCACCGGTGAAGACTCTACCTTGGTCTTCCGACTCACAACACCTACTATTGATTTCACTGATCAGTTAGCTTATCTATGCTGCGATGGAGAATTGCTTCTTGAGCCAACGATCAACGAAGTCGCTCCAAACTCAGTAAGAGTGTATCTCTGGTCAAATGGAGATGATACCCCAACAACTACTGTCGATAACGATGGAGACTATGTCATTACCCTAATTGATGCCTTTGGCTGTGCGTCAGTTTCAGACACATTTGCTGTGACACGAATCTGTAATGATGTAGACTTGACAGTTGCTATGGATTCTGTGTTTATCACTGAGTTGAGCGACAGTATTGAAGCCACGGTTACCACAGACCCAAGTGCTTTAACTACGAGCTATGAGTCTAATTGGACAGTCGATGATTTCAATGCCATGCTTACCAATTCAGATGATTTCATCACTGGATTATCCTCAGAAGTGGCAGGAACCTACACCGTGTTCTACGATGTAACAAGTTCTACCATCACTCCTACAGGAGATACTGTGGTATGCGTCGAACAAACACGCAGTGCTGATATCGTAGTTCGTGATATCATTCAATTGTTGTTACCGGATGCCTTCACACCAAATGGTGATGGTCTCAATGATATTTTTGCACCTTCCAATCCAAGCTTAGATATTGTGAGCTTAGACATCTTTAATCGATGGGGAGAGCAAGTATACAGCTATGATGGCAACGGTTGGGACGGTCGCTGGAATAATCAAGACCAGCAGCCTGGCACCTACATGTACTATCTACAAATTCGTTATGCGAATGGCGAAATTGAAAATATAACGGGAACGTTAAGCCTTATCCGTTAAGCACAAACTAATTGAAAAGCCCTCCATTTGGGGGGCTTTTTTTTTATAATCCGCTATGAATAAACCCCAAATAGGCGTTCTTGGACTCGGTCATTTAGGAAAGATTCACCTCAAACTTTTACTTGAGCAAAGTCATGCTATTTGTTCAGGGGTATTTGACACAAACAATGCTCGTTGTGAGGCAATTCAGAATCGTTATAATGTTCATGTTTTTGATAGTGAAGAAGATTTAATCAAGGCTTCGGATGCCATCATATTGGTAACGCCTACTCCTTCCCATTACTCCCTTGCAAAACAATGTTTATTGCATTCAAAGCATGTATTTATTGAAAAACCTTTGTGTTCCAATCTTGAAGAAGCGTTAGAATTAAAGAAGCTAAGCGATATCCATAAGTGCATTGTTCAAATCGGTCATGTTGAGCGTTTTAATCCTGCGTTCCAGGCGGCTCAAGCGCAGCCCATTGATCCGATGTTTATTGAATGTCATCGACTCGCCCCTTTCAATCCAAGAGGAACCGATGTCTCTGTCGTCATGGATTTAATGATTCATGATCTTGACCTCATTCTGTCCTTGGTGAATTCGAACGTTGAAAAGATGGATGCAACGGGAATCTCTATTGTGAGTGATGCTCCGGATATTGCCAATGTCCGACTCACCTTTTCAAACGGTTGCGTTGTTAATTGCACAGCAAGTCGGGTCTCTATGAAGGCAATGAGGAAAATGCGGGTTTTTCAAAACCAAAACTACCTCAGTATGGATTTTATAGAAAAGTCTACGGAGAGGATTCAGTTACATAATACGAACCCTGTCGATTCCAAAAGTACGCCAATTGAAATCGAGGGCCACCAATCCAAAAAATATCTGGAATATGAAAAATCCGAACCCTCGAACAATAACGCAATCATGGAAGAACAAGCCAATTTCATAGATGCGATGATTACGGGTGCCTCGGTGCGCGTTCCAATTGAGGATGGCATTCGGTGCCTCGACCTAGCACTTCAAATTGATGAATGCATTCAAGAATACCAAAAGCATTATCAATAAAGTACCTTTAGAGCAATATGAGGCAGTCATTTTTTCTTATTACTCTATATTTCCTTGGCCTGACCCTTGGTTTTACCTCCTGCCAGGAAGTTCCCAATGATGGACTACCCTCCTACATCAAGATAAATCAAGTCAGCTTTTTTAATGAAGACGGAGTTATTGACACATTAAGCGGAATATACGATGTGTGGGTGCAAGTCGAAGGGGATGATCGAGGGGCTATTGGATGGCCAAATACCATTGCCGTCCTTACCGAAGGAGAAAAGCTCATCTTATTGGAGCCCGGTATCTATAAAAATGGTGATTTCCTTCAACGAGAAGTATATCCCTTCTATGATATTGTTCAAATCGACACCACACTTACTCTGTACGACACTCTCGTCCTCAATCCAGTCTTTACGTATGCACAAGGTATCCAATTCAGCCTGCGAGAGACCTTCGAAGTTTCAAACAACTTCAGCAACCTTAATGCGGAAAGTCCTCCTATACCATTATCTGGTAAAGCCGGCGTTATTCATTTAAACTCCTCATTAACTAATGCTGAATGTGCTATGTTAAGTGCAGTAGGCCTTCCAAGTGGTCAGCGTATTTTTCTAGAAATGCATTACAGCAGCACCAACGACTTTGCGATTGGATTACGAGGAGAGGAGAATGGCACTGTGTTAGCTGATGCCTTTGTTTACTATGCTCCTCCGACACAAGATGGGCGATGGGAAAAACTCTACTTAGACGTTAGCAATGATATTGGTCAAATCGATGCAGAATCTTACCGATTCTATATACAAACCTCACTATATCCCGATTTAGATAACAGTTTCATTGCTGTCGATAATGTTAAACTAGTGCACTTTTGATGCAAGAAAATCAATTACGACATAGAACATGGCGCATGACAAAAGTATTCCTAGAGGCTCTCTCAGTCAGTGCATCATGGATTTTGTTTTTTTTCTACAGAAAATTGGCCATCGATGGATTAGCCTTCCACGAGGGACTATCCTCATTCCAAGATAAAAACCTTTACTTCGGCATTCTTGCCAATGGAATCCTTTGGATTATAGTCAGCTTCATAACAGGTCGTTATGATAAAGTTTTTGTCGAAGGTCGGCTTGCTAAACTTGTTAATCTATTAGCGGCCACACTATTATCCAGCTTGGTGCTCTACTTCGTTTTGTTTATCGACGATGGAATATCGACTCCGAGCGATTACTACCATATCCTCTTGGCCTATGCCTGCCTTCAGTTAATCCTTGTTAGCCTATCCAATGGAGTATTTAGGATGTTACTAACCATACAGTATTCCCAAGATAAATACCACACAATTGTGCGTAATGTTGGAGGAATTCAGGAGGAAATCAATTCAAGAAGAGAACGAGGAATTCTATATCGTGATGCAACAACAGAAGTTTTTAATTCCGTAGAATGGAAAAATGAGATTCATGGGCCAAGCCAAGTCTGGCGGGTTTTCGAGCCCATGGACTTAAAGGCCCTCAACGTTGAACAAATCAATGCCCTCGTAAAGAATCAAGTAGAGCTTCGGCTATATCACAGATCAAGTGAAAACTATCCTTTTCGACAATCGATGGACTATTCCCTAGGAAGATATTACTGCGCCCCGCTCACACAGCACCTTAGTGGATGGCAGAAAGCTAATAAACGGGCAATGGATATAAGCCTGAGTCTTTTGGGGCTATTCCTTGGCATTCCGTTGTTTGTGCTCTGTATTGTTGGAGTAAAGTCTACTTCTAAGGGTCCCATACTCTATACACAAGAACGCCTTGGCTTACACAAGAAACCATTTCGCATCTATAAATTTCGATCAATGATCATTGATGCGGAGAAAGATGGTCCACAATTGTCGAGTGAAAAGGACCATCGAATTACTTCGTGGGGACACAGCATGCGTAAATGGCGACTTGACGAACTTCCACAGTTATGGAACGTGCTGAAAGGAGATATGTCCCTTGTTGGACCTAGGCCTGAGCGTGCCTTTTATGTGCAACAAATACAGGAAAAGGAAGCACTGCATGCCCGAATCTACATTACCAAGCCAGGATTAACGTCACTTGGAATGGTGAAGTTTGGCTATGCGCGCAATCTTGAAGAAATCATGGAACGCATGCGATATGATATGATTTATCTCGATAATCAAAGCATATTTTTTGATCTTCAGATTCTTCTCTTCACCATTCGAACCGTAATCCTCGGGAAAGGAATTTGACGATTCGGCATGTTTTTTGTATATTCCGACACCGAATGTATCAGCGTTCTGAACACATATCGACTTATTTTTTTCTTTTAGCGCATTCGTTTTTTCTGCGCTTCTAACCAAATCATCATAATTCAGCATGGCAAGACCTAGCACACGTGAAAAGCGTCTTAAGGACGGATATTATATGGAAGTAAGAAACAACGGCGGAGAACGAGGAATTAAAATCCGCAGAGAATCTAAAGAGCAAATCGACAGCGCAATGGAAGAATATAAGCGCACGAAAGAAGTTGCTTATCTCGGTCTTGTTAAAAATGGGAAATTCATTGAAGGACCCAATGCTGTAGTGAAGAAAAGGAGAGCTAAATCCACCACTAGAAAAAAGAAGAAAAAGACAACAAAGAGTAAAGCGTAATCGCGTTGAACTCTAGCTCTCTGAGCTTTCGCCTAAACTTTCGATAAAGGATTCTGTCATTCCTACAGAAGAGAATCCCCCATCATGAAATAGATTTTGCATCGTGATTTTCCGAGTGTAATCGGAGAACATAGCCAGGCAGAAATCCGCACAGCTCTCAGCATCGGCATTGCCTAATGGACTTAGTTTGTCCGCAAAATCAAAGAAAGCATCAAAACCACTTACACCGCTTCCTGCAGTGGTCATCGTTGGACTTTGAGAAATTGTATTCACTCGAACGCCATTTTTAGCTCCCCAATAATACCCAAAGGAACGAGCAATGGACTCGAGCATCGCCTTAGCTTGGGCCATATCACCGTAGCCAGGGAAGGATCGCTGGGCAGCAATGTACGAAAGCCCTAAAATCGACCCCATTGAGTTAACCATGTCTCTTTGATAGGCCACCTGCATCACCTTGTGAAAACTGATGGCAGATATGTCAAGCGACTTCTGCATCCAGTCATAATTTAAATCAGTATAGGCTTTCCCTTTACGCACGTTGGGAGACATACCAATACTGTGCAGGATAAAATCCACTTTACCATAACGCTCGGCAGCCTTATCAAACAGGCCATTTAAGTCTTCTAGATTCGTAGCATCTGCAGGTACCACCTCCGTATTACATTGCTCTGCCAAGTCTTGAATCTTACCCATTCGCAAGGCAACAGGAACATTGGTCAATAGAAAATCAGCTCCCTCAGCTTTCGCTTTCAGTGCCACTTTCCAAGCGATACTTTGATCGTCCAATGCTCCAAAAATGATTCCTTTTTTTCCTTCGAGTAAACCGGCCATTGTTGTTTGAATTTTGTTACATCGAAAGTAGGAAATTTAGCTCAATAACTGATGGACGGCATCTTGAGCAGCTCTTGGAGCGATGGCAACACCCATTCCTCCCATTCGCCCAACCGTTAGAACCTTATCCTCTAGGAACTTACTTAGCAACTCCTTTCGCTGATTCTTTGTAAAAGCCATTATTCCAGCCCAGTGCTCCGCAACGGAGACCTGCTTACCTGGGCAAATATGAGTGGTAAGGTAATCTTCTAAATAGCGCTTGACTTCCTTTGTGCCATTAGTATTTTGAGTTTCTTCTTGCTGACGGAAAGCATCTCGCCCCCCTCCCAAAAGAATGCGATCACCCAGTGTTCTAAAATACATGTATCCCTCCCGAGCATGGTATGTCCCTGCAGGTAATCCATGAGCGAAAGGTTGGGTTAATATTACCTGACCTCGTCCAGGCACAGTATTCTCGCCTAACTGACTCAAGCCGGCATTGTTTGCCAACAAGACAAATTCTGATACAATCCAACCAGAAGCCGTTGGAATATGCCATATACCCTTCTTTTTAATCCAATGTTTAAGAGGGGGAATAGCTATTCCGTTGAGAAAAGCTATGGGTTTGCTTTGCAGGCTCGTAAGCAAACAGGCATGCAACTTTCCTGGGTGCAAGCCAGCTTCACCTGCGATGCCGATTCCGTAACATAAAGAATCATTGATTCCATGAGAAGGAGAGAAAACTTCCTTGAACCCAATGTGACGCTCTAGTTCGCTATTTAACAAAGAAAGCATGTCCAATGTCTTCTCATAGATAGAGATCTCTTTACTATGGAAGACTTCTAATCCCCCATCGGGAGCATAGTCAAAATCTTTTGATGAAAACATCTCAAGCCATAATTGAATTCCTTCATAGCGCATTTTGACGCGTGCCAAAGCTTGCTCAATTCCCTCGTTCTCAATATCGGTCAGAATCTCTGTTGGACTTCCAAAACAAGCAAATCCTGCATTTCGAGTGCTTGCCATACTCTGGCCATAAGATTGCTGATCAACCACCGCTATACGCAATGAAGGATTTTTAATATAGGTGAAATGAGCGGCACTAAGTCCTGTAAAGCCTCCACCAACAATGAGTAGATCCACTGTTGACAGCACGCGATTGGTCTCCCAATACGAAGATAGCATTGTCATAGGCCTATTGTTTTGATCCTTCAGAAAGCAGCGATTCGGCTACTTCTAAAACTTTGGCGTCTCGATGATTCCCAATGAGTGATGCTACAGCTGATGTGCGCGCCTTTCCTTCTACTTCCTCGATAGTAGTCCAAGTACTGTTGTCATTCATGGCCTTCTCTACGAGGTAATGCTTATTGGCCCTTGCTGCGATAACGGGTAAGTGCGTAATCGTAATCACTTGTTGGTGTTGTGCAATGGCAAGCAGCTCTAGCCCAATTTGATCAGCTACCTTTCCTGAGACGCCGGTATCAATTTCATCAAAAATCAAGGTACTTAATCCAAGGGCTTGACCTAATATAGAGCGCACTGCAAGCATAAATCTCGACCGCTCCCCTCCTGAAGCAACCTGTTCAATAGGTTTTACCTCAAATCCTGGATTGGCGGAGAAAAGCCAGGTGAAGGCATCCTTCCCAAAAGGTCCGAAATCCTCCCTTTCTTCTAATCCAAAGACTACCCTAGCCTTAGGCATAGATAAGGTCTTCAACCGCGATACCAAAGCCTCTGAGCGCTCAGCAGACGCCTTAACACGTCCCTTGTGAATTGTCTGTGCCAATACATTCATGGATATACCTAAGTCATCGATTTGAGTGGAATACTTCTTAATGTTTATCTCGAAGAGTCCTTGATTGTGTAATTCTTCTTCCCACGAGTTAACAAGTGCCTTTAATTCTTCAATGTCAGAGCACTGATATTTCTTAAGGAAACGATGGCTAGTATCAAGAGTTTGCGATACTTTTTCATGTTCCTCTGGACTAAACTGATACGATTCAGAAAGGTCTTCCAAACTAGATGAGCAGTCTTGAATTTCAATTTGAGATGAACGAAGCCTCGCAACAAGGGATGAAAGTTCTTCATCATGTTTCGCCACGGAATCAAGCTGCTGAATCACTTGAGCCAAATGCTGTATGATCGAAGCATCAGCGCCTTCGAGCAAGTTCCGCGCCTCTTCCGTAACACTATGCAATACCTCGGCATTCGAAAGGACGGTGAACCTAGATTCAAGTTCCGCTAAGTTTTCTTCAAGAATCCCACTTTCATGAATGGACTCAAGATCACGCTGTCGGCTTTCTAGGAGCGCCTCCAAAGAATCTCGCTTATCAAGCAAGTCTTTTAAAGACTTTTTAAGCTCAACATACTTGGTGTACTGCACATGATATTCCTGCACCTTAGATTCATGAGCAAACCCAAGATCCACCATCTCTCGTTGCAGTTTAGGATCAAAAAGAGCTAAGGTTTCATGCTGACCGTGGACATGAACAAAGGCCTTGCCCAGGTTCTGTAATTCTTTAAGACCGACCGGTGTATCATTTATAAAACTCCTTGACCGTCCATTTGATGTTACCTCCCTCCGCAAGATGGTTTCTGAATAATAGTCTAAATCTCTGGAGGTAAACCATGATTCAAAAGAAGTTGGCAAGGTGAGCTCAAGTTCTATAACACATTTGTTACTCCCCTTCCGCACATCATCTTTATCTGCCCGAGCCCCTGTTACCAACGCTAAAGCACGTAGCATAATGGACTTACCTGAGCCAGTCTCCCCTGTGATGACATTCATGCCTGGATGAAACTCAAGCTTCGCAGAGTCTATTAATCTAAATTGGTCAATTGATAAAGTCTTTAACATGCAAAGACTAATTTATTTGAAACGACTTCTGTACTCCTCAATATTATTGGGATCAATGGTCACAAGTGCGTTAAGGGCTGCAGACTTGATATCGGTTTTTTCTTTAGAAAAAAGATTTAACCATTCCAACTTTTTTGTATCCGACAACAACTGCATGATGGGCAAATTAGGAGCATCCTCGCCCACCTTTGAAAAGCTAGCCATGCCATTTAATACGGAAAGCATCGCGGTATCCTTTGACTCAATCATCCGATCTAATCCTAAGCGATGATAGGTATAATTGCCTTCCCGAAAGGGCGCATAACGACTATTTAACACATTATTGATAAGCCAGTAGCGGTTTTGGTTATTATTATCAAACGATCGCCAACCCGAGAATCCAGAAGTCGAAGGAACATTATTAACCAATTCTTGTGCTTTCTGAAAATAAACGTCCCCTCCATTTTGCTCATAGGAATCATAATCCATCCCCAAGATAAAGTATACATAGAAAGCAAGGGTATGCGTAAGGTTATTGATAAACTGATTCTCATTGAAATCCAATGGATCAAACTGCTTATAGGTAAAGACTAAATCCTTATCAAACCGATTGATGAGGGTCGAGTTATAGCTCGTATTATAAACCGGTCGGTTCGCGATAACTGTGAGCGATGCACCATATGAGTTATTTCCTTTTTCTTCAAGAATATTGATAAAAAAACTGCACTCAATTTTTTCGAAATCTTCAAAGTTATCACTGGACCATTTCCTTTCATTAAGGAAGGATGCAACCGCTTGCTGTAATTCTTGAAAGACCTGAGGATCCACACTGGTTGCGGCTTGTGCATTAATCTCAACAGTAGCACGCAACTCCTGCGCCATCAAGGCAGTAGGTAATAAAGCACCTAAAAGAATAACGCAAAACGCTGTTATGCCTAGTATCCTCATCATACAGCAATTAACGCAAGAAAGGTTGAATGATTTCACAAATATCCTGAGCAACTTCACTTTTGGGCTTTACTCCGAAGGTAGTAACATTCTGATCGCGATCAATCACAGTTATTTTATTGGTATCCACATTAAATCCTGCTCCGGCATCCGCAAGCGAATTCAACACGATATAATCAAGATTTTTGCGCCTGAGTTTATCCTTAGCATAGGCCAAGGCATTATCGGTTTCCAGGGCAAATCCAACCAACCATTGATCCTCCCTTTTTTCTCGGCCCATAGCAGCAAGGATATCTGCGGTAGGCACTAATTCAATGGTCAACTTCGCTTCTTGTTTTTTGATTTTATGGTCCGCTACAATTTTTGGCGTGTAATCCGCTACGGCCGCGGCCTTGATTGCACCATCAACCTTGGGCCAAAGTTGTATGACCGTATCATACATCGCCTGCGCCGACTCTACACGATGAAAGTGTAGATTTTTTGGGATGGGTAATGAAGATGGACCCGAAACAAGCGTGACCTCGTGACCACGTGATACAAGTTCAGTAGCAATAGCATAGCCCATTTTTCCCGAACTTCTATTGCCAATGAACCGAACGGCATCAATGCGCTCATAGGTAGGACCTGCTGTAACAAGGATGCGTGCCACGTTTAGGAAGCTTTTGCGGATTGGCTGAGTACATCCTCAGCGAATGCTGTGATGACTTCAACATCTGGCAATCGACCTTGACCTTCTAAACCGCTAGCTAAGAATCCCGTAGCAGGTTCTAAAACATGCACTCCATCTTGCGCTAGTTGGGCAACATTGCGTTGTACAGAAGAATGCTTCCACATATCTAAATCCATAGCAGGAGCTACAATCACCGGACACGTTGCTGATAAGTAAAGTGCGTAAAGCATCTCATCACATAGACCATTGGCCAATTTTGCTAAGCAATTAGCAGAGGCTGGTGCAATGATCAATACATCGGATTCCTTGGCTAAGCGCACATGATTATGCCAAGTGCCTTTGTCGTCCCACATACTTTGAAGAACGGTATTTCCAGAAACGGTGGATAGGGTTAATGGGGTTGTAAATCGGGATCCCCCTGAGGTTAACACTACTTGGACATCGTAGTCCTTTTGTTTAAAGCAACGTACGATGCTTGGTGCCTTATAAGCAGCGATGCTACCTGTTACACCAAAAAGAATTTTTTTATTGCTCGCCTTGTTCGTCATGACTCGCCTCGCTGCTTTCCTCGCTGCTTTCCTCGCGCTCGCGGTAGAAAAGCTCGTCGCGCTTGAATTCTTCTAAGGCCAAAATCGTAGGATGGGAAAGCTTTTCGTAATACTTAGAAATCTCAATTTGCTCTCGGTTTTCTACAATTTCCTCAAGCACTTCAGAGGTAACAGCAAACTCTTCAAGCTTACTATTTAGCTCTTGTTTGAGGTCAATCGAAATTTGATTCGACCGATTAGCGATAACTGCCAAGGAACGATATAGATTACCCGATTGCATTTGAAGCTTGTTCAAATCTTGGGGTTGAGAGCTTTCTGGCGCCTCTAAGCCTTTAAACTTGCGAATTTTTTCCATGCTATGATGTTATGTTTCGTCTAGAAACGGTCGATGAAGGTACGAGAATAATCTCGAATTTTCTGGACTTCACGTGCATTTTTGCTTAAACCAAAGGAATCCAAGTAAGAATTGCTGATATTAACCAAGTCTGTATGCCATCGATACTTCTGATTTTCTTCACTCGAAAGGGCCAACTCGTAGTGCGTTTGCACGTTGATATAGGCAGCTCGTTCCAACAATTCCTGACGCTGAGATTCATAGGACTCATTACTATCCATCCAAACCGCTTTTTCCAAGGACTGAATTGCTTCATTGACAGCAGGTACCCGCTCATCAAGTGGTCTTGTGTAAATCATATTCACTGAAGCTGAAAGAACACCGAGCTTGGATCGATAGATAAATTCATCGCACGTACTAAACTCTGGATGCTCTGGATAGAGCGCTTGAACGAGCTTCAACTTATCAATGGCAATCTTGTAGCGCTCGCCCTGCTTATCGATAAAACTGCGCTCGGCATATTTGTAATATGATATCGCCGCTAAAAAGTATAAATCCGATGGGTTCTCAATATCTGGAAACTCCAAGAATAGGTTTTCATAGGCAATGGCAGCGGCTCTGTAATCCCTCGTTCGATAATACAAATTAGCTGCCTCTAAGGCCTTACGCTCCAACTTATCGCGTAATAAATCAATTCGGTTATTACATAGCTCTACACGCTCACTCGTAGGATAAATATTGATAAAGTTTTGATAAGCTTGTAATGCCTCGTAGGTCGGCGTTTGATCTAAGGACCACTTAGGACTTTGCGCATAGTAAGACTCCGCATGCATGAAGAGACTTTCTTCAGCAAACTCACTTAAACTGTGTTGATCATACAACCTTTTGAAATGAAAGCCAGCCATAATGGCATTCTCCATTTCATATTGAGCCTTGGCATAGTAGAAGTAGATTTCAGCGCGCTTATCCGTGCCTCGATAGACGGGTAAAAGCTCCTCAAACAAGGGAATTGCCTTAAAATATTGACCCTTCCCATAGTAAGTCATAGCTAATGCTAACTTATCCTCAGGACTTTTACTCTCCAATGACTTTTTAGACAACGCGCAGGAAGAAGTTAAGGTGAGGAGCACGAAGAATATCAACGTAACGTGCGTCAATAAGGGGCGATATGACATAATATTTACAGTTCCCACTCGGCAATAATACGGAGAGCGTTTTGAATCTCAATTTGATTTTTCTCACTCACAGGAATAAGAGGAAGACGCAAATGACCTTGAATAAGACCCATTGATTCTAGCGCACACTTTATTCCGCCAGGATTATTTTCCTCAAACAACGCCTCAAAAAATGGATTGAGCACGACTTGCAGCTTTTGCGCTTCATTAAGATCATAGTTCAGCGCAGCCCGAACTAAATGCGTAAAGGACTTAGGAAAAGCGTTTGCTGCAACGGATATAACCCCTGTGGCCCCCAAAGCAATGAGGGGTAAGGTGAGAAAATCATCCCCAGAAACAAGTGCAAAATCATCTGGGGCTTGCGCTATAATCCGCATCGCTTGGGATAAGTCTCCGGATGCTTCTTTAATTCCAATGAATTTTTTTGAAGCCTCGGCAAGACGAATCACCGTCGCTGAATCGATGGATTGTGCCGTGCGAGAAGGAACATTATACAAAATGATCGGCTTAGGACTCGCTTCAGCTATTGCCATGTAGTGACGGAAAATTCCTTCCTGTGTAGGCTTATTATAATGCGGACTACTTGACAGAAAACCAGCAACGCCCTCCTGATTTAACAGGGGAATTCGTTGGATTACCTCTTGTGTATTGTTGCCACCCAAACCAGCAATTACAGGAATACGACCCGTAGCGGAACTAATTATTTTATTGAGCACAACCTGCTGCTCATCCATGGATAAGGTAGCGGTTTCACCTGTCGTACCGAGAGCGACTAAGTAAGAACAACCTCCTGCAATGCAATGA
This sequence comes from Bacteroidota bacterium, assembly GCA_002862745.1. GTDB lineage: Bacteria > Bacteroidota > Bacteroidia > Chitinophagales > UBA8649 > UBA8649. Next base: position 8,740 of record PKDX01000051.1, on the reverse strand, counting down.
TTAACCAACTGATCAAGCGCGGAATAATCAACGAGTCCATCCTTTGTAAATGGGGTAACTAAGGCCACGCCCACTCCTCTTAAGTCATTACTCGTGCATTGTCTCATAGTGATTTTTTTCAAGCGTTGGCCTCTACAGAGCCTGTGTTTTCTACTTCGATAAAACTGCCTATCGCTTCATATTTAGCATAGCGATGCGTTTTACATTCTTCCGGCGTCATTTCTCTCAACTGATTTAAACAGCGTTTGATTTGTCGCTTTACATTTTTAAATGTTGCCTCGCGGTTTCTGTGTGCTCCGCTTGGTCCTTCTTTGACAATAGTATCTACAATCTTCAAGCGTTGCATATCATGGGCGGTAAGCTTTAGCGCCTCAGCGGCCTTTTCCTTATGCTCAGCAGATCGCCATAAGATTGTGGAGCAACTCTCCGGGCTAATCACCGTAAACCAAGTGTTTTCCAGCATCATGATTCGGTCACCCACTCCAATACCGATGGCTCCTCCTGATGCCCCTTCACCAATGACTATCGAGATAATAGGTACACTGAGGTTCAGCATTTCCTGCAAATTCTTAGCGATAGATTCCGCTTGGCCTCTCTCTTCCGCTCCAATACCTGGATAAGCACCTGGAGTGTCAATCAATGTAATAATCGGCCGATTAAACTTTTCGGCAAGTTTCATCAATCGTAGAGCCTTTCGATATCCTTCGGGCTTGGCCATTCCGAAATTGTGAAATTGGCGCTCCTTAGTGTTCGAGCCTTTTTCCTGGCCGATAACCATTACAGGATCTCCGTCTAAAAGAGCGAAACCGCCCACCATCGCTTTATCGTCGCCAAATTGTCGATCGCCATGAAGCTCGCAAAAATCCTGAAACAAATTCTTAGCATACTCCAGGGTTTTGGGACGATCTGGATGGCGCGACAATTGAACGCGCTGCCATGGAGACAAGTGATCAAAAATGGCTTTCTGCATTTGATCAATCTGCTTGTCTAGTTGGACGAGTTCTTTGTCAACATCTTTCCCTTGATTTTGACGATCTACCAAACCCTCACGTTGATTATCGAGTTTGCGTAAGGATTCTTCAAAATCTAAATACGTTCGCTTTTTAGCCATAGTTCGAAACTACAAATTCAACGAGAAACGGAATTGTTTTCTTATCACAATTCATCGACAATTTCTGTCACAAGTCCACTTGCCTCCATACGAAAGGTTTTAGGCGACAATAAGTAGGCTTACTTTCGCTTCGTACGATTGTACAGTGTTAGGTCTGGCGAGAATAAAAACTTTAGGATGACTCCCGTCCAACTTTTGTAGCTGTGAAGGTTATCGTAGTATTCTGGAGCAATTTTACGCAACATCGGAAGGCGACTTCCAGGAATATTGGGGAAATCATGATGCTCATTGTGATAACCGACATTGTAGGTCACCAAATTGAGCGGGCCATAGTAAGAGTAGGTCTCCTGTTCCTCATGAAACACGTAGTGCTCTGAGATAAAGTGCCCAGAGGTAGGGTGCAAACTCCCTGCTAAGACAAGTGAAAGTAAAAGATAGCCTAAACCTGGAAGACCAGCAAAGTAAATAATCGGAATCATCACGATAATCTGAAACACGATGTTCATTATTACCCACTTATCAAATGGCACTTTCTTGACGAACATAGGTCTCAATGCGTAAAAGAATATCTGATGCATAAACCATAAGACCTTTCCGATAAAGCCTTTAAAAAGGTTTGCCTCACTTGGTAAGGGGATATCACTATCTACCCCATCTTTACCCTGCTCCCAGTGATGCTCATGGTGGTAAAATTTAAATCCCATGGCATAGGGAACTACGATTGGAATATTTGCAATGTAGGCTAAGTAGTTGTTTAAATCGGGCTTTTTAAATGCAAGGTTGTGTGTAATCTCATGGATTGCCAAGAAGAGCGCATGAGAAATTGTGGCACCAACTAAATACGTCAAACCAAGGAAGACGTACCAAGGCACATTGTACTGGCCAAGAAAGATTGCCACACCAACCTGAATGCTAACTAAAATCAAGACGGAATACTTCATCCAAGGATTGATGCCAAATAGCTTCTTAATTTCTGGATGATCCTTCAGAATAGCGCGACGTCTACCAATATGTGGTTCTGGCTCCTCAGTCCAATAATAATCTGTTCGTTTAGCACCCATGATAATGTGATTACAGCATAAAGGTACGACGCCCAATCGCACATCCACATTTTCTCTGTCATTTATGAAATTTAAATGGTTACCGGCCTATTGATTATAACCTTCTCTTTCTTCTCATCAATCTAGTCATCTCAATAGTTACTTTTGCACTATGTCGAAGACGAAGAATACATCCAAGTTTTCTAATCTCGAGGAATACTTAACCACGATTCTTATGCGGCTTGTGCAGTCAGAAAATGAGTTTGAAATTATTCGTTTACTCAATTCCGTCTTCGATCATTTCCCTCAGATTAAATATTCAGGGCTGTACCTGAAAGATGAAATTGAGGAAGACCGGCTCTACATGCCTTTTGCCTACGGCTTCGAAATAGAAGAGGCGCGCTCAGCCAACCAATCTGCAGAAGATAGACATCCTGGTTTTGTCATGCGACATATGGAAATCCTACATATCCCCGACACCCGAAAATATCAAGGACTATCCTCGTCAGAGCTTGGAAGAAAGACCGAGGTAAAGTCGAGGATTTGGATTCCACTGCTAGACCGAGGTCAATGTTTTGGATCAGTGGGCGCTGCATCCAATGAAGTCGATGTCTTTGATCAAGAATTCATTGATTTTTTCTCTAAACTCGGCACCATCTTTGGAACGGCCTTTCGCCATCAAATGCACAAACATGTATTGATGACTAGAGAAAGCAGCTACCGTCATTTAGTGGATGAAAGCTACGACCTAGTCATGGTAGTTGACAACACATTTAAACTGCTTTTTTGCAATGCCGCATGGATGGATACGATGCGATATAGCCAAGAGGAAATCGATGCGATGAACCTTCAAGAGATCTTAGAGAAGGATTCCGAGTATCAATCCATCATTGATTTATTGGGAAGCATGATGAATCGTGCGGATTTCTCAAGGCATGAAATCAACTTAACATTGAATTCTAAGTTTGGAGAATCCATTTTTCTAGAAGGAATTGGCGTTACCTATGCGACCGAAGATTATAAAGCCATAGAGTTTGTCGTAAAGAATATTACCACGCAAGTATTGACTGAAAAGCGCATTCAGAACTTAGCGCGTTTTCCAATGGAGAACCCCAATCCTGTGCTACGCCTATCTTTTAAAAACAAAATGTTGTTTTGTAATGACGCGGGAGAGCACCTTATCAACCAACTTGAGCAAGAAGGTAGATCGGGCGATCATTGCCCCTTTGGTCCTATTATCGAACAGTGCATTGAAAAAGGGTTTGCCATAGAAGATATTTCTATTGGGAATCAAATCTTTTCCTTTTCAGCTGTCGCTATACAAAGTGAGCGATATGTAAACTTTTATGGAAGAGATGTCACAGAACGCGTGGAAACAGAGCGTAAACTTGAAATAGAGCGAGACAAATTGCAAACCATGACCGATGAGGTGAACGCGCTGAATGACACCTTGGCCAACCAACTCACGCTCATCTCAAATAACTTAAAGGAAACAGGAAAAGAACAAAATCAGTTGTCGCTCCTCTTTGGGCATGACCTTAAATCACCGGCTCGACAAGTAAGTACCATGTCCTCACTGCTCAAGCGATACCTTAAGGAAGAACCGCATGCTAACCCGAGAATAGAGCAGATAACCAACCATCTCTTTGAATCCTCCGCTCGCTTGGAAGCGATGATGACCGGGCTCCAGAAATTTACTGGGATTAATCAAGACAAAATTGAGTTGCTCGAGTTTGATGTCTTAGAAACCATGAAATCCATTGCGCACTTGCTTGTCCAGGGTGACGCTAGTTACTCAAAGCATCAAATCGTTTGGATTCATGAAGAAGTCAGCTACTCCATACTATCCGATAATAGTATGTTCTCCCTAATGGTTCAAAATCTACTCTCCAATGCCTTGAAATATAGTGCGGAGGAAGCCAGTCCAAAGGTCACTATTGAAATAAAAAAAATCGGGAAGTTTCTTGAAATCACAATTCGGGATAACGGCATTGGCTTTGCGCCAGGGTCAAAGGAAAAATTATTTAATATGTTCTATCGAGAAAAACGAGGGAACTTTGAAGGAACCGGTGTTGGACTTGCTTCGGCACTAAAAATTGCGGATGTCCTCAACGCGTTTATTCAAGCGGATGGCAAGGAGGGAGAAGGGGCTTGCTTTAGCCTCACAATACCCCTTACACTTAGTCCAAAATCATCATGAGCAGAGCATTCCAAAGGGCCTTTATTGGCGTAACCTATGGATTAATAGGCCTGCTTACTTTCTCTACATATGGCCAAGTGTACAAGGTGACCCATTCGTCAAATCATGAAGCGTTTTACCTTGCTGGCAGCATCCATGTATTGCGCCCCTCCGATCAACCAATACCCAGTGAATTTTATGGGGCGCTAGACCAATCCGATCGATTAGTTATTGAAACCGATCTCTCTAACCTTGAAATGAATTACTCTATTTTAAGCAAGGGGATCTATCCCAGTGATTCTAGTTTATTGGATGTCATACCCAAAAAACTCGCCAATAGAATTACCCAATATTGTAATTCGACCATGCTAAGGGCCTTTCCTTATTTGAATTTTAAGCCCGGTTTGTTAGATGCTTTTATGGAAGCTATGGTGTTACAAGACAATGGGTTTAACAGCTTGGGAGTGGAACAGATTGTATTGGATTACAATGCAGACAATCGACAAATTACCTTACACTATCTTGAATCAGTGGAGGAGCAAATCCTGATGATTTCTAGATTAGGAAGTAAAAGGCCAAAAAAATACCTCAACAATTCACTGCGAAAAGGGCTGAACATAGAAGCATCTATCGAAGCAACCGTAGCGGCATGGCAGACCGGTAACTCAAGATTTTTTAACCGCTCTGTTCGAGCCTTATCAAGACAAAGTGCTTCGGATTACCACTTGATCCTTGCTGATCGAAACAAATCATGGATTGAGCATGATATTCTTCCTTTAGTCCAAGAGGGCTTTACACCTTTTGTTGTTGTGGGTGCAATGCATCTATATGGAAGAGATGGCCTGATCAAATCGCTACGTAAAAGAGGCTTTATTATCACAGAATTCAAATCGTAAACGTCTCCTAAAGTTCTTCTATATCAGCCTTTAGAGCGCCAGATATGTTACGATTAAATCTATATGACGTATACTTAAGCTGAGTTTGGTATGAAATTGGTTAATCCCATTCTATCGAAAAGAATTCTCGATATGATAGAGAATACAAAACATAGCGCGCTGATACTTTGTATCATACTAACCCTTGGTATTCATAAAGCCTTTGCTCAAACTAGTATTCTAGATCAAGCCAAGCAGGCCATAGAAGATATGGAGTACTCCGAGGCGCTCAAGTTGCTCGACTCCTCCTTGGTGATCCATCCCACATGGGAAGAACACTACTTTTATCGCAGTGTAGTACTTCAAAAGCTTCGACGCTATGAGGAATCATTAGGGGATATCAATACCTTTTTAACGATTCATCCAACAAATGCAGAGGCTGTCCACAACAAAGCCACCATTCTATCTGATTTACGGCAGTTCCAGGAATCATTGATTTTCCATCAGAAGGCCATTCAATTAAAGCCAAACGAAGCTCAATACTATGCAACGGCTGGAATAGCCGCTTTTGACCTCAATCAATTTGATTTGGCGGAAATGTATCTCAAGGAGTCCATTGCCATGGACCAAAGCGTAGCCATCACCCATAGCTATCTAGGATTGATATACATCCTTCAACAAAGACTTGCTGAGGCACGGAATCCCCTTGACCTCGCCCTTGCAATCGATCCGGATAGCTATCATGCTAGTTTTCATCGTGGGCTCTACTATCGACTTTCGGGCTATCCTGATTCTGCCCTTTTTGATTACCAAAGAGCGCTGGCAATTAAATCCAACGATTACAAACTTCACTTAAATATTTGCATTGCCTATTTAGATATGAAAATGTATGAAGAGGCCTTAGCGAGTTGCAATCAATCCATCGCACTTAATGGAAGTCTTGCCGAACAATATGTTAATCGTGGAGTAGCCTATCTCAACTTGGAAAGGTATAGCGAAGCGCTTGTTGATTTTGATCATGCCCTGAGTATTCGGCCAGACAATGTTCGTGCTCAATTAAGTAGGGCAAAAGTTTTTTATAAAACCAATCAAATGAATAAGGCGATCGAGGCTGCAGGTAAGGCAATAAACATGAAACCTGATTTTGCCGATGCCCATCACTTGTATGGCATCTTGCTGATTACCACAGGAAGAAAGAACGATGGCTGTCGCCACGTAGAAACTGCTTGTGAGCTACATGACTCTTATGCCTGCGAGACCTTGGGAAATGTCTGTGGAAAGTAATTAGCCTTTGTTGTCATATTGACGACGTAGCGCAGTCCACATTGGTCGATAGGCTTCCTTCACGCGTTGAAGATCTTCAGAAGAAATCAATTGTTGGTTAGACTGGCTCAACTTACCTATGAATAAGAGACTGTAGCGCAGACTTGCTCGCATGATTCTCATTAAAAAGGAAATAGGATTAAATGCCTGACGGGGTCGCTTCCGTAGGTCAATACAAGCAGCTATACCTTGTAGAAAAAGAAGTTGTCTATCGGTGTATGAAGCATGTTTAGTCTTTAGATTGACTGTTGACCAATCTACCCTAGCCGATAAAAGACTAAGCCAAGTTTCTAAAAAATCGTTCAGGTCTGCCTTCATGTCTTCGTAAAATAAAACCGTTACAGGTTGTAAAAAGAGCTGAGAGAGCATTTCAATTTGCTTGTCATACTGTAAGTCGCTTTGCTTGAAATGTCCTTTATCCTGATCAAGATCAAAGAAATCCTCAAAACGTCCACGAAATCCATTTTTCACCGCTCTGCGGTATTGCGAAGCAATGTAAGTATCAGGTCTTCGCAAAACAATTATGGGACGTGCTTGGGGAAACGATTCAGCGAACTTACGGGCCTCCCCTTCCAATTGTTGGTCGAATTCTCTAGAGATTAAAACGGCAGAGGACGGATGGTTGGCGATAAATGAATGTGCACGATGAAACCGGTTTCGCGGTAGATAGTCGATGTCCATTAGCCTCGGGAAAAAGCGATCTTGTAAAAAGGTCGATCCTGTTTTTCCTAGACCCACATGGAAAAAGATACGTGACCTGGAATTCATAGCAATCCTTGAGCAACATCTGTAGCCATGATCTCTTGAAGGATTTGCTGTAATACGTCAAACTCCTTAACGTAGGAGAATACTAAGAATACGAACAAACTGTAAAGGATAAGGAGTAAACTGGATTTTTGTTTGATGTTCAATTTGGGAATAATCAGTACTAAAAAAGCAGGAAGTGTTAGAATGATCATCACCCACCGAAGCATTACAGAAAAGGCCCACTCCTCTTTATGCTCGAAAGCATTTAGCACCCCTTGATCACTGAATAAAATATAAAGAAACATAGGAAGACCAAGTGCAAAACATAAATCAAAAATATTGCTTCCCAAGGCGTTGGAAAGCGCATCGGCTGTGTTGCCCTTCTTTGCGTCACGCACCGAGATAAACAAATCAGGTACGCTTGTCGCAGAAGCTGCAATCACTAAAGCAATGACTATTATGGGAATATTCAAAAGCGCACCAAGCTCCTCACAGAGATAGACAAGGAATAAGCAACTCGTTCCCATTAACAGCAAAGCAATGGCTAAAATCATCCATGCTCGTATAACATCAATAGCCTTCTTTTGCGTAAACAGACTATAGATATCTAATCGGACAATATTTGATAGGATTGACCTTTCTTTTGTTTCAATATCATGTACCTTTTCTTCTTCTATATTGGCGATTGCCTGATTCATTTCATCTTGTCTTTGCCCCTTCCGTCCCAAAAGAAACCATAAATAGAGCCCATAGAAAAGCATGAGCAGTAAACCATTCCACCAATACATAGTAGGTTTTACAAGAATAAGAAGCAATCCTTGCGCTGCTAATAGAAAGATAACGTCACGCCATAGAGATTTTTGAGTTGAGGGGCTGTATAATGTATCTGTCTTTTGTTTTGTGTACATCATAGTGATAAGAACAGCACTCGGAATAACCAGTAGGTTAAAAATCGCACTACCCACCATGGTGCCGAAACCTCCAGCAAAGCCCTCCTCATTCCCTGCAATTGAAAGAAAAAAAATAGTGGTCAATAACTCAGGCATACTGCTGCCTATGGCATTGATGGTTGCTCCCCGAACACCAGGGGCCATGTTGCGGCCAAGGTATGAGGAGGCCTGCTCAAAACTCTCGCTGGTTGCCCAAATAACATAACTTAAAATGACTATAATAAACAAATAGCCGAGGGCTACCATAACGATGCTTTACTGAGGTTACCTGCCAAAGGTATGAAGTTAATAAGTAGAGAAAGAACCTAATTTAAACGGTCGCCGAATCGCAACGAGCGCATACTGGCATAGAAGGCTAAACCCATCGCTATGGTAATGGCTATGACATCCATGATATCAAACGTACCTGAACCCAGGTATTGTGAAAACTCAATGCTGTAAATAAATAGCACGCCGATGAGTACCCAAAGAAACTTCATAGAGTTTTTAGCATCCTTCCATATAACTAGAAAAAT
>PKDX01000001.1 GCA_002862745.1 Bacteroidota bacterium | reverse complement strand
ATGCCAACACCCGTTTGTGATGGTATGGATCCTGATGCAGTTGCGGACACAATGGCTGAGGTTATAGAACATGCACGAAGCGGAAAAGGACCAAGTTTAGTGGAAATCAAAACCTACCGCTTCAAAGGACACTCAATGTCTGACCCTCAGAAATATAGAACACGTGATGAACTGAACAGCTATCGCGATCAAGATCCAATCCAAACTGTAAAAGGTTATCTCCTGGAGACGTTTAAAGTAAAAGAAGATGTGATCAAAGCCATCGATCAAGCGGTGAAAGAAGAAGTGGCTGATTGTATAGAATTTGCTGAAAATAGTCCTTGGCCGGATAACACGGAAGTATATAAGGATATCTATCAAGATGAATATCCATTTTTAACTGATGATTTCTAATCAATTGTAAATTAACGTACAATGGCAAACGATAAGACACCTAAAGACAATCAAGAAAATACTCAACATCAAGTTGAAGAAACTCAAGTCAATTCGTCCAATGATGAAGCTGAAGGCTTAGGTAAATTGTATGAGAATAATAAGACGATGATCCTTGGTGTACTAGCCATAGGTATCGCTGTAGCAGCCTTCATGTTTATGTCAAACAAAAACACCGCTGATGAGCTTGCGAATGGCTTATCCGCTGGCGGTAGTGGTGGATTCGGAGAGGCTTATGCTAACGACAGCACCTTGACCAATGCAAGCAAAGTTGCTGGGTATTTCAACACAATTCCTGCTGGCATAGAAAATGCTTCGGAGGAAAGTGCACAGCTTTTAGCTGCCACACGCGAGTTTGATAACGGAAACTTTGAAGAAGCTCTCTCCTTCCTTAATCAATGGGAGGCTCCAGAAGGGTATTCTTGGATTCAGCATTCTCTTGAAGGTGATATTGTATCGAGTCAGGGAGATATGGAATCTGCAGGTAAGCTTTATGATGAGGCCATCGCCAATGCGCCAACTGACCGTCCCAAGATCTTATTATCTCTTCTGCTTAAGGATGCGCTTTATCATATCCGTATGAATGATATGCCATCTGCCCATAGGAGATGCCAAGAAATCAATGCATTCCCAGATCACCACCTCTATCTTCAATATGATGCGGGTGGACGTATTGCGGAGTATTCTATAGACGGTCTTCTGAACTACACCAAGTAATCAATAGATTCTCCCCTGCAATGCGAATTGCCATTATAGAAGCCGCATACTACAAGGAAATTTCGGCTGCCCTTCATCTCGGTGTCATCAATACATTGAAGGAAGGCTACGGAATAGAAGCTTCCTCCATTACGACGTATAGTGTTACAGGAGCTTATGAATTACCCCTTGTTGCAAAATGGGCGCTTGATGCAGAGAAGTTTGATGGAATCATTACATTGGGTTGTGTGATTAAAGGACAAACCGATCACGACGCCTACATCAATCAAAGCGTCTTCCAACATTTTACCGCACTCGCCTTAGAATACGGCACACCTATTATTAATGGTGTGCTTACCACCAATTCAAGAGATCAAGCTTGGGCTCGAGCAGGAGGAAATGATTCTGTAGAAAGAAAGTCCCATAAGGGCGAGGATTGTGCGCATGCTCTCATGGAAATGATTCAACTCAAATCTAAACTTGCGAAATGAATCTGCACGTTATCGATACGGGACATTTCAAACTCGATGGTGGAGCTATGTTCGGTGTTGTACCCAAAGCCCTCTGGAATAGACATCAACCTGCTGACGAAAAGAATCGTTGCACATGGGCAATGCGGTGCCTCCTTATTGAAGCCCACGGAAGAGTAATCCTCATTGACACTGGAATGGGAAATAAACAAGGTGATAAGTTCCGATCGCATTTTGATCCCCATGGTGAAGGTGATTTATTGGCCTCCATTGCGCGCGCTGGATATACAAGGGAAGAGATTACCGATGTTGTCTTAACCCACCTTCACTTCGACCATTGCGGTGGCGCCGTGCAAAAGCGGCCGAACGGCGATTTGGAGTTAACCTTTCCTAATGCCATTCATTGGAGCGAAGAAAACCATTGGAAATGGGCTACTGATCCTAATCCAAGGGAGCGGGCCTCCTTTCTCAAGGAGAATATTTTACCGATCAAAGAAAGTGGCATGCTAAAATTTGTCAACGATGACACAGAGATTATTCCTGAGTTGTGGTTTGCCATTGCTGATGGTCACACCCACGGTATGCTCATCCCGCATCTAGAAATTGGAGAGGAAACCCTAGTGTTTATGGCTGATTTGCTGCCGTCTCCTACGCACATTCCTTTAGCTTGGGTCATGGGATACGATATTGATCCTTTACAAACCATCCGAGAAAAGGAGGCTTTCTTAGCAGAAGCTGCAGAAAACAACTTTATTCTGTTCTATGAACATGATCCTGTCATTGAATGTAGTCGGGTTGTCCAAACGGAGAAAGGCTTCCGTGCGAGTGATATGTTGTCGCTGGCTGATATTTTGCGTGTTGAGGACTAGGCACCCAATCCACCCCCTCCCTGCGGGTAAGATATGTTCCCCAAAAAATGTGCCGCTGAACAATTGAGTTTCCGGTCTTTCTCACTCCCTATCCGCCTGTAAACCACCCGTATTTATCCAAAGCCAATGCCCGGACCAAGACTCATCTTGAAATAGGTGCCGTGCTAGTTTTAGATTGTATGTTTTATCGAGTAAGACGTTCTTTTCTTTTAGAAAGTAATCTTTAAACTCCAAGTCTTCTGGGCGAAGCTTAGCAAATCCTCTGCCTGCCGCAGCGTAATCTAGTTGTATGTCAGACGAATTGACCTTTGGCAAAAAGTCTTGCATGCGCTCCTTAAGTGAGGTATCACGAACCATAGGATAACCCCATAACTTAACATCTGCAAGATCTAACAGTCCCATATAGGTGCCGCCGCTGCCTACAGGCAGGACTACGCGATTGTAGATCGACAAATCGATCCCTGACAACATGTTAGCAACGCCCAATGTCCCTAAAAAACCGCTTCCTCCTTCAGGAATAAAAAATGCGTCTGGATATCTTTCCAACCATGAGGCTGTAAAGTCTGATGAATGCCGCTCAATAAACTCATTTCGGGTAACAAAGTGCAATACCATTCCTTTGGCTTTACAGTCATCTAATGTTGGCGTTGCTATCTCCTCCCCTCGAACGACCCCAATGGTGCTCATGTTGATTTCTTTCCCTATATGCGCTAAGGCATGGAGATGATTTGAGCGATTGCCTCCTACGGAAATGAGCATTGTCTTCCCCTGTCGCTTTGCCTCCGATAGAAAGCCCTTTAGTTTAAATCGTTTGTTACCTAAAGAATCAATACCGCATAGGTTGAGCATGGTCAGCTTGCGGCCCTTCTTATCCAATACAGATCGAAGATGAGTAGAATGCGTGCCCTCCTCCATTGCGTAATACTCAACGAGTTAATCCTCAGTTGATAGGATAAATCGATCAATAAACTCTCTAACACAACCTTCCCCACCCCTCTTACTCAGTACTACATCAACGAGAAGCTTGATTTCTTCTACAGCATCCTGAGGACATGCAGCCAACCCTACATACTCCATAATGGTTCTGTCATTTAAATCATCGCCTATAAAAGCAATAGACTCTTTTTCTATGTCAAGCTCTTGCATCCAGGACTCCAAGACTTCAAGCTTATCTTGCGGACCAGCATAGTAGCGGGAGATACCGAGCATCTGCATGCGAGCCCCAATAATATCTCTACTGTTACTCGTAGAGATAATAGCAACCTCTACCCCTTCTTGCATAGCCGAACGTATACCATGGCCATCTTTTGCATTAAAGGACTTAAATAGTTCTCCGTGAGCACTTACATGAATCTGACCATTGGTCATCGTGCCATCGACATCAAGTATGAGTAATTTGATTTTCACTATCCAACGATTTACTAGAGTTCTAAAGATAGGGTTACCGGGCCGTCATTTACCAAACTCACCTTCATATCTGCACCAAAGATTCCCGATTGTATCCTACTGGGGTACATAGCTTCGGCTTTAGCTAGAAAGGCATCGTATAACGATCGGGCTGTTTCTGGTGGGCATGCCCCAGTAAAACTCGGACGATGTCCCTTTTTTAACGACCCATAGAGCGTAAACTGACTTACAAGGAGCATTTTCCCGTTAACGTCCACTACATTATGCTTCATTTTACCTTCCTCATCAGCAAAAATGCGAAGCTTAAGGAGCTTATTGAGCATAGGTTCTATAACCGTCTCGTCATCTTGATGGCCAAATCCAACGAATACGAGCAGGCCTTGATCAATAGAGCCAACCGCTTTCCCCTCTACATGGACAGCAGCTGAGGATACTCGCTGGACAACACACCTCATGGCAGTCCGATGTATTTATGGATTTGAAGGCTTAACTCCCACCTGGGATGTTCATTCATAAAGGATAAAATCTGAGGCATTACTTCATCCACTACAGACCACTCCGGTTGAAGAAAGTAGCGCGTGCTTTCGTTGCCAGCCTCGGCAAATTTTTGCGCCCAGCGCAAGTCATTACGATGGGCTATGACTACTTTGATTTCATGAGCCTGTACTAAGACGCTATCAAGCGGCTTTTTAAAGCGCTTAGGAGATACACAAATCCAATCCCAATGACCACTTAATGGATAGGCTCCAGAGGTTTCAATGTGGCTTTTGCGCTTATGCTCGTGAATAGCTTCGGTTAGATGCGTTAGGTTATGCATGGCAGGTTCTCCCCCCGTAACCACGACAAAAGGGGCAGGACTCTCTTGGACTTCCTTAGAGAGATCTAGAATGGTCCGCGTCTCATGATCTGAGACCTCCCAAGACTCAGGCACATCACACCAAGGGCATCCCACATCACATCCGGCTAATCGAATGAAATGGGCTGTTTTGCCTTGGTGTCCGCCCTCCCCTTGTATGGAGAGAAACGATTCCATCACAGGATAACTCTTTATCGAAGAACCTTGCATTGCATTGCAAATGTAGTAGACTTATCCACGCGTAGCGCATTTTGTTTACAATATGATAATCCTCTGATAGACAGGACACCTAACTCATTTAATATATTTAAGGCAATTAGACTTATGAAACATTTTATATCTACCCTTTTAGTCGCACTAACCTTGAGCGTTGGTGTCAGTTTCGGGCAGTACACGCCCTACTTTATTAATCAGGTAAACACTACAGGTGCCACGGGCGAACCAGATAGCTCTGGTGTGCTCGTCGAGTTAAGAGGTGTTGTAGGAAGTGGAAACTTTAGAACCACCGGTCTTCTTTTCTCGATACAAGACTCTACAGGTGGAATCTCTGTCTTCAGTAATCCAAACGATTTTGGCTTTACGGTATCCCGAGGTGATTTAGTGGTTGTACGCGGGGAAATTGGATTCTATAGTGGGCTTACTCAAGTAGTCAACTTGGATACCGTCTACAGCATTGGAACACCAAATATCACAGCTTCTGTATATGATCAAGAACTTGGTGAAGAAGTAGAATCACAGTTTATACGTGTCAACTGTCTTGTTCTTGATCCTACCGATTGGCCTTCTGCTCCATCAGGTTCTGGTTTTAATGTTGATGCCACGGATAACTCAGGGAAGTCCTTTGTGATTCGAATTGATTCCGACTCTGAACTCTTTTCCGCAGCAGCACCAACAGCTGACACAGTTGACATTCAAGGAACAGTAAGTCAATTTACATTTAACGCTCCTTACAATACAGGATATCAGCTTCAACCATACTATAGCATTGATATCACAGAGAGCCCTGCCGGACAATGTGTAAACTTAGTAACGTATCCAGATGCTACAATTGGTGCTGTCACCACTGTTGATGCCAACGGTGATGTGGACTCTTTTGGCAATACGCATACTCTGCGAGGTGTCGTTACAAGTCCTGATTTCAGAGAAGGCAGTAATGGTGTTGAATTCTCGATGACCGATGGTACTGGAAGCATTTGGGTCTACACACCCGATTCATCCATTACGTATATGCCTTTGGTTGGAGATTCTGTGATTGCAGAAGGACGTATCACCATGGGCAACGGTGTTGCAAGACTTTCCTTCTTAAACAACCTATTCCAAGGTGGCGTTAGCAGCAACTATGATACTACGGTAGTTACAGGTCCTTTAGGAGAATCTGAAGAAGCAGAACTAATTCGCATCAACAACCTAAGTCTACAAGGATTATGGGACGTTGCCTCAGGCTCTAGCTTTAACGTAAATGCCTCTGACGGAAGCAACACCTACGACATCCGCATCGATGCTAACCGCGATGTAATTTTCAACAACGTCCTTACGCTACAAGGAAGCTTTGACCTTGTGGGTATTGGGTCTCAGTTTGATCCATCGGCTCCTCGCACGGAGGGTTATCAGATTCTGCCTCGTTTTGATACAGATTTTTCACTCAATCCAACCTCGAGCATCGATCAGGTGGAATCAATAGATATCTTAGCCTTCCCTATTCCGGCGTCAAGTCAACTCACCATCATGTTACGTGAGGATATCAACGCAGAAGCAAACTTTGCAATACTCGACCTTGCAGGTAAACAAATTGAGCACGGAAAGGTCCAAATAAGCAACGGCTTTGTCAATTTCGATGTATCTAACCTAACAAAGGGTCAATATATCTTGACTTTGGATGCGAATAGCACTACATTCAACACGGGCTTCATGGTACAATAGTGCCAGAGTCTATATTTGTTTGATTAGTTCGAAATGCATTAAAACATAACTACGACGCACCGAACCAAAGCTAAGGCCCTCCTTGTGAGGGCCTTTTTTTTAAGATTTTCAGCTATTGTATCTTTCCCCTCTCATGGCATACAGAGACACCTTTTACAAAGACTACTTTCAGCAGCAAGCTGGAAGAAACACCCTAGCTGATAGCCTTAAAGAAAAATTAGCTTGGGATCAAAAGGTTTATGCTGAAGAGTTGTTGCATTTACTGCCTGAAGATCGCTCGGCATCAATTTTGGACTTAGGCGCAGGATATGGCAGTTTGTGCCATTGGCTACAACATAAGGAATTCCAGAATGTACGAGCCATAGACACAAGTTCAGAACAAGTTCAGCGAGCCAAGGAGCTTGGTATACCAGTTGAGCTATGTGACGTACATACAGCTATAGATGGGGAGGAACGGTATGACGTTATTTTTGCCATCGATTTTATTGAACACTTCGATAAAGAGGAGCTCGTAGAACTTCTTAAGAAAATGATTAGTCGACTGAATCCAAACGGAAAACTTATTCTTCGAAGTCCTAATATTGATGCTCCGATTGGTAGCTTTTATGCCTTCGGAGACTTCACCCATGGTGTGGTCCTAAATAAACACTCCGCAATTCAACTCCTTTTAGCCTGCGGTGCCCGTAAGGTAGACATACATCCTTCCTCACTCCGAGTAAAGGGCCCGGTAAAAAACACTTTTCGGAAGCTCTTATGGATTGTGGTGAAAGCAACAATGAAGGTGGCATTGTTTGCTACAGGAAGAAGGACATCTGCAGTTTCATACACTCCTAATCTCATCATTGAAGCTTACAAAAAAGACTAGCTTCTTATTTTAGAATGCTACTTAGGCGTGGAGGTCAAAATCTCCTCGAGTAAAATCATATCATCCTCTAGAAGATCAAGGTGTGTTACTAACCGAATGGTTTGAGGTCCAAAAGGAACCGCTAAAAGCCCTTTATCCTTCCAATGATTGAGTACACTTTGTACTGAATAAGATGCTACAACATCAGCTAACACAATGTTTGTAGACACTGGACTTACCGAGTCGATATAAGCTTGATTGGACAATATAGATTGAATGCGATTCGCCTTATCATGATCTTCTTGTAAACGATCAATATGGTGCTCTAAGGCATAGAGTCCAGCAGCGCCAAGATAGCCCACTTGGCGCATTCCGCCGCCAAGGGCCTTACGGATCTTACGAGCGTATTTTATAAAGGATTTGCTACCGAGTAACACCGAACCAATCGGACTTCCCAAGCCTTTTGAAAGACATACCGATATACTATCAAATCTACCGTGCAGCACCTTGGGTGAAGAGCCTGTGGCTGTTAACGCATTAAAAATTCGGGCACCATCAAGATGAAGCGCTAAACCATGTTCATCACATACCGCGCGAATCCTATCAATTTCGCCATAATCATAACAGGTTCCACCTCCCTTATTACATGTATTTTCTATTACCACTAATCGGGAAATAGGAAGCCAATCATTATCGGGCTGGATCGAGGCTCGAACTTGTTCAGCAGTTACTCGTCCACGATCACCTTGAATGAGTTTAATCGAACACCCCGAGTTAAAGGCATACCCACCCGTCTCATAATAATAGATATGGCTTAAATGATCACAAATGACCTCATCCATTGGTCGAGTGTGTGCCTTTATGGCAATCTGATTACACATTGTTCCACTAGGACAAAATAAGCCTTCCTCCATACCGAAGAGACTGGCGCACTCTGCTTCCAGCGCTTTAATGGTGGGGTCCTCATGAAAAACATCATCACCTACTGGTGCCTTCATCATAGCCTCCAGCATAGCACGTGTGGGACGCGTAACCGTATCTGAACGTAAATCAAGTATTTTCGTCATGGAGTAAATATCGTTAAAGTATCGTTTAGCCAGTGGCTATTCCATCAATTTATCGATCATATCTAGAGTAAACAAGCAAGCGGGCTAACAAACTTGTAACGTAGTGTAACAAGATCTTGGGTTTAATGAAACTAATTAAGGCTGAAAAAAGATTATATGCTGACAGTCCAGGGATTCATGATAATGGAGCTTCAATCACATGGATTGCCTTCTTGACAAATCACTTAACTCTTTAAGGATTCTAAAAAAAGCATTGCAATTCCTGCTACTAAACTTAACGCCAATATGGCAAGATTTATTTAGCTTTTTGGGTAATTTTCAAAGGCTAACAACAAACAACAACTTCCATTGGAACTCAATAAGAAATTCACAAACCCTATTTTGGCTATGGCAGGTTCATTTGGGGCCTACTTCTGTATGTATGCTTTCCGGAAACCTTTTGTCGCTGGTTCTTACGAGTCTGCCGATGCTTTTTTTGGATTAGATTACAAAACAACTTTTATTATAGCGCAAGTTTTGGGATACACCCTTTCCAAATTTTGGGGAATACGTTTTGTATCGGGCTTAGAACAAAAAAGGAGAAACATCACGCTGCTAGTCCTGATTGGAATAGCCCTGTTGGGCCTTTTGGGCTTTGGTTTTATGCCTATCGAGTTTAAGCCTCTAGCCATTTTTGTTAACGGTTTACCACTTGGTTTGATTTGGGGAATCGTTTTTTCCTATCTAGAAGGTCACCACTACACGGAATTTGTAGGCGCATTTTTAAGTGTAAGTATTATTGTGGCATCCGGGATATTGAAGTCTGTTGGAATGCATTTTTTAAATCAGGGCGTGGAAGAATTCTGGATGCCCTTTTGTGTTGGTCTTCTATTTATACTTCCTTTTATCTTTTTTGTGAATCTTTTAGAAAAAGTGGATCCTCCCTCAGCAGATGAAATTCAGGATAAAAGCTTGCGAATAAAGATGAATAAACAGGACCGTGCTTCTGTATTAAATGCATTTCTTACTCCCATTCTTGCCATGATATGTTTTTATGTCCTATTAACCGTTGTGAGAGATTTACGGGATAATTACATGATAGAGGTAGCCCAAGAACTTAACTTAACCTCGGCCGCTATATTTACAACAACTGAAATACCTATAGCCATCATTACGATGATTGTTATGTTTTCCATTGGAAGCATTAAAAAAAATCGTTTAGCACTTAACAATTATCTCTCCCTATTTCTGATAAGCATGGTGTTACTCTTGGTTTGTAATTTCCTTTTCAAATTTGGGATACTTTCTTCTTATTGGTGGATTGTGGGCACAGGGTTGTTTTTGTTTTCGTCCTATCTCCCTTTAAACGGAATCTTCTTTGAAAGAATTATTGCTACGTTCAAAATATCTGGAAACATCGGTTTTTTTGTAATGATTGCAGACGCCTTTGGCTATTTTGGCTCGGTGAGTTTGATGTTAACTAAAGGACTCATGTTTTCCAACATATTGTGGGTCCCTTTTTTTCAAAAAATATTCACTCTGTTGGCTATTGGTGGAATACTCTTCACCGCAACAACATGGATAACCCTATCTAGAAAACAAAACAAAATTCTTTCTGATGAGAAACACCTATGATTTTTGCATTGCGGGAGGTGGTGTGATGGGAACTTTCTTTGCGTATCATCTTTTGCAACTTGGTTACAAAGTAGTGTTGTGCGAGAGAGACACCAAAGCCAGGCAGGCAACAGTGCGTAATTTTGGTCAAATTGTGCCGTCTGGTTTATCAAAGGATTGGCGTAAGTTAGGCAGAAAAAGCCTCGAATTTTATAAGTCTATACAGCAAGAGACCGATCTAAGTGTGCGGGCCTTTGGCTCACTTTATGTGGCGTCTAATGATGAAGAAGAAGCCCTCTTAGAGGAGTTGTATCAGATCAACCTTGAGGAAGGCTATACTTCCCAACTGCTCAATAAAGAATCTTGTTTAACCATGCAACCTGTTCTTAATCCCAACTATGTTAGAGCAGGTCTATACTATCCTGAAGAGGTTACGGTTGAACCTCTTTTGATGATTCATGCCTTACAAAAGCATATGGTCAAGAGTTTTTCAACCTTTACATTGCGTTTAGGAATTACAGTCCAACAGGTTGATGAAGGTAGTTCAAACGTTGAATTGCGCACCAATACAAATGAATCCATCTTTTGTAATCAATTTATTCTTTGTTCTGGAAATGAATTCCAGACCCTCTTTCCGCATCTTTTTGAACAGAGCGAATTAGTATTAGCAAAAATTCAAATGATTCAAACAAAACCCGTAAAAAATAAAACCATTAAAGGGTCTATTTTGACGGGAGAAACCATCAAGAGATATGAAGCTTTTTCAGAATGCCCATCCTTTGATCAAATTAAAAAAGCTGCCCCACAAAACTCATTTTGGAAAAAATATGGTATTCATATTTTGTTAAAACAGGCAAACGACGGTTCCCTCATATTAGGCGACTCTCATGAATATGCCTCTGTAAAAGAAAGAGATCAACTTGATTTTAATCAAAACATGGATATCAATCGATTTGTAATTGACGAAACTCAAAAGATTTTTGATCTTCCCGAAATTATAATCCAAAATTATTGGTCAGGTTCTTATGTTCAATGCCAAACCGCTGATGTTTACATAAATCACCTTACAGATAACATTCATATATATAATGGTATTGGTGGAAAAGGTATGACAGCAAGTGCAGGGTTTACGTATGAACAAACTCAAAAGCTATGGAAACAATAAAAACCCAACTAGAGGTTCTCATCTTTGATATGGCGGGAACCGTGGTGAATGAAGACAACATTGTGTATAAAACCATGTACCAAACTTGCCTTAATCACGGAATGAACCTGTCTTTTGAAGACGTTTTAACTCATGGAGCAGGAAAAGAAAAGAAAACGGCGTTTCAAGATTTGATAGATGTTAAACAGGTTAGCTTAGATGCAGATTTACTTTTCCAAAGTTTTAAAAAAAGTTTAGCCACTGCTTATGAAAGTGCCGATGTAAAATCATTCATAAGTGAATCGACACTTCATAATCTGAAAAAAAACTATACCATCGTTTTCAATACAGGTTATGATAAAAAAACTGCAACTAAGTTGTTAGAAAAGCTTGGATGGGAACATCAAAATGAATATGATTTGTTGGTTTGCTCAAATGATGTAGCTCGAGGAAGACCAAATCCTGATATGATTTTGTTTGCCATGCAGCATTTAGGAATTCAGGATCCAAGCAAAATTCTCAAAGCAGGAGACACACAGATTGATATTTTAGAAGGGAAAAATGCTTCTTGCGGAATCACTGTTGGTGTTCTTTCTGGGGCACAAACTAAAGAAGAACTTCTCGAAGTGAATCCAGATTATATTTTAGAGAGTTTAGAGGATTTAGATCAAGTTCTTTCCATTTAAACGCTTGATCAGTTAAAGAAACCTTTATAACGGATTTACCATTCTACTTGATTTCCACTTTGGCTTCAAAGACATCGGAGACTTCAATAACCCTGTCCGAAAGAAAAGATTGCCTCTGGGCTAAGGATTATGGTATTTCTCTCCTCGCAAGATGGTGTGTGCACGATATAATTGCTCTAAAAAGATAAGCCGAATGAGTTGGTGGCTAAAGGTCATATCGGAGAGCGACACCTTGTCCTGAGCTCTTGCGTAAAGCAACTCATCAAAACCATATGCACCTCCAACCAAGAAGACGATACCATCCCGTGCATTCACCTGCCAGTGCTCAAGTTTTTTTGCAAAAGAGATGGAATTATATCGCTTTCCTCGCTCATCAAGAAGAATTAACGTTTTCTTGTCTCCAAGGCGTTTGAGAATCGCTTCGGACTCCGCAAGCTTCACATCAGAAGATGACATGTTTTTTCGAGAAGACAACTTTACCTCTATGGATTCAAAAGAAAACTTTGAATAATGACGAATTCTTCGAACGAATTCTTGCTCACCTTCGTTTATAAAGGTAAATTTCGGTTTCCCTATGGTCCATAATTCAATCATGATGCAAATTAAAAATACAATCCTTTGCTGCTTATGCCTCGTTGGGCTTATGCTAATGTTCCAATGCACGTCAAATTCAAAGGAAAAAAAACCAGAGCAAGGGATAGGTAAGCTTTCTTCGCAAAACGATTTAGCCTGTGTTGTCGGGGAGTTTGATATGTTCAGCACTACAGTTGATAGCGTAGATAATCCAGTGTTTGGCGAACAAAACATCGATATGAAATGTCGCTGGAATGCGGATGGCACTATCATCCGCAACACAGCAGGAATTGAACAAAGAGGCTCTTGGTCTCTAGTCGAAGACTCACTACTTGTAGTTCGAATAGATTCCCTGTTTGAAACGAAAGGATCCTTTGTTTTCGAATCTCCGGCCTACGACACATCGGTTATCCAACAATGTAATGACCACCACTTGATTTTAACGTCATCGAGTAACGGATATACAAGTACGATTACTTGGGTACGTAAACCTCAATAGGACGCTAACATTTCAAAGAAAACGCGTATTATAGAAGAATGATTACCGGACTCGTACTCTTTACCATTGCGCTGGGCGTTTTCTTCATAATGATTGAAATCTTTTTGATTCCTGGAACGACCATTTTCGGCGTGGCAGGAGCGGGCGCTATTTTAGCCGCCCTATACTTTGCCTATACCAACGAACCGGCATGGTTGGGTAATGTCGCCCTGCTTTCTTCTGTTGGGCTATCTATACTTATGTTTTTTTTAGGGAAGAAAATGGCACAAAGCAAATCCCTATCACTCGTTGAAAAGGAAATCAAAGGAAGGGTAAATGAACAAGAACATTTCGAGGAAATTCAGCTGGGTAACACGGGGACCGCAATTAGCGCACTGCGACCAAACGGAACCATTAAAATCAATGGAAATCGCTTCGAAGCCCAAGCTCAAAATGGCTATATTCAGTCGGGTGCCGATGTGACGGTAGTCGAAATACAACATCAAAAATTAATTGTCCAAATAGTTCAAGAATAGAGCTATTTTTATACGTAAACTTTATACCCTATGGATCCTTCAATTTTACTCTTTGTTTCAGTCGGTTTGTCAATACTCTTTTTGGTATTGTTCTTTTATTTTATTCCGATTGGGCTATGGATAACCGCACTTTTCTCCGGAGTACGGGTAGGTATTGCCGCGCTCTTTGCTATGCGATTGAGAAAAGTTCCGCCATCCACCATTGTCAACGCCATGATTACGGCTACCAAAGCAGGGGTTGCCGTTGAAAGAGATTTATTAGAAGCCCACTTCCTTGCAGGTGGAAATGTAGCTAAAGTCATCAATGCATTGATTTCTGCAGACAAGGCTAACATTGAGTTATCCTTTAATGATGCCACAGCTATTGATCTTGCAGGTCGTGATGTCTTAGAGGCAGTTCAACTTTCAGTTAACCCAAGGGTTATTGAATCACCGCCGGTTACTGCCGTTGCCAAGGACGGAATTCAATTGATTGGTAAAGCAAGAGTTACCGTTCGTGCGAACATCCGACAGCTTGTAGGTGGGGCTGGTGAAGAGACCATCTTAGCGCGTGTAGGGGAAGGAATTGTTACATCCATTGGTTCAGCCAATTCCCACAAAGAAGTGCTTGAAAATCCTGATACCATTTCTCGATTGGTATTGGAGAAAGGACTAGACTCCGGTACGGCATTTGAAATCCTATCCATTGATATTGCCGACGTGGATATAGGAAAGAATATTGGTGCAGAACTGCAAATCGATCAAGCTGATGCAGACAAAAATATTGCCCAAGCGAAAGCAGAGGAGCGTCGAGCCATGGCGATTGCAATAGAGCAGGAAATGTTAGCTAAAGCACAAGAAATGCGCGCAAAAGTTATCGAAGCAGAAGCGGAAGTGCCCCGAGCGTTAGCAGAAGCTTTCCGCAGTGGTAATCTTGGCGTTATGGACTATTACCGATTACAGAATATCCAAGCGGATACTTCGATGCGTAATTCGATTTCGGAGCCGCCTAAGGGGGATAAATAGGCCCACCACATCCCGCCTCCCTTCGGGGAAGATCAAACTTACATTTGACAATGTCAAGGTATAGCGAGTTTTTAGCGCATACTCCGAGGCCAACATACTAGAACAATGAGGATTGGGTCGGAATAGGCTTCCATGCCTCTTCGTTGTTTGCCGAGGCTAACTTTCCACGAATAGGCCTCACTTCATGAGCGAGAAGAGAGACATCTTTTACCTCTTCAGCTAGATGTCTAAATTGCTTCTCGAGAATGGATCCTTGATTTTCAAGTGTCAACCACTCCTCTTGACTTTCCCGGCTTAGGATTAAAGGCATGCGGGGCTCCGGAAGTTTGGGGTTGTTATGAATTGATACCATTTCACCGTGACCTTTGGTCGTAACGATGGAACACGTTCGCTTAATCTCACCGGTCAACTGATCCGTCCAATCTTCATAAACACCCGCAAGACACATCACCTCGCTTTCCTTTTGACGGATAAAAAATGGAAAGCGCTTGCCCTTTCGGTGCTGGTGTTCAAAAAAGCCATCCACATAAATCAAACAACGTCTGTATCGAGCAGCAGCCCGAAAAGAAGGCTTTTCTAAAAGGGTTTCTACTCTTGCATTGAGCGTCTTATTTGCGATTACGGCAGCCTGTGGCCCATCCTTGACCCAAAAGGGAATCAATCCCCATTCTAGCCCTTCTACTGACCATGGCGCTGACGCACTACTGCCTTTGGCAAAACTCAACAGCCGTGGATGGGCAAAGCCACTAACATGATAAGCCTTGGGCAACGTAGGCATAAGCGTAGACAGAACCTCTTGTAAATTCGTTGTATCAGAGGCATCGCCATGTCTATACTTGGCATACTTGATTTGAGACAACGTGTGAGCGGCAACATCGTAACACATACATGAAAAGTAAGGGATATTTTTTCAACATGTCAAAAACGCAAAAAGCCCTCACAAAACAGCCAAACTTCTTACCTTGTCATCATGTCTCAATACCTTCGTTCATTAAAGGAAGTTCGTCAGTTTGACAACTTGGAATTTCTTGCCAAACAAGTGGTCGAAGGGTTTATGGTGGGCTTGCATAAAAGCCCCTTTCATGGATATTCAGTAGAATTTGCCGAACACCGCTTATACAACCCAGGAGAATCCATCAAGCACTTAGATTGGAAGGTCTTTGCGCGAACTGATAGAATGTATGTCAAACGCTACGAGGAGGAGACTAATTTGCGTTGTCAATTGGTCTTGGACGTTTCAAATTCCATGTTTTTCCCCAAGGGTGAACACCGCACAAACAAAATGCATTTTTCAGCTGTCTCAGCGGCAGCGCTTATGGAAATGATGCAAAAACAGCGGGATGCCGTGGGACTCACACTATTAGCCGATAACATCGAAGAATGGATTCCAGCGACGAGTAATCGCGCCAACATCGCAAGAATCTATCACAACCTAGAGCAGCTCATTCAAGGTGAATCGGAGTATGGGGGAACAAAACTCTCGAGCAATCTCCATGTGCTCGCAGAACAACTCCCTAATCGATCACTAATTGTCCTCTTAACGGATGGATTAGCTGAAGAAAATAGCGAAGAGCTTATTGAAGCCTTGCGCCATTTAACCTTCAAAAAGCACGAAGTCATACTCTACCACATTATGGATAGCGAATATGAAATGGACTTTAAATTCCCCAATCGTCCCTTGCGCATGATTGATATGGAAACAGGCCAAATGGTCAAAGTACAACCCCATGATATTAAGGAAGAATATCGAAAAATGATGGCTGCTAAATTCAAAGCGCTGGACCTGGCCTGCCGAA
The DNA here is from genome assembly GCA_002862745.1 of Bacteroidota bacterium. Taxonomy (GTDB): domain Bacteria; phylum Bacteroidota; class Bacteroidia; order Chitinophagales; family UBA8649; genus UBA8649. The sequence goes on along the minus strand of PKDX01000001.1, from coordinate 6,724 downwards.
AACTGAAAATCGATCGAGTTGAGGCGGACATACGGCGTGAGTTTGGCCAAATCCTATTCCCCTATCTCAAAATGCGTAGCAAAAAATAACCCCAATGACTCAGTTACTCAATGGCAAACTACTTAGCCAACAAATCAAAGATGAAATCAAAGAAACCGTCGCTCAAACAACCTTCCCCAATGGACGTCCTCCGCACCTTGCCGCAATTCTTGTAGGAGATGATGGAGCGAGTCGGACCTATGTCAATCACAAGATTAAAGCCTGTGAATATGTCGGTATGAATTCCACCGTCTTACGATTTGATCAGGACATAACAGAAGATGCCTTATTAGGTGAAGTACAAAAGCTCAATAAAGATCATTCTATTGACGGCTTTATTGTCCAACTCCCCCTACCCAACCATATCAATAGCAACCGAGTCTTACAGGCCATTGATCCAGCAAAAGATGTAGATGGTTTTCATCCCATCAATATCGGTCGTATGACGCTGAATTTACCAAGTTACCTGCCAGCTACCCCCATGGGTATTATCACCCTACTCGAAAGGAATGAAATTGAAACCAGTGGAAAGCACTGTGTAGTCGTAGGGCGAAGCAATATCGTAGGAAGGCCGATGTCTATTTTGATGTCTCGCTCTGCGAAGGTTGGTAATTGCACAGTTACTCTATGCCATTCCAGAACGCAAGACCTTGAGCAACACACAAAGGCTGCAGATATTCTCATTGTCGCCTTGGGAAAAGCGGAGTTCATCGACAAACAGCATGTAAAAGAAGGTGCCGTAGTTATTGATGTGGGTATAACACGGATCGAGGATAGCATTATGAAGCGTGGCTTTCGTCTTGTAGGTGATGTTCACTTTGACAATGTTCAAGAACAATGCAGCTGGATTACTCCAGTACCTGGAGGCGTAGGCCCGATGACCGTTGTTTCTCTACTTCAAAATACTCTTCTCGCGGCACAGAAAGCTGTATATTAATTAATATGAAAATCCCTAATCTAAAGTCTCTGTTAATCTTTACAGGGCTTCTTTCCTTTTTCCTATCCTATGGACAAGACCGATTCGTTTCAATGAATCGAATCGATAGCTTTAGCCGCCAAGAAGTCTTAGAATTTTTAACTGACCAGGGGATTCCTGAAGAGTTTATGAATATTGATTACGGAGTGGAGCTCTATCAAGTGCTCTATCTATGCGAATACAAAGATTCTCTGACAGAAGTTTCTGGTTTACTTGCCCGGCCTATTCATCCCAAATGCCAGGCTCCTCTCTTGTTGTATCATCATGGCACCCAAGCCGCCGACTTCAACAATCCTTCGACAAGTCCTTACGGTGGAGAAGGTTTGATTTGCATGCTTCTAGCTGGAGAAGGATATGTTGTGGGAGCGCCAGATTACATTGGACTAGGTACCTCTAATATCAGAATTCATCCCTATCAGCATGCCTTTTCTCAAGCACATAGTTCCATAAATCTTGCGCGAGCAATACGAGAGATTAATTCCAATGAAGTTGAGCTTAACCTTGGGCATGAAATCATGTTGACAGGATACTCACAAGGAGGATTTTCTACTATGGCATCCTTAAAATATATGCAAGAAAGTTATGCAGATGAGTTTACAGTAAGTTGTGCGGCACCAATGTCCGGAGCCTATGACATGGACGGCGTTCAATCGGTATATCTGACAAGGGATGCCCCCTATCCCACGCCTGGATATGTCGGATATATCATTTTGAGCTATATGGAAATGTATCCTGATCGCTTTGCTGATTATAGCTTCCAAGACATTTTTGTGGAGCCGTATGATTCCCTTATGCCCACGCTGTTCTATGGCAACCGAAGCATTGGATATATCAACAGTCAATGCCCTGACACACCCAATCTTGTGCTGCAAATCGAGGAATTGGAGGATTACAAGGTCAATCCAAATCATCCTTTAAGAATGAGCCTTCGAGAGAATTCTCTTTTAGAATGGGCTCCTGATGTACCTGTTAGTTTACATTATTGTGAAGGGGATGATCAAGTAACTTACTTAAACAGCGTTGTTGCTGATTCTGCCTGGCGAGCGAATGGGGCTCAATCCATTCAATCATTGGACTTTGGCATGCTCGATCACAATGGATGTGTACTTCCAGCGGTTCTTGCAACACGAAAGTTTTTTAACGATTATCGAACCAATGGCATTAATGCATCCTTAGCCATAGATCAAACTCAAGGTCAGGTAGAAGTGGCTATTGAAACACCTGAGAATTATAGATTTCAATGGAATAACGGACTTAATGGAAGAACGATAGGGTTAAACAACATTTCATCAAATGAAATCTCAGTGGAAGTAGAGGAAAAAAGCTCTGGGTGCAGAACGACTTTATCACTTGATCTTATTCCCGATGATCTTTCTGAGCACACCATAAATGCTACTGTCATGCCTAATCCCGCTTCAATGTACACTCGAATTCGTTGGAACAGGCCATTCACTGGTGAGTTACTCATTACCGATTTACTCGGCAAAGTAGTCCTTGAAAAATCTGTAGATAATCAAGATCACCTATACTTAGAGGTAGACCACTGGCCAAGAGGCAATTATATAGTCCGTAGCACATTAAGCGGGTCTCAAGACATTACTCGTTTTTCATTACGATAAATTGCAAAGAGAACTACTTCCTAAGGAATCAAAATGGCTTTTGAGGCGACCTGACCGTCCTGTTGTGTAACCAGCTGATACAATCCTGCAGCAAGCTCCGTTAACTGAATGTAGACATCTTTGCCCTTGAGAACCGTCTGACCATTTGCATTAAGTATTTGCCAATTGTCCACGGAACTTGGAAGCATAATGTGGTTATCATAAATGGGATTCGGAATCATTAGATCACCTGACACCGCATCAATAGAGGTCGAAGGATCAATACATTCCGTCTTCATAGATACGTTGGAAAAATCAATGCAATCCACCCATTCCGGAAAATCAACAAACGGGTTTCGGCTTCCTTGAATAGAAGCTATAAAATCATTTCGAGCGATCTCAAAAGCATCCGGCGGATCTTGTGCATGCCATTGAAGCAATACGCTTAACTCCTGATCAGAAGCCCTTGAAATCAAATTATCCATCCCCCAGTTTCGGCTATACTTTCCGTTGTAGGTTACCATCATATACATCAGTGCTCGTGCACAATCCCCTTTGCGATCATCTCGTGGTTCAGCTACTGTGATTCCGCGGGAGTCCTGTCCTTTGGTGTAGTCGATGTAACTACCCGACCAAGGATTACCCGTCACTTCTCCATAGGCATAGTTTAAACGTGAGGAGTTCACATCTCCTTTAATGACAGCAAGTCCATGATAATCGGCTCCTTCTGCTGAATTTTGCATTTCAGAGGATGAAAAATTATTGAAATTCATCCATGATCTTGGCATACGGTGTTCTCTATTGTAGCCTGTTCCTGCATCGCTGAAGTCTTCATCAAAGAAGATTAACTCGTTGCTGTACTGACAATTAATGACCTTATCAATTCCTGTTGTATCTCTTTGAAGAAACACATCTGCATAATCTGAAGTAAATGGAAAATAACCCAACGTCGAATGGTTACTTAGCAGGGCTGTCAAATCCATCACAAAGGATGAAGATCCATCATCAATGGCATCGTAATAATCACCAGGACTCCCATCACCGGAGATCACATTACCCAGATACACCGTATCTGTAAAATAGTTTGGCAAGCCATTTTGATCCTTGTATGGATAGATTTTTAGGAAGTATTCCTGGTCGGCTACAACTTCACGAATAACGCACCCTGAGGCATTCCCAACATACATCACTTTTGCCTGGCCCAAAGGCGTTCCCGCATCATAAGTAACACCATCTACAGGTTCTGCGGTAATGGCCGAATTAGAGCGAACAACAACATATCCATCTGCTTCATTAAAAGGCTGCCATGAGATGCTAAACTGCCACGATTCAATACTAAATGCATTGATTGTGGTTGAGGCTGGTGGTGGGCCTGGCTGGGCGTACAGCGTTGAGCTTATGCAAACAACGGCAGTAAAAATTCCAAGTAATTTCTTCATATCAACTTATTTCACTGGGCGAACTAGGTAAACCATAACAGGAAGGTGATCGCTGTATCCTCCTATGTAGTTATTCCAAGCATAGCTTCTAAATGGCCCTCCTTTGTAGGTTCCCTCTTGCACAAGCATCTGCGCGTCAAAAGTGCGCGCTTCTTTGTAGAACATCCAACCCTTCGTGTCATCTTCGAGTAAACTCTTTGAGACTATGATCTGATCAAAAAGATTCCAAGAGCCACCATAAGCAAGCGTTCCTCGGCCATTTTTATAATCATCAACCCAAGGGTTGTATAAATCAACCACGGCATCACGATCGCCTGTAGCCCCTAAGGCATCTACTACGCTTTCATCCACAGGGTCATCGTTTAAATCCCCCATGATGATAATTTTCGCGTCAGGGTCGCCTTCTAAAATCTCATCCACCACTTTTCGACAAACCTCAGCAGCTCCTACTCGAAGACGATTAGATCGAGCCTGTCCCCCACTTCGAGATGGCCAGTGATTTACTAAAATATGGACACGCTCTCCAAGTAAATCTCCTTCTAAGACTAGTATGTCTCGTGTTAGTACACGTCCCTTATCCTTGGTTTCATGTCGATCAAGTGGCACAAACACCGACTGACTTGAAATCGGTGTAAACAAGGTTGAATCATAAAGAAAGCCCACATCGACACCCCGGCTATATAAGCAATCGTAGTGCACTACACCATACTGTCTTGTTTCTGAACTAATCACCTCAGCTAAATCTTCTAACACTTCACGATTTTCAATTTCCGCAATACCGATAATCGCAGGTCCATCCGGCGCCATATCCGTTTTCATTTGGCCCAAAGCATAACTCAACTTATCCAGTTTATCGCGATAGACCGTCTCATCATACTTTCGATCTCCATCTGGCGTGTTATCACTATCCTTTGTGTCTCGATAAATGGTATCATAAGGAATCGTTGACCAATCAGAAGACGATAGACTGTAATACTCTTGGCTACGCATTTTTTCCTCGAGCTCCGGAGTCTTGGGAAGAACCAGGGTTGAGCTTCGATCGCCTTTAATCATATCCTCCACCACGATAACATCAACTTCATCTTGGGGGGTAAATAAGTTTTCGACATTGTAAAAGCCTACCGTGACCACTTGATATTCTTGCTGGGCCAGTAATTGTGCAGAGACTAAAACAAAGAAAATAGCAGGTATGAGTGAGTATTTCATAGGGTTTCTTAACAGGTTAAATATAGGTAAGTTCTCAGCGAATTAACCAATACGAATAGGGGAAGGCAAAAAGTAGACCAACTTGACACAATATGTAAAAAAATAGTGCTTGACAAGGATTATATTTAAGGCATGAAAACCATGATTTGTCGCTCCTGGCTCAGTATACTTATCTGCAGCATGGTGTCGGTGCTCAATGCACAAACCGTCAATACCATTACCATTGAATCGGATACCGGATCCAATCTCTACGAATTACAGGAACTTCAATCCGAAGTTGTTGATTTTGCGCCGAGTTTATTAAACGATTGGCGAGACATTTATGGAGACGTTGCTCGATTTGGCTTAGGAGGAGAAGCTTGGTTTCGTCGACGGGGTCTTGACATGGAATACACGCAGAATATGTTGATGGGTGTTCCTATGAACGACCTCATTACAGGTAGAGCCCAATGGTGGGTTTGGGGTGGATTAAACTCTGTATTTAATGGACGCAGCTACGGTACACAAGGTCTTGCTCCAGCAACCTTCGCCTTCTCTGCGACTGCAGGAAATACGTACTTCGATGTGCGCGCGGGAAACCAACGAACCGGAATTCAAGCTTCATATATGAATTCCAATCGAAGCTACGATCATAGACTTATGGCAGCGTGGTCATCTGGTTTTGATAAAAAAGGATGGGCTGCAAGCTTTTGTTTGAGCACTCGCCTCGGAAATGAGGGCTATGTTGAGGGCACATTCTATGAAGGATATGCCGCTTTTGTAGGCGTTGAAAAGAAGTTTAACCTTCGCCACCGTCTTGCGATGACAGCATTCGGAAGCCCTACGCGCAGGGGAAAGATGATGCCTACGACTCAGGAGGCCTACGATTTGGCAGGAAGCAACTTTTACAACCCGAATTGGGGATGGCAAAATGGAGAAAAGAGAAACTCTAGAGTTAATACTCGTATCCAACCTGTCGTAGCCCTCACCCATGAGCTTAAGTTTAGTCCGCAATCTTCGCTTATTACCACGGCGATGTACCAAGGAGGAAAGGAGAGCAATACGCGAATGGATTGGTACAATGCTTCAGATCCAAGACCGGATTACTACAGATACCTACCAACCTATTACTACAACGATCCCTATCAGTTTGATAGACTTCAAACATTCTTTCAAAACAATCCTGACGAACTACAGTTAGATTGGGATCGTTTTTATCAAGTCAATACCGATCCTGCAAACGCGCAAACCTATACTTTACCTGATGGAAGCACTACCACAGGCATTGCGTCTCGTTATGTAATCGAGGAGCAGGTGATGGACGTTCAACGAGCAAATCTTGCCACTCGATATTACACAAGCATCGGAGAGCACACCCTGTTTCAAGGCGGATTGATTCTTCAATACCAAGACACAAGAAACTACAAAGTCCTTGATGACTTACTTGGTGGAGACTTTTATGTGGATTTAAACGAGTTTGCTGAGCG
>PKDX01000015.1 GCA_002862745.1 Bacteroidota bacterium | reverse complement strand
AATCGAACTTGCTCTCGAAAGTAAAGGGCTTCACCTGAAGTGATACCGGACCCTTTTACATTTAAACCTAGCGGTTGATTTCTGTAATATTGATGTTCTGCTTCGCTGAGGTAATCATACTTTGACATCTGATCGATCACTGTATTTCTTCGCTCTATCGAAGCCTCTGGATTGATCTGTGGATTGTATTGAGTAGGTGCTTTTAGCATCCCAATCAATGTGGCCGCTTGCTCAAGTCGTAAATCTTTTGGCTCGACGCCGAAATAGGTCTGGGCCGCCGCTTTGATTCCAAAAGAGTTGCTGCTGAATTCAACGGTGTTTAAATAGAGCGTTAAGATTTCTTCTTTCGAGTAGCGTTGTTCTAATTGGCTTGAGATTACATATTCCTTTAATTTGTCGAAGCCCTTGTCAACAAGCGGTTTGTTTTCAGTCCATTCTTCCCAATCCGTGGGTGCTGCTGTATTTTTTCTTGTTTTATATAAGTTTTTAGCAAGTTGCTGTGTAATGGTACTACCCCCTCCACGTTTTCCTAGGAAAACAATAGCTCGAGAAGTTGCCTTAAAGTCGATGCCGGGGTGTTCAATAAATCGCGCATCTTCTGTGGCTAGCAAAGCGTGAACAAGGTGTTGAGGTAGGTCGTGAAAGGTTACATCCGAACGGTTTTCAGAATAGTATTTTCCTAAACTTACATTGTTACGACTATAGATCTCACTTGCTCGAATGACCTCAGGGTTTTCGAGCTCTTCATAGCTTGGAAGGGGCCCAAATTCACCCTCTTTTACCATGTTGTAGGTTGATTTGGTTATTCGTATTCCAATGGCTAGTGATAACCAGACAAATGCGATAACAGCCAGCAGTATGGGATGAAAAAACCGAAGGACGGGTATAGCCTTCCACTGTACCCAAAGATTGGTCAACAACTCTTTGAGTTTACTCTTTTTCATTAGGGTCGCTTGAATTTTCTTCAGAATCATTTTCTTCTTTTCCAAGGTTAAATGACTTGTTTCCGATAGTCATTTTTACTCTTCCGTCTTCTGTGCTGTTTATTTGGTCTATATTTTCTGAGTTACGCTCGTCAATCAATCCACCCGATTCCATTTTATCCGATTTAGGGAAGGGTAGGGAAGAGCTGCTTTGCTCTGGAGCTAGTCCCAGTTGATCTAGGAGTTCATAGGCATAAAGACTTTCTTCACTCCCTTTATAGTCTTTTAGAATACTGGTCAAGGTATTAACAAAAAACTCATGATTCGCTTGCTTGGCATAAATCATAGCTCGAAGTAGATCAAATTTTGCTTGTATCGGATTGGGATTAAATCGGGCACCAGCGAGATCTATTGCATGATGGAGACCATCAAGCGAATCGATTAAGTAGCGTTGGTAGAGGCTGTCATAGTAAATCTCTGCAGACCTCATTAATGCATCCATTTCATTTGTTGCGGTATCTGTCTTTCTGCCAAACATATCGTCATACTCGGCTTGGCCATACTCTTTAAGAAAATCAGATTGTATCGTCAGTATTTTTGTTGAGTCTCCTTCCTCTTGTGCAATTAGATATAGGTTATAGAGCGTGTTGGGGCGATAGGTAGTCTCTTTCGGTTCCAAAAGAACTACTAACTGTTCAAATTTTTCTTTAGCATAGCTAAGCTCGCGAAGGTTTACTCTAAAGATGAATCCGGCGCCATAAAATGCTTCATAAATTGCCTTCATATCCTCTTCGCTCTTATTTGAGGCCTCTCTCATCGCCTCCACGCGTTCTTGGATACGTTGTTCTAATTGGTCTTCTTCAGACAGTGTTTCAACAGGGTTTACCTCAGCGAAACTGAGCTTATCCGAACGCCGCCAATTATCTTCCAAAGGACGGTCGCCCCATATGCTTGCAAACAACACTTGGCCTTGTTTCATAGCTTCAACGCTATTAAAGTAAAATCCAGAACCTCCATCCGATGGGGCCGACAATGCGTTTAACCGTTCCTGTCGAGCTTGTGCTTCTTGAATAAGGCGGTCTTCTTCTTCTATTTGTTCTTTGGCTAGCGTATAGAGCCCTTCGTCACTGAGTGCATTAATCTCCTGTTGATCGGTAAATGTTTCGATCGTTTCAAGGTAGCCAGCGAGTTGGGCTAAATTTTGTCTTCGTATCTCTAATGCTCCACTTGCAGCCAGCTCCCTGTTTGCATGATTTGATGCGCTGTCATAATATGCAGAAGCTTGGATATAGTCCTTTTGGGCATACGATAAATCTCCCAAGGTAGTATAGGATGCAAACAGAACCTCTTTTGCTGTTCCATCGGCTTGACATGCTTTTTGAAAATACAAGGTGGCACTCTCTAGATTACCTGCTTCTTGGGCTAGCTCCGCTCGCGCAAACCAAATCTCGCCAAAGAAATCTTGGTATTTATTCTCTTTTAACAACTTACCCAGCAGTTTGTCGGCTTCATTATTCGGGCTTTCTTTTGCTTGGTTCAATCGTGCATAAAACAACATATCTAGGTTCCCATTTCTCTTAATGCATTGGCTAAACCAAGCATTAGCTTCTAGATTTCTATTGGTTTCTTGGTAGAGTTGACCTAGAACGAACTCCATGGTTTTTCGTTCCAACTTTGGCGCCCCCTGGGTTGAGTGTTCTAGCGATTGAATAGCTCGTTCAAGATCATTTTGTCGCAGGGCCAAATCGGCTTCGATTCGATCGATTTCCCAATCTAAGTTTTGAAGAAAGTTGAGATCACTACGAATGAAGGTTAGAATGGATTCAGCTAGATCGTATTGTCCACTTTCGACATAGGCTCTCAGCATTAATGTTAAGGCCTCGCTTCTCGCATATTCGTGAACAAAAAGTTTGGCTTTTGGGCGAATATCCTTACCCTCTTTTAACTCTTCAAATCGTTCCTTTTCCTCATCTCTTTCCCTTTGTCGTCGTTTGGAATTTGAATTTTGTTTTCGCCGCCTTTCATTAGATCGTGCATCGACTCCTTCTTCGTAGAAAGTGGTAACATACCGAAAGGCATCTATGGCTGACTCAAAATTGCCTTCGTAGAGAAAAGCTTTTCCTACCAACAACCATGCATCATCAGTTTGGTTGCTGATTTCGCGATCCATCTTTTCGCGATTTTGTTTTTGAATCAGCGCTTGGGCTTTTTCAATAACATCTTCGCAACGCATTTGGCCGGGAACTATTGGACCTTCAGGATAAACGGACAAGCGCTCGTTGTACTTTAATTCATAGTTTTGACGAGTTGCATCAATTTTTTCTTCGAGCAGTAATTCTGCATTAAAGAGTCCATTGTAGTATCCGGTCAAATCATGATATACCTGCTTAGGTAATCCAGCATTGTTCTTAGAACACCCTGCTAGAAATACCCAAGCAAAGCAACAGATGCCAAGGGTTTTAAGCGGTTGACGATGCCACCGTTGTTTTATCTTATTGACAGGGTTTTGGGCCATAATTGATGTCCTTCCAGATTCACAATAAATATAACGTATCAATTGCACACCTGTTGCTTTCATTCTACACGTACTTTCGATAAAAAGTCTTTATTTCGTACAATGCGTGCACCATTGCATATAGCCTATCAAATGGTCGTGATTATGGCCCTCGGCGGTATGGCAGGAATCTATTGTAAAAATAACTTTCCTACCTATGGTTCGTGGTATATGATTGGCATACTTCTTTTTGCCCTGATCGCTGCGGTTTATCTAGCTATAAAAGATTTTATCTGATGGTTTTCTTTATCTGGACTAGCTATTTCGTTTTCGCACTGGTCATTTACCATGCAGGCAATAAGCTAATCGTCAACAATGATGCTCAGCATCTCAAATGGACCTTCGCTTTTTCAGCCATTAAGACAATTGCTGCGTTAGTCCTTTTTCTAGGATTACATCTCATAGACATCTTACCCATAAACAAACAAAATGCCTTGATTTTTGTGGGATTCTACTTCGTTCACCTATTGATAACGACCTTACTCGGCATCCGAGGGCGTTTGTAGAACATCAAAATCAAATCGATTCATAATGCCTGTATCGTAGCTTCCTGAGGCAAACTCTTCGTTTTCAAGGATGGCCAGGTGTAACGGTATTGTCGTGTGAATTCCTTCTACAACAAATTCATTAAGCGCTCGTTTCATTCGATTGATGGCTTCCTTCCTTGATTTTGCTCGGACAATCACCTTTGCAATCATGGAATCATAATATGGTGGCACACGATACATGGAATGAGCATGAGTATCTACGCGCACTCCATAGCCTTTTGGTGTATGCCAAGAAGTTATCTCTCCAGGTGAGGGTTGAAAGTTCAGAATGGGATTTTCTGCATTGATTCTGCATTCGATGGCATGCCGTCCGTCAGGGAAATATCGAGATTGCGTAATGCTCTCACCGGCAGCCAATTTGATTTGTTCTCGAATCAAGTCTACACCAATGACTTCTTCGGTCACTGGGTGTTCCACTTGAATTCGAGTATTCATCTCCATGAAATAGAAATTCTTGTCTTTGTCGACTAGGAATTCCACGGTGCCCATCCCTTCAAAGTTGATGTATTTAGCCGCTTTGATGGCCACATCACCCATTTTCTTACGGAGCTTTTCATCTACAAAAGGCGATGGACACTCTTCGATCAATTTTTGATGACGTCGCTGTACTGAACAGTCCCTTTCAGAGAGGTGGCAGACATTACCTTTTTGGTCCCCGGCAATTTGAATCTCAATATGCCTCGGCTGTACAATGAATTTCTCGATGTAGATACCATCGTTTCCAAAACTTGCTCGGGCTTCCTGTTGAGCACTCTCAAAATTCTTTTCAAAATCTTCTTCGGCTTCGACAATTCGCATACCCTTTCCACCACCACCAGCAGTAGCCTTAATCATTACAGGATAGCCGATTTTAGTCGCCATTTTTTTACCAACAGCAACGTTTTTAACTAGACCATCTGACCCAGGAACTACCGGAACTCCCGCAGCTTTCATTGTGTCTTTAGCAGTTACTTTATCACCCATCTTAGTGATTTGCTCAGCAGTAGGCCCAATGAATTTGATACCCGATTCTGTACAAATCTCGGCAAAGGATGCATTTTCAGATAGAAAACCATATCCAGGGTGAATGGCCTCAGCATTAGTAATTTCTGCTGCCGCCATGATGTTCTTTATCTCTAAATAAGATTGGGCACTTTGCGCTGGTCCAATACAAACGGCTTCGTCAGCAAACTTGACATGGAGGCTATCCTTGTCGGCTTCAGAATAGACAGCGACTGTTTGAATACCCATTTCACGGCAAGTGCGAATAATACGCAATGCAATTTCACCGCGATTGGCGATTAAAATTTTCTTATACATGATGTAAGGTTGTCAGGTTTTTAAGCTTGGTCAATAAGAAAGAGAGGCTGACCAAACTCGACAGGAGACGCATCGTCAACTAGAATTTTGGTAATTACTCCATCATGATCTGATTCAATCTCATTGAACAATTTCATAGCCTCAATAATGCAAATCACATCACCCTTCTTCACTGTATCCCCAATCTTGACAAAAGCAGGTTTGTCCGGTCCAGTTTTGCGATAAAACGTACCTATCATTGGAGACTTTTGTTGGACGCTGCCTAGAGCTGCTTCTTTAGCTTTTTCCTTTGATGGAGCCTTTTCTACAGGTGCTTCCGCAGCAGCTGGCGCTGGTGCTGGAGTTGCTGCAGCAACAGGAATCGCTGCAGGTGCGCTTGGTGCGCTAACAACGACTTGCTGAGTTACTTTGTCGGTTTGAATCGTAATCTCGAATTCACCTTCTTTGATATTTAGTTCGCTCACATTGCTGTCCGCTAGGAGTTGAATGAGCTTTTGTATTTCTTGAAACTTCATGTCTGTTACTGTTTTACTCTTTCTATGTATGACCGTGTGCTCGAATCAATGCGAACACTGTCTCCCTCATTTATGAATAAAGGAACTTGCACTTCCGCGCCTGATTCAAGTTTTGCTGGTTTACTCGCATTCGTTGCTGTATCACCCTTTAAGCCTGGTTCCGTGTAGGCTACCTTTTGAGTAACACTCTGGGGTAGTTCACAGGTAAGGATTGTCTCATCCTCTGATAAAACTAGGACGTCTACATTAACTCCCTCCATTAAAAGATCTGCATTGGTTATGGCTTCTTCCTGTAGGGCAATCTGTTCCCATGTTTCGGTATTCATGAACTGAAGTCCTGTATCATCTTTGTACGAGTACTGAAACTTACGTCGCTCAACACGAACGGTTTCAATCTTATGTCCAGAGGGCCAAGTATTATCTAGTACTTTTCCTGAAGTTAATGACTTGATTTTGCAACGCACGAAGGCTGGTCCTTTACCCGGCTTTACATGTTGAAATTCTACCACGCTGTAGATATCGCTATTGTGCTTTAGACAAAGTCCGTTTTTAATCTCCGATGTGCTTGCCATAATGTGAATTTATTCGAAAATAGGAAAAACCAATCCAAAACTTAGCAGCCCCAAGTCAGAATAATTGCACCCCATGTGAATCCTCCTCCGAATGCAGTGAGCAAGAGACGATCACCAGTTTTTAGATGATCCTTGTACTCCCATAGGCACAGGGGTAGGGTGCCAGCAGTTGTGTTGCCGTATTTGTGAATGTTTATCATGGTTTTCTCTCTCGGCAATCCCATGCGCTCCCGGGTAGCATCAATGATTCGAATATTCGCTTGATGAGGCACTAACCAATCAATATCATCTCCTGTAAGACCATTGCGGTCAAGGATGTCTTGACAAACTCCCGACATGCCCTGAACGGCTGCTTTAAAAACTTGCTTGCCATCTTGATAAACGAAGTGCTCGCGATTGGCGACAGTTTCTTGATTTGGTGGATAGGCTGAGCCACCCGCGTGTTGATACAGGAGTTCAACACCTGATCCATCCGCTCGTAAAATAGCGTCTTGTATACCGAAGCCATTAGTACTTGGCTGTAATAGTGCAGCTCCCGCACCATCGCCAAAAATGATACAGGTATTGCGGTCTTGATAATCGATGATGGAAGACATTTTGTCTGCTCCAATGACGATCACGTTTTTATAAGAACCAGACTCTACGAATCTTCGGGCTGTTTCAAGCCCATATAGGAAGCCTGAGCATGCTGCATTTATATCAAATCCAAAGGCATTGACAAGCCCGCATCGCTTGGTGACATGCATGGCAGTTGCTGGCAACATGCGATCGGGAGTTATAGTAGCTACTATGACTAAATCAATTTCTTCTGGACGTACTTGAGAGTTATTCAGCAAGTTATTGACCGCAGGAACAATCATATCTGAGGTTCCTTTACCTTCCCCTTTTAGAATACGCCGTTCGTGGATACCTGTTCGGGTTTTAATCCACTCATCATTAGTGTCTACCATCTTCTCTAACTCCTTGTTAGAGAGAATATCGTGGGGTACGAATCCAGTTACGTCGCGAATGCACGCAGTAATCGGGGACCTTTGGTTGTTGGTTGCCGGCTGAGAGACTGCCATGATGAAACTAGTCGTTGGCCTCTACTAGAAGTTTTCCTCGGTAGTAAAGATTCCCGTCAACATAATATGCACGGTGTCTTAGGTGTCCTTCACCCGTTTCCTTACATATGCTAAACGTTGGCATGCTGGCTTTTACGTGAGTACGGCGCTTGTCTCTACGAGTCTTTGAAGTTTTGCGTTTAGGATGTGCCATGAGTTTATTTTATTTTATTCAATGGTTTTAACGTTATATCGTTTCTTTTTCGATCACTTTTTTGAGCGTAATTTCTTTAGAGCATCCCATCTAGGGTCGGTCTTATCTGCTTCTTGCGACGCATCCTTTCCGATTTCCGGCGAATCCTGAGAAATCATGGTTTGGTCGCAATCCTCAACATTTTGATGGAAGTGGCCTAAGGGAATAGCGAGCAGGACATAATCGTACATGATTTTGGAAACATCCAAAAACGAGTCAGTCCTCGCAATATATACGCAATCCGCTTCATCGGCATTCTCCCCCTCTCCTCGATTGTTTGCAAACTTTACCCAGACTTCTGCGTCATCAAACAACGATTGCTCGTAGGGTGCGAGGCATCGGTCACATGGGAGTTCCAACCAACCATCGATTTCAAATTTTAAGATAAAGAGGTGTTCGCTCTTCTGAAATTTGAGATCAATATGAATGTCACACCGCTTTATTTCGGCGTGATCGAAATACGTAAAGAACGATTCATCAATTTCGAAGTGGAAGTTGTGCTCTCCATTTTTGAGCCCAACCCAAGGGATTTGATAATCTCTGATGTGCACCACTCCAAAATTTAATGGGCGTCAAAGGTAAGAATAATTTATGGCATTGAGTATTACAGTTTAGGTCGCAAGGCCGTCTTCTCTACTTTTTCAAAGTTTGTCCGATTGGAGTGGATATCCATGGCAGTATAAATTGCCTGGATAAATGAGGAGTAATCGATTGTTGAGTGACCCACTTTATCGTAGGCTGGGCCATGATCAGGGCTTGTGCGGATAATGGGCAGACCTGCCGTAAAGTTTACGCCGTCGAAATTTGTTGATTTAAACGGAATAAGGCCTTGATCGTGATACATAGCCAGCGTGGCATCAAAGGCTTTGTATTGATGTAGCCCAAAAAAACCATCGGCGGCATAGGGTCCAAAAACAGTCGATATGCTTGATCGGATAGCTTGTATGCTCGGAACGATTATTTCTTTTTCCTCGTTGCCTAATAATCCTCTATCTCCATTATGTGGATTCAGGGCTAGTAGAGCAATTTTTTGTGTAGGGCAGTTGAAATCTTCGATTAGTGCCTTGTGAAGCAATGTTGTTTTTCGTGTGATAAGATCTTTGTTAATCGCCTTGGGAACCTGTGCTAGGGATAAATGCTCGGTGACCAAGGCAACCTTCATGACATCCGATACCATCATCATAAGGCTATCTTCTGCATTGGCATACGATTGAATGTAGCCGGTTTGGCCTGTAAAGATTGTACTGCTTGCTTCGCTGACACTTTGTTTATCAAGAGGAGCAGTGACTAAAACATCATAGGCATTGCTTGCAAAATGCTCAAGCGCATTGTCGAGGGATTCCAGTGATTGAATTCCTCCTTCCTTTGACGCCTTGCCTGCTGTAAATTGTTCAGGAACTTTAGTGGCGTTGCCGACAATATGGTGATGACTAATTGCTTTATTGGCATAATCTTGCGCCTCATTTGGCAGAGACTTGATTCTTTTCTTTAAAATGCTTTCAGAACCAAAAACGGTAAACTTCACCCGTTTTCTAAAGTGACGATGCATCAAGGCATGCAACACTAAATCTGGTCCAATGCCTCCAGGGTCGCCGAGGGTTAGGCCAACGCGCAATGGCTTTTTTTGATGCTGCATTAGCCCCAAGATTTAAGAAACTCTAATAGTAAGCGTACGCCATACCCTGATCCTCCTTTGCCTCGATAGTTTTTGGTTTGGTGGTTGAATGAGGGGCCTGCAATATCAATATGCATCCATGGATATTCGATGTACTTTTCCAAGAATTTACCTGCGATAATTAGGCCGGCTTCTCGACTACCTACATTCTTTTGATCGGCGATATCGGATTTAAGCGAGGTGCCATAGCATGCCCAAAGAGGAAATTCAACAAGTCTTTCATCGACAGCGTTTGCCGACTCCATAAGTGTCGCGGTGACTTCTTGATCACAGGATGTCATAAGTGCAGCGGCTTCTCCACCTAAGGCCGCCACAGCGGACCCTGTCAGGGTGGCCAAGTCTATGACGAGCTTGGGCTCAAACTGCTTGGCATAATGAAGTGCATCGGCTAAGGTCAATCGCCCTTCTGCGTCGGTATTGAGCACTTCAACGGTAGTACCATCCATCATAGTAATCACATCGCCCGGTGCATAGGCATCTCCTCCTGGACGATTGTCCGTTGCGGCTACTAAGCCAATTACATGGCAATCGGCTTTCTGACGAGCTAGGGCACATAGGGTGCCTACTACAGCCGCTGATCCTGCCATGTCCGCCTTCATGAAATCCATAGAATTTTTGGTGGGCTTTAAGCTCAATCCTCCTGTATCATAAGTCACTCCTTTACCGACTAATACGATAGGTTTTTTGTTCTTACTGCTCGATGCACAATAGTGCATCTCAATAAACACCGGAGGCTCAATACTTCCGCGATTTACAGCAAGTACACCGCCCATTTTCATAGACTCTATGGCTGCCTTGTCATGCAGTTTCACCTCAAAGCCCAGTTCGCTACCAAGCTCCTTAACGCGCTTTCCGTAGCTTGTTGGGTTAAGGAAGTTTTGAGGAAGGTTGACTAGGTCTCGCGCAATGAAGTTCGATTCGCAAAGGATATCTAATGTTTCAAGTGCCTCATTACTTACATTGCCCCGATAACCCACGGTCCAATGGGCTGAGGAAGGCTTGCTACCCCCCAAGCGTTCAGGCTTGTGGCAGGAAAGGGACAACCCTTCAAGAAAAGCATAGTCTGCGGAGGCATCTAAGTTTGATTCAATAAACACTGCCTGTATTTTGTCCCGGAGCAATTCCTGTACAAGACGAAAGCCCTTGAGTCGATTTTTTTCATCATCTTCATCTAGCCGTACGGCAATGCACTCCGTGCTTGGGTCGAGACCATCCTTGCTGGGCATAGCATCGCTTGCTGAAAAGAATCGATAGAGGCTTCGAGACGAATCAGCCTCTTCTATACGCTGAACTATTTTTTTACCGAAACCAAGATGTTGCAGGTCGTCATTTGTTTGGAAGAGTACGACATGTACTTGAAAATTTTCTCCATTTAGGGTTTGAATCAATGGCATTTTTAATCTTTATGGGCAAATGTAGCAAACCTATTCATGTCCCATACTCCAAAACATAACAAAGCGTTCGGCCAGCACTTCCTTGTGGATCAGGGCGTTTTGGAGTCCATTGTTGCTGCAATACAGAAAGAAGAGCAGGGTGTTTCGGTGGATCATTTAATTGAAATTGGACCAGGCGATGGGGCCTTGACTCAATTTTTTGTAGACCAGCCCAATTTTAGTGCCCTAGAAATCGATTCACGGTGGCATCGTCGCTTAGTGGAGCGATATCCAGCCAGCGAAGAAAAGATACACTTGGCTGATGTGCTGAGAACAAATCTCTTGGAAAAATTTGAGCCACCTATGGCTGTCTTTGGCAATTTTCCTTATAATATTTCTTCTCAAATTGTTTTTAAAATATTAGACAATCGGGAACATGTGCCTTGGGTTGTTGGCATGTTTCAAAAGGAGGTAGCTTATCGTTTAGCCGCTAAGCATGGAAGTAAGGTGTATGGGGTAACCAGCGTGTTGACCCAAGCGTATTATGAAGTCGACATTCTTTTTGACATCGCATCATCTTCTTTTGATCCTCCTCCGAAAGTAGAATCGAGTGTTCTCGTTATGCGGAGGTATCGAACGGATATGCCAAACTGCACCTATGGGGCATTGCGTCATGTTGTTAAGACTGCTTTTGGTCAACGACGTAAGATGCTGCGAAACAGCTTAAAGTTCTTA
The DNA here is from genome assembly GCA_002862745.1 of Bacteroidota bacterium. Lineage (GTDB taxonomy): Bacteria > Bacteroidota > Bacteroidia > Chitinophagales > UBA8649 > UBA8649. The sequence goes on along the minus strand of PKDX01000015.1, from coordinate 11,793 downwards.
GATATCGCTCACCGTGAAGAGCTCCTGACCATGAGACCAGAACAGCTTCCCCTCGAAACCTTTATTGAGTTAGCTGAATTATATAGTAAACAAAGTTCGTCATGAAGCAAAAGGCAGGTGGAAGGGTTTTAGTGTGCGACGCGGTGCATGATTGCCTTCTCGAGGGTCTGAGTAGTCTTGGGTATGAGGTGGATTATCAGCCCAATGTTAGGCTATCGGAAGTAGATCAGTGTATAGCAAATTTATCTGGCATAGTGATTAATAGCCGAAGTCTTTTGCCCAAAGAACGGCTCGAAAAGGCGACTTCTTTGCGATTTATTGCACGCCTCGGATCGGGAATGGAGATTGTCGATGTTCCCTATGCAACGTCATGTGGTATAGCCTGCCTTTCTGCACCGGAAGGCAATGCATTTAGTGTAGCCGAACAGGCCTTAGCCGCCATGCTTTCATGGATGAACAATTTGACTGTAGCTGATCGTTATCTCCGCGAGGGTTCTTGGGAAAGAGAGCGCTTCAGGGGGAGGTCTTGTCAAGACACTCAACTGGGTGTTATTGGCTATGGTCATACGGGAAAGGCTCTCGCCCAGAGAGCAAAGGCCTTAGGAATGACAGTCTATGCCTATGATAAATATCATGAAGACTTCCATGACGGTTTTGCTTTGAAATCCGACCTTTCTGATTTATTGCATAGGGCTCATGTGGTGTCTCTTCATTTGCCCCTCACCGAAGAAACAAAGCACTATGTCAACGACAGCTTTTTGTCCCAACTTCAACCGGGGACCATGCTAATAAATACCTCAAGAGGTTCAATGATTGAGCTCGACGATACACTAAAAGCTTTGGACGACGGCCACCTGGATTTCTTTTATTGTGACGTGCTTCCCTACGAAGGCGATGCCTTTGTGCAAGTCTTTGATGATGAAAACTTTAGACGCTTTATCCAGCATCCGAGAGTCTCTGTTAGCCCTCATATTGCGGGTTGGTCTTTTGCTTCGTACCGTAAGTTGTCTGAAGTGTTACTTGAAAAAATTCGCAACCTAACGTAAAAGAATTTTAACATTTTTTGTTTCATTTCGAAATCAAGGGCACAAAGTCCTATATTTGGAGGAATGTTATCTAATGTTAACGTATGACTATGCGCAGTTTACATATTTCTATTTTTCTCCTATGTGTCTCCGTCATCAGCGCTTTCGCGCAGGGTGGGGAAGTTAGTGGTCGTGTGACGGATGAGTTTGGTGATGGACTCCCTTACGCCGACGTCCTCATTGTTGTCGACGGTGTTCCATCTGGACAAAGCGCCCAAACCAATATGGATGGTTTCTATTCTATCAAGCCGCTTACACCTGGTAATTATGATGTAGAAGCTCAATATCTTGGGTATGCTAATCTTATGCAACGAGGTGTTGTTGTGAAAAATGACCAAACGACTTACATCGATTTTCCAATGACAGCTGCGGAGGATGTTTTAGAGGATGTTATTATCATTGACTATAAAGTTCCATTGATCGATCCAGGAGAAACTTCGTCAAAACAGACGGTCCTTGCTGAAGACATTAAGGATTTAGCAACTAGGGATATTGCCTCGATTGCTGCAACAACTGCAGGGGTATACCAAGCAGATGAAGAAGGCGGAATTAACGTTCGCGGAGGTCGTGGTGATGCCGTGGTGTATTATGTAGACGGAATTCGTATTACAGGAAGCCCCAATATTCCGATTAACTCGGTTGAGCAAATCGATATTATCACAGGTGGTGTGCCGGCCCGCTACGGGGATGCCACATCAGGGGTTATCAATGTCACAACGAAAGGAGCACGTGAGACCTTCTCTGGAGGAATTGAAGCTCGTTCTTCGCTTGACATTTGGAGAGACGACCTTGTCAATATGAACTTCTCGGGTCCATTACTCCGCAATAAAGCAACGGGTAAGCCGGTGGTTGGGTTTTTCTTCGCAGGTGAATACCGAAGACGTTTAGATCCTAACCCATCAGCAATTGATATGTATAAGGTAAAGGATGATCTTTTTGCAGATCTTCAAAACACTCCACTTTTTATTGATTCTCTAGGAAACATTCAAGTGCGCGCGGAAACCTTAACGTTTGATAATCTTGAAGTAAACCGCATCAAACGCAATACAACTTCAAATACTGCGACAGGTTCAGCCCGTTTTGATTTCAATTTAAGTCAGAACATGTTCCTCGCTGTAGGAGGTAACTTTAACTACAGTTTAGGACGAGGCTGGATTGAGGAATATTCTTTGCTTAACCCTGAGAACAATCCTCAGACGAGAACATACAACTACAAAGGGTTTGCTCGATTCACGCACAATCTAGGTAAGCGAAATACCGGAATGGAGGGCGAGGAGCAGAACAACAGTATTTTCCAAAATGCCTTCTATCAAGTTCAGTTTGATTACGAAAAGCTAAATGTCCTAACGGAAGATGACTCACACCAAGATCGTTATTTTGATTATGGATACATTGGAGAGTTTCAAACTGCCCAGGCTCCTTCTGTAGCCTATCAATCAGGCTTTACAGGTCCTAATGGCGAGTCATGGGACTTATATGTACAAAACGGATTTACAGATACGGCGGTAACCTTTAATCCTTCTTCAGTTAATGAACGAGGAGCAAACTACACGTCTCAGTGGTTTTACTACATGGATTCCATGGGAACAAGTGTTACCGATTTAAATCAGGTGCAATCAGGACTTGCATTGATCAATGGAGAGCGTGCAGAGATTCCTTACAGCTTGTGGTATAACACAGGACGTCAGTACAATGGATATTTTACTTCGGAGATCGATCAGTTCCGCGGACAAATCACTGGTTCATTTGATATTGTAAAGCGCGGATCAGATACGCGTAACAAACATGCGATCAGCTTCGGTGCAGAGTTTCAACAGCAGTCAACGCGCAGCTTCACAGTAAGCCCACTGAGCTTGTGGGATATTGCTCGTCTGCAGGCAAATTCACACATTCAGTCGCTTGACGAAAGCAATCCATATGTATTAGTAGATGGAGAGCGTGTATACTATCAAGATGGCAACTTCCCTGATCTTTATTTCCAAGACACTATCTATTTCGACCGCTTAGTAGATACGGATGCGCAGTCGGTTTTTGATCAGCGACTTCGCGAACGAATCGGTGCGGCAGACAATGAATTTATCGATGTCTTTGCGTTACCGCTTGAAACGTTCTCACTTGACTTGTTCTCTCCAGATGAATTGTTAAACTCAGGAAGTCCGGTTGTTCAATGGCAAGGTTACGATGCGTATGGTAATCGCTTTAATGAACCATGGAAGTTTGAAGACTTCTGGAAAAAGCGGGATGCAGAAGGAAACTACTTACGACCTATTGGTGCGTATCGCCCAACCTATGGTGCCTTCTTCATTGAAGATAAATTCCAATTAAAAGACTTAACCTTCCGATTAGGTCTTCGTATCGACCGATACGACTTAAACCAAGCTGTTCTTCGCGACCCGCTTATCGTGGAAGGTTTCCAAAGCGTTGGAGATGTAAACTACCTCTACAACGTATCAAATTATGCGAATGCTGCAGATGTTCCAGAATCTGAGCGTACATACATTACTCACCCTGGAAACATCAGTTCTGATTATGTAATCTATGTTGACGATGCACTTAATCCTACAACGGTCACAGGATATCGCAATGGCGATGTTTGGTATAATGCAGAAGGTATAGAATTAGCTGATGGAAATGCGATTGCCCTTCAGACAGGAGGAACTCCTCAACCCTTCTTGACTGATACCCTTGGCATTAAAGATCCTGGGTTTGATCCAAACTCTACGTTTGACGATTACGATCCAGAGTATGTTTTTATGCCTCGTCTTCAGTTTTCATTCAACATTACGGATAAAGCACTCTTCTTTGCCCACTATGATGTGTTAACTCAAGGACCTCAGGCACGAATTGGAGGTACGAATTCTCTGATTCAGCGTGCTACAGGATCTCCATTGAATTACTATTTCTTGGAAGAGTTCGGAGGATCTCCAATTGCTAACCCGGCAATTCGTCCAGAAACAACGGTTGACTTCCAAGTTGGTTTCAAGCAGAAGCTAACGAATTCTTCGGCGTTCACGATTTCCGCCTATTTCAAAGAGTTTAGAAATCAAGTGCAAATCAAGCAGTTGAATAATGCCTATCCTCAGACATATTTCTCTTATGCTAATATTGACTTTGGTAATACAAAAGGATTTGATTTTGTTTATGATTTACGTCGTACAAGAAACTTTAAGGCAAGCGCTTCGTACACCCTTCAGTTTGCAGAAGGATCAGGTTCTGACGACCAGACACAGTTGCAGGTGGTTGCAAACACAGGAATTAATTTCCGAACTGTTTCGCCACTAGACTACGATGCAAGACACCTTATGAACCTAGTACTTGACTATCGTTTTGCGGATGGTCGCAATTACAATGGTCCTGTATCGAAAAGAGGTAAGCAGATTTTATCCAATGCTGGATTAAACATTCGAGTCAATGCGAACTCAGGTACACCTTACACCCAGATTGAGAATCCGATTGCTACTCGTCAGATTGGTGGACAGCGTGTGACCACTGCAGGATATATCAACGGTTCTCGTATTGGATGGAACTTCAGAGTTGATCTTAAACTAGACAAATCATTTACAATCAAATTCAAGCAAAAGGATGATGCTGAAGGACCTGCGAAATCAATGTATTTCAATGCCTATGTCATGGCACAAAATGTACTTGGAACACTTAATGTTCGAAACGTTTATCGATACACAGGTTCTGCTACAGAAGATGGATGGCTACAGAGTCCAGAAGCGCAAACTGTAATCAACAGTTCAGTTAGCCCTGACTCTTATCGCGACCTATACTCTGCCAGTGTGAATCGACCAGGAAACTTCACGTTACCAAGAAGAATTTTCTTAGGCCTATCCATGAACTTCTAATAGAAAAATTTAAAGATTTAATAAACCGAGATTATGAGTTTACAACAACGTATAATTCTTACTGTCCTCGTTCTAGCAGGAAATACTGCTTTTGGTGCATTATGGCTTGGCGCTCCTGAGCGTCCAGTACAAGAAAGCCCCCAGCTGGAGAAGTTAGGAGATTGCCTTCCATCGAATTCCGATAAGGACTTGAACATTAATAACGTTCGAGCAAAGATCCTTGGAGGAGGAGATATGTGGTGGGATGGTGTTAATGATGCGCAATATGAAGTGCCTAAAATTGATCCTTCCTCTGGTCAGACGCCGGTCAATGCGATATTCGCTGGAGCTCTTTGGTTTTCTGCTCTAGATGATGCAGGTCAGCTTAAAGTGGCCGCTCAGACGTATCGTAACCAAGGACACGATTTCTGGACAGGCCCACTTCGTCCAGATGGTGAGATTGATAAGTCGACTTGTGCAGCGTGGGATAACCACTTTGAAGTACTTGGTGAAGACATAGATAACTTTCTACTTGCTTTTCAAGAGGCAGGAGGCGTATCCCTTGCAGAATCTCAAATTCCTACGAGTGTTAAAAACTGGCCAGGTCGCGGTAATCCATTGGTTGCTTCAGAATTGTATTACAATGACGGTCCATTAGCGCCCTTCTTCGATTTTGACGATAATGGTATTTACGATCCTAGAAAAGGGGATTATCCTGTAATTGGAGTGAAGGATGATAATGGAAATGTAGTGCCAAACTATGCAGATCAAATGATTTTCTGGGTAATGAACGATAAGGGCAACATTCATGGTCGAACAGGGGGACAAGCCTTAGGAGTTCAAGTAAACGCCATTGCATTCGCTTTCCAAACGAATGATGAGGTGAATAACATGACATTCTATTCGTTTGACATTGTTAAGAAAACACCTGGTTCTCTTAATGAAACGTACATGGGAGTCTTTTGTGACCCTGATTTAGGTGACTTTGAGGATGACTGGATTGGTTGTGATACGTCTCGTGCTTTAGGATTTGTCTACAATTCACAGGCATCAGATGACCAATATGGAACGCCTCCACCCGTGTTAGGGATTGACTACTTCGAAGGTCCATTAGATGATAATGGTAATGAGTTAGGTATGTCCTCTTTCGTTTACTTTAACAATGCGGCTTCAGGTCCACAAACTGACCCAGACAACGCAGCTCAGTTCAGAAATTTCCAAACGGGTCTTTGGAAGGATGGAACACCGATTACAGAGGACGGAACAGGATATGGAGGTACGGTGCCTACAAACTATGTCTATCCATCCAATCCATCGGATCCAGCGGGATGGTCAGAGTGCTCTGAGTCAATTCCTGGCGATGACCGACGTTTTGTCCAAAACTCTGGTCCATTTACCCTGCAAAATGGAGAGTTTCAAAAGATCACAATCGGAGCGATTTGGGTTAAGCCAGACAATTATGGTCTATGCCCAGACATCGAGGCAATCATTGGTCGTGCTGATGACCGAGCTCAGTTTCTCTTTGACAACAATTTTGATAAGCTCGATGGTCCAGATGCACCGGACCTTAATGTACGTGAATTAGATGAGGAGTTCATCTTTACGTTGACCTACGCTCAAAACTCTAACAACTTCGGTGAGAATTATGCGGAAAATGTACCTGGGTCGAGTGGATTTGATGATTCAACATATAAGTTCCAAGGATATCTTATCTATCAATTAGCCGATGCGACAGTTACTGCGCAGGAGTTAAGCGATGCATCAAGAGCTCGTCTCCTTTACCAATGTGATATAAAGGATGATATTGTTGATATTTATAACTATGAGCCGCTAACTGCGAATGGACAAACGATATATAGCCCTGTATTAAAAGTTACTGGTTCTAACGAAGGTATTGAAAGGAGCCTTCAGGCGACCACCGACCTTTTTGCTATTGGAGACAACAAACTGGTAAATCATAAAGATTACTATTACATGGCGTTGGCTTACGGGTACAATAATTTCTATCCCTATGTAGTAGGGGATACATCAAGTGTTGTTCCGCAATATGAACCCTACATTTTAGGTCAGGGCAACATCAAACAGTACACTTGTACTCCGCACAGGTCGAATCCTGGATTAGGTGGCACTGAACTTAATGCGGTCTATGGCCAAGGTTTACCTGTAACAAGGGTGGAAGGTCAAGGAAATGGTGGAAACGCGATTGAAATTACCGCAGCAAGTGAGGAGGAAATCCTTAACAGCTTCACAAGCTACGTTGATGACATCACCTACAAAGGCAATAGAACACCAATTGGGGTTCGCGTTGTTGATCCATTTGCCCTTCAGGATGTAGACTTTGAATTGCGCATACTACCATCAACCAATCCTGCCAATGTTTTCCCTGCGGGGGCAACTTGGGAGTTAACGGTTAGTCGTGATGGGGTTGTAGAGACAACGATTCAGTCTGAGCGTACACTTGATCGACCATTTGATCAAATTATCCCTGAATATGGAATCGCGCTTAAACTTGGAAATCCATTACCGGTTAATACAAATCGAAATAATAACGAAGATGTTTATGGCTACTTAAATTCTTCCATTGAGTTTGCAGATGACGACCAACAGTGGTTGACCTTCATTACAGATGGTTCCAATGGTGGGGATGAGAGTCCATCCAATTGGTTGCGATCGGGACAATACAAACTGTTTGAATCCGAGTATGCGCTACGAAGAGTATATGATGATCAGTATTATCCAACAGCACCAGCGTTCACGAATGCTGCTCAACCGCCATCAGAGACTTTCTTCTATGATGCTCAAGGCGAGTTCAACAATATTCTTGGAGGTCAATGGGCACCATATTGCTTAACGTCAAACTACGGTCGATTCACTTCTACCAATTTGACGAATCCGGCGAATACAAATCAGTCGAACCAGCCACCGACCTTCCTACATGGTCCGGCGTTCAAGATTGATGATCATAACAAAACAAACGGTCCTTTCCGTGCAACGGATTTTGCCCCACCGGTGAATACGCTTGAGACACTTCAGAGTGTAGATATTGTAATTACTCCTGATAAGAGTAAGTGGTCTTTAAGTCTCGTTTTAGAAACAGGTGAAGAGCCACTGTTTACTCAAGGTGGAGCCTATAAGGGTCAGTTGCGTCAGGATACGTCATTGACGATTTCCGGTAACATTGCGTTCGGTGAGCAAGGCTTGTCGTACTTCCCTGGTTATGCTATTAATCAAGAAACGGGAGAGCGTTTGAACATCTTCTTTGGTGAAGCTTCTTCTCGTGGAGACAACAATGGAAATAATCTGGTTTGGGATCCTACAGATAGCCGCTACGATATTCTTACCACTATTCCTGGAACAGATGATAATGTTCCTGCATGGGGAGGTAAGCATTACATCTATGTTTTAAATAGTCGCTATGATGAGCAGTTTGTTCGTGATACTCGCGACTTGATGGAGGCGAACTTCAATCAGTTCTCAGGAGGTAATGAAAGCATTCCTGCGGTCTTTGGATCAATCTATGAAAACTTCATGTACACAGCAATTCCTGTGCTTACAGAGGGAACAACATTAGAAAAGGATCTGTCGACCAACAGAAGGTTCCCAATTATTCCAACGGAAACGAGAATAAAGATTCGCGTTGAAAAACCATTTGCAGCGTTCGGAACAGCATCGTCTGTTCAGGCATCAAGCAATGATTCACTTCCTCGCTATTCATTCTCAACAACGGGACTTTCGCCTACTACTGAAGCTGTTGATGTAGCTGTTGAAGAATTGGATAATATTCGCGTGGTGCCGAATCCTTACTATGCGTTCAGTGAATATGAAGCGAATCAGTTAAGCAACATTGTTAAGTTCACCAACTTGCCCAATGTCTGCACCATAAAGATTCTAACGCTTGATGGTAAGTTCGTTCGTCAATATGATCGTTCTGTTGCATCTAGCGATATCTCTCGTGGAGGTGTTGTTGGGGGTGATCTAAACTTAGACAACAGTCTAGTCTGGGATCTTGAGAACTTTGCTGGAATTCCAGTAGGAAGTGGGGTATACTTAATTCACGTTGATGTACCTAACGTCGGTCAAAAATCATTAAAATCTGTAGTATTCTTACGTCCAACAGACGTGAGTGACTTCTAAACAAAGAACTATGAAGAAGGCTTTTAATTATATACTAACTCTTGGTCTTGTAGCCACATCATTCACAGCCTATGCAGGTAACTCTGATCGTATTGGCGAAAGTGGAGCATCCCAGTTACTCATGAATGGTTGGGGAAGATCAACGGGTCTTTGGGATATGTACTGTGCTCGGGTATCAGGACTTGAGGCGACGCGCCTTAATCCTGCGGGTTTGAGTCGAATTGATAACATGCAGTTCGCAGCAGCACAGACCCTTTGGTTACAGGGATCTGATATCGGAATTACACAGGCTGGTGTTGGCTTCAAGCTTAATGAGCAAGATGCTCTTGGCGTAAGTATTTTTTCGCTAAACCTAGGTGATATTCCAAGAACTACGGTGAATAACCCAAACCCGCAAAACGGTCTAGGAACCTTCTCACCTTCCTTTATCAATATTGGGTTAACGTATTCTCGTGCCTTTACGGATAATATCTATGGTGGAGTAACCTTCCGTCTGATCAATGAAGGTATTGAAGACGTTCGTGCATCAGGTGTTTCTTTAGATGCAGGTCTTCAATATGTAACAGGCGATAAAGAGAATCTGCGTTTTGGTGTTGCCATTCGAAATGTAGGTACACCGATGAAGTATGGAGGGGATGGTTTTACATACCGTGCGACAAGTCCTGACGGAGACAACTATGAGTTGACGCAGACCATTTTGCCCACGAAGTTTGAGCTGCCTTCTCTATTGCATATTGGTGCGTCGTATGATTTCTGGTTTGGTCCAGAATATCGTTGCAACGGAGCGTATAATGCACATCGTGTTACGGTTATCGGAAACTTCACATCAAATTCCTTTGGTAAGGATCACTTTGGTGGGGGTGTAGAGTACGGCTTTAAAGAGATGTTTATGGCTCGTTTGGGCTATCGACACGAGAAAGGTCTTTGGACAGAGAACTCGTCGACTGTTTACTATGGCTTAGCAGGTGGTTTCTCAGTGGAAGTTCCATTTAAACAAAATGGGCCATCTATGGGTATTGACTACAGCTATAGAGCATCGGATTTAAACATGTATAACGGAACGCATAGTATCGGACTTCGTTTTGATCTGCGTTCTGGTAGCCCTTGCGACTTAGACAATAAGGAAGAGGCGCGCGCGTTATAAATACAATTTAGAACTTACTATACGTCATTCTACCCATGTAGGATGACGTTTTTTGTTTATATATCAAGAGTATATTATGGAAACTATCTATCTATCTCAAGAGGGTATGGATCGCTTACAGGCGGAGTTAAAACACATGAAGGCTGTAGAACGTCCGGCAGCAGCTAAGGCTATTGCTGAAGCCCGCGAAAAGGGAGATCTTTCTGAGAATGCTGAGTATGATGCCGCCAAGGAAGCTCAAGGTTTGTTGGAGGCCAAGATTGCCGAGCTTGACAGCCAGCTTGGTCGTGCTCGTGTCATCGATTTGAGTCAGATTGACCAAAGTAAGGCAATGATGTTTGCTAAGGTGCGCATAAAGAATCTTCGTCGTGGAGCAGAAATGGAGTATCAATTAGTTTCTGAAAGCGAAGCCGATCTCAAGGCAAAGAAGATCTCCGTGGAATCACCAATCGGCAAAGGACTACTTGGAAAAAAAGTAGGGGATAAGGCCGAAGTGCAAACCCCGGCGGGTACCCAGGAGTTTGAGATTCTGGGTATATCTTACGACTTTTAATGTCCTCTCTTTTTACAAAGATCATTCAAGGAGAAATTCCTTGCCATAAAGTATTCGAAACTAACACTTGTTTTGCCTTCATGGATATTCGGCCTGTGCAGAATGGCCATGTTCTTGTCGTTCCCAAGGTTGAGGTTGATCGCTTCTTTGACTTAAGTGCGGATCAGTTGGCCGATATCATGGCATTTGCACAGCAGGTGGCTGGTGGAATTGAAAAAGTTTTTCCCTGTGATCGCGTAGGTATGAGTGTGATTGGTTTAGAAGTTCCTCATGCCCATATCCATCTTATGCCGATAAACTCATTGTACGACATGGATTTCACAAGACCAAAAGGAAACACTAGTCCTGAGCATCTAAAGCAGGTGGCCATACAAATTGCGGGAGCGATAAGGGCCTAACGTAGTTTCCCTGGATTCTTCTTTACAAAATCGGCCCAACCTTTACTTCCTTTTCCTTGAATAATGTTTTTGGTGGAGTAATAGTGGCAAAGGGCTATCGCTAGTCCGTCAGTGGCATCGTTGTAACGAGGCTCCTCGGTATATCCGCAGATTTGTTTGACCATCGCCGCTACTTGTTCTTTACTCGCATTACCATTACCTGTAATAGCTTGTTTTACTCTTCTAGGGGAATACTCTTCCACAGGGATGTCTCTCGCCATAGCCACCGCCATACATACCCCTTGAGCCCGTCCAAGTTTAAGCATACTTTGTACATTCTTTCCAAAGAAGGGCGCTTCAATGGCACATTCATCAGGCAGATAGGTTTCCACTAGGCGACTCAAGCTTTTTTGAAGTTCGGAAAGTCGTTTCGGATGGTCGGTATGCTTGGATAAAAGCAGGGCACCCATAGCGAGCAACTGTATTTGTTGTTCTTCAATACGAATCACACCATATCCTGTCACCTGAGTTCCTGGATCAATACCTAAAATGATACGCTCACTTGCCATATACTATGGGTAAATATCTTAGATTTTAAGGTATGCTACATGGTCTTCTATCCCCGATATATTCTCTTTATGTTGAATTGTGGTCAGTTTAAAGGACGACA
>PKDX01000072.1 GCA_002862745.1 Bacteroidota bacterium | reverse complement strand
CTCCACTAGATCCTACAAATTTTGAATTAGGTTCGATGGGAGGATATTACACCTATCAAGAAATGCTGGATGATTTGGATTCAATGCATTCGCTTTTTCCCAATCTAATTAGTGCCAAAGAGCTTATACATACATTTACTACCGAAGAAGGTCGCCCACTATACTGGGTGCGCATATCCAATACACCGGACACAGATGATCCAAGCAAACCGGAAATTCTCTACACATCAAATCATCATGCTCGCGAGGCTGCTGCCCTCTCAATAAACATGTACTCCATGTGGTATATCCTTGAAAACTATGCCACCGATGAAGACCTTCGATACCTTGTCGATAACGTAGAAATGTATTTTGTCCCACTGGTTAATCCCGACGGCTGGGTATACAATCAGACCATTCAACCCAATGGTGGTGGAATGTGGCGTAAAAACCGCCGAGACAATGGAAACAACACCTTCGGGGTGGACCTTAATCGAAACTATGGTTACGAATGGGGAGGCGTAGGAAGTTCAGGGAATGGCAATAGCGATGTATATCGAGGAACCACTCCGTTCTCTGAGGCGGAATCCCAAGCCCTAAAATGGTTTACCGAGCAACATGCCTTTCAAATTGCATTGAATTATCACACGGCGGCCAATATGCTACTTCATCCATGGGGATATACAGACAACTTTGAATGTAACGATCACGATCGATTTATAGCCTTTAAATCTTGGATGACCGAAGTCAATGGATACCTCAACATCCAGTCCTCTTTATTGTATGAGGCGGCAGGTGACAGTGATGACTGGATGTATGGAGATACGTCAACTAAGCCTAAAATTCTAGCAATGACCCCAGAATGCGGAACGAATTCCGATGGGTTTTGGCCACCCACTTCCCGTATTCTTCCTCTTTGCCGTGAAAACTTACCTCAAAACCTCCGAGGAGCCTATATTTTGCTTGACTACCTGCGCGTAGAAGACCTTTCGTCCGATGCACTCTCGGTACAAGGAGCAATTGACGTCTCCATGCAGCGCCTTGGTCTACCAGAAAGCAGCGGATTTATCGTAGACCTTGAATCGCTTGATCCAGCGGTTACTGTAAACACTTCAGCAAAACTAGTTTCTGGTTTGAGCTATGGGGAAAGTATACTAGATTCCTTTAATTATACCATTGATACGCAATCCTTATCCAACCCTGAAGTGGGCTTTGTATTATCAGTCAACAATGGGACTCATATCTTTCGTGATACCCTCTATAAGCGGGTATCTGTAGTCAACCCTGCCCTATCCATTGATGGGACGACCCTCAGTCCTTTTGAAAATCAAGGATCATCCTCTTGGAGCACGACAACCGAGGACTTTGTGAGTGCACCAACAAGTATCACCGATTCCCCCAACGATGATTACGAAAACCAGACTACACAAACCCTATTATTAACGCCAATCATCAACTTAAGTAACGCACAAGATGCACTCATTCGATTTGCCGCAAAATGGGATATCGAGGCCGACTATGACTATGTTCAATTTGAGGCTTTGCGTGTGAGTTCCACTGGGCTACCCAATGATTGGTTGCCTTTATGTGGTAAATACACAAATGCTGGAACAGCAGATCAAGATGAGGGTATGCCTTTGTATGACGGGGTGCAAAATACATGGGTTGAGGAAGAAGTTGATATGACTGAATTTCTTGGCGATTCTATTCAATTACGGTTCCAATTAGTATCGGATAATTTTGTCACCGGAGATGGTTTTTATTTCGATGACTTTAAAATTTATATCGGTGGCTCCATAGATTCTGTCATCAACAATGTGTCAGATCTTAATGGCCTAGATAAGTTTGCTACCATCATACCGAATCCAGCTCAACATGCCATTCGCCTTGAAACCACTCAACCTTGGATGGGACAAGTACAAATTCTAAATACATTGGGTCAAGAGGTAATGAATTATTCTTTGGATTCGGAATCTCAGCAGGTGCATTTTGATGTCGGGCATTTACCTTCGGGAAGTTATTATGTACATCTATTGAATGCCGACCAGATAACTATTGTACTTCCCCTATGGATTCAATAGGTCCCCATTTAGTACCTACAAAAGATGGGAGTAGCACGCTACACTCTTCTGTGTACAATGCGCACTATCATTCGATTCATGGCGCATACACAGAATCCATGCATATATTTATCAACCATGGCCTCAGGGACTATCTAGCAGACAAAAAGAAGATGATTGACACTCCCATTAATATTATGGAAATGGGCCTTGGAAGTGGATTGAACGCCTTGCTAACCGCAGAGTTAATAGACCAACAAAAAGTAGATTATATAGGTATAGAAGCTCACCCAATTACTGAGAAAGCAACTTATTTGTCACTCATCAACTCCCTACCCCATGCTCTCGATAACAAATTGATCGAATCATTCTGGGATACTCCGTGGAATACTCCAACCAAGATTACACCGGCATTCACCTTGGAAAAGCGCCATGGTAAAATCGAAGACCTTGAACTCACTCCATCAAGCATTGACATCATCTATTATGATGCCTTTGCACCTGAGTGTCAACCGCATCTATGGCAAGAAACTATCATACGCACGGTGCTTAGCTGGTTGAAACCTGGAGGATATCTCTTAACCTACTGTGCCAAAGGAAGTTTTAGGAGAACCTGCAAATCTCTTGGATGTAGGCTTGAATCCCTACCAGGACCTCCCGGAAAGCGAGAAATCAGCCGATTCGTTAAAGAACGTAAGAAATCGTAAATCAAACAAAGAAGATGACGTTAGAACAAATAATGCAGGATTTACCCTCTCGATTTATGCCTGAACGCTTTGAGGCCGATGATCCATTAACCGTTCATCTCTTTTTCGATGGCGAAGCAGGACCAAGGTATTCCGTGTCGATTGACTTTGAGTCCTGTCAAGTCAAGGAGGGAATCCACGGCATGCCGTCTTGCGAAGTGCGCACAGCATCGCAAACCTATATCGATATAGAAACAGGAAAAACCAATGCCAACATGGCTTTCTTAATGGGTAAGATAAAATTGAGCGATGTGAACGTAATGCTTGCCTTCGTCAAATGCTTTCGAAGAGACTAATTCCTCTTCTTACCTCGGATACTTGATTTTGTAAGTTGTCGAGAATTCTCCTTTGGAGACCTTGAGTAAACGCTTTTTGATTAACCGCTTGCGTAGAGGATTAATGCGATCGATAAAAAGAATACCTTCTATATGGTCATATTCGTGTTGAATAACACGGGCCGTCATTCCTTCAAAGGTTTCTTCGTGAGACTTTCCCTGTACATCTTGATAGCGCATACGAACAACGGGTTGGCGCTCTACATTTTCCCGAATACCAGGGATACTCAAACATCCTTCCTCATAGCTTACGTGCTCCCCACTTTCTTCGAGAATTTCTGGATTAAAAAATGCCTTTCGAATACCCTGCTCATCGCTCTCTTCATCTATCATGGCTCGACTATCAATAACAAAGAGCCTCTCGGACACACCTACTTGAGGAGCAGCTAGTCCAACACCATCGGAAGCATCCATAGTAGCAAACATCGATTCTGCAAAGGCCGCTTTTGCCTCATCCGGTAAGTCGATGGACTCAGCACGTCGCTTAAGCACCGAAAAACCATAGCCATAAATCGGGAGAATATCTGCCATTCGAATTGTGTCGAGAAGAAAAAAAGAAGGGTGACTAACCGGAATCGAACCGGCGACCTCTGGAACCACAAACCAGCGCTCTAACCAACTGAGCTATAGCCACCATACACCTTGTTGCCAAGGGCACCTAAAGATAGAGATTTGTTGCGGAAATCTCTAGACCTCTTTAACGATATTATTGAATAGAAAAATTCTGGCTAGCCGTGGTATACATCCCACCTAGTTTATCGCCAGTTTTTCCTTGAAGCTCAAGATCTAAAACATAGTCACCAGCAGATAAACCTGTCATCACGTAGGGCAACCATTCAGAGAGTCGAGCCGCTGTCTCACCATTGATTTTAACCACAACCTCATAGCCAGACTTCGGCATATTCGCATTGATCACAAAGAAATCTAATAGAACGGACTCTGCATCCTGTCCTTCGTAGGCTCCTTTGGGTCTACTTGCAAACAACATAGGACTCGTTGGATTAATATCCGATCGGTTAGCTGGTATATGCAAATAATGCGCTGCCTCATGCTTGAGTGAAAGATGGTAAGAGCGAGATAAAAAAGCCAAG
The DNA here is from genome assembly GCA_002862745.1 of Bacteroidota bacterium. Taxonomy (GTDB): domain Bacteria; phylum Bacteroidota; class Bacteroidia; order Chitinophagales; family UBA8649; genus UBA8649. The sequence goes on along the minus strand of PKDX01000072.1, from coordinate 19,114 downwards.
AAAACCTTGGACGTTAAATCGCCTTCCACCGTGATTGTATTTTTATAATGCGCTTCATAAGGCTTGTCTTCTACGATGAGATGGATATGCTGTCCTCCTGATGAGTTAGCAAGATGCATAGAATCACCGTGCTGCGAGGGCATACCCAATGTGTAGTTTTCTACGTTGAAGACCAAGGTCGTCATTGCCTTACCAGCTGTATCAAATGATACCATCATAGTATCTAATGAAAGAGATGCGGCATCAAGACTCAAATCATGCTCCATTACCCATGGCTCTATATCAACATCTAATGACAACTCTTCTCCTGTTGGGGGAAGGTTGTCATATGTTTTTTTTCGCGCTTCTTCAAAAGCACACGACGTTAACACGAACCCAAAAATCAAGGCATTGATAAATGAGAGAAGGACTGAATTTTTCATAGTGATTATTTCAATGACAAATTTAGAGAATTAAAGAAGATACCCCAAGGATTAATAGGAAACATAATACGGCACTATCCTTCATCAATTAAGGTGAATAATCGACCTAAAAACCATAACTTAGGCACACACACCAAAACTATGAGATTTATTGTCTTTCTGAACCTAACAACCTGCCTCGCCTTTAACGCTATTTATGCTCAACAAGCTACGGTTAAGGGAAAAGTAATCGATGAAAACAAGGAGGGTCTGCCCTTCGCTTATGTGATATCAGAAGCTGGACCAGCTACAACCACAGATGTAGATGGCTACTATTCCCTATCGCTTGATGCGGGAGACCATGTTATCACTTTTTCCTATGTGGGATATTCGTCCCAACAGCGAAGCTTTTCAATAAATGCAGGTCAGAACCTATCACTCGACATCAACATGACCGAAGATCTAGATCGACTCAATGTGACCATAATCAGTGCAAGTCGGTATGAAAAAAATATTGCCGAAGAAACAGTTTCCGTCAATGTAGTGGACAAGGATTTTCTGGAAAACACCAACAGCCGAGATATTGGTGAGGCTATCAATCAAACGGCCGGTGTCCAAGTACAAGACGGTCAGATTTCCATCCGCAGCGGGTCGTCTTGGTCCTATGGTGTCGGTAGTCGAACAGCCCTATTGCAAGATGGAATTGGTCTACAAACAGCCGATTTAGGAGAATCGATGTTAAAGTTTGCCGCTATAGAAACAGTAGACCAAGTTGAAATCATCAAAGGTGCTTCGTCCGTAGTTTATGGATCCTCTGCACTGAATGGTGTAGTAAATCTTGTCACCAAATGGCCGAAAAAAAATGATCAGTACACCGACGTCATTCCCTATTACGGGTTCTATGGAGCACCTCCGCGTGCAGAACTTAACTGGTGGAAAGGTGAAGTTGGTGGTCGACAGCCCGGACTTTTTGGAGTCTTTGTTAGCCACTACCGCGGAGGAAATAGCTTTAAGCGAGAGAAGCTTAAGAACTTCAGCATGATTACTGGAGCCAACTTTGATGTGGTGAATAGTTTTTTACAGGGAGCTGATGAGTTTCGTATTCGTGGAAACTTTAAAACAAGGTATGTCCTCGCAAGAAATAAGAATATTGATGTAGGACTCAATGGAAACTTCCAATATGAGAACCTTGGTCAGTTCTTTCTTTCTCAAGACCTAGACTCCAACGCCTATCGCATTGCACAGGGTTCTACAAGTCGATATGCAAGATCTATTCTAGATCCGCATTTCAGTTGGCGAAATGACAAAGGACATAGTGTTGATGTCGATGGGCGATATATGAACAATTGGCGTCGTGGAAATGGTGACGATATCAACGCAAATTCCCACGCCTTTAATCTCCAAACGCAGTATCAATGGAACTTTAAAAATCGCTTTATCATGACTACTGGATTGCCCATTGGAACCTCGTTTTCTAAGAGCAATATCTATGCGAATCAGCGAATCACCCTTAACGCGGCAGTGTTCAATCAATTGGAATATAAAGTCGATAAACTATCACTTGTTGGAGGAGTGCGCTATGAAATCATGAAGGTCGATGAATTCCTTGAAACCTCCATCCCTATATTCCGTTCGGGCCTTAACTATCAGCTTGGCAAGGCAACCCACTTAAGAATGTCTTGGGGGCAGGCCTATAGACTCCCTTCCGTTGGAGAACGTTTTGTCACAGGAGATATATTCCAAGGTTTCTACCTCTTCCCTAATCCACAACTCAACACAGAAAGGGGTTGGAGTTCAGAAATTGCCATCAAACAAGGCTTTAAACTAGGGGATAACTTCCGTGGCTACATCGATTTTGCCACCTTCCTCAATGAGTTTGATGAATACGTCGAGTATGTCCCAGGCATTTATGAAAATGTTAATCCAGAGACTGGAGATACCCTTTATACGGGCGAAGGCCCCTTGGTCTTTGGTATTCGTCCAGAGAATACAGATGAAGCTCGGATATGGGGTTATGAGTTCACCATGGCGGGTGAAGGAGACATCACTCCCTGGCTTAACTTGAGAGGATCAGTAGGTTATGCCTATACCTACCCTGGAAACCTTGAGCAGGATACCACCTTACGTAACATTGGAACCTTTTTCAAAAAGGCATTTCAAAATCATTTCCGTCGCATAGACGCTTTTGCTTATGACCCAGATGCCGCAGGACTTCTCTTCTACCGCTCAAGACATATTATCCGGAATCAAGTAGAAGTCAAGTTGTATAATAAGTTCACCTTGGGTTTTGCGGCAAATTATACCAGTTTCCCTGAAAAGATTCCTGAGTTGTTTATCACGGCGCTAAATCTTCTTGACGACAACCAACAGACCTTTCTGCAATATATAGAGCAGCATCAAAGAGGAGATTGGATTCTATTCCTCCGTACTTTCTATGAAGTCAATGATTTCGTTCGAGTTGGTTTACTCATTAACAACCTTACTAATAGAGAGCTTCTTGATCGCCCAGGAAAAGTTACAGCACCCAGAAACTTCACTTTCCAGATGAAGTTTAGTTTCTAGAAAACCTTACAACATAACTTGGCCTTGATTTTGTTTATCCTATCGATATTTTATCCTATATGTACAGACTTTCCATCTTAATCTTACTTCTTGCTACGAGTTACACCAATGCACAATACATTGACATTTGGACAGCAGAGGAACAAGACTTCTCCGACTATTCTAAATCACAACCAACCTTCATTCCTGAGGCATTCCTCGATGCGGGAGGGGAATACACCCGTTATGTAGATCCACATATTGGCACCTCAGGACATGGACACACCTTTCCTGGGGCTACCCTACCCTTTGGCATGGTGCAAATTAGTCCCGATAATGGCGTGTATGGATGGGATTGGTGTTCTGGCTATCACTACAGTAGGCCTGACATCGTCTACTTCTCTCATAAACATCTTAGTGGAACCGGAGCAACCGACCTAGGCGACATCGGGATGATACCATATACTGGAAAGTATGCTTTTCGGCACACCTATGACCATGCTAATGAATATACAAGGCCAGGATACTATGCGGTAAAACTCGACAATGGTATTCTATGTGAGTTCACTGTGACGGCCCATGGAGCCATTCATCGTTATACCTTTCCAGAAGGCAGCAAAGACAAAAATCTCCGCATTGACCTACTGCATGATGTAACCAACCACAAGGATGAGGAGACCTTCTTTTCATTTATTGACGATAACACCCTCGGTGGCTACAAACACAGTAATGGTTGGGCACCTAACCAACGCGTGTACTTTCACATGACGTCAAGTCATGCGATGAACATTTCGAAAAAAGACCATAAGTGTGCTAAAAAGACAGTAGATATAGAATTTAAAGGAGAAGGAAATGTTGTGGAATTGCGCGTCGCACTTGGATCAACGTCGGTTGATGCCGCTGGGCAAAATGGCCAATACGACGGCTTGGATAAAGCCTTTGAACAACATTTTGAAACCGCTAACATTCTTTGGGAAAAACGCTTAGGTCGTATTCAAGCTGACTTTCCAACCAAAGAACAAAAGATAACCTTCTACACAGCGCTTTACCATAGTATGATTGCACCTGCGTTAAATTCAGACGTCGATGGTCGCTATACTGAACCAGATGGCTCAATCACTCAAATGCCAGAGGGACTTCAGCGCTACTCCACCTTTTCCCTATGGGATACCTATCGTGCGGCCCATAGTCTATTCTTCTTTACAGCACCTGATGTGATCGATGATTTTATCGCCTCGATGCTCGCCCACTATAATTTCCGTGGCCAGTTACCTATTTGGGAATTGGAATCAAACGAAACCTTTTGTATGATTGGCAACCACGCAGTGCCTGTCTTGGCCGAGGCCTACATGAAACGAATGACTTCCTATGAATTAAATAATGTGAATTGGAATGATGTTTTGGTGGCCTGTGATGTGTCCTCTAAACGAGATTTCAGAGGCATGTCATCCTATATGACAAGAGGTTATGTATCCACAGAGGCCGATGGAGAATCCGTATCAAAAACCTTGGAGTACTGCTATGATGACCACGCCTTAAGTTTGTTGGCTAAAGGACTCGGACGAGACGACCTCTATGATGAATACTTAGATCGCTCCATGAACTATAAGAATCTCTTTGATCCGAGCACAGGGCTTATGCGTCCAAAAAATGATGATGGAGAATTTTTAAAGGACTTTGATCCTTTTGCCCATGATATTAATGGGGTCAGGCATTATACCGAAGGAAATGCTTGGCAATACAATTGGCATGTAATGCACGACCCAAAAGGTTTAGTAGGTCTTTATGGAGATCAAGAAGCCTTTGAAACCAAATTAGATTCACTTTTTGATATTGATATCCATATTGATGAAGAGCATAAACTGGTCGATGTCACAGGATTGATTGGACAATATGCTCATGGCAATGAGCCTTCACACCATATCACCTATCTCTATAATTACACTAAAAATCCTTGGAAAGGACAGCAACGAATTCGTGAAACGTGTAACACCTATTACAGCCATACACCTGATGGGTTATCTGGGAATGAGGATTGCGGACAAATGTCGGCATGGTATGTTTTCTCTACGATGGGCTTATACCCTATGGATCCTGCCAGTGCTTACTATGAGATTGGAAGTCCCCTTGTAGAAAACGCTTCCATCTCTCTTCCTAATGGGAATACCTTTAGCATTGTAGCGAAAGGTCAAAACGAAGAAAACTATCGTGTAAAGCAAGTATTGCTCAATGGAAAACCGCTTATGGGCTATCGCATAAGCCACCAACAAATCCTTGACGGTGGAACCTTAGAATTTATCATGACGAATTAAACCATTATGTCGAACCGAAACGCTTTTATCCTAGTTGTAAGCCTTTTTTTTATGTGGGGCTTTATCACTGTCATTGTTGACGCCTTTATTCCAAGACTCAAAGATGTCTTTGAACTATCATATCTGCAAGCTGGACTTGTCCAATTTGCTTGGTTTACCGCCTATGGTCTGCTGGGTATTCCCGGAGGACTTTTGATTAAAAGGATTGGCTATCAAAAAGGAATTATTGTCGCTTTGAGCATTTGTGCCTTAGGATGTCTTCTTTTCTGGCCTGCAGCCCATTTTAGAGTCTTTGGTTTTTTCCTATCAGCGCTCTTTGTACTAGCTGGAGGGATCACCGTCTTACAAGTCGCTGCAAACCCCTATATCGCCGTACTCGGAGAAGCTCGCCTAGCCTCAAGCCGACTAAACTTAGCCCAAGCCATCAATTCGTTTGGAACGACCATTGCCCCCATTTTTGCGGCTACCTACCTCCTAAGCGATGCCATTCTCTCACAGGATGAGCAGGAGGCCTTAAGTGAGACGAAGCTTGAGGCCTATAGAATGGCCGAAGCGGGTGCAGTAAAAGGTCCATTTCTTGCCTTAGCGGCTGTCTTTGGCATTATTGCCCTCTTCTTTTTGATACAGCGTTTACCTAAAATCATTAATCCTGAAAGCAAAGGGAGTTATGCGGAAGTTTTTCAAAACACCAAGCTAAAAATTGGTGCTTTATTGATATTCCTCTATGTAGGAACGGAAGTCGCCATAGGAAGTTTTATTGTGAATTATGGGTTAAGTATTGATATTCATGACTTTATCAAATCTTCTCCACAACTCAACAAGTTAAGCTACTTCGCTGCTAGCTTAAAGGGAATGACGTTAGACCAAATGAATCCTAAGGCCATTATTGGAGCGCTCGTTACCTTGTATTGGGGTGGCGCCATGATCGGACGATTTATTGGCTCCTATCTGACCGCCAAATTTCCACCACACAGAATCCTTGCCATGTTTGCCGTTATTGCAGCATTATTGGTTTTACAGACAATTTCATCCTTTGGAATAAAATCATTCTTATTCCTCCTTGCCATTGGATTTTTTAACAGCATTATGTTCCCTACGATTTTCAGCTTGGCGATTGCTGACTTAGGAGACCAAAAACCGCAAGGTAGCGGAATACTCGTTACCGCGATTTGTGGAGGAGCCTTTATTCCTCCTGCCGTTGGAGCAATTGCCGATGTAACTTCTTTTCCTGTTGCCTTTGTTTTGCCTTTAATTTGCTACTTGATGATAGCAGGATTAGCTAACCACTATCTAGGCCAAATATCAAACTAAAACAACACCATGGCTAAAGACTTAACCGTTTTAACCTTAGACGCAGGGGGAACCAATTTCGATTTCTCCGCCTTACGTAAAGGCAAGGAGATTATAGAATCCATACGGTTCCCATCCTATGGTTCCGACTTAGATCAAAGTATAGCAACCATTATTAAAGGCTTTCGTGCAGTGCAGAAAACGATCGGAAGTGGGGGAGATGCGATCAGCTTCGCCTTTCCTGGTCCAGCCGACTATCGTCAAGGAATCATTGGAGACCTCAATAATCTTACTGGATATCGTGGAGGTGTACCCCTAAAAGCCGTGCTTGAAGCTGAGTTTAAACTCCCCGTTTTCATCCTAAATGATGCAAGTTTGTTTGCCCTTGGAGAAGCGCGAGGAGGATTTCTTCCACATTGGAATGCATGGTTTGAAAACAACGGACACCCTCATCGTTTCGATAACTTGATTGCCGTGACGCTTGGAACGGGATTTGGGGGCGGTTTTGTGGTCAACAATCAACTCCTCTTAGGCGATAATTTTATGGGGGGCGAGGTATATCTGCAGTCTATGCGCCATGACTTTCTCAGAAATTCAGAAGAACACCTCAGCATTCGCGCAGTAAAAAATGTCTATTGTGAAGAGGCAGGATTGGCCCAAGAAAACAGCCCAAGTCCCATTGAGATATCGAAAATTGCACGAGGAGAGGCATCAGGTAATATGGACGCAGCCAAAGCGAGCTTTGCCGCAATGGGTAAGCACCTCGGTGATGTACTGGCCAATCTAATTATGGTATTTGATGCCCCTGTCGTCATTGGCGGTGGTATTGCCAAAGCACATGAGCTGTATTTTCCTGCCATGTGGGAGGAAATGAATTCTAATCTGACTATGTATCATGGGCCTGAACGGCGAGTAAAGCACAGTGTATATAACCTCTTGGATGAGGCTGACGTGCAAAAACTTGATGAAAATCGCGGACGCAACTTTACTTGGAATGGTTTTGAAGTGCGCAATTACAAAGAAGACTTTATCTCAGCGGTTGGACTCCCCCATTTAGGCACACGACGAGGAACATGGCTTGGGGCATACTATCATGCACAGGATAACCTATCCTAAAATAAAACACTTATTCTTGGTGGCTATTTGAGCCATCTACTTGCGGCAGCTAATTGTTCGGGTAAACGAGCCGTCCAATACGACGCTGAGTGCCCTCCTGGATAGGTATTGTAGCGATGTTCTATACCCCTTTCAGCTAAGATATCGTGTAAGGCATTATTGCCTTCTAAGAAAAAGTCATCTTCGCCACAATCGATCATCAGTTGAACCTCGACTGAATCCAAGGTAAGTGCATGATAATTCACAGTATACTCCATCCAACGTTTTTTATTCTTTTTAAAAGGACCTAACAGCGAAGGTATATCCCAATGGTTAGTGAACGTCGAGAAATCCACACCACCCGCCATACTTCCAGCCCAACCGAAAAGTTCTTGATGCCGCAGCGCAAGAAACAAGGCACCATGCCCGCCCATACTTAGCCCCATAATCGCCCGACCTTGGGCCATTGGATGAGTATTGTATGCGCTATCGATGTAGGGTAGTAGTTCCTGAGTGACATAGGTTTCCATGCGAAGCGAAGAGTTTACAGGACTATCAAAATACCAAGAGTTACCCCGGGCATCAACGAGCACCAGGATTACTCCATTGGTCGAGCTCAACTCATCAAGGTTATCCATCTCATCAGACCAATAGGTATAGGATCCGCCCGCACCATGCAATAGATACACCACGGAATGGGGCGCCGTGCTCGATTGATCAGGATGTATAACGATGGATGACATATAGACTTGATTGGCCTCACTCCAAATTGATATGGTGTCGCGTGCAACTTGGGCATACAAACCTTGGAATACAAGAAGCATTGCTAAAAGACTGCTCAGCCGAAGCCTAGTCATGTTGAATTGAATAGAAGGTCTGATCATTATTATTGAATAAATTGTAAATGACCTAAAGCTTCCATAAGCACCTCTTCCATGATACGATACCCCTCAGCATTTGGATGACACCCATCATAGGTGTATTCCTGCTTCATACCGAATTCTGCATCAGCCATAACCTCAAAATAATCGATATAGACTAAATTATGTTGTTCGGCGTAAGCCTTAAGCGCTTTATTCAACGCTGGGATTCGAACTTTAGGTTTTGTATTCGGAGCCCAAACAAATTCTGACGTTGGAGGAATTGAGGCAATAGCTACTTCGATTCCTTCTCCTTGAGCACGCTCAACCATCGAAAAGATGTTTTGCAAGATATCCTCATTCGTGATATAGCCATCATTACCCGCTACATCATTGGTTCCTGCGCAGATAACCATGACCTCAGGATGATAATGCAACACATCACGATCGAGTCGTGCTATCATATCGGTCGTCGTATGGCCACTTATCCCTGCATTAATCCACCGGCCTTCATAAAAAAGGGTCGTAGCACGATCATTAGCCCAATGTTCAGTAATGGAATTACCCATAAAGGCGATTCGAGTAGCTAAAAGCTTTTCTCTAGTAGATATTGTAGACATTTGCTTCCATTTAGAGAGACTTAAAATGTAAGAATCACGGCCAAAAGTAGGCTCACTAGCATAACGCGTCATGCTCAACCCTCTGTTCGTATTGACAGTTATAGAATCGAACCTAGGCGTCGACAAAAACAATACGTCTTCTCCGGGAACCATAGGATACATCCCGAGGGAAGCCCAAACATACCAAGCACCCATAGCTCCTAAATCATCGTTGCCAGGTAATCCATCAGGACGCAGGTGATATTCTTCCTCCATGATGCGATCAATAACCTCATCGACGCAAGACGGGCAGTCCACAAGATTGTATATCCAAGGTACTTGAAAATCCGGTTCATTACCTGCTGCGAATCCTACCTCATGATAGGTCGCATCAAGTATGGTAAAAAGGGAATCAAGCCTAGCATGGGCTGCATCCTTCCCACCCATTGTATCAATCAGTGATTCTAAGTCATGGGGTACCATCCAAAAATAATTGGAATAGGTTCCCTCGCGCCAGTCATGATCCTGTGCCTTCCATTGACCATTGGGATAGCGGCTATTCAACCATGTCGTCTCTGCATTATATAATTGCTTCCAATTTTTTGCACGGACATGCAACTGGCTCGCTGCATCATAATCAAAGGATTCATAAGTAGGAAAAGCATCTCGCGCAAACTGAGCAATGGCGTGGTCTGCTGAATAGTATTCTAATGCCATTGACGCAAAGGTGTGGCCATCACGCATATATTCCTCAAGAAATGGCCGGACCTCTACCTTTTGAGATCGAATCCTTGGAGTAAATGCCGCATTTTTCATGTGATAGAAAGCCCGTAAAACATCAAAGTCATCCGCGCCAAAGGCATACGATGAAGCAATGAGTATACTCGTAGGATCCCCTTGCATAATGCCTGTTTCAACATTGGCCAATATCCATCGCCCCAAGCCGCTTGTTTGATCCGCAAAGTCCACAAGACTTTGCATCATATCCGAAGCCTTGTCAGGAAAGAGAAGCGCAAGCAGAGGACCTTGTGTTCGGTAAGTATCCCACACACTAAAGGACGAATAATGCGGTCGAAGAGTATCCTGATAAACTTTTCCATTCCCACCTAAGTACTGGCCATCAATATCACTGACTAAATTAGGGTGGATGAGCGCATGGTATAAATGGCTATAGAACTCCTCATGGTCATCATTGCTACCACCAAACACTTCTACACTTCCCAAGGCAGCATCCCAGGCCTTATTGTTTTGAGCCCGTGCCTCATCAAAATCATCCGCGGTTGAAGAGGATAGATTTTTCCATGCTTGTGCCTCAGACACATAGGAAATTGCCATACGTACAAGAACACCTTCCTCTTGAAATGCTAGGGAAAGGCTTGCATTCTTCCCCTTAGCTCTGCGTTGTGGTACACATTTATCATCCTTCCAAAAGGTGTAATTGGAAGCTGGCACATCAAATTCCATAGCAATATAGATCGGATACGGTGTAGGACTTCCACAAAACTCTCCACCCCTAGCATAGGCAGAAACCCGCTTGCTATCCAGCACTCTAATCCATGAATCATCGACCTTACTGCTATTAAAACCTGATCCTATATAAATCACTCCCGCTGAGTCAACAAAACTTGTTTCTAAGTAAGCCACGCGTTCTGTTGCGGTAACACGAACTGTTGTACCATCAGAAAGAACATAGTGAGCATATCCTGCTTCGCCCTCGATATATTGTGGAATACCGTTTAGACCAGATCTATAAGGAGTAAGATGCTTCCCCTTGATTTGGGATGACGCAAGGAGTGGAAAATGCCCCATGTGGCTGCATCCTGCACCAGACAACTGGCTTGTAACAAAACCCGCTTCAGGTTGAAAGAAAGTCGGCGTAGCTTGCACCATTCCAAAAGGATAGGTTGCCCCTGAATAGGTGTAGCCACAGGCCACCCCATCGCCTCCGATAACGTGGACGTTGCCCAATAGTGGGTTAACTTTTTCAGCAAATTGCCCGTATACATAGGAAGATGCCAATAAGGTCAAGATTAAACAAGCTATTGTTGACCTAGATTTCATATCTTAAAAGAATAATCGTGCATTATGAAAGGGATGATTTTTATACTCGTTCAGGATTTCATTAAAGAAACATTTGGAGATGAAATTTACTACGAAATCATGGATCGTAGCAAACTTCAGACCAAAGACCCTTTTGTCTATCCAGGAACATATCCGGACGAGGATTTGATTGAGATGGTAGTAAAGGCTGCTGAGGTGTTAAAAATTTCTGTTGATGACGCCTTACTTGCCTTTGGGGCATACTTTATTGGCGCAATGCATCCCCGCCATCCAGAGTTTTTCGATAAGTTCGACCATCCAAAGGACTTTTTAAAATCCGTTGACGGCGTGATTCACATGGAAGTACGCAAACTCATGAAGGATACCCTCCTACCCTCCTTTAAACACCATGAGCCAAATGAAAACACCTTAGTTCTATCCTATCATTCTGAACGTAAGCTCCATATGCTTGCTCACGGCATTCTTAATGGTGTAGCAGAACAATACAAGCAACATCCATTTACCATTGACCGCAGCAAACCCTACGAGAAAGATGGCAAAGAATTTGTTGACTTCACTTTAGTTTTTGAATCGTAGATGTTGACTGAAACCAATACAAAACTTCTTCAAAGAAGACTTGATGATGCCGAACGTAAGATTCGTGTACTCGAGGATATGATTGAGAATTCCTCGCGGGAACTGTATATCGCAAACCAAGACCTAAAGCACAAGAATAAAGACCTTGAACAGATTATCTACGTCGTATCGCATGATCTTCAAGAACCACTTACCACGCTCTATGCCTTTTTAGGAAGACTTGCTGAAAAGCACCATCAAGAACTCAGTAGTCAGGGACAGGAATATCTTGATTATGCGAATATTTCAGCAGAGCGAATGAAAGCCTTGATTAAGGGATTGTTGGATCATTCACGAATTGGGGCAAAACGGATTGTAGAAACGATCGATTTTAACCAGGTAGTTAAGGATGTTATGCTAGATTTAGATAGCATCATTCAAGAAAGCAAGGTAAAGATCACCATTGAGAATTTGCCAAAGCTGCAGGCCTACAGCATTGAATCCCGTCTTCTTTTCCAAAACCTCATACACAATGCCATTAAGTTTGCTAAACCTGGGCACATACCTATAATACGCATTGGTGCAGAGGAAATGCAAACCCATGTCAGCTTTTACGTAGAAGATGAAGGCATTGGTATAGAAGAAGATCATCATGAAAAAGTGTTTAAGATTTTCCAGCAGTTATCACGGAAACCAGGAGGCGTTGGGATAGGGTTGGCGCATTGCAAGAAGATTGCCTTAATGCATGAAGGAGACCTTTGGATTGATAACACCTACACCGAGGGTTGCAGATTTTGCTTTACTTTTAGCAAAGGATTATGAAACGTTTAAATACCATTCTGCTGATTGACGATGATGCGCCTACGCTTTTTTTGAACAAACTCGTCATCCAAGACCTCAACTGCACGGATAAAATATTGACCGCCGAAAATGGACGGCAAGCCATAGAGATGTTAACGGAGGAATCCGATGATGGATTTCTTTGTCCTGATTTGATTCTCCTTGATATCAATATGCCCATTGTCAACGGTTGGGAATTCATGGAGAAGTACGAAACATTGAGTCCGGAGCAAAAGGCAAAAATTGTGGTTGTTATGCTAACCACTTCCCTCAACCCGGATGACCGAAGTCGAGCTGAGTCTATTGAAGATGTTAAAGATTTCGTCTCCAAGCCACTCGATGAAACCACCCTTAAAGACATCATTGAAAAACACTTCAACTAATTGTATGTATAGAATATTTCTTTTTCTCACGCTCATGCTATCAAGCATCGTATATGCTGATTCACCGCTGACATCAATCGACTTAACAGAAGGCTATGAAAACGATGAGATGGTGCAATATGCCAAAGCTGCTGGCGGTGACTTAGATGACAAACTGATTAATTTTTTGCTCAATGACAACAGTGCACTTAGCCGAAGACTTGTTGTGATCAATGCTATTGGGTGGGAAGATGGAACGTTGGATTCAAGAACGTATGATTTCCTTGTAGCTCTGTCCGATCAGTTAAGCATGGACCTTGACATGTTGACGAGCAATGATCCAGAAGACATGCAAGACATCATTAGTGGTGAAATTTTTCTATGTCTGTCTTACTTAGCTGCTTTAGAAAGTTACTCGGAATCTCCTTCATTTTTGTTTGATTTAATCGAGGTTGCCTACAATAACCCACAAGTTCAAAAAAGTTTTACGGCAATGACAGTTATAGGGCTAATGCGTGCCCAGCACTTTATGGACTACGATTGGTGTACAGTCTATGAACAAACCGATGTACTGCGGCAGAACAAATCAAGTTTCAAAATGGACCTTTCTAAGGAAGCTTACAATAACGTCTTTGAGTACATGGATTTATATGCCGACTACTGCTTTACTGAAGTCGAGTTGGACTTTTAAGGCGTCGTAAGGAGAATAGGCTGAGACCTACCTTGCCATGTAATCCAATACAAACCTTTGTATCTTGACTGAACTTCAAGGCATTGTTCACCAATGAAGTTCACCTTAACCTCACGCCCTAGTCCATCAAACACACGTAGTTCATCTAGGTCAGATGAAGGTATGTTCTGTCTAGCGTCAAGACAAATTATACCATTCGAAGGGTTCGGATAAATAGCCCAATTCTCTCCTTGGGTTTCCGATAAAGACGTCATATCAAAAGGCGGAGGATCCATCACTATTCTATGCACCGAGTTATTTATAGCATCGACAAAATAGATAAAGCCGTCTGGACCAATGTTTATCCCAAGTAGTAAGTCAGCATTTGTTGGAATCGTAAACAGTCTTGTTGCGATTACATCATCAATTCGAAGTAAATGGATATTCCCAGTGGCAGCATCGCTGACAATCATGCGATCCTCTACAATCGCTATTCCTGTAGGAACTTGAATATCGTCATAAAGCACTCCCCACTGGGCTCCTTCAATACGTTGATGAACTGACAAAGGCTCGTTAAGTAAGGGGAGGTCGAATGTATCAGTTCCTGAATTGACATCTAGATAAAGTATTCTGCCATTTTTTGCATCAGCGATATACAAACGCTCTACAGACTCATCGAAGACAATGTGACTTGGAATGCTATCACTGTGACGCTCGAAGTTGAGCCCTTCAAAGCGCACCACCTCACCATTGGAGTGATCGTGCTGTCCCGGTCCATGGTCAGAAGTAAAACTGTACTGAACGATCTGGCCATTGTACGCGTCAAAAACATAATACACATTGTCATGACTATACGCAATTCCCATGGCATAGGGACTCCCATGAAGCATATCCAAATGACTTCCATTAAATTCGGGAGTAGCCGGATTTCCTATGATTGAATAAATCGATGAATCACTTGACCACAGAGTAGGCCCCGTATAACTGCCCCCCGCATGATTTGCATCAAGTATACCTGGCGAAGATGCCCAGTTTCCATTTCGTCCAAAATCTAGTGCCGTCGGCAACGCCATAAAATGATAGGCATTCCCATCTCGTCGCCAAAGACTTGACTGATTATCCTCTCCGGCATTAAAAAGAGTGAGCGTGCTCCCCCCATCGGCTTCAACATCTCGATTAATCACCCAAAGTTCTCTGCGGGAACGGTGAGGATGAAAAGCTAAGTCTCTTGGAAAATCCAAGCCATCAGAAGATGTAGCTAAAGTTTGAATATCGATAGGTTCAGTGATATAGCCATACAGGATGTTAGGAATTGCCTTCGATACTTGAATCACGCTCAAAAGACTATCATTTCGTGGCTCAAAATCCTGTAAAGAATCATTTAAGCTGTCGACCCACATCCTCAAGGAAAAGGCACCTGTATCGACCAAATCGAGCTGTATAGGATGCTCAAACACCATGGAATCCTGATACGCCATAGATAAACTATCGAAGCGTGCACAGACGGTATCCGCGCTGTCTAGTTGATAACAAAAATCAAAACAATAGATGGTATCTGTACCGCGGTTACGTATGACTGCACGGACACTGTGTGAACCGCTTTCAACATATAAATCCGTCAAGTTGCGATTTACACTAAGGTCATATTCGGGAAGATTTCCCGCTTCGAACCGAAAACGATGAGAGGATTGAATTGATTCGAAATACTCGATCTGGTCCCCCCCCGCAAACACCCTAAAATCTGTGCCACCGTCACCATTGGGTTGGTTTGGCGCATAAAAATCATCAATAGCAATAATATCAAAAGAATCTCCACGCGTTAAGCACCAGGGACCTTCATTAATGGTCTGACTACTAGGATAACCATTCGACGGAGAAGCATCTCCCCCACCCGCACCATCACAGCCTACATCGATATCATTTCCACCAAACGCAATACGAGAATTCGTATCACCACAGAGGGAATCCATAAGGTGTAATTCCCAATAACCCTCATGTCCCCAAGAGTCTGTGCGAATAGCAAAACGAACTTCTATCTGTCCGATCGGGCACTGCGCTTGCACACTTGTGACACCCACAAGGAATAGAACAAGCAGTAAACAATAGCGATGAAGAGGACGCCGGAACATATTTTAAATATAAGCAAGGTCAGTCAGCAAAAATTTACTTAGTCGTCATAATAAAACAGCCAAGATTCAACTTATCTTCAAAGAAACTAATCAGAACATGAATTCCATTAAAGCATTATTCGTTACAGGACTGATAAGCCTTACCGTTCAAAGTAAGGCTCAAGGCCTGATATTTACCAATCCAATCAATGAGTTTAATGCTACCTCACTTATCGTCCCAGAGGGTTACCAAGTAGATGTACTCTATCAAGCACGTAAGGACTCAGTCAGAACAGAAGATGGCCTACTGCATTTATCAAAAAGCAAGATTGACTTTCTAGCATACATTCCTGACGAAAATCATGACCATCAAGGAATTCTCTTTATGAATCACGAGTTAAGGGATTCAAACTTTGTACTTGGTCATGGTGGAGGCATGAGCTGGGTCGCTGTAAGCCAAAAGGAAGATGGCTCATGGTCAACTGACGATGATGCGCATTATATTGACTTTTCTTCGGTTGGAGGTACATGGCATAATTGCGGTGGAGAGGTGACTCATCACAATACCATTTTAACTGCTGAAGAATATCCTCCGTTTACCAATGCCGAGCTATATGGCAGCGAGGGGCAACAGTACTTAGACACAAGTGATTTTAATGGAATGAAGCGCAATGAAGTAATGGGATGGATGGTCGAAGTGGACATTAAGAGTAAAAAACCATTGCGTAAACTATGGCAAATGGGCCGATACTCCCATGAAGATACCTATTGTACACCAGATGGAAAGGTTGTCTATCTCACTGACGACTATGGTGGCGGAGTGTTCTTTAAATTTGAAGCCGCTGATCCAGGGGACTACCAAGAAGGACAACTATATGCCTACAAGCAAGGTGTTAATGGACAAGGAGGTGAATGGCTTCCCTTGCCCATGGAGATGGACTCATTAATTCATGCAAGGCATGTAGCCCATCGCATGGGTGCTACCCTCTTTAAATCACATGAATGGATCGATGCACATAATGGAAAGCTCTACATAGCCGAATCAGGAGGAAGTAGAGACTATAGTGAGGATGTAGAACGCGGTGGAGCACTAGCCCATCACCTACAACAAGAACCTTTATATATTGGTAAGAACACTACGTACGACCCCTATGGTAGAATTCTTGTCTTTGATATGGAAAGCAATCACATGGACGTATTTTTTGAAGGAGGCCCATTAGGTGATGGCTCTGTATTTAAGCAGCCCGACGGATTGGAAGTCGAAATCATTAATGGTCAAACCTATGTCTTTGTGTGCGAAGACTATGGAGGATCCTCCTTGGCGGAGATAAAGCAAGAGTCTTGGAAAGACGGGACAGCTTACGATGAGTTGTATGCCATACCAATAAACGCTGATGGAAGTGCAAATCGAGAAGGAATAAAGCGCATGGCCATTGGACCAGAAGGGTGCGAACTCACTGGAATTGCATTTACACCCGATAGAAAGACCATGTTCTTAACCGTGCAACATCCGAGCACTAATAATCCTGCTCCGTTTAATACAGGTACTGTTGTAGCCATCACTCCGTCAAATTAAGATTACGGATTCGCTAGCTATTCTACGAGGAAGCGAAGTTGAGCGCATTGCCCCTCGGCTTATTGGCATGATACTATCAACAACAATTGACGGTGAGACGACTTCTGGGACGATCCGAGAAGTTGAGGCTTATAGTTTTAAAGAACGTGGATGCCATGCGTACAACAAAAAACACATACCGAGAACTTCAACTATGTTTCAAGAAGGTGGATGCCTTTATGTCTATCTTATCTATGGCATATACCCCATGCTAAACCTCGTAACAGGGCCTAAAGAATGGCCTGAGGCTGTGCTCATTCGCTCTATTGAACCAATAGAAGGAATCCCCACTCAGCTCAAGCGAAGAGGAAAAGATCAATTCCATGCCAAAGAGTTTAGTGGACCTGGCAAGGTAGCTCAAGCGCTTGGCATTAAGACCAAGCATAGTGGATTGCTCCTAGATAAAGACCTAATTAAGCTGCAGATAGGAGAATCAGCAAGACCATTAATTAAAGGACCTCGAATTGGGATTGACTATTCAGGCCAAGATGCGCTACTTCCTTGGCGCTGGGCTGATGCCCAGTCTGACTTCGTAAGCCATAGGAAGGGGTTGGTATAAATCAAGGGTGCTCATGATTTGGATGATACGCTTTAGAGATGAAAATCAACGAGTGTTGGCATCATTTCCCATAGGCCCACCACATCCCGCCTCCCTTCGGGGAAGATCTAACACACTTTTGACAATTGCCAAGCACAATGAGTAGCTACACAATCCCCATTAGCATTTAGCAATTTGACATCCAATTGTTTCTTTGTTAGCATCATAGAAAAGTATCAGCAATAAAAAAGGCCCCATCCGAGGATGGGGCCTTTTTATCTTAAGTGAAGTAGGATTACTTAACCAATACTTTTTGGCTTCCTACAACACCATTGGCTGAACTTAAGCGTACTTCATATACACCCGCTGCAAGAGCTTGCGTAGAAAGCACGTTAGCACCTTGGCTTGCTCGGGCCGAAGCCACTAGCTTACCATCCATAGCAATCATCTCGATCATCAATCCGTCAGCATCCGTCAACACAACCACGCTGTAAGCGTCCTGAGTGATTTGGAATACTGCATTCACATCGTTGATGCTTGTTACAGACTTAGATACTTCAGCTACCATGTTATCTGATGCAGAACATCCATCTTCTGAACGAACGGTTACTGCGATGTTGTAGATACCTTCAGTACTAGCTGTCCATGTTGGATTAGCTTCAGTAGAGAATACTACGCCATCAACTGCCCACTCATAAGAGTTAGCATTTGTAAACATTCCGTTTAGCGTGATAGCCTCGTTCTCTGAAAGCGCAACCTCAGCTGGAATAGCTGCTGTTGGTGCAACAGGAACGTTGATGCTCAATACTTCATTTACTGTAGCATTACCGAATGTGAAGTCTACATTGTAGATACCTGACTCATTTACAGGAATTGCAATAGTTGAAACCATTGAACCTTGAGCTTGAGCCATTCCTTCTTTCGATACAGCATAGTTCCAAGCTACATCTTGACCAGCAATTTGGTAGCCGCCAAATGTAAGCTCGATGTATGCATCCGCATCTTCACAAGTACCGTCTACAGCAGTAGCCGTTACCTCTGGAGTGAAGTGAAGGATGAATCGATCACTAGCATCAGTTGCTAGCATGTTGAATCCATATACAGGGTTCTCAGAAACATTTGTCCAAGTTCCTGTAGCTAGATCCTCTAAGTATAGCATGCTACCATTTGGTAAGTTCTCTACCGTAGAGAAGTCAAACTCAAAGTATCCGTCAGCACCTGCAATCACTCCCATTGGGATTGACTGACCATATGCATCAGCAGCAAG
>PKDX01000034.1 GCA_002862745.1 Bacteroidota bacterium | reverse complement strand
AACAACCAAAGGGCAAGCCATTCGATTTGAAGAGGGCAAAGTGCGCTCCATGGGCCGAACAGCCACTGGAGTTCGCGGCGTGACGCTTCAAAGTGATGATGACCACGTGGTAGGAATTATCTCTGCTACGGAAGAAAACCGGGCCACGGGCACCATGCTCGTTCTATCTGAAAATGGCTATGGTAAGCGAACCTATATTGATGATCCTGAAAGCGGAGATCCTATCTATCGTCGAACCAATCGAGGGGGTAAAGGAGTCCGAACCATGTCGGTAACTGAAAAAACTGGTAAGCTTGTTGCTTTACGGTATGTCACGGATAATGATGATGTCATGATCATCACGAAAAATGGGATTACCATTCGCATGGCGGTAGAAGACATATCGACATTAGGCCGTAATACACAAGGCGTTAGATTAATCAAAATTGGCAACAAAGACTCTATTGCAGCCCTTGCTATTGTAAGAGACGGTAAGGCTGAGCGGGAAGAAATAGAACGCTTAGATGCCCTAGAGGCGGCTCAAGAGGGCATGGAAGGTGCAGAAGGAGAGGAGTCCAATGAAGGAAGTCCTGCAAATGAGTCAGGCGAAGACTCTGCTAATGCTTCTGATAATTCTTCAGCATCTGACGACACTAACCAAGACGATTGAGCTGGAGAGGAGACGGCATAAACCGGCTTTTCTCTCTATTATTGACTAATATCGACGCGGTGCTATAACTTTGGCACCTGATTTGTAAAGGCCAACAAGCATTTAATTAAAAGAAAATCGTAAACGAATACTATGAAGACATTACATAACATTTTACCCATGTTGATTTTGGTTCTGACTGTATCCATTGCAGAAGCACAGAAAAACAAGATGTATTCAGCAGAAACCAATATGAAAGCTTATGTCCAAAGTAAAAACCCTGATGATTTGCTTCAGGCTAAGCAACTTATAGACGAAGTGGTTAAGCATGAGAAAACGATTGGTTTTTGGAAAGCCTGGTATACCTATGGTAAGGTTTATCAATTGTTGGGAACTGATTCAATCACAAAGAGTGCCGACCCAACTTTTCTGTTCCATGCATTCGAGGGCTATACTAAAATTTTTGAATTGGCTAATGGACGTATTGACAAGTTTACAAAGGAAGATATTGTCAATAACCTTAAAAACCTTTCTGTAGCCTTCTACAACAACGGTATTGATTCCTATAACACAAAGGACTTTGAGAGTTCATCAAATTTTTTCATAGGTGTTACAGAAATCGACGAAGTTTTAGTTCAAGAAAGCGGTGAAGGAACGCCATTTGCCGCCACATGTATAGACTACGCTATTGAATCTTACATATCACTAGGAAAACAAGCAATGCGCGCAGGAGAATTAGAGAAATGTTTGGCCATAATCCAAGAGGCTCAACAAATTTTTCCAGGGAATGGAGCATTAATGAAAGCTGAGATTAACTACTACATTCAATCTGACAACCTTCAAGAGGGAATGAGCATTGTTCAAAACGCAATAATAGCACAAACCGAGACATTAAGTGCGAATCCTGAAAACCAAGAAGTCAAACAAGACCTAAGTAATTTGTACACAATAGAGGGAGAAGCATATTTTCAAATTGACAGTTTTAACAAAGCCTTTACGAGCTTTGAAAATGCTGTAACTTATAATCCCGAGAATCATTCAGCACAATATAACTGCGGAGTAGCATTAACTTCTCAATGGGGAATAGCCAGTAAAAACTTAAATGATATGACTGGATTGAGTGATGAGGCTTACGAGACGATGAATGATGAAATATACCTCACATATTTAGTTCCGGCTTTAAAGTTTTTAGAAGCCGCAGTGAGCATAAAGCCTGACGACGATCAATATTCATCAACTGCAGAAAGTGTAAAGCAAATTTTAGGTAATCGATAAGCAAAAAATAAGATCTGATGACTATGAAAACATTAAATCACCTTGCAAAGTATTGCACTATCATCTTCATGATGATGGCAGTAACAATTAATGCGCAAACTGACTCTAGCGCTGATTTTTTAAACACCTTTTGGAAAAGCCCTTATGAACTCAATAATCATACGTTTTCTTTAGAATTAGAAAAGATATATTACCCCGGGGTAATTGCAGAAGTTCTAGATGAAGACGATATTATTATGATCAAGCCAAAGCCCAACACGGATATGGTTGTAATATGTGGATCTGAAGGATCTTGGTATGACACTTACACAAGTTTTCAACCTATAAATAGTAGTTTACCGACAATTGATATACTGCGCAACAAATTTGTGATTTTTGACTATCCAGATGGAACGTCTGAGAACTTTCTTCTAACCATAAATGATTCCCTTTCAACGAGTATTGATAATCATTATTATCAACAATTTAATATGCAGTTTGAAGGAGAGGAAACTTCTGCTAATGAGAGGGATGATGAATACTACTACGATTCATATAACACAGAGTCACATGACATCACTTGGACTTTTTATATTGTAGAGAATGAAGTTTATTTAGGACTTACGACAAATGATTTAGAAAGACTAAATGCAAACAATCCCGTGAGTTTTATTGAGGAGGTTATACCATACACATATTATAGTGGCTATTCTGAGGAAAATATTTCAGAAATAACCTGTGAGTGGAGATTTTCTGAAGACACCAAATACCATATGCTTCGACGACCGACTATATGGACGGATGCAAATATTAAATGGCCTTGGCTAAGAATGGATAATACTAGAGTGTATAATTATAATGAGCATTATATTTTCCTATTTAAAATGATAGAGCAATAACTTTAGAGGCAAACTAGAAGAAACATTTTCTAAAATGATTCCGATAAAGGAGAAGGGGCATTATCTGTCCCTTTTCTTTTGATTCTCCTACTTAACATAATATATATTATAGGAACACAGGTGAAATAAGTAATTGAATGCCAATTCATTATGGATTCAAAAAGTTATAGTGATATCCCTGCAGCAGCTAAAACTGCTAATATTGGGATGATGCTTAGAATGATCAGTTCTACTCGTACAATCGCTCTAATATGATTAGGAATTTGAATTTCCTCTTCCTGATCACCTTTACGTTGACGCATAAAATATATGCTTGGCCAAATGCTAAGAATTCCAACTAGGACGAACAATCCGTATTTCAAATGAAATAAGGGATTCTCCATGTACCAGGCTGAAGGCTTAAATCCTAAGCCAGCGTCAAATCCAAACCACATAGCCATTCCCGCTCCTACGACGAAAATTGAGGCAATTCCGTATAGCCCATCGATTTTGGCCAAAAAACTGATCTTTTTCCGGCTTTGCGTTCTACTTAACATAATAAATTCAGCAAATACGGCTGCATAGACCAATAAAATACTTATAAAATGGAGGTAACGTATGGCATAACTCATATTTAATCACTTTATAGAAAGATACTATTCGAAGGGATACCTCGTGGGTATCCCTGACATTTTTGTTATTTTTAAACTATCTAACCAAGATAAGAAAGTGCTCTTTCAAACCATTCATTTCCTTTTTTTCTTTAATGTGGTTTTTGCCATCTATTGGTTTCTGCTCTCGAAAAACCATCGTCGTCAGAATACATTCCTTCTTATTGCCTCCTATCTTTTTTACGGGCTATGGGACTATCGCTTTTTGTCATTAATCGCCATATCTACAATTATAGACTACTCTGTTGGGCTACAATTAGCCAAAACAACCGATCAAAAACGTCGAAATTTTCTCCTTTCCCTCAGCCTGATTGGCAATCTATCCATGCTTGGATTCTTTAAGTATTATAACTTCTTTATCGAGTCCTTAACGTATAGCTTAGCAATAGTAGGTATAGGTCTCAATGACTTAACCATGGATATCATTCTTCCCGTTGGCATAAGTTTTTATACACTTCAAACGCTAAGCTATACCATTGATATTTACCGGGAAAAGATTGAACCCACCAAGGATTTTATCGCATTTTCAGCCTTTGTTAGTTTTTTTCCTCAACTCGTTGCAGGTCCGATTGAAAGAGCTTCAAATCTTCTCCCCCAATTCTTACAGCCACGACAATTTAACTATGACTATGCTGTTAAAGGAATGCAAATGATCTTATGGGGCTTATTTATGAAAGTGGTTATTGCAGACAGTCTAGTAGAAAATCATTTTCATATTTTTCTTCATAGTAAAAATCCTTCCTTACTATCCCAATTACTTAATTTACCCATTACTGTCACTATGCTTTATTGTGACTTTGCAGGATATTCTTTGATTGCGAGAGGTATTGCCAGACTATTGGGTTTTGAGTTGATGCGCAATTTTGCCTTTCCCTTCTTTGCGAGCTCCGTATCGGAATTTTGGAAACGTTGGCATATTTCATTAACCTCCTGGCTTATGGATTATGTCTTTAAACCCTTTCTGAGAATCTCTTCTTCCAAAAACAAGGCGATCTATGGCTTATTCCTCGTGTTTGTGCTTTGCGGACTATGGCATGGTGCTCAAATAACCTTTTTATTGTGGGGTGGATTAACTGCGCTCTTTTACCTGGTAGATCGTGGAATTCAAAAATTATTCGGTCAGTATATGACGCCTAAAATGACAATAGCCTCAAAGACCATCACTTTTTTCCTATGGTCCACTACCCAATTCTTTTTTATGATTAGTGCGTATCTATTTTTCTCTCCATCACTAGATAGGACATACTCCCTCCTTAAAAGCATGCTATATCTAGGCACCTTAGATAGTATCGAATTCAAAGTGAACACTATTCCATTATTTGCAATTTTTATCTTCTACGGTTTTGAATATTTTCATCGCAAAAGAAAGTTTGGCTTTGATTTGAGCCCAAAGATTTCTCGAGTTGTGCGTTACGCGCTTTACCTTTTCATCAGTTTTATGGTTGTCTCCTATCTTGGCCAGACCATCAACTTTGTATATTTTCAGTTTTAATGAGATGTTTTCTTCTAAACATTACAATAATTATTGGGATACACCTTATCCTCATAAGTGCTGTTGATTCAATCAAACCATTTTATTTTGAAAATGCCATTTTTCGAAAAAAAATGGAGCTTATGCAAAGCAACTGTAGTGACTGCAATACGTACTTTTTGGGATCTAGTTTTACGCATCGACATGTTAATCCTGACCAGTTTGATTCACTATTAAATACTTTTGACAGGACAGTTCCAATGAAATCATTTAATCTTGGAGCACCGGGAGCCACAATGTTAGAGATTCTCTTTATTACAAAGAACCTTTTGAATGAAGATCTTATAAATCCATCCTCAACCTTGTTTATAGAAGTTCAACCAATCTATACCTTAGATAAAATACTAAGTGCAAGGCATACTTATTACAGAAATCCAAAAGATTTCAATTTAGTTGTGGGTGATGTTTCCATTAAAAATTGGAGCAAACAAAAGATGTATAAACAATATTATTCTATTGCTAAGTACACATTTAACGCAATAAATGGAGGGTTACTTAGTTCGATTCAACCTGGAAACGAGCAAAACCTTGATGAACTTGTTAACTCTAGCATTAATGGTTATGTGGGCTTTGAGGGATATTCCAAAGAATTGGAAACAAACAACAGAGAAAATAAGTATCAAAAAAATACAGTAATCAACGATGCAACGTTCTACGAAACCTTTCTTCAGAAATTAATATCACTTGATCGCATAGCAAAAACAAAAAATGTACAAATAGTCTATGTTCTTCCCTCTTTCTCAAAGAGCATCATTAATGAAAATGATGAGCTCATTAAAAGCCTTAACTCCTTAGAAAATTTTATATCGATGTCAAACCCCATAATTTATCCTGAGTTATATCTCAAGGAAAATTTATTTGATAGAAGCCATTTGAATACTCAGGGAGCCGGATATTATACTGCCTACCTAGCAGATGCCTATCTTGAATTAGAACAATAAAACTATGGCGATTATTGAACACCTCCCTACCCTATTTATGCTTGTATTACTGCAAGCCATTCTAGGTATTGATAACCTCTTGTACATCTCTATTGAGTCTAAAAAGGTTGAACTGTCTCAACAAAAAAAAGTGCGTCAGCTTGGGATTTTACTCGCCATGGTTCTTCGCATTGTATTACTGTTTTTAGTGTTTCGCATTCTACCTCTGCTAAAAGAAGAGATCTTTGCCTTTGGTAATCCGGCGGTAATTGATGGACGCTTTTCCATTCATGCCTTAATCGTTTTAATTGGTGGAGGATTTATACTCTATACAGCTACAAAAGAGATTTGGCATATTATCACCTATGATGGAAGTGAGGAAGATCTGGCCAAAGGCAAACAATCCTTTTCCACTACCCTAGCCCTCATTGTGGTCATGAATCTGGTATTTTCTGTGGATTCCATACTCACGGCGATTTCCCTTACTGATGTATTATGGGTAATGGTTGTAGCTATTGTGATAGGAGGACTCATTATGATCATCCTTGCCGATCAAGTATCCGAATTTTTGAAGAAAAATAGAGTCTATGAGGTCTTAGGCTTATTCATCCTATTCATCGTTGGAATTATGCTCCTTAGTGAAGGCGCTCACCTTGGCCATATGCATTTGGCGGGAGATCCCATTCACGCCATGCCGAAGTCCACGTTTTACTTCGTCGTAATTGTTTTAATCGGAATTGACGTCATCCAAACTCGATATCAGCGGAATCTATCAAAGGGCAAATAAACTTTTTATAATCCCCTACCTAACCAAAGCTATTATGTCCACTCCTTCATCCATACTCTTTATCAGCACCGAAGAAGCCCTCTGGGGCGGAAGTGATGAATTATGGTATGGAACGGCACTTGTTATGGCGAAACAAGGTTACTCCATCACTGCAGTGAAGTCGAAATGGTCTATATCAGATGACCGATATAGAAACATGGTTACTGCTGGAGTCGATGTATTGGCCCTTTATGATAACTCAAAAATACGTAGACACCAACGTCGGAAACAACGGTGGCAAACATTGACTCAACATTTAAGCCAAATTGGATTTTTACATGATGTCCTATCCCGCTATCAAGCCTTTAAAAAAAGAATCTACACGTATTGGAATCTTGAAGATTACTATGCACTTGGAGGACTATACAACCATTTAAAATCTCATAAATATGACCTTGTCGTACTCAATCAAGCAGAGAACTATGACGGGCACCCCTATATGAATCTTCTTGGCAAATTCGATATTCCTTATGTTATACTCAGCCATAAAGCCTCTGAATTGCTATGGCCATCTTCAGAGATAATTGAAGATTTACAACAAGGTTTTTCAAAAGCGAAAGCCTCTTATTTTGTATCAGAGCACAACAAAGAACTTTCTGAGCAACAAATTGGCAGAAAACTGAGTCATACAGCCATCGTTCGGAACCCATCAAAACAGCTATCTAAAGAAGAGCGCAAGAATTATACATTTCCAAGTTTAGACCAAGGACTTAACCTTGCGTGTGTTGGTCGGTTTTGGTTCTTGGATAAGGGACAAGATTTACTCATCAATGTGTTTAGACAGCAAAAGTGGCGTGACCGAGCGATATATCTCTCATTCTATGGTAGTGGGCCCCATGAAATGGCGCTGAATTTACTGATTGCGATGTATGATCTAAAGAATGTATCAATCAAAGGCTATGAGACGGATATTCAAAAGATATGGTCGACACATCATGCTTTGCTTTTAGGGTCTAGGGCTGAAGGGTTACCCTTAGTACTTTTAGAGGCCATGCAATATGGAAGACCATATATTGGACCAGCTACCGCAGGAATCGAGGAAGTGATTCAAGATGGGAAAACTGGATTCCTAGCAAAAAGTGCATCGGTAGAAGCTATAGACAAAGCCCTTGAGCGGGCCTATAATGCTCGTACAGAGCTAGCAGGTATGGGAGAACAGGGAGCAAATGTAGCGGAGGAACGACTCAAAGAAGATCCTACTCAAGTTTTTGCAACCTTAATCAAATCGCATCTAAAAAACCACACCTAATGTCTTTTCCTCAACGAGTTCGACAGATAGGACGTTTTGACCAGTGGTGGTTATATAAAATACCCATGCTCTTATCTGTGGCGCTGTTATCGCTTACTCAAAGCGACTTTTCTTTAAAAGAAACATCGGTGCTTCTAAGTAGCATTCTTTTGTTATTGGTAGTAGGTGGTATCTATGCTTACATTCTAAATGATGCCAGTGATATCGAGGAGGATATGGCAAGCGATAAGCCTAATTTTTTTATAGGAAAAGGCGTAATTCTTCCTTGCATTTTAGCCCTGTCATGTTACAGCATATCCTTACTCGTAATGCTTTTTTGGCATCTACCTTGGACATTGATCGCATTACATACAATAAATTACGCCGTATTCATAGTTTACTCTTTAAAGCCTTTGCGTGTCAAAGAGCGAGGATATACAGGGATTGTTTTAGGTGGTCTTGGAGATGCATGCCTTCCGAGTCTTTTTGTTCTTGGCTTTTGCTCCTATGCCTTAGAGATATCCTTTGCGCTAGAGACATATGTTGCACTCGGTTTATGGTCATTAGCCATAGGGGTTAAGTACATGACATGGCATCAAATGATGGATAAGGATCGAGACATAAAGAATGGCATCAACACCTTCGTAAGTCAACAAGAAGGTAGCAAAGCTCCAACGCTGGTTTACGCCTTGTGGTGGCCATTAGAACTTTTGATTTTTGCCTTGTTTATGATAAAATTCACAAGTGCAATTCTGTGGATTGCGGTTACAATTCAAGTAAGCCTTGAGCTTTTACGGTGGTTATGCATGGGAAGACCGATTGTCATCTTGTTTGACGCAAAACATCACACCATTATTCTCCAGGAGTTTTATGAGCTATTTCTGCCATTAAGCCTCATTACTATAATAACCTATCATGATTCCAGGTATTGGATTTTGTTTATGATTTTCACCCTTCTCTTCTTACCTAAGATAGTCAGACTTCTTAGCGAAATACATATTGCATTTAAAATGCGGCATCACGGTTTAAAACGATTACAAAATATATGGTGCAATGACTAAATCGGAATCCACTAGACGCAAATCTTATGGACCAAAATTCCTAGTCATTGGTCCTCACAAAACAGGCACCACTTGGCTATTTCATCAATTGCAGTTACAAGAGGTAATTCAAACAACGCCATTTAAGGAGTACCATTATTTGAGCAGAATTCCTGGTGCCATGGAGATATCACCCAGTAAGTCTTTTTTTGAATGGGCCAACAATACGATCACAGCAAGGAAAAAGCTTTTTTATCAGGGGAAAACTAAAATGGGAATACGCGAGGCGCTTGTATATTTTTATCAAAAGCCTTCCATAAAAAGGTATGCCAATATCTTCCCTAAACATCAAAATAAAATTGTGGGAGAAGTGGCCCCTGAGACCTATATGATTCAGGAGAAGACGATTCGTGAGCTATATCATTACTACCCATCCTTGAAAATTATCATTGGTCTTAGAAATCCAATATGGTCGGATGCATCTCTGGCACAAATGATTAATCGATTGGCTGCTACATCAACTGAGTATTCTCAAAATAAAAACCAAGACAAAAGTTTACCGAAAGCTGTTAAATCAATGGTACTATCTATGAATACATTGCTTGACCACCATCTTGAAAAATGGCTTAGTATTTTTCCTGAAAATCAAGTGCATGCCTATGATTTTACAATGATCGCTGATAATCCGAATACGTTATTGAACGAGCTCTCTTTCTTCCTTGATGTAGATTTTTCTAATCGCAGTGAACTACAAACCAAAGTGAATACATTTGCATATAGCACGATTCACAATGATTTTAAAAATCAACTCATCGAAAAACATCGAAACAGCGTAGAAAAGCTTATTCAGCAGGGTATTTTACCAAATCATTCCGCACTATTTACTTCGTGGCTTGAGGAAATGTGAAATGAAGTATGATCAGCGAAATTTCGGTCCCCACTATTTCGGTATTAGGCCTTGGAATACAGGAACAACATGGTTTGATTACCAGTTCCAAGATTATCCTTCCTTTCCTCGCCTTCCATTTAAAGAATTGCACTACCTCAATGACATAAAGCAAGCCCTTAATTTTGATCCAATAAATGGACATTGGAACCGAAGAGTACAGATACATAAATGAAAACGAAATCATTTTAAAGGAGAACTTCAGCAATGGTTGAATAATTGAAAATAACTCGAGGCTAACAAGGAGTAAAGCTTACAGAGATATCCCCTACCCCAGAAATCATAAGATTATTGGAGTCAGCCTGAAAATCCTTTCGGTAATTTTGCACAACGGGCTTTAGCTGCTTTGTTTTCAGCACCTCAAAGAAATCGGCCATAAATGAATTAGATATGTGCTGTCCTATGCATCGGTGGATTCCGTCGCCATAAGCTAAATGTTTTTGTACATTCCTCCTTTTAGGATCAAAGCGATGAGGATCTTTGAAGACTATTTGGTCTCTGTTAGCAGACATTAAACAAATTAGCAATTGATCTCCCTGCTGTATAATTTGGTTACCAAGTGTATTTATTTTTTTCGCTCGACGAATTGTACTAAAAAATGGAGAGTACAACCTAAAGGATTCATTAATAAAGTGCCTATAATCACAATTCGATGAATATAAATATTCCTGCATTGCTTGGTTACGACTTAGTCCAGAAGTCATGTTTGCGAGTGACTGTCGGATAGTTAAGAACCCCGCATCAATCATTAAATAAGTATCGTTTAATTTTACTTTCGGACTAATTAATTCATCCATGACAATTGAATGAAGCAGACCACCAGGCTTTGAAATTGCAGTAATTTGATTGAGATAATGTTCTACCTTTTCTTCGGCAATCCCCTTTCTATCACTTCCCTTTATTTCCCCTAGAATCGCGTAAAGATCCTCCATTTTGTCCTCATAAATACCCAAAACCTTCATAGACAACGCATCAGTATACTTTTGAGTGATATCAGTTTTCAATCTATAGGTATTCCCAGGCTTCACCTTGTCTACAACTTGTTCGGCTAACTTTTTCGCAAAACCATCTCTCTGATCTTTGTGTAATTCCGAAAAGAAGCCATTCATCCATTGGCGATGAGATTTATGCTGTTCGTCCTGTTGGGTCACCAGGCATTCTCCCAAGGATGGAAGGAGGACGCGAGTACTAAAATCATCAGATCGCTGGAGAACCTCTTCGCAGTATTCATAGGACGAGACGATCCATGTTTGCTGTCTTTTTAAAAAATGAATGGGTGCTTTTTTTTGCAAGGCATTGAAAAAAGGAAAGGGATGGGACATCATCCAAGGCCTTATGGATCCAATAGAATGAGGCCTTGCACAGTAAAGCATAGAGTAAATGCTACTAGACATAATCATATTTGTTTAAAACATCCTTACATGGTATCTTTCAAAGGCTCGTATAAGTCCAAACTTTCCTACTTTCTTATTCGTAAACTCAATGGGCCAAGTGCGCATTGAAGGGCCACATTCTCTAAATACATCAAAAAAAGCAAATAATATGTTATTGGCAATCTTTTCACCTGGACACCGCCTTAGGCCTCTGCCGTATAATAGAGGCTGAATCGTTCTTGTAGGATCAAAAAAATCCGGATTGTGAAAAATCTCCCCATCTCGATTTCCAGAAAACACACACAGTTTCACCTTATCATTTTCGACTATTTTTTGCCCCATTACAGATAAGTCGGATAGATAACTCCTAGACATCATCCACAGTGGTCCATTCAAACGCAAGCACTCTATAACCAGCTTTTCACTAGAGAAAGATTTATCGGGTAACAACCCCATTACTTTCTTGTTTGAAAGAAAAAAAGGAATCAAATTCATCAGACTTTTTATGATATTTTCTTTACCTGCTGATAACACCATATTACACTCTGCAAGCTGCTTTTCGAGCGACCAATCATTATTGGTAAAACAAATCTGATACAACAAACCCTTCTCATCCAAAGCATCGAGAATCATCATTTTCTTAGTCTCTAAATCTAAGGAAGGAATTAACTGAATGAGATTATCCCAAGCATCTCGCCTTACTCCATAAACTAGACAAATGCAGTCAATAACATAAGGTGTAACTAGATCTTGATTTAACTCAGTAAACCAATTCGATCTTAGGGCATCCAAGTTTCGTTGAGCACTGTCTCTAAATCCTTGGGTAAAATCATGACTTAACAAAACGTTGATTTTTTCAAAGTAATAAGACCTTGTATTCTTGTGCTCTAGTCCAGACAGAGAGGGTAAACTTAACCTTAGAAAACCTAGCTGATCTGGAATAACTCGAGTTTTATTCTCCTTTTCACTTAGAATTTGAGAAATCAACTTATAGCTTAGCACATACCAAGTTCGATTACGCTCATCAAAGAAAAGGGGTGTCTTTTCTCGTAACGAATGTATTTTGGGAAACGGTTTTTTAGAAATTGACTTTAGAGGAAAATCCATCAGAAATAAAATTCACTCGTAAAAATTTAATCATCTGCAACGCTCGGTAAATGCTTAACTTCAATATGTGGAAGGTAAACAAAATAAAGCGATTGAGCGTGGGTTAGCCTATATTTTCACGAGGCAATTAGCCTCAGGAGAATTCCCGTCTTACATTGCAAGAGACTCCAATTGTAAAGATCTTCATATTGATGGCACCATCTTTCCGACAGTTCTATTAGGCATTTCACTAAAAGAAGTAAAACGAAATTTTCCTGCGCGACAAAGTCAGTCTATGGATTGCTGCCTAGAAAACATAGAGAACTATCTATTGGCAAATCAATGGTACCCCAACGTCTGGCATTATTGGAATAAGTCAAGCTTGTATTTCAATTTTCAGCCTCCAGACATAGATGACACCGTTTGTGCTTCAATCTTTTTAGAAGATTCATACCCTGCTGTAAAAGAAAATGCCTACTTGTTTTACTTCTTAGGACGCCGAAAGGGACTGTATAACACCTGGATGGTCCCAAGACTTCGAAACTTCTTTTCGTATCACGGGTGCATTTACAATTGGCGATTTCGAATAAACCCAATCAAAGCACTTAAATATTTTACTTCGACCCCGGCATCCTACAATGATGCAGATAATGTAATACAAGCAAATATTTTGCATTATTTAGGTGATTGTGATCATAGTAAATCACTCAAAACATACATCGAACAGTTTATTACCCTAGACTCCGAGTATCGAGATAAGTGCTACCACAGGGAGTTATTTTTTCTTTACGCTATAAGTCGAAGTCTAAGTAATGGAGTCATTTTTAACGATAACTTCCATAAAAAGCTTGCATATCGAATAAATACTTTCTGGGATGAGGAGAAAGGCTTTTATGGTCAAGACATTTTAGACAATGCTCTTGCCATTATTGCCTTAAGAAATATAAATAGCGCTGTGCAACCAAAAAGCATTGAAAAAATTTACAATGGTCAATTCGCAAATGGAGGCTGGGGCAATTTCACTCTATATTTTGGAGGATATCAAGGGAGAACAAAACATGACTATTGGGGATGGTCCTGTGATTCATTAACATCTATGTATTGTATCGAAGCCTTGCTTAAGTCAGAAAAAAGTGAATAACATATTTAGAGAATGTTTTCATTTTATTTATAAAGAAAAATTAACTTTCAGCAATGCATCTATACACAGGATGGAATCTTTTTAAAAACCATTGGCAAGCCACTGTCGGATCAAGTCGTCTTGGATTGCTATGGAAAATCCTTCCATCTCTGTTCTGGTGTGTAATATTCCTTTTCATCCGTCGAGGAGGAGATGCCGGAGATGCTGCTATTGGCCTTGCAATTGGTATGGTGATTTATCAGACGATTACCGATTCATTTCGATCTGGAAGCGCATTTTATCAAAAGAATCTTTCACTCTTTATTCAAAACCCCAACATTATACACGCCACAATCATTCAGGTAACCATAGATAGTGTCGTTAACTGTTTGTTCAAAATCCCTATAATCTATGGACTGTTGATCTTCTTTACCAATATACCATTTGCAATACATTGGCTATTCTTAATTCCTGCCGTACCGCTGATGGTACTTTTATCGCTGGCGCTAGGATTTGTGTTTAGTTTCACAAGCTACCTTAATAGAGATATAGCACAGTCATCCTATCTTATCCCTCTGCTAATCTTAGTATTCACTCCGATCATTTTTGTTCCAAAAAGTGGATTCGTATCTAT
The DNA here is from genome assembly GCA_002862745.1 of Bacteroidota bacterium. GTDB lineage: Bacteria > Bacteroidota > Bacteroidia > Chitinophagales > UBA8649 > UBA8649. The sequence continues at coordinate 9,673 of PKDX01000034.1, read as the reverse complement.
AATACAACAAATAAATCCCTATAGTCATTGGCTAAACCTGTTCAAAGGGATGTTGCTAAACTCAACGATTAATGTTAAGATTTCTTTACTTCTCACTTTAGGAAGTCTATTCATTTTTATATTAAGCTGGAAATTTGTTTGCTACACTTTGCCTTATGTCGCCGAAGAATCAAGATCATAACATTAGATTGAACAAGGACCAATCTGTCATTTTAACGGTTGAAGCCTTGAGCAAGAGATTGAACCGATCTTCCCGTGGAGCCCTATTTCGGGTAGCGAAGAACTTGACATTTAGGACTAATAGAATACGGAAGAATGACTTCCAAGCCCTTGAAGGAATTTCATTTTCACTTAGCAAAGGTGACTCACTGGGGATAATTGGTGCAAATGGAGCTGGTAAATCCACCCTTCTTAAGCTATTAGTTGGCACTTTTCTTCCTTCTGAAGGATCGATCCAATGGTCGTGTAAGAAAAGAGTCTATGTAGAACGAAAACTTAGATTGTATAATGATCTACCGCTAATACACAATCTAAAAACCTTAGCAATTCTACATGGAATTCATGCTAACCAACAGAAATCATTCGTTCGCGATACGCTCGAGTTAGCTGAGCTATCCCAAGTGGCCAACAGCCCTTTATCAAAACTAAGTTCGGGTATGAAAATGCGTCTTATCATGGCTTCTTACTTTTGGCTAAAACCTGACGTTATATTAATCGATGAAGCGCTAGAAGTAGGTGATGCTAGATTCCGAGATATTATTCGCGAAAAAATGAATTCCTATTTATCGCAAGGAGGAAGTGCTGTCATTATATCGCATCAAGAACAGCTCATACGCAGATACTGTAACAAGCTGTTAGTGCTAGATCAAGGGAAAGTATTAGACTTCGGAGAAACAAATGAAATTTTGGCGAAACATGATATTTTGAGGTGATGAAATCACGACTAAGTAAGCTATACAAGAACGTAGATGACTTGATTCATCCAAAGAAAACACTATACTTTCTACATATCCCCAAAAGTGGAGGGACAAGCTTAGTGCACTTTTTAAGAAACAACTTCCAACCTCATCATTGGTTAAACGATGGATGTTATTCCATAAAGCACTTCCTCAATCTTACACGTGAAGATTTTATCCAAAACCATTGCTTTCGTGGTCACTTTGGAATGTTATTTTTTAACCGGTTTGAAAGACCTCTTGACCATTTTGTTACCATTCTGCGAGATCCAATTGAACAGTTTTGTTCAAATGTGCATTTTCAAAAACAACGTTTTGAACAAGGACTATTTGAACCATGGAAAAGAACGGAGTGGGTGAGAATTTTTGATCATCCCGACTATTTCAACCGATTTGTCAATTTTAGAATCTCGAGTAAAAATCTCTCTCCCATTTTGCATAATGTTGGTTTTAAAATATCCCATGAAATATTTACCATTAAAGATTATCAAAAGGAAGTCAGACGCATTCAACAAGAAGCAGACTACGATATATTATTCGATGAAGCCAAGAGCAACTTATCGAAAATGACCACCATTATGTTTTTGGAGGATATAGAACGTTCTACTACACGCTTATGTAAAGATCTTAACATCCCCCACCCTATGACGTTTCCAATACTCAATAAAGGATTTCTTCACCCAAAAAATACTACGTATAAGGAACGGCTCAATAAAGAAAATCTTGAACAAATAGAGGAATATTTAAAGCATGATATCAAATTGTATCAATATGCTAAAGAATTAGAAAATAGTCTAAACTAGAACACCGCAGCATGACAAGCAACCCACTCACATTATACCATCAGCATGTCCCGAAATCAGGTGGAACATCGCTAAATCGATTTTTACAAACAAATCTAAAATCGAGCCATTGGTATTCAAAAAGAGGTATAAGAAACATTCCAGAATTATATCAGATAGAAACGAATTTTTTAAATCAGCATGATTGCTTTCATGGGCACTGGGGAAACTTCTTTTTTAATCAATTTAATCGAAAAGTAGATGTGCATCTTGTTTCTTTCAGAGATCCTGTGGAACATCTTTGTTCAAGAATACACTGGACGCGTAAAATGATGGAGATTGGCAAGTTTCCACGTCAACAAAATTCTAAGATTCATAAAATTCTTTTTAGACAATCAACCTTCCACAAACTTCTTGAAAAGGAAGATTACTTTACTGAGATAATTGACAACCTCCATAAGCTAAAAGATTCAGGCTCAAACCCTCATCCCTATCTTTTTTATTTGGGGCTAAAGATCCCAAATGAAAAAATTCCAACATCTTTTCCTAAACCCTTTATCAGAGATATCTGGAGAAGATACTCTGATCAAAGCATAGATGATCTGTATCAAGAATCGCTAAAAACAATCGATAATCTATCCATGATCTTGGTTTTGGAAGATTTCGACAACAGCTTTAAGATGCTCGGAGATTTATTGAACCTACCGAATCAGATTGATCATGCAATGCATCGCAATAAGCGAGATGAAAAGAATACCACCAAGTTCCGCTACAGAGATAGTCTTAATGAAGAGCAAATTCAACGAATAGAGGAGTTTGTTGCCATGGATATCAAGATATACAACTATGCTATGGAGAAATACGCCATTCAAAAGAAAAAGTATGCGGATATTCTACAAAAAACTTGATTTGCTTACTTTTTCAAGGATAGCTTCTTTGAGTAATACCCTATGATGTTAAACACTTGGCTTAGCATGAGAAGCATACTCAATCTAAGTTTAGATCCAAAACCAAGCTTTCCATAATTTATCTGTCTCCAAGGATAGAAGATGGCATATATTTGAAATGGCCATTTGGAAGCTGTTGGTGCATAGTTAACATCACTACTTACCCTGTTTTCTAATGCTTTAACTGAAGTCCAATAGGCAATAGCAGCCCTTCCATATTTTGAATGCATCCGGTAAAATGAAGTTAACGTTTGAGCATGGTAGTGATCAATATGTGCATGCCGATTAAGTACAACTTCCCAACCTTTGTAAATCCAGCGTGTTGTAAGCTCTCTATCCTCCCCTGCTGACGTTTCAAAGAGTGATGCATCAAATCCCCCAAGCTCAAGAAAATCATCTTTTCGACAGGCCATATTGTTTGAGGTCAGAAAAAACAGCCGAGTACCCTCAAAGTATGTATAAAGCGCATCAATAAGCCACTGACTTGCCATGGAATATGGATTAGAATCCAGTGCATTTTTTGTAAGACCGCCAACCATCACCTGAGGTTTTACAGCATCAGCCATAGATTGCACCCAGTGTTTATTGGGTTGGCAATCATCGTCTGTGAAAAGGATGATTTCCCCTTTTGCCTCTTGCACACCGTAATTTCTAGCAGCACCAGGACCCTGATTTTGCTGACGGAGTATACGAAGGGGAAAGCGAAATTCTAACGTATTGACATAATCAGTAAGTGGGATTTGACTTCCATCATCAATCACAAGAACCTCATAATTTAATATCGTTTCCTGTAGCTTGAGCGCACTTAGGCATTCAGCCAACGCTTTCGGACGATTATAACTTGGAATAATAACACTTACCATCTCAGGATTCTCAAGAATTATAGCTGTTTTGACTTTTTACTGGCCTCTAAATATCCCTTTCTGCCATAGCGTTGAGATAAGAATAAGAGATAGGATAATCGGCATCGCTCACGAAAGGAATAGCCTGATTTTTTCCAAGGGTATTTTATCAAGTAGTTAAAAAAGTTTTTTTGTTTTCCTAAGTCAATGTTTAATGCATTTACCCGCTGGTGAAAGTCCCAACCACTTCGACCATATTTGGTGTGTAATCCTTTAAAACCTTCTGCATCCATCGCGTGATAATGGTCGATTTGAGCTTCTCCAACCCATTGCATCGTAAAGCCTAAAGATCCCATGCGGACACATAGCTCTCTATCTTCTCCGGCGGAGGTAGCAAAATGAGTACAATCAAATCCACCTGCAGACATAAATGCTTTCCGAGAAATACATAGATTATTGGATGTAAAAAACATGGAAGGATTATCCTTAAAAAAGGCATAGATAAAATGGACTAGGACTTGGCTTGCCTCCGAATAGAGATTGTCGCGGTAGGCATTAATCGTATGTCCACCGAGCACTACACCTTCTTTAGCATGCGCCATAAAACTCATCAACCAGTTCGGATGGGGTGCGCAATCATCATCTGTGAATGCGATGTAATCACCCTCGGCCATCTCTACACCATAATTTCGAGCTTTGGCCGGACCGCTATTCTCTTGCTCGTAAAAAGCAATGGGAATTGAAGATGTAATGGACTGGACATTTTCGATCACCTTGTCATAAGAAACTGTACTTCCATCATTAACCACAATGATTTCATAGGATAGGTCCCCTATTTGATCAAGCAATGCATTAAGACACCTATGGAGAGCATCAGGTCGATTATACGTCGGGATAACTACAGAAATCTTCAAAAAAAATAGGGTTTAGGCTAAATCAAATGTATACTTTTATTCACGAACCATTTATTCCAAGAATTGGCAAATAAGTCCTCAATATCCGTTATTATTCCAGCCCATATATTGAATGATACCTTGCATATGGTGCTTACCTCATTTGAAACTTCCCGTGATGAGATCTTTGAAGTAATTGTTGCCTTTGACGGCCAGATTTCAGATCATTCCTTTTTTGAACGATATAACCTAAACTTAAGATTAAGTGAATCCAAAGAATCCCAACGAGGTCCTGCAGTAGGTCGTAATCGAGGGGCGAAATTAGCCCAGGGAGATATCCTCTTTTTTTGTGACTCCGATGTATCGATTCATGCTGATACAATACAACGAATCCAAGAAAGCTTTAAAACAAATAGCAACTGTACAGCCATTATTGGTTGTTATGATGATCGTCCTGCTGACCAAGGCATGATATCGAAATTTCGAAATCTATTACATCACAGAGTTCATTATGAAAATCATGGTCTTATTAAAACCTTTTGGAGTGGTTGTGGGGCGATTAAAAGACAATCGTTTTTAGCCTTAGGCGGATTTGATGAAGGCTTTAGGACGGCTTCCGTGGAGGATATTGAGTTGGGTTATCGATTAAGCGCCAGCGGACACAAGATCTTTTTGGACCACTCAGTTCAAGTCTGCCACCACAAATCTTGGTCGCTGTTTTCCATGTGTTATACCGACTGCTTTTTAAGGGCTCGACCATGGACTAGACTTATGCTAAGCGAGAGAAGTTTAGGAACAACTCAACTTAATGTAAGTGCAAAAGACAAAGTCATGTTGACTACACTCCTTGTGGCCTATTTGATTATTCCCATATCGATATTCTTTCCCACCTTATGGCTCACATTTATTGCACTGTTTATCATGCATATTGGTCTAAAGTTTGCTCTCTGGCGATTTTACCATCGATACTTTTCCATGTTGAGTATCCCGTGCATTTATGGACTATATGTCATGCACCTAACCGCTGGGGGTATTGGCTTTGGATTGGGGCTATTAGATTATATACAACTTCGTACTTTTAACAGGTCCCAAAACACCGAGTAACCTTGCCTTCCACGCCTACAGTACATACTAAACGACAGCATGTCTGTATTATTGGCGCAGGGCCAGCAGGGCTAACAGCAGCTTACGAACTTCAACAACATAGTGATTGTACTATCGCCGTATTTGAAAAGACGGAAGCCATTGGCGGAATAAGTCAAACCGTCAACTACAAAGGAAACCGTATTGATATTGGTGGTCATCGATTTTTTTCAAAATCAGAATGGGTTATGCGATGGTGGTTTAACATCCTGCCTATTCGTAGTGACGAAAAAAATATCACAACTTCCTATCAGAACAATCAGTCAACAATTGATGCTACTGAATACATAGATCAATCTGCTGAAGATTTTTTTGAAGTACGACCTCGTAAATCTCGCATTTTCTATAGAAGAAGATTTTTTGATTATCCAGTAAAATTCAACATTAACACCCTGCTATCGTTTGGAATATTCAAATCATTATATATTGGGATGAGTTTAATTTATATCAGATTTTTTCCAATAAAAAATGAAAAAAATCTAGAAGATTTCTACATCAATCGTTTCGGAAAAGAACTTTATCTCACATTTTTCAAGGACTACACTAAAAAAGTTTGGGGTACTGAGTGCAAAAACCTAAGCGCTGAATGGGGCCGTCAACGCATTAAGGATGTCAGTTTACGAAAAATGATCCGCCACCAGCTGCGTTCTATGCTTTCGCCCGCCAAACAAGGTATCGGCAACAAGGAAGTTGAACAAAGCCTTACAGAATACTTCCTCTACCCACCAAAAGGCCCAGGTCAACTATGGGAGAAGGTTGTTGACCGATTAGATAAGCATCGCGTTGATATTCAGTTTAATACCGAAGTGTTACACTTCGATGTATCTGGTGATCTTGTGCGAAAGGTGCATTACAGAGATAGTCAAGGAATTATCCGAAAAGATACTTTTGATGCTGTCTTTTCGACGATGCCCCTAAAGCATGTTTTCAGAAGTCTTGGAAACCAAGTGGATGAAGGAATCCGGCATACCGCAACGAATCTACCCTATCGCGACTTTCTCATTGTAGGATTACTTCTAAAGCGATTGAAACCAGAGTCCAATGATGAAAAGCTCACGGACAATTGGCTGTATATCCAAGACAAAGGGGTTAAGGTGGGCCGTATTCAACTTTTTCACAACTGGAGCTCTTCTATGATTTCAGACCCCTCCTTGCGATGGGTAGGCGCAGAATATTTTCTCAATGCAGATGAACCTCTCTGGACTAGAAAAGACGCAGGAATCATAGAATTGGCCAAGCGTGAACTCGCCCAGATTGGTTTGATTAACCCCTCAGATGTTGTAGATGCTACCGTAGTAAGAATGCCTAAAGCTTATCCAAGATATTCAGGGGTTTATCATCAAATGCCTCAGGTGAGAAAATACATTGATAGTATCCAAAATTTCTATCCAATGGGTAGAAATGGCATGCATAAGTACAACAACCAAGACCACTCTATGTTGTCAGCTAAACGCAGTGTTGACCACTTTAGTCATGGTAATTTTGATAAAGGTCTTATCTGGGAAACCAATACTGATCAGAGCTACCATGAAAAGGGACAAATGACCACAACAGATAATACAAACCCTAACCATGGCTAACAAATCATGGTATACATCGAATATAGCCCTGAGTTTTGGAGCTTTCCTTTTGGTTGTCATTATATATATGGCACTTATTCCAGAGGGCTATCGCTATGACTCTGATGTACGCATAAGCCCATATGGCATGGCCATTGTTGAGGGCTATTTAGACTATGCTTTAGGCTCTTGTCAAGGCATGCCACACTTTGTGCAAGATGGTAAAATGCAATGTTATCGAAACTGGCCGCCCCTTGGATTTATGACCTTTGCGCTATGGATGAAAATCTTTGGAAACACCCTGTTTAGTGCAAGAGTGCTTATGGTATTCATAAGTGCATTAAGCATTTTCCCAGTGTATTCCTTACTCAGGCAATTTCAGCCCAATCGAAAATCTTTAATTTGGGGGTTAACCCTACTTTATGGACTTCTGCCATACACCTTACAGTATTCATCTATCGTTTATGTCGACGTATTTATACCACTGTTTTGGGCATCGGCAACACTGCTCTACACCAAAAAGAAAATCAAAGGACTTATTGCATTATGTCTTATTGGATTTTTCATTCATTGGATGGCTGTTTTTCCTTTACTTGCCTTTGCGTTTGTCAAACTGTTTAAGAAAAAAACCCTGATCAGCATTCTGTGCTTTTTTATCCTGATCCAAGGGAGTATTGGTCTTATTCATAAAGTAATCGGATCATCTATGGGCCTAATCAATCGTCTTTATGAATATTCAATATGGCCATCTTTAGAAAGTCCCATGTTTTTTGGTATTCGCTTGGCAACATGTATACTACATCTTTCACCCATCATCCTATTACTTATATTCCCCACCCTTCGCAGCACAGCCCAACCGTATACTAAGCGTGGGTTACATAAGACCCTGCGGTTTGCCATGACGACTTACCTATTAATGGCATCTGTATTCCCACAATGGATTCTCCTTCACAATCACACCATTCCTTTTTTAAATCTACTTGGCATCTTAGGGCTGCTTTATCACCTTCGCTCCTTTAAGATTCAATATGTATCCTTTGCCATGGCCTTGGGATTAGCCCTCATGGTGAGTCTAGTACATAGTCAAGTAACAATACCGAAGTTTGCCAAGGATCTGAACTCAAATCAGGCCCGGGATCTTGCCTTTCAAGAAATCATCTCCAAGGCATATAATGGAAAGAATGACCAACCAACCGTTCTCTTTGTATTCGAATCTCAGAATGCTGATAACATTCTTTCAGAACCCTTTGCATTCAAAGAACGATGCGATGCTTGTCTTTATACAGAAAGTAAAATCTTAAGCGATTCTGTCTTATCCACAACGATAAAATCATCGAATCAAAAGTTAAACCTCACTTGCGATACAGAGAATATTTATGTCATCACTGATCGGTATAATGAAAATTCCCTTAAACTGCTCAATTTGAGGTTTAGTCATACTGTATTACGCGAGCAAGATGGTCTTTTTCTAATTCAACTACAACCCATAGATAAACCTTGATAACTCGCAATCTAGTCATGCAATTAACCTAAAAGGTCCTTATTATCTTGGAAATGCAAAAAATGCAGCTATGAATAACTTTCTCTCCAGATTCATCCTAACCTTTAGTTTATTACTTTCCGTCTATTGCGTCTCCGGCCAAACGTTTCTGTTTCAAGAAACGTTTGATGAAGTCAATGGAAGTAATAGCGGCGTGGATAATACTGCAAATAATGTCGGTTGGAATTCAACTTGCCCATCTTCTGAAAATGCACAAGACTATTTCAACGTACAAAATGGTAAACTCGAAGGTCGCGATACCAATGGAGAAGCTGTGTTTACGACTGATGCCATCGACATTTCGGTAGCACCTCAAGGAGTTATTCTCCGGGCCACATTCAGCGAGTCTGGTGATTTAGAAGGTTGTACGCCAGGCTGTGTGTCCAACTGTTTAGATTGGGTTCGTTTCGAATGGCGTGTTGATGGCGGCCCTTGGACCTTACACCCAGCATCTATCCCTTGTACTAATGCCTCCGCGGGTAGTTCTTACATATTGCTTGGGAATATGGCACAACCTCAAGAAACATTCACTTCGGGGTGTATTAGTGGAGATTCCTTAGAAATTCGAATTGCCGTAGCGAATTGGGCTGCCAGTGAATATTGGAGAATTGACGACCTCGAAGTATTTACTGAACAATCAACTGGACAAGATTCGACATTAAGCACATGTGACACAGCCTCTTTCGACCTATTTTCTGCCCTTGGATCAAATCCTCTTCCTAGTGTAAGTGGTGTGTGGTCAGGTCCCTCAGTACTTAGCAATGGTTCTTTAGGAACCTTTACTCCAGGAGTCAATGTAAGTGGTGTGTATACCTACTCGCTTCCATCTAACCTCTGCCCTACTTCGACAGATATTACGGTGAACAGTATTATTTCGATTGAAGATTCTACTCAATTAACGGCATGTGACTCAGTTCAAGTTGGAGGTTTATGGTATTCCAGTGATACCACGTTAGTCGACTCCTTTGTTACTGCCTCTGGATGTGATAGTATAGTGACTGTTGAGGTATT
>PKDX01000037.1 GCA_002862745.1 Bacteroidota bacterium | reverse complement strand
TAGCGTGGGCACTTCAATTGACGAGTTCCCATTAACCATATCAGGAAAGCTCACCAATAAATTATACAGCACATTTTGTCCATCACGCACAAAATCTTCGTGCGGAATTTCGTCAATCACCACGATAAGGTCACCGTTGATTCCACCATTAGGACCTTCATTACCCTCACCCCTGACAGACAACTGCATACCTTCTTCAACCCCTGCGGGCACATCGATGGTTACGACTTGCTCTTCTCTTTTTTGACCGTTAGCATCTGTACCTGCGGGTCGATTACTGACGACTTTCCCTGAACCATTGCAGTTTGCACAAGTTTGTGTCGTTCGCATTTGACCTAAAATTGTATTGGTAACACGCATAACACTTCCCTGCCCATTACACACCGAGCAGGTTTCATAGGTCAACCCTTTGGCATTAACCAAGCGCTGAATCTTGATTTTCTTTTCGACACCAGAAGCCATTTCTTCGAGCGTTAACTTGATTTTAACCCGAAGACTTGATCCTTTTACTACTCGCTGACGACCTCCGCCGCCACCGCCAAAGAAGCTTCCAAATCCACCGCCACCGCCGTCACCAAACAAATCGCCAAAACGGGAAAAGATATCTTCGAAGTCCATTCCGCCATGGCCTCCACCGGCATTTCCTTCGAAGGCTCTGTGACCATATTGATCATATCGAGCACGCTTTTGCTCATCACCAAGGACCTCATAAGCCTCTGCAGCCTCTTTAAACTTTTCTTCTGCCGACTCATCGCCTTGATTACGATCAGGATGATACTTTAATGCCGTCTTCCGATAAGCTTTCTTAATCTCTTCCTGACTAGCTCCTTTTGCTACCCCAAGTACCTCGTAAAAATCTCGCTTCGCCATATTACTTTCCTACTACAACTTTCGCATGACGGATAAGTTTACCATTCATGGTATATCCTTTCTCCACTACATCTACCACCTTCCCTTTCATTTCAGGGTCAGCTGGAATTTCTGTAAGCGCCTCGTGCCATGCATCATCGAATGGCATTCCATAAGCGTCAATAGCCTCAATACCACGTTTTTTGAGTACACCTGCTAACTTTTGATAGATAAGTTGCACACCTTCCGACTCCAATTTTTCATCGGCATTAGCCTCACTTGTTTCCATCTGCATTGCCCGCTCAAAGTCATCAACCACTGGCAAGATATCTAGTACTACATCTTTTCCTGCCGTGGAAAACCATTCTTGCTTCTCACGGGCATGACGACGCTTGGCGTTATCAAAATCAGCAAATATCCGAAGGTATTTCTCCTTTTGTTGAGCCAATTCAGCCTCTAACATGGCAATGCGTTCTTCAGGGCTGGCCTCAGAAGCACCCTGATCAGCATCCTCTGTATCATTTAGTGAAGAATCATCTTGTCCTTCCTTCTCTGCAGGAGGCTCATGTTGATCCGTTTGTTCCTCATGATGTGTTTGATCTTTCTTTGTCGCCATACTAAAGTGTTGCGTCTAGTCTCTCAAATTCCTTGCTAAACTACAAATCGCGCCATAATGGCAGACTACGCCTTTACCTTCTTTCTATATGAGCTCCTAATGCTTTTAAGCGATCATCAATAAATTGATAGCCTCGATCAATTTGATGAATATTGGATATACGGCTTGTGCCATCGGCAGAAAGCGCTGCAATAAGAAGGGCAACACCCGCCCGAATATCAGGACTACTCATCATTATGCCTCTAAGATTTCGTTCTCGGTTCATGCCAATAACCACTGCCCTGTGGGGGTCACAAAGAGTAATCTGAGCACCCATATCCTTAAGCTTATCCACAAAGAAAAGCCTGCTCTCAAACATCTTCTGATGAATAAGCACACTTCCTTTAGCTTGAATAGCTGTAACCAAGACTATAGAAAGAAGATCCGGAGTAAAATTCGGCCATGGAGCATCATAAATCGTAGGGATAGAGCCATCGATCAATCGTTGAATTTCATAATGATCTTGTTCTGGTATTACGATATCATCTCCATCACGTTGCAAGTTGATTCCAAGACGTCTGAAAGTATCGGGTATCTGACCAAGTTCATGATAAGCGACATCTTTAATGGTAAGCGCACTTTGTGTCATTGCCGCTAATCCGATGAAACTGCCAATCTCAATCATATCTGGGAGCAATCTATGCGTGCAGCCCTTGAGCTCTTCTACCCCTTCAATGGTTAATAAATTCGAACCAACACCTTGAATTTTAGCCCCCATAGAGATGAGCATTTTACAAAGCTGTTGCAAGTAAGGCTCACAAGCAGCATTATATATGGTGGTTTTACCCTTAGCCATAACAGCCGTCATAATGACATTAGCTGTCCCAGTGACCGAAGGCTCTGTCATAAACATATCAACACCCTGGAGGTTATCAGCTTTTACTCGATACATAACTTCTTTGGCATCAAACTCAAAAGAGGCTCCAAGCTGCTGAAAACCTAAAAAGTGTGCATCTAACGGACGTTGACCAATTTTATCTCCACCGGGCTTAGGAATGAAAGCTTTTCCAAATCGGGAAAGCAAAGGACCCATAATCATAATTGAGCCACGTAACGATGCCGCACGCTTTCTAAAATCCTCGCTGCGCATGTAGTCAATGTCGATATTTTCTGCACGGAAAGTGTAGGTGTCCGTTGATTGTTGTTCTACTTCTACCCCGATTGCTCTTAGCAAATCGATCAGAGCCAAAACATCTCGAATATGTGGGAGATTGCTGATTACCAACTCTTCCGAGGTAAGAAGCACAGCACATACTATTTGCAATGCTTCGTTCTTTGCCCCTTGAGGAATTATAGAACCTTTTAATTTATGCCCACCCTCAACGATAAATTCTGCCATAACGCGATAGTTGTTGGCTAGCAAGTTAAGGTCTTTTTCTCAGCGATTGTGGCGATTATTTTTTCGTTTTCCACCACGTTTTCTGCGGTGTTTATAAGCATATCCAGAAGACTCTACTTTTACGTCGACTTCTTCAAGTTTTACCTCGTCAGCCAAGGATAGATTACCCTCTGAAAGGCGATTCAAGTCATTTTTAATCACCTGGTCGCTGACGTGGCCTCGACTCCACTTTACACTGACAAGCTTCATGTAGTTGGCAACAATCAATTTACCCTCTTCCTTTTTCTCCCCTTCCTCCATGGCAGAAACTTTTTGGACAAGCTGTACAATATGGCTTCCATAGTGTCTTTCCTTGGCATTTGTTCTGGGGTACACCACTTGATTTGACGAGGCAGTTTCCTCTGTTTCTTCCGAAGGAACACTTCCTTCTGGTGCAAATTCCACGAGACTTCCTTCTGAAATGATTCCAATGTGTTGCCAGAGTTTCGTCTTATAATCTTCCATTGAACGAACCGAAGGATTGAGCTGAGACATTACTTGAACAATGAGTTCAGCCCACTTCTTTTTTTCTTCATTGTCGGACAAATCCTTTGCATAGTTTGCCATATGTTGGACGTTGCGTCCATACTCTCGAAGCCTTAAGGCTGTTTTATCAGTATTATATTCCATGAAAATCGTTCGTAAACAATGAAGCTAGCATGTAGCTCCTATTATACGACACAAGGTAACGAATTCCATTGAATTGGGCGGTAAAGGGCTATTATCGCTTATGCGAGAATTTTAAGTTTAGCAAACTTAAGAATGAGCTTCTTCTCCCCAACACGAGCAAAATGAACACGGGCTGCACGATCTCTACCGTGGGCTTCAATCGATAACACTTCACCTTCTCCAAATCGCTGATGAAGCACGCGTTGTCCTTGCTGCAAGGTTGAAGTATCGTCCGGCACAAAGGAAGGGTCGGAATGTTGGACTGGAGCTTTGCGGCGAATCGTAGTCTTTTGGGGAACTTTGTACGTGGATTTTGAAGGGTTTGGCTGAGATGATGGAGGAGGACTCCCTTGATTTCTTACCGCAAGAACTTCCCGAGGCACTTCATTAATAAACCGACTTGGATCGCAAAACTGCAAATTGCCAAAACGATAACGAGTATTGGCAAAAGAAAGAGACAATAGTTTCTCTGCACGAGTTACTGCCACATAGAATAGCCGCCTCTCCTCTTCCAAATCTTCGCGATCATAAATAGACATCTGATTCGGAAAGAGACCTTCTTCTAGTCCAACGACAAATACTACAGGAAATTCAAGGCCTTTCGCCGAATGGATGGTCATAAGATTTACGGCGGGCTCGTCGGACTTCTCATTCTCATCACCCGTTAACAAGGCAATATTTTGGAGATAGGCACCGAGGCTTCTATCATTGGAAAAATCTTCTCCGTCTCGAACCGTATCTTCTTCAACAAATTCTTTAATGCCGTTGAGTAATTCTAAAATGTTTTCATAGCGACTAATGCCCTCTATTGACTTATCTGCATTGAGCTCGGCTAAGATTTTAGTTGTTTTGGCGATGTGAAAGGCTATATCATAGGCGTTCTTCTTATCCAGCATCGTTTGGAAACTCTGAATAAGAATTCCAAAGGCTTGAATGGACGACCTAGACCGTCCCAAACCCTCAAACTCATCCGCTCTTGCTACGACATCCCACATCGTTGTATCCAACGCATTGGCTTTGAGATTGATACGCTCTATCGATGTAAGTCCAATCCCTCGCTTAGGATAATTGATCACCCGTCGAAGCGCTTCTTCATCATTTGGATTGACCAGAAGGCGCAGATAGGCTAAAAGATCTTTGACTTCTTTGCGCTGGTAAAAGGAAAGGCCTCCATAGATACGATAGGGAACATTCCGTCTTCTCAGCGATTCTTCAAATGATCGAGACTGTGCATTGGTCCGATACAGTATCGCAAACTTATCTTTTTGAATTTGTTGCTGTAAGCTGAGCTCAACGATTCGATCAGCGATAATTTTCCCCTCTTCATTATCGCTTGCTGCCCGAAAAATCTCAATCGGATTACCCTCTGCATTGGATGTCCAAATTTCCTTTGGAATTTGATTTCTGTTTTCCTTGATGATGGCATTAGCCGCTTTAACTATGGCCTTCGTTGAGCGATAATTTTGTTCAAGCTTAATGGTTTGTAACTCAGGGAAGTCCCTCTCAAAATTTAAGATATTATCAATAGTAGCACCGCGAAACGAGTAGATGCTTTGCGCATCGTCCCCTACCACGGTTATATTATGATGAACGGCCGCTAATTTCTTTACTATGGCATATTGAGCAACATTAGTGTCTTGAAACTCATCGATAAGTAAGTGCTGAAAACGGTGCTGATAGCGGTACAGCGCATCAGGAAAGGCATTTAAAATTTTATAAAAGTTGACCAATAAATCATCAAAATCCATCGCACCTGATTGGTGGCACTTTTTGACATATTGCTCAAAAAGAAATCCTGTTTTGGGCCGACCCGAACTAAGGTCTTCGGATTGTATCTCTGGATCTTTCTGATAGATGTCATAGGTCAGCAAGGAGTTTTTCGCTTGAGAGATCCGGCTAAAGACCTGATTAGGCTTGTATTTTTTTTCGTCCATACCATATTGCTTGACCAAGCCTTTAATCACACTGCGGCTATCGGCTGTATCGTAGATGGTAAAATTGGAAGGATATCCAATACGTTGTCCTTCGACACGTAAAATGCGAGCAAACACCGAGTGGAAAGTCCCCATGTAGAGATTTCGTGCCTCATCCCCACAAATTTGGGCAATTCGAGAGCGCATTTCCCCTGCTGCTTTATTGGTAAACGTCAAGGATAAAATAGAAAATGGATCAACTCCTTGTTGAATCAAATGCGCTACACGATAGGTTAAGACCCGTGTTTTCCCCGATCCTGGACCGGCTACAATCAGTAGGGGGCCTTCTTGATGAGTTACTGCTTCACGTTGCGGGTCATTTAATGCATTTAAATAGCTCTCCACGGATGCAAAGTACTTCCTAAAGCGGACCTCTTAAAATGATTCTATGACATAATTATTCACAGTGATAAACAAATGACTATATTGATGTCCTTCTTGAGCAACAAAGTGTGTATCTCAGTGTTAAATCCTAGACTTCCTTAGTAGAAAAAAGAGTGAATTCAGACCAGTTTATACGCATAGAAGGAGCGCGAGCTCATAACCTAAAAGACGTAAGCTTAGACATTCCTAGAAATGAACTAGTCGTCATTACAGGGGTAAGTGGAAGTGGAAAGTCGTCGCTTGCCTTTCAGACCATCTATGCCGAAGGACAACGCAGATATTTAGAAACACTCTCAAGCTACGCCAAGCAGTTTATGGGAGGGATGGAACGACCTGAAGTGGACAGCATAACGGGGTTAAGTCCAGTAATCGCCATCGAGCAGAAGACGGTGAATAAAAATCCTCGATCAACAGTAGGTACAATTACCGAAATCTATGACTTCCTCAGGCTTTTGTATGCTCGGGCGGGTAAAGCGTATTCCTATCATACAGGCAAAGCCATGCAACGCTTTACGAGAGATCAGATTATAGAGCATTGCTTGGAACATCTCGTCGGTGAAAAAGTAATCATGCTAGCCCCCCTTGTACAATCTAGAAAAGGGCACTACAGAGAACTTTTTGAGGGATTACACAAAAAAGGCTTTTTAAAAGTCCGCGTAGACGGTGTAATTGTAGAAATCACCGAAGGAATGCAACTCGATCGATATAAAGTCCACGATATTGAAGCCGTCATTGATCGAATTATTATCCAAGGAGGTGAGAAAGAAAATCGCGTACGGGAAGGAATAGATCAAGCCTTAAAGATGGGCGACGGACTTGTAATCTTTCACTTGCTTTCGGAGAAAAAGGACTTAATTTTTTCACAGCACTACATGTGCATGGATACCGGCATCTCCTATGCCACACCATCTCCTAATACCTTCTCATTTAACTCTCCATATGGTGCTTGCCCTTCCTGTCAAGGACTGGGTGTTGTGAAACATGTCAACCTTAAAAAAGTCATTCCCAATCCCGCAAAGACCATTTTTGAAGGAGGTATCGTGCCTCTTGGGGCTCATAGAGATGTTACCCTATTTCGACAGGTTAAGCGTATAGCCAAGCGCTATGACTTTAAAATAAATGAGCCCATCGCCGATATTCCTGAAAAAGCCCTTAACGTATTGCTTTACGGCAATGAAGAGGGAGTAGTCAAAGAATCAACAGTCTACTCTGGTGGAGAAAAGTGGTATTCGCTAAAAGGTCATGGCATTGTCGGAATGCTAACACGATGCCTTCAAGTTACCTCCAGTGATGGTATTCGAAAGTGGGCTGAGGAGTTTATGATTGAAGAGGTATGCTCATCATGTGAAGGATTTCGTCTTCAAAAGGAATCCCTATGGTTTCGATTTGACAACTTACATATTGGTCATCTAGCTCAATTGAACCTACATGATCTTAAAACCACAGTTGAAAAGATGGCCTCCTCGATGGATGAACGGCAATTTCATATCGCTGAAGAGGTAGTAAAAGAAATATTAGATCGAATCGGCTTTATGCTTGATGTAGGTCTTGGTTATTTGACCCTTAATCGGGTCACTCGTTCTTTATCAGGAGGCGAAGCACAACGCATACGTCTAGCAACTCAGATAGGCTCTGCTTTGTCCGGAGTCACTTATATTTTGGATGAGCCTTCCATTGGATTACATCAACGAGACAACGAGCGATTAATCAAATCGCTTCAACGGCTAGTAGAAGCGGATAATACTGTGATTGTTGTAGAACATGATAAAGACATCATGCTCGCGTGCAATCACCTCATTGATATTGGGCCTGGAGCAGGAGTAAATGGTGGAGAAATAGTGGCCTCGGGAAAACCTAAGCAGTTAAAATCCAAAAAGACAATTACCTCCGATTATCTCTACGGGCGCAGTCAAATAGCAATTCCCAAAGAACGACGAGCTGTTGACTCAGATCGAATGATTCACATCAAAGGAGCTAGAGGAAACAACCTTAAAAACGTTGATTTATCCATTCCTTTAGGCGTATTTACCTGTGTTACCGGAGTATCAGGAAGTGGCAAGTCAACCCTAATCAATCAAACCCTTTTTCCCCTAACACACAACTACGTGTACCGCGGTAAACGAAAAGTAATGCCATACGATAGCATCGAAGGGCTAGATCGTATTGATAAGGTTATTGATATTGATCAAAGCCCCATTGGAAGAACTCCCCGATCGAATCCTGCAACCTACATCAAGCTATTTGATGAGATTAGAAGTTTATTTGCCCAATTACCCGAATCCAAAATACGCGGCTACAAACCCGGCCGTTTTTCATTTAATGTCAAAGGAGGACGTTGCGAAACCTGTAAAGGGGCAGGATTACAGACCATAGAGATGAATTTCTTACCCGATGTCTATGTAGAGTGTCCTACATGCAGAGGGCAACGATATAATCGAGAAACCCTAGATGTTCGTTACAAAGGGAAATCGATTAATGACGTACTCAATAAGAATGTTGAAGAGGCCGTAGAATTTTTCGAGGCCATACCCAACATATATCGCAAAGCGAAAACCCTACTCGATGTAGGATTGGGCTACTTGCGATTAGGCCAACCCTCAACCACAATCAGTGGTGGAGAAGCCCAACGCGTAAAGCTCGCTGCCGAACTCTCAAAAAGAGATACAGGACAGACGTTATATATTCTCGATGAGCCCACCACAGGACTCCATTTTAACGACATTAAAATACTTCTACAAGTTCTTCAAAATCTTGTAAATAAGGGAAACTCAGTCGTCGTTATTGAGCATAATATGGATGTCATAAAAGTCGCAGATCACATCATTGATTTAGGCCTAGAGGGAGGAGAAGGCGGAGGCCAAATTCTGCTTCAAGGCAGTCCAGAATATGTTGCCTCTCAAACCCACACAGGACACACAGCCCGTTTTCTGTCTAAGGAGTTAGAACAAGCTACTTCAGGCAAGAAATAATCAATAAATCCTATGTAAATCCAAGGCATTTCCTTGGAAATATCGCACCTTGTATTATCGTATCATTACGGATATTTACAAATCATAGCATGGAATATTCAAGATGCCCTGGCACTACACATTATCGAAGATACGTTGGAGTGCGTGAAACGAGCTGACTAGAAGTTTGACAGATTAAATCGCAGGGTAATTCCAGCCTGTGTGGTAGTGCTTGGGAAGGATGCAAAGGTCTTAGGAAGGGTTTTCTGGCGGTTCAAGAAAATGCGAATATTGAGTTGCTTATTAATCACATAATCAATGGATGGATTGGCAGCAATGATTCGTGATCCTGCCGTGGGTCGACTCTGTCCTTGATCAATCAAATGATTGACCGTAACCTGATCTCGAATAGAGATATCCAATCGCATGTTTAGATCATTGTGAAGGATGGTCCGCTTACCCTTAAATTTGAGCCAATTGAGCGTTAATCCTTTTATTTTATATCCTAATCCAATCGTAAATCCAGACGTCCTGTTTTCGATCATTTGATAGTCTGAAAAATTCATTGTCAGTGTTCGCGACGATTTGTAATCTACCTTGGCAATAATCCCATTCTTAAAGGTCATATCCACCCCGATTAATGGATTTAACTGCTCATTAATGATCAGATTGGGTATAGTGTAAAGGGTAAAGAAGTTGCCATTTAATGAATCTACGGTTGATCCCCCATCAATCGCACCATTACCGCTGTAATCAAAATTCGTTTGGAAGGAGTTTATGGTAACGGTAGACTGATAGCCGTGACTTATGCTAAAATTGGAGAAGATGTCCTTGGCCCAAGGGAATCGACTGAGCCCATTATACGTGATTTTCCAATTTGGTTTTGGCAAGGCACGCAATGGATTGAGTCCTATGGTACGAGCATCTTTACTTTGATACGCCGCCAAGAAAGCTGGGATAAGAACATCTTGCTGAACTGGTCCATACCCTTCATTAAAGGATGGATTGGCTCCGTTAATAGTATCACTTGGATTGACGTATACCCCATTAGAATTAGGATTACCATCAGCTAATCGATCAGAGACTATCGCGCGATTATCTAAGAATGCCGTAAAGGATTCATTGACCCAATTCTCATCAAACTGTTGGAACATGGTCTTCCATGAAACCGTGCTGACCGTGAAGCTTCCAATATCAGCCGGCACGTAGTGGGCAAAGTCATCTTCGAAGCCGGTTGTCGTCTTAAAGAGCTGACTGTGGTTTTGTGAATAGGACCGATTCATCGTTAGATCAATCTGTAAATCTCTCCAGGGTTCAAGGGTCGCCCTAAAGTCTACCGACTGTAAGTAGTTCTGCGCAAACTTCTGATTTAATAGGGTATCGGTGGAGATATTGCCTTGCTGCGCCATATTTTCTATCCACGCATCACGTTGTAAGGGATCAAAGCCATTGCCCAACATAAATCCTGGTTGACCACCAAAGACAAAGTCATATCCCGGCGACTTGAGGTTTCTGTCGTGGCCAAAGAAACTTGTGGACGGCATATATCCTGCGACTAACGTACTTCTTGTTTCTCTGTAAGTAGCTGATACTCTTCGTACCATTAGAAGCGGCTGTACACTGATGTTTTCGCCGAAGTTGGCCGGTTTACGCTGTTTTCTGCGATCCTTTTTACGTTTTCTAATCTGTTCTTTAAAGGATTTAATCGATGCCTTAGCCTCGCCAATCTGTTGAACACGCTCCTCATCCGTTAATGAGGTATCTGCTTTGATTTCTTTTAATGCTTCCTTTGCCTTTTCCAATCGTTCTTGTAGTCGCTCAATATCATTATCAATACGTTCTTTTGCTTTATCTACAGCATCTCTCTTCTTATCGAGCTCTTCCCTATTACCGGCTGCAGGATCTCTCCGCAAAAATTTCTTGAGGAAGGGGGACTTATTATACAAGAGTAGCATATTCAAATCTCCATTGACCGACAAATCCTGGGAATTATTCATCGTATTCCCTAAGGTATTTTGAGCAAAATTTCCTGTTAAATCTCGAATTTGAGGAGCTGCAACCCAGTTAAACGTCGAGTTATAGCCTGTACGAAGATTTACAAAATCAAAAGCGGGGATTAGATTGATAGGGACTTTGTAGGTTATACCAAGGCTTTGATTAAAGTTTGTATTTCGACCTCCTTGGCGAATCTCCGACCAAAGAGCGCGACGTTCTTCATCGGTATCAATCCGTCCATCAGGTTCATCGATGCGGGCATTATTGGTGGCCTGATAATTAATCGACATCGACTCAAAGGGGTTGTACTGGAAGACGTAATTCCTCGACCAAGTAAAGAATTTGTTAAAGGAAGATGGAACAACAAACTCATCTGATGGCAGCTGTAAAATGGCGAGCTCCCCAAACTTACGATCCATCGTTGTGGTAAATCCTAATTGAGTAGGCAATGGATTAAAATTGAATTTCTTGATAAGATCTAGATATTTTGTCTTAGCCTTTATCATCTTAGCAAATGGCTTAATCGACTTTGGCTGCATAGCATAATTATAGGCGAATGTTGCCCGGTGATTGACTTCTCTATCAAAGCGCGTAAAGGGATCTGTATCTTCAATTACACTGTATGCATAGGTTAATGCTATGTTTTCTGGACTAAAGACATAGAGTCGCTTCTGATTTTCTCCAGGAAGCTTGCGAACATTGGTAAAATTGAACCCTTTTCGAGTAGTCGTTGTCTGAATTTGCCGTAGATACGTATTGGCAGAATCATTGCTTGTCGCGCGAATAGCATCCACTTGGTCGGCAGAAAAGATATCAAACTGATACGGATCATATTCCGGTGTGCTAAAGCTTTGACTGATATTGGCAAAGAAAGGAATACGAATATTTGATTTTACCGGAAGAAATCTGCCAAGCTCCAATGAGGTTGTGAAGTTGTATTGAAAATATTTATCCTGAAGGCGTTGATCAACCCGTTGTTCTACTTGCCCAAACCCAATACCATGCATATTGGCAGAAAAACTTGCTGTCCCTAGATCGGCTAGCTTGACATCAATAGATCCAAGGGCGGCTCCTGCTCCGCGCTCATCAAATCCTTTTAAACGAAATTCGTTAAACCACACCTCTCCGCACAAGGCCTCACCTGCATCCTCTGGCCTTGGATTGTTTACGTCGGATTTTGAGGGATTTCGTATACCCAACATGGCAATTTGCACCAGCCCAAGATCAGGTGTTCCTTTGATGGTTACCACACGGCCCGAATCCGTTACATAGGTATAGGGTATGTCAAATGGATAATTTTCCTGGTTTCGAGCAATCTTGGCATTCACTAAATCCTGTAAAACGACCTCTATTCGGTTGGCATCTGGCCAGACAATACTCCGATCCCCTTCGACATCGTCATAACGACCCTCAGGAGTAAATTCCAAAGGAACCTCATACTCGTAGTAGTTCTGTTTAAAATCACTACCCAGTCTTAAAAATGCGGTAAGTGCACCACTTGGAGGGTCGGCTACATCTTGAGCAAAACGATTGGCATGGACATCCACCACAAGGCGTTTGTAATTCCGCATATCAAGGTCAAGCGTTTTGAACACCGCCCTTGCATCACCATCCTTTAGTCCACAGACCGTAGCTGCAATAGCCTGCTCATTTTGAAGGACTAAGTTGGTCCCGCTTCCTTGACCGATACCTTGCTCTCGCACAATACCCGGTGGAGTGACATAGTTCACAGGCTCTTTTCCGCCATTTTCTTCAATATTCACTGAAGTAACATTAAAGGAAACGGCTTCTTCATCAATAGGAAGGTTTTCTGTGGGGTTGGATAACTCATACTGATAAGTAGCCCACTGATTTCTCACTAACTCCATTGATGCAAAGCGGAGAATGACCGAATCATTCCAATTGGTGAGGAACATTCGCATAAATTGAATCGATCGGAAATCCGCGATGTTCCCAACGCGCTGATCAAATTCTCTGACTGGTACTCTAAACTGATACCACTGAGCTTCGGGCTGATTAACCCCATCAATTTCTCGAGCAGGACGAACTGTTGAGGTTACAATGTATGGGTGATTTTCAACGCTCATCCCTGGGAATAACGGAACGCGATAGGCAAAAAAGCCTTCCGTCTCATTTAATGCGTTATCTCTGTTTAAATCTTCTTGATCGGGAATATTCGTTCCTGCTCTTGTATCCCCTGAGACAATGGGCGAATTTCCGTCAGGACCGTTAAAATTCTTGTAGCGGCGCAAAATACTGGACTCTCCCGAAAGATTCCAGAAATCCTGATAGTTATCAGAGGCTGGATCAGACTCAAATGTGGCAAATGCTTGTGGATCAAGATTGATTTGCGCATCTCCCAGGGCATCCTGTCTGCGCGCACGTTCTTCATCATCATTGAGCCCATCAAATCCTACATCCTGTCTTGATCTGAGATCAGCATTGTTATCAAACGAGTTTACAATAGGTGGTGTCCTGGGTACTTTACCCCAATAGGTACTATCTACATCAAGGTCGTTATCACTGAGTCCATGCTCATAGAGCATACGAGAATCCTTAAGCACATCTTCGCTCAGATTCCCTAGATTAAAGTAGAGATCTCCCCCATCTCGCGTATCATCATAGACAAAGGGATCCAAAAGCCAGAACTCAATGTATTCGACATTGGCCGCCTCAAAGTTTGTGTTATCGATACCTCGCATAAGACCTCCCCACCTTGTTTCAGGGTCAAGCAAGCGACCATCGGGGTTCACCCCACGAGAGAAAGGTACGGTAGGTCCCGTACTCGATTCAAAGTTGTACACTCCACGCTCCTCGGGATAAAAAGCTAAATCCAAGGTAGACACTTGGGTGTTCACCTGACCTGTTAAGTCACAGGCAGGACAGATTTCTTCTCTAAAAATGGGACGAACAAAATGGCTATGAATAACTTCTTTGTTATCGAATACTTCGCTTGGACTGACTCCATTATCAAAGAAGGAAGGGTCAATATTATACCATGCCATTTTAGCACGGTTAAAATTGGATCGTATATCATTATTTAAGGATCCTTCCGTGAACAGTTCTTGTCCATTGCTTCCTATATTACCCGTGGGCACGGAGCTATGCCTCCAAGCACTTGCTGGAAATTTTAATTCGTAGGATGAAGTTGTTCCCTCAAAGTCGTCAACATAGACTGTTGCTTCTTCTCCTTTCCCCACAAAACGATTATTTCCTGGCCGGATATAGGCTGCCTCTCCCGCAAGATCAATCGTTGACATTTCGCTTGTACTGTAAATCGGCAGTTTATCAAGTGCCTTGGTCAACCACGGAGCATCGGTAGTATATCGGAAATCAATACCATAAATCGTATTGGAGATTGGGTCATCACCAATATTCACTTTCTGAGTAAACGGACGCTCCGTCATCTTCATAAGCGTACCCCCAATGAAGAGTTGATCGCTGACCCGATAATCCAACCTCGTGGCAAATAAATTGCGTTGCTGGAAGCCAAAGAGGGCATTGTTTTCAAAATCGATTTTTACTTGTTGGCCTGAGTTAAGAATGGCATCATCAATAATGGTAACCGCACCAAGATTGTAGTCCACTGTATAGTGCGTTCCTTCGATTAACTGCTGACCACCAAGAGAGACGGTTACTGAATTCTGAGGAATTTGGAAAGCGCCTAGCGATATTCGATTCCCACCACTCCCCTGATACCGGCCTCGCATGCTAAAGCGGTTTTTTTCAGGAAACTGCTTAGCCACAAACAGGGTTGAATCGTATAACTCGTTATAGACATATTGATTAACTAAGTTATTGTCGCCCACTTCAGTCAAACGATTTTCAAGAGATTGACCAAATGGCTCGAGCACAGGGAAAGTAATGCGTCCATTGGATGGATTAATGGTTAGGCCCGGTTGAAAATCAAAACGACCATCGGGTTGGGGGTCTCCTTGATTATTTAGGTTATCCAATCCTACGACTTGAATAAGTTGTGTTTCGCTCAGCGAGCCTTCAGGAAGTGTTCTTCGTAATCCTCCCCCAGGATCGATGTAGAAGATATCCAATCGAAAATCATCAGGACTAATTTGAAAAGCACCCAAAGAATAGACATTTTTCATCATCAGATCCCAAGTAGGTAAACGAGGGCTTTGGGTAGTGCTTTTTAAAAGCTTTAGATAGAGAACCTTAGGAACAGATGAAGAGTCTGGTGGCACATTTCGACTTAACTCACCCACTTGATAAACCTGTCCATTATAATTGTATTTGTAGGCTACCGCAAGTACTTGGTTGGGCTGTAGTGTTGTGTTAAGGGAGATGTAACCCAGGTTGGGTTCGAGCGTATACTCTGACGGATTCAGTTTGCGCGCATAGAATTTTTCATAATCTGTTGAGGCATTTAGATCAAAGGCCCCACTCTGCAAGACATTGATAATCTGGTCATTTCGACGGTAATCTACATTTACGGTTAGTCTAGAGTAAAGGTCATTGGCTCCATTATCCGGCACCGTATTGTTGCCAATCGCTTGGATGTCGGAAGAGTACGGGCTTATCTCTCCCATATCCATGAAGGCGACTACATCCCGAACATTTTGCGTTGCATTGTTCCGATTGGTAATCCATACTTCCAACTCCTCCACGGTAGCTTGAGACAAAATATTAGGCATCTGGGATAAAGCCCTCTCATAGTTGTTACGGAAAAAATCTGATAAGAAGAAGTGACGATCCGCTTCATATTGATCGGCGCGTATCTCAAAATTTTGAACCTGAGCACCATCCTCCACAACAATGGACTGTTTTTGTGAGCGTTGCTGAGAGACGACATTGGTCATCGTAAGTCGACCAAACTGAAGTTGAGCCTTCACGCCAAACAAACTTTGAGCACCAGTAATAAGCTGAGTAGGCGTCTCAAAACTTGTATTCCCAATTTCTAACTGACGTAGAATATTGTCTTCTTTTCCATTGTATTGGAGATTGACTTGGTTGTCAAAGCTAAATCCTGTTTGGTTGTTGTAGCGCAAGCTCATCTGCAGGTAGTCTCCAATCTTTCCTGTGACATTCATGTTGATATTCATGTCGAAGTCAGGTCCACCTTGTACCTGAGCTCGCTGAGGAAGGTTTGGATTGTCAAATCGCTGGACATTCCCGCCAAGCGTTAATTCTAGATTTCCAGAAGGCCGTATATCAATTGAGCCCAAGATTCGTTGTAAACGGTCATTCTTTATGCTCTGAACTGGACCGGCTAAAAGATCAGGATCCGCTCCTTCTATGATAAGTCGCGTGCGTTCCCTATTGCGTATGTACTCTTGAAAATCGACAATGTCTCTATACCTGCGATATTCTTCCTGAGTCATGATAACAGGAGGAGCGATCAACCGCCCATCAATGCGCTGTTCTATGGTGTAGGTGTCGGTGTTGGGGTCATAGACAACATGCTGCTCAACAATCGAGTCAAGCGACAAACTCGGAGTATCTTCTTCAATAAGATGTTCTACATTGGTTTGACTGCTATCCTGCTGTTGAGCAAATGCCGTTAATGAAAGCAACATACAGGCAAGGAAACATCCTATGAGAAGTCGACCAGCTTGCACCACTACATCCTTTTAAGCGCAAGTTTTATCAACTCCTCGACTGAACTAGAAGGGAGCTCCTGTATGATGGCATCAAGTGTGCGCATAATTGTATTGCGTTGAAAGCCTAAGGACAATAAGGCTTTTAACGCCTCTTCCTTTGGATTATTACTTTCTAGATCAAAATGTTGACCGTCATTGACCTTGTCCTTTAATTCAAGGATTAATCGTTTAGCTGTTTTAGGACCTATACCCTTTATTGCTGTAATAAATGCTTCATTGCCTTGATAGATTGCCTGCTGAATTGCATCAACAGGGTGGGCACTAAGCATAGTTAATGCAAGATTATTCCCTATACCACTTATACTGGTCAGCATATCAAACATTGCACGTTCTTCTACTTTGTCAAATCCATACAAGACAAAGGTGGAAAGATTTTGACCGTCGTTTTTTGCTAAAAACCTTGTGTAAAGAGAAACCTCCTTACTTGTTTGAATCGCTTGAAAGGTCTGGAAGCTGATGTTAATATCAAACCCCATGCCCCCAACTTCTAGGATAACTTGCGTGGGTGCTACTCGATGGATTTGGCCTCGGATGAAATCGAACATAATACCCTACGAAAATAGCAATTAAATACCCTCTCCTAATCCCAAATGAAGAAGTGTAGGATTAAAATTCAGCATAGAGCATAAGATGTGGTAAAAAGGGGTCAAAACCACATGTCACTGTTAGAAAACTTTCCTAATTCAGCCTGTTACATGGGTATTCATCAATGAAAATTCCAGAAGCAAACCCTCTATAAAATCGACAATACCGGTATTCACTCATCAATAAATCCCACATATAGACATCAAACTGCTTATCAATTTCATACCTTAGAATTAACCTAACGCAATGAAAGGAATAATCTTAGCAGGAGGAAGCGGCACTCGATTACACCCAATCACCTATGCCATTTCTAAGCAAATGATGCCTATCTATGATAAGCCGATGATTTACTATCCATTATCGGTACTTATCAAGGCAGGTATCCGGGAGATCTTAATCATTTCCACCCCAGAACACCTTCCAGTCTTTGAATCGCTTTTTGGAGATGGTCATCAATTAGGATGTGAATTCAGTTATAAGGTGCAAGAAGTTCCCAATGGGCTAGCCCAAGCTTTTGTTCTAGGAAAAGACTTTATCGGAAACGACTCGGTGGCCCTAATCCTAGGGGACAATATATTTTATGGGGCGGGCCTTGATACCACGGTCCAACAGGCAGTTAATCCTGATGGAGGGGTAATTTTCGCCTATCATGTGGCTGACCCTGAGCGCTACGGAGTGGTTGAGTTTGATGAAAACAAACGAGCAATCTCTATCGAGGAAAAGCCTGTTCAACCCAAATCTAACTATGCAGTTCCAGGGCTTTATTTCTATGACAACCATGTTGTAGATATCGCACACTCCATAAAGCCAAGTGCCCGTGGCGAATATGAGATAACCGACGTAAATAAGGTCTACCTTGACCAAAATAAGCTCAACGTTGCCATTTTAGACCGAGGTACTGCTTGGCTTGACACAGGAACTTTCAACTCACTCATGCAGGCTTCTCAGTTTGTTCAAGTGCTCGAGGACCGCCAAGGACTTAAAGTAGGATGTATCGAAGAGGAAGCCTTCCGACAAGGATTCATAGATCATAATCAATTGGAAAAGTTAGCACAACCACTTATGAAAAGCGGTTATGGGCAATATCTTATGGACGTACTGAAACACCATTCATGAAAAAGATTTTGATTACAGGAGGAGCTGGATTTATCGGCAGTTGTTTAGCTGATAAACTCATGCAAAACCCAAACTACAAGGTAGTTATGGTTGACAACATGTTAACCGGCCACAAAGCTAGGCTACAAGAGAGTAATGAGGATAGTAATTGGCGTTTTATTCATGCTGATTGTAACAACTACACAGACATTTCGGCAGTAATGATGGCCTATCGATTTGACTACGTATTTCACTATGCTGCAGTCGTTGGAGTAAAGCGCACATTAGACCATCCTAAACTAGTACTTGACGACATTCAAGGAATACGAAACATCCTGGATATTGCGAAGTCAACGAATGTGAAGCGCGTATTTTTTGCTTCGTCCTCAGAGGTTTATGGAGAGCCTCATGAACACCCTCAAAATGAACATACCACACCCCTGAACTCCAGGTTACCCTATGCTGTGGTAAAAAATGTAGGCGAAGCATTTCTTCGATCCTACAAAAAAGAGTTTGACTTGGATTATACCATCTTTAGGTTTTTCAATACCTATGGCCCTAAGCAAAGCATCGATTTTGTAATGTCGAAGTTTATTCTTGCGGCCTTGAAGAATGAGGATCTAACCGTTTACGGGGATGGTTTGCAAACGAGAACTTTCTGTTATTTCCAAGACAATATTGACGCATGCGTTAATGCCTTTGAACAAAACAAATACGTCAACGATACAGTAAATATTGGAAGTGATTATGAGCTTACCATTTTAGATTTGGCAAAGACAATCATCAAGGTCACCGGTTCTTCATCAAAAATCGTTCATCATCCTGCGCTCAAAGAAGGTGATATGCTTCGCAGAAAGCCTGATATCGGAAAAATGCGCCACCTTCTTAATCGAGATTTAACCTCGATTGAAACCGGCATCGAAAGAATATTGGAGGAAGGACTCGCCTTGTATAATCCTAACGCATAAGAGCAACTTGTATGGCCCGTATTCTTGTTACAGGAGGTTGTGGTTACATTGGCTCGCATACCATCGTTGACTTAATTGAGCATGGTTACGATGTTGTTTCCATTGATAATTTCAGTAACTCGGATCAAAGGGTTCTACACGGAATAGAGGCCATAACAGGACAAAAAATAAAAAATTATGCGATCGACCTCACCGACGAACAAGCCGTAAAAAGAACGTTAGACGATATAGGTCCTATTGATGGCATTATTCATTTTGCTGCATTTAAATCCGTTCCTGAATCCGTGGCAAAGCCGTTGCTTTATTACCACAATAACATCCAATCCACAGCCAATCTCCTCACTGAAGTACAGCTCCGAAACATAGGCACCTTTATCTTTTCATCCTCCTGTTCCGTATACGGTCAGATAACAACCTTGCCGGTCAATGAAAACACCCCCCTAGGTAAAGCAGAATGTCCCTATGCCCACACCAAGCAAATTGGAGAACAAATGATTTGCGATGTAGCCTCATTATCCCCGAGCACATTAGTATCCCTCCGATATTTCAATCCTGTGGGAGCCCATCAAAGTGGGATAATCGGCGAGGTGCCCAATGATAAGCCGAACAATCTTGTCCCAAGAATCACGGGAAAATCATCAGGTCGATACGATGATCTAACGATTTTTGGTGGCGATTACGATACGCGTGATGGAACATGTATTCGAGATTATATTCATGTCGAAGATATCGCCCATGCTCATACATTAGCCCTGAAGTTAACGCGCGAGCAAACAACAGGAGTACATGTTTTAAATCTTGGAAGTGGTGAGGGAGTGAGTGTACTAGAGGCCATTCAAGCCTTTGAAAAGGCTTCTGGAAGAAAGCTGGATTATGAAATAGGCCCTCGTAGAGAAGGCGATGTTATGGCAGTCTATGCAGATAACAATCAAGCGTCGCAATTGCTGCAATGGACTCCCAACCCTTCGGTTGAACATATGATGTCGACCGCGTGGCAATGGGAAGTCAATATGGCTTCAGGGAAGTCATTTCTTGGCAAGGACTACAGTATAGAAAATTTCCATTTATGAGCCTCACTATGCTCTTAGTTATCACAGCAGCATACTTTAGTGTCTTGTTGGCGATCAACTATTGGGTAAGCCAAAAAAGAGGAGATAGAGCATTTTATGACGGAGATAAATCCTCTCCATGGCCTCTAGTAGCCTATGGTATGATAGGTGCTTCGTTATCGGGAGTGACCTTTCTTTCGGTACCCGGTCTTGTCGGGGCTAAGGGATTTTCCTATATGCAAATGGTCCTAGGTTATCAGGTGGGATATCTCCTTATCGCTTGGGTACTTATTCCGCGCTTCTATAATCAAAAAGTAGTCTCGATCTATCAATATCTAGAGACAACCATCGGCATGGAAGCACGCCTCGTTGGCGCATTGAGTTTTTTGGCTTCGCGAGTGATTGGAAGTGCTTTTCGCCTTTTTCTAGTTGTCCTGTTACTGCAGCACTTTGTCTTGGATCCGCTGCACATTCCTATTGAAGTGACCGTCATAATCACCCTGCTTTTAATCTTCGCCTATACAGCGACAGGGGGCGTTAAAACATTGGTCTATACCGACACACTGCAAACCAGTGTAATGCTCATCTGCGCGGGTGTAACCTTGTATTTACTCGCTCGTGAATTGGGAGATTTCTCAGCGCTCCAAGTATCAGTTAGCCAGACAACGTTTGATTTTGGGGGGTTTAAAAACAATGACAACCACTTCGTAAAACAGTTTTTGGGTGGGGCATTGCTTGCCTTTTGCATGACAGGCTTGGACCAAGATATGATGCAAAAAAACCTTACTTGCAAGGATTCTATAAGTGGTCAAAAGAACATCATCACCTTAAGTCTTTTACTCATTCCAATCAATCTTTTGTTCCTTGGTCTAGGGTATTACTTATCCACCTTTGCCCAAGAAGCGAACCTCTTGGTGGGCCGACCCGACCATCTATTCCCAACGGTTATCTTCTCTTCGGGCACCTTTTCGGCGGCGTTAGGCGGATTGTTTGTGCTTGGTCTAATTGCTGCTGCCCTATCGAGTGCAGATTCAGCGCTGACCTCATTGACGACCTGCTTTCAAGTCGACATTCTTCAGGATAAGACCTTTTCACCCAAAAAGAGGTTATTGATTCACGGCAGCTTTGCCCTGCTCCTTGCTGCCATCATTTTAGGCTTTTATTACGCACCCAACGGAGAGAGTATTATCAATCGAATCTTTACAGTAGCCCAATACACCTATGGTCCCTTGCTTGGCTTGTTTCTGTTTGCCATGAGCCCGAAACGAAAGGCTAAAGTCATCTACATTCCCATTTTTTGTATGCTAACCATTGGCCTTACGTTTTGGTGCCAACACTTACTCACACAATACCTGAATTTCAGTCCTGGATTCCTGCTTTTAGGAATCAATGGCACTATAATGTATAGTTTACTCGTTATAACCTCCACTAAAAATCTTTCCTATGAAAAATAAATCATGGCACGAACACCAAGCTGAATCCTCTTGGTCAATGTTTAAAATCATGGCTGAGTTTGTAGAAGGCTTTGAACGATTGGAAAAAATTGGACCCTGCGTTACGATTTTTGGTTCCGCTCGAACCAAAGAAGAAAATACCTATTACCAACAAACTATGGATATTTCAAAGGCACTTGTTGCTGAAGGTTTTGGAATCATTACTGGCGGAGGACCAGGCATTATGGAAGCTGGCAATCGAGGCGCACGTGAAGCTGAAGGAAAATCTGTAGGCCTCAATATTGAATTGCCATTTGAACAGGAAGCCAATCCATTCATTGATTATGATAAACTCATCAATTTTCGCTACTTCTTTGCCCGTAAAGTAATGCTTGTGAAATACGCCCAAGCCATTGTGCTTATGCCGGGTGGTGTGGGAACGCTGGATGAGTTTTATGAGACCATTACCCTGATTCAAACCAAAAAAATGAAAGCAGTTCCTGTGATCCTTGTGGGAACTTCGTTTTGGAAAGGCCTCTTGGAATGGATGAAAAATATCATGCTTAAGGAGGGTAATATTTCCCCTGAGGACATGGATTTGTTTCATCTCACAGACTCTACCGAGGAAGTGGTTCAGATTATCGACGACTTTTATAAAAACAAAGCCATTATCCCTAATTTTTAAACTTCCAAAAGTCTATCTTGTTAAAAGAACAAACAGAAAGACTATGAGCCACTTAAATGCAGGAGATTCTGCCCCCCTCTTCGAATCCATTGATCAAAACGGCAATCCCCTTCGACTTCGAGATTTTAAAGGAAAGAAAGTAATTCTCTATTTCTACCCAAAGGACAACACACCGGGTTGTACTGCAGAGTCCTGCAACTTTCGAGATAATTATACTATGCTGCTTGATAAGGGGTATGTCGTTCTTGGAGCAAGCATACAAGGCGAAGCTTCCCATCAAAAGTTTATTGCTAAGCACAACCTGCCATTCCCTCTAATTGCCGATACCGACAAGTCGGTACATGAGGCCTACGGAACTTGGGGCGTAAAAAAGATGTACGGCAAAGAGTATTACGGAACAATCCGAACCACTTTTGTAATTGATGAGAAAGGTAAAATAGAACACGTCATACGAAAGGTGAAAAACAAAGAAGCCACCGAACAGATCCTTAAATTGACAGAAGCTTCTTAACTTAAGGGAAAGTCATCTCTTATGAAACGATTAATTCTTCTCTCCTTATGTTTTGCATTTTTTTCATGGATAGGCCTTCAAATAGGGATTTCTAATACAGCGGGAAAACCCGGTTTAGCCGGTGCTCCTGGGGATAATGGTACTTGTGGAAACTGCCACAATTCCAGTCCGCTGGCACCCCTCAATGAAAACATCAGTGTTACCATCAATGGAGATCCACTTACGGCAAGCTTTGAATATGATAATTCAGCTACTTATGCAATGAGGCTTTCGATTGACAACCCATTAAGCGCTCGTGGCGGCTTCTCATTAACCGTATTGGGTGAAAACAATGAAATGGCGGGAACACTTAGCACGATTGATGGTAATGCGCAATTGTACAATCAAAACAATCGCACCTATGTAGCACAAAACAGTAATGCAGCGACCGCTTGGGACTTTACTTGGTCACCTAATGGGATCAATGAAGAGGTAACCTTTTATGCTAGTGTAAACGATGCCAACAATAATGGGCAATTCTCTGGCGATATCATTCGTCCCTATGAGCTAAAGATTAATCCTGCACCGACTACATCTATTACAGCTGCAACCCTTGATAAATCAATATCCATAGATGTAGTTGGAGATCAAATTCAAATCAACGCAGACAATACCCTGCCCTATCCAGTGACTGCACGCCTACTAAGCTTGAATGGAGCGCAAAGTATTCCCAATACAACGCTTACGCCGGGGAGTTCGGCAATTTTGGATGCATCGCCTATCTCAGCAGGCATATATATCCTGCACGTTGATGCTAGGTCTTCTTCGCTAACCCAAATGATTAGCCTCCAGTAATATGCAAGAAAAACCGGCAATTACGGCATTCCCCATTCAAGAAGCCCTCCAAAAACGATGGAGCCCTCGGGCATTTGATAGCAAGCCATTGACTCCGGAGGAGATTACTTCAATGTTTGAAGCCGCTCGTTGGGCGATGTCGGGCTACAATGACCAACCATGGCGTTTTATTGTTGCCCAACAAGGTGATGATTACTACGACAAGGCCTTCTCATGTGTTGGCGCATGGAATCAACAGTGGGCGCAATCTGCTCCTTTACTTGGTTTTATTATTGCCGATGAAACATCACCTACTTCTGGAGAGCATAACTATGCTGCCACTTTCGAAGCGGGTATCGCTGCGGGCTTTTTAGTGGTCCAAGCCGAAACGCTCGGTCTTCGATGCCATCTCTTTGGAGGAATTCATCGTGACGAAATTCGCAATGCATTCAATGTGCCTGAAAAGCACAATATCATTTGCGGATTTGTTTGTGGCCATCATGGTGCACTCCAGCAAATTCCTGAATCCTTCCATCAAGAAGAAGGAGCACCAAGAACAAGAAAAGCCCTCAGCGAAATTGTGTTTGGTAGTACTTGGCAAGTCCCCTATCTCTAAACTTAAAATTTAAGATGCTTCTTACTTAGCTAAGGCCTTTAACAAAGGTTCGCTATGCTTTACTGATTTCTTTGTCCAATCGAGAAGAGTCTCTAAAAAATCCTCAGAAGTTAGTTGCCATAATGAAGGATCTTGACTGCGAAGTCGATGGTTCAACTGTTGAAGCAATACCGCACAGGAAACAGATACATTAAGGCTTTCGGTAAATCCATACATAGGAATCTTTACCCGCGTATCTGCAAGTTCGAAGGCCCTTTCCGATAAGCCATGCCACTCTGTGCCAAGCATAATGGCTAATGGACGGTCCAAGGGAAGCGTTTCGGGTGTATAGTCCGCTTCGGGGTGTGCTGCAGCAATTCGATAGCCCCGGTTTCTTAGGCCCTCAATACATTGCCGAACATCCTTGTGTTTATTGATCTCGACCCACTTTGCAGCGCCTCGACTCATATCTCGGTGTATTGAGAATTCGTTGATATTATCTACCACGTGCATCTCTTGAAGGCCAAAACATTCGCAACTTCGAAGCAAGGCATTGGCATTATGCTCTCTGTAAAGTTCTTCAGTAATCACCGTTAAGAACCGTGTGCGTTGGCGCAAAATATCATGCATTAAATCCCATCGATTATCGGTGAGATAGGGGCGCAAATGGTCAATGGCCTGTTGAGTAGAAATCATGATATTATTAAAACTACGGAAGACGACCTAATCAAGCAAGATGGTCTGAGAGCAGCTCCCAGATTCGATCACCCATAGGAGGCAAGGCCTCAACATATATGGTTTCTTTGGTGGTAGGATGCGTAAAACGCAAAGAGCGGGCGTGAAGGTGAACGGATTTATCCTCATTGGGCCTTGGAAAGCCATACTTTATATCGCCTTTGATAGGGCAACCTATCGCCGATAACTGACACCGTATCTGATGATGGCGTCCAGTCACAGGATGAACTTCGAGGAGATGATACCGTTCTAAACTACGCTTTAAAGAATACCTTAGTATGGCCTCTTTAGCCTTTGGTCGGCCTGCTTTGCATGGCCTTGATTTATTGGCTTTGGGATCTTTAATGAGGTGATGAACGAGCTTACCCTCTAAATCTTTTGGACG
>PKDX01000025.1 GCA_002862745.1 Bacteroidota bacterium | reverse complement strand
GTAAGGGAACAACACAGGTTGCTCGTGTAGTCACCTTACCGTTACGTAAGTAAGTAGATGTGTTACTGACTTCTAACTCTAGCTTGTGGTAATTAATATCGTAATCATCCATAGCTGACGGCATCTTCTCTGGAGCAAAGAGCATGGCATGTTGTTCAATTTTATGCTTTGCACACGCGTGTTGAGCAGATAACTGATTTCCAGATGTAAATACAAGACTTACAAGCGCAGTAAATAGGGCTCGCTGGATATAATATGTAATCATTCGTTGAATATACGAGTAAGGAGGCGGAAAGAGTCTGTCATAAATGACGGTATGGTAGTCTAATACTCCTGTTCTAATTCTTCTTTGATAGCCTCGATGATTCGAGATTGATGACTAATCACCGCTACATGACTTCCTCGTTGCACTGTATAATCAATCTTGGATAGCCTAGAATACCAGAACAGCAAATCCCGAGCACCATGGACTCTGAAGACCTTAGCGTCAGGCTGTGCACTCCCCTTCCAAGACACAACAGCACGTACTCCAAAACCAACAAATGCAGCTTGAGCATCCTGGGCCATGGCATACATTCTTGAGGCGAGCCCTTTGGGTTTTCGGCGCACTTTCATGCGCACAAAGGCACGAAAGCAGGCTAAGGTTAGATGTCCACGAACGAATCGATAGAGTTGAGTCGCATGAAAAAGTTTGATAGGCCATGGCTTTTCCCCAGCATGGGCAATGGTTGATATAAGAATGACGCGCTCGGCAGGATATAGACGATTGATCTCCATGCTGATCATGCCACCCATCGATGTTCCCAGAAGCACGTAGGGTTTTGAGTGATCAATGTGATCAGCCATTCGACCTGCATATTCAACTAAAGACTCTCCCTTCACGTGAGGAATAAACTCAATGACCTTCGTATTGGGAATGGCTTTACAATAGGCCTCGTACATCCTTCGGTCAGCTCCGAGACCGGGCAAGCAATAGATCGTGCAGTCTTTGAGTTTTGGCATATTGTGAGGGATGATATAGTCCTGAAATGGTTAGGTCGTACGCTGAGTAATCATATCAGCTATATGAATCAAGTCTTGTGTAGAGTTTTTCGCTGAAATATTATTTAACTCGTCAAGGGCTTGCTTATGGTAATCAAGCATGAGGTTTTTGAGGTATTCTTTAGCTCCGCAATCTGTCATAATTTGCTGAACGCGGGCAATGCGCTCTTCTTCAGTGACTTGGTTTGTACCGAGTAGATAGGCTCTATCCTCTTTAGATACCGAACTTTCCAAAGATTTAATAAGCAAAATGGTCTTTTTGGTATTGAGAATATCGCCTCCTATGCGCTTTCCAAAGGACTCATCCCCAAAACTGTCTAAGTAATCGTCTTGTAACTGGAAAGCTATGCCGATGAGTTCACCAAATCGATAAATTCTTTCGATATCTTCCGGACTAGCTTGTGCTACGATGGCTCCTACCTTTAGGGCGGCACCTAACAGGACGGCGGTTTTCCATGTAATCATTTGAAGGTATTCGTTCTCCAATACAAGATCACGCTCTTCAAAGTCCATATCCATTTGTTGCCCTTGACAGATTTCAATGCTTGTATCTACCATGCAATTGATAATGGCGGATTGATGGCTTGGATCGAGGTTACCTCTACTCCACTGCAAAGCCATCATGGACATAGTATCTCCTACTAAGATTCCGCTGTCAATACCATATTTAGTATACACTGCCGGTTTCCCTCGCCGTAACTCCGCATGATCCATGATGTCGTCGTGCACTAAGGTGAAGTTGTGTAGCAGTTCAATACCGTAGGCCGGTTTGTAGAGATCATTTAACGACGCGCCAAACAATTCACCACCAAAGAGGGTGAGCAAACCCCTAACTCGCTTTCCTCCCGTCGACATAGCATACTGTATCGGCTCATAAAGTGAAGAGGGACCTTCCTTTTCCAGAGATGCCGTGTAGACATCAAATTGGGCTAACATGGCGTCTAAGTGTCTCATAAGGATTTATTCTGTAGCATCGTCAGCATTAGGATCAATGTAGGCAAAGTCAATCTTTCGTTCTGTAAGGGAAACACGGGCAACACGCACTCGAACATGATCACCCATGCGAAACTTAATTCTTGACCGCATTCCTGCTAAAACTAAATATTCTTCATCAAACATAAAGTGCTCGTCAAAATGATCAAGATCAACAAAGCCTTCACATTGGTTGTCCTTTAATTCAACAAAAAAGCCTTTACTGAGCATCCCGCTAATCATACCCTCAAACTCCTCTCCCAATCGATCATGCAAGTATTCACACTGCTTGAATTTTGTGGCTTCTCGCTCGGCCTCAATGGCTTTGCGCTCCATTAGGCTACTTTGCTTACATAGCTCCTTGAGCTCTTCGTGCTCGAGGCTTGGTCTCGTCTCCTGAATGCACTCCCATATAATACGATGGGCCAGCACATCGGGATACCTTCGAATAGGTGATGTAAAATGGGAGTAATGCCCAAATCCTAATCCATAGTGTCCAATATTTTCAGGACTATACTCTGCCTTAGACATAGAGCGAACCGCAAGTTGCTGAAGGATTTTTTGCTCAGGTTTACCTTTGATCTTGGCCATAAAGCGATTTAACACCTCTTTGGCTTGCACGCCGTCCTCAAATTTTAAACGATGGCCAAATCTCGCCGCAACAGACGATAGCTTCGCCAATTTTTCCAAAGAGGGCTCATCGTGAATACGGTAGACCATATCACGAGGCTTTTTCCCTTCCTGAAGTCGGCTTACATATTTTGATACCGTGGTATTGGCAAGCAGCATGTACTCTTCAATAAGCATGTGGGCTGCTTTACGCTCCTTAACATAGACGTCAATAGGATGACCTTTTTCGTCAAGTTTAAAGCGTACTTCAGGCAAATCAAAGTCAATTGATCCTCCATTGAATCGTTCTTTTCTGTATTGCTCGGCTAATTGGTTAAGCCGTTGGATGACGACGATAAAGTCTTCATTCCCTCTTCCTTCGATACATTCTTGGGCCTCTGAATAGGTAAAGCGGCAATCGGAGTTAATTACACTTCGAGCAATTTCAATGTGCTCAATTTTTCCTTTGGGATTTATATCGAAGTATACGCTAAATGCAAGGCGATCGACCTTCGGCTTAAGCGAACAAAGGTCATTGGATAACCGTTCGGGTAGCATAGGGCACACTCTATCGGGAAGATAGACTGAGGTGGTACGAAAGGCAGCTTCATCATCTAAGGCAGTGCCTGGTTTTACATAATGACTTACATCGGCTATATGCACTCCGATACGCTCTTCCCCGCCTTCAAGGCGCTCATAACTCAAGGCATCATCGAAGTCCTTCGCATCATCTGGATCAATGGTAAAGGTCAAGATGGAGCGAATATCCTTTCGGCTAGCGATTTCATCAGGATGAATACTATCTGGAATCTTAGCTACCTCGGCGTCCACGTCACTTCCAAATTCTAAATTGAATCCTTGATTAATAAGTATGTTTTGCATCTCAAGGTCGCTTGCCTCAAGATCGGACATGATTTTTTTAATTATTCCTGAAGGCCCACGATCACCATCTCCCCATTGCGTGACCTCAACCAAGACAATATCGCCTTGTTTGGCCTTATTTAATGATTTCTTAGGTACATAGATGTCAAAGTCTACCTTATTATCTAAGGGTAAGATAAAAGCAAAACCTTGGTCGGGACTTGCTTCTACTTGGCCGATAAAGCTGTTTCGGCTTCGCTTTATTACTTCTTTAACCATTCCTTCAGGACGACGCCCAAACTTGGTAATTTGCACGCGTACTTTGTCCTTATTGAGGGCATTATTTTTAGCGCGTGAAGGAATGAAAATGTCTGAATCGAGGTTGTCTACAATAACATAGCCATTGCCTGAGGCAGTGACTTCAATAATTCCTTCGATAAGCTCACCTGAGGCAACTCGCCCTCTCTTGGATTGCTTGGATTGCTTGGATTCCTTGGATTGTTTGATGTAGATCTTGCCGTAGTCGTTAATCTCGATTGTACCCTTTCGCTCAAGGTTTTCCAAAGCATGCATGACCTTTTCGTGATGGAATCGCTTAATAGAGTGAGCAACGAGCTGCTTAATCTTTACGCCAGGATGTTTAGTGATATAGGCCTTGACCGTCGATTCGACGCCCTTTGGAGCATGTTTTTCTGCTTTGCCTTGTCGTTGCGCACGACCTGGCTTGCCTTTCCTTTTTCGGCCTTTCATGATGTGAAAATACCTAAGCTGAGCACCCTAATACAAAGTAGTTATGCACGTACGCCATTATCCTACCTTGAGGCGTCGCTCAATATCAGCTATCTCTCCCTTGGGAATGGCTTGGATTAGCTTTTGAGTATAGGCCTTTTGCGGATTATTGTAGATAACATCCGAGCTATCATACTCTTCAATTTGTCCTGCATTCATGACGACCATTCTATCGCTTATGAATTTCACAACCGACAAATCGTGCGAGATAAAGATGTAGGTCAGATTAAATTCTTCTCGTAGATCCAACAATAGATTGAGAACCTGTGCTTGGACGGATACGTCAAGGGCAGAAACAGACTCATCACAAACAATGAACTCTGGCTTAACTGCTAAGGCACGGGCTATACAAATACGTTGACGCTGTCCTCCAGAGAACTCGTGCGGATACCGTCCGAAGTGTTCTGGAAGCATTCCTACTTTGAGTAAGAGCTCTTCAACGCGTTCTTTGCGCTCTGATTCATTGCTGTAAATCTTATGCACAGTCATAGGTTCGCGAATGGCGTTTCCAATGGTCATGCGC
The DNA here is from genome assembly GCA_002862745.1 of Bacteroidota bacterium. Classification (GTDB taxonomy): domain Bacteria; phylum Bacteroidota; class Bacteroidia; order Chitinophagales; family UBA8649; genus UBA8649. The sequence goes on along the minus strand of PKDX01000025.1, from coordinate 20,649 downwards.
GGATTGAGCGAAGAATAAGGATCTTGGAAAATCAATTGCATTTCCTTGCGCATCTTGCGTAACTCATCGGCTCGCATATCCCGAATGTCCCGTCCTTTATAGAAAACTTCACCATCCATAGGCTCTACTAGACGCAGTAAGGATCGACCTAACGTCGTTTTACCACAGCCTGACTCTCCGACAAGACCCAGTGTTTCTCCAGGATAAACGTCAAAGCTTACGTCGTTCACGGCCTTGGTATAGGCTTTTGCCTGACCTAAGAAGTTGCGTTGCGTGACAAAGAAGGTCTTTAGGTTCTTTACTGATAAGATGGGTTCTTCCTTCTCAAGCTCTGTCATACGTGCTTCAAACTCTTTAGGAGAGATACGCACCTTCTTTAGTGCTTCTCCCACTGACATTGGCTTTTCAATGATGGTTCCATCTTCAGCAACATCCATAAAGTCCTTTACTGTCGGTAATCGCTTTAGGCGATCTCCTAATGGAGGTCGACAAGCTAACAGACTCCGTGTGTAAGGGTGCTTAGGATTTTTGAATATGTCAAGTACATGGCCTTCCTCTACGATATTCCCTTGGTACATCACAATAACACGGTCAGCAATCTCACCAATCACACCTAAGTCGTGAGTAATAAAAATGATGGAAGATTCCAATTGATTACTCAAGTCGTCCATTAACTCAAGAATGGTCTTTTGGACGGTAACATCTAAGGCAGTTGTCGGCTCATCAGCAATCAACAAATCAGGATCGCAGCACATCGCCATGGCAATCATAACCCTCTGTTTTTGACCCCCGGATATCTGGTGGGGATAGGCCTTATAGATTCGCTCTGGAGTGGGAAGCTGAACCTTTTCAAACATTTCTATGGTTTTGGCTTTGGCTTCGCTCTTGGATAGCTTTTTATGAAGCATTAAGGCTTCAGCGACTTGGTGACCGCAAGTAAACACAGGATTTAAGGAGGTCATTGGCTCCTGGAAAATCATCGAAATGGCATCTCCACGGAGCTTGCGCATGACTTTGTCGTCTGCTTGCACTAAATCAATGGCCTCTCCTTCCTTTGGATAATAAGTAATCGATCCAGAGACAATCTTGCCGGGAGGGATTGGAATTAACTTCATAATGGAAAGTGACGTCACGGATTTTCCAGAACCGGACTCTCCAACAATACCTACAGTTTCGCCACGATAGATGGTAAAGCTTACTGATTTAACGGCTCGAACAATGCCTTCTTCAGTAGAAAACTCGGTAACCAAGTCCTTTACTTCGAGGAGTTTAACGCGTTCCTTCGAATTCTGTGTCTTTGCTTCAGCCATCGCAGATATAGTTTGAGTCTAAAATAGTGGAAATAAGTATTTCCTAGGCTGTTATCCTAAGAAATGCGGAATGGCTTGGTGAAAAAGGCAGTTTGGGTTGAGTTGGATGGGTTTTATTTCGACCTAAGACCACGTTCCACCCCCGCCCAACGGGCAAGATAAAGCCCTCAAAAAGTGTGCCGCTGAATCAATGAGTATTTAGCGAATACAAGCCAGCAAAAACGTATTCCTAACTAGATAACTACTTCTTTTCAAAATCTTTGTAAAGAAGGCTTGGTTGGATGCCCTGATTTCGTTGATATTTCTCACTGGCATATAAATCATAGTCTCCTTTGATGGCATGATAGTATATCTGACATATCTCTACGCCCGCATAGATTCGGATCGGTTGAACGCAGAAGATCTCAAGGGTCCAAAACCCATCAAAGCCCACATCGCCAAATCCCGCAGTCACGTGGATAAATAGACCCAATCGGCCAATAGATGATCGTCCTTCAAGCATGGGCACCCAGGCATCGGTCTTCGTACGCTCAATGGTGCGTCCTAAGTAGAGTTTGTGAGGTTCAAGCAGTAATCCCTCTTCAGGAATCGTCACTGGCTTGATAGGATTAGGCGTCTTCATATCCAACTGATTATTGGAATACACCATTAAGTCGTGATGAAGCCTTAAGTTGTAACTATTCGGATTGAGTTGATCAGGACTATATGGATCAATATGAATCGTCTTCCCGATTTCTTGTTGGATAGCTTTTCCCGATAATATCATGGTATAAACTTAAGGTGTAATTAGGTATTCTACATTGACATAAAACTCGTCACTTCCCCATCGAAAGGAATTCCAGTGTTTGTTTTTGATGGTAAGTATTTGCCAGTCACTTGTGGGATGTATCCGTATACTGCGTTTCTTAGCCTTGTAGGAAAATGGCATATCAAAATTCGTGTCAACATTTTCCCACTTATAGCGTACCACACGCTTTCGACCTTTTCGTTGAACGTCTACTACTAGCGTTGGAATAGCTGACTTTTTCAGATAGTGCTCAAAGGTTGGTCGTAAGGATCTGCCAGTTTCCTGTTCAAAAAAGTCGATTATTGCATCAGCGTCGGTTTCACTGAGGTAAAAATCAACACCAACCATCTTTTTAATCACTGTCCACCATAGGTTATCATCATTAACTACATGGCGAAGGGTATTTAGCATTAAACTTCCTTTGGAATACATATCACCCGCTCCTTCGTTATTGACATCATACACTCCTTGAATCGGCTCAAGGTTGTCGATGTATGGCTTTTTCGCATTGATGTAGTCAATAGCCACATCGTAGCCACGCAAGCATTCCACATACATAGACTCTGAATAGGTGCAAAAGCCCTCGTGGATCCAAAGATCAGCCATGTCTTTACAGCTTACTGAATTGCCGTACCACTCATGACCCGTTTCATGGATAATGATATAATCAAAGTCAAGTCCTATCATGGAATAATCGCTTCCTCTATATCCTGGCAGATAGTCATTACCATAGGCGATAGCTCCCTGATGTTCCATACCTAAGTAGGGCGTCTCTACCAAAGCAAAACCGTCCTCCATAAAGGGATACTTCCCAAGATATTGATCAAAGCATTCCAGCATAGGCTTGACTTGCCCGAAATGTTCTTTGGCCTTGGCTTGATTATACGATAAGACATAGTAGTCTAACGCAAGCTTGTCTCCATCGGGATAGGTGTACTCATCTTCAATATGCACATAGTCCCCAATATTCAGGGTTACGTTGTAGTTGTTAATTGGATAAGACGTGGCATAGGTGGTAGAACGCCGACCATCGCCGTAGAAGATGTCTTCTACCATATTTCCATTACCAACAAAGGTGATTTCCTCAGGATAGGTAACGCGAACGCTTATGCTATCGGGCTCGTCGCTTAAATGATCCTTATTGGGCCACCATAGACTCGCACCTATGCCCTCACAGGATACCCCAAGCCAAGGAAGACCATTGTCATCCTCTGACCAGGTAAATCCGCCATCCCAAGGGGCATTTTTCGCAACAATAGGTTTACCCCTGTAGCTTATGTAAAAAACGTGGTTTTTACTCGGCTGAACTATATGAGGAAAAGAAACAAAAAAAGCATTCCCCTCGCGCTCAAAGGCCATGGCATGACTGTGTCCGTGGCCTGGTGATTCATAGAGCACATCGACTAATTCCATATTCTCAAAGAGATCGAGCTGCATGCGCTTCGTCGGCTCGACAATATCAAAGGTCATTTTAACCGCTCCATCAAGGTATTGCTTCTCAAAATTGAGATCCAGATCCAACGCATAATGGCGGACATCAAAACATGTTCGTTCAGGCCGAAGCGCTCCCCTAAGTGAATCTTGTCTTGTAAAGCGCTCGGGTTTTCCATCAAGTAGTTGGCCGTGCGCTGAGGCTGTGATAAGCAAAAACGCCAGAAATAGTCCTATTTGATGGAATGATTTAACCATAGTGTAAAGTTTAGCGTCTGAAAATAAGTAATGGTGAACGCATATTCCTTAGTTTCGCATTGAAGATTTACAAATGGCTAAGCATATTTTCGTTACAGGTGGCGTTACCTCCTCACTCGGTAAGGGTATTTTCGCGGCTTCACTAGCCAAGCTTCTTCAAGGAAGAGGGTATCGCGTTACCATTCAAAAGTTCGACCCCTATATCAATGTTGACCCAGGCACACTTAATCCCTATGAACATGGTGAGTGCTATGTCACTGAAGATGGTGCAGAAACCGACTTAGACCTCGGGCATTACGAACGATTCCTCAACATTCAGACCTCTCAAGCGAACAATGTAACAACAGGTCGCGTATATCAAACCGTGATTCAAAAGGAACGTGATGGAGCCTACTTAGGAAAGACTGTACAGATCATCCCCCATATCACCGATGAAATTAAGCGTCGCATGATGCTCTTATCGGAAACAGGCGATTACGATATCGTCATTACCGAATTGGGAGGCACAGTAGGTGATATCGAGTCATTACCCTATGTAGAATCGCTTAGACAATTGAAGTATCAGCTCAATCAAGAAGATATATTGACCTGTCACCTCACCCTTATTCCTTATCTCAAGGCCGCAGGTGAACTCAAAACCAAGCCAACCCAACATTCCGTTAAGGTGTTGGCGGCTGAAGGCGTCAAGCCAGACTTACTGGTCTGCCGAACAGAACATCCTTTAACCGACGATATTCGAAAGAAGCTCGCCTTGTTCTGCAATGTAGACCGAAGCTGTGTTATTCAAGCCATTGATGCACCAAGTATCTATGATGTTCCCTTAGAGATGGAAAAGGAAGGGTTGGATACCATTGTCTTAGACAGGCTACAACTCGACGATTCCGCACCTTGTGATCTCAAGGGTTGGCATGACTTCATGAGCCGATTAAACAATCCTAAAGGCACGGTAAACATTGGTTTGGTAGGAAAATACATCGAGCTTCAGGATGCCTACATTTCTATAAATGAAGCCCTTAAACATGCGGGAGTATCCCTTGAGCATGGTGTAAACATTAAGAAAATTCACAGTGAGGATATTACCGCGGAAAATGTCAACCGACGACTCGAGGGCATGGATGGTATTCTCGTAGCTCCAGGCTTTGGCGGTCGGGGTATTCAAGGAAAGATTCACGCAATACGCTATGTGCGAGAACAGGGAATCCCCTTCTTTGGAATTTGTCTTGGCATGCAGTGTGCTGTCATTGAGTTTGCAAGAAATGTATTAGAATTAGGCAGTGCCCATTCTACAGAGATGGATTCCTTCAGCGATCATCCCGTTATTCACTTAATGGATGAGCAAGAACATGTCAAATCATATGGAGGAACAATGCGTCTTGGGGCTTATGACTGTTTACTAAAGCCAGAATCCCTTGCTGCTTCTATCTACGATAATCAAAAAGTAATCTCAGAGCGACACCGCCATCGTTTTGAATTTAACAACAGCTATTTAGCAGATTTTGAACGAAATGGAATGATTGCCACAGGAAAGAATCCGCCGAATGACTTGGTGGAGATCGTAGAAATCCCGTCGCATCCGTTTTTTGTAGGGGTACAATTCCACCCGGAATACAGTTCTACTGTGGTCAACCCTCACCCATTATTTGTGGCCTTTGTCAAGGCTGCTATAGCATACCGTTCCTAATCTTTATTTTCACGAAAAATTTACTCTATGGATTCTTCTCGCATGCAATCAATTGGCTTGATTCTTTTGATGGGACTGGGTTTCTTACTTGTACTTCAAATGAATGAGAAGGAGCTTGAAGAAAGCGAAGAACAAGCAGACAACCAGGAAGAAACACCTACAGCGGAGGAAGTAGCTGAAGAGGCCAGCAATACGTTAAGTATTGTAGATACCATGATCAATGATACGCTCATGGTGACTGTCGGAGATACTGAGCCATTTCGCGTTCATAATGTGGATTCCCTCGCAGGTGAAGACTTATCCAATTGGGCGGATTCCATCATAGATTCCCTGTCAGCAGATTATCAAGCCTCATCCATTACGGAAATCACGTCATCTGAAGATGTTGTACAAACACAAGAAGAAGTTGTAAATGAAGAATCATTTGCCGTTATTGAAAATGACGACATCCGTCTTACCGTATCCTCGAAGGGTGGACAGATAGCCAATGTCGTCCTAAAGAACTATACAAACCACCTTGGCAAACCAGTTCAAATTACCAATGACCAATCTCGCTTTCGCTTATCAATCGATACGAAGACCTTAGGCGAGTTTTCCACCAACGATGCGCCTTTTGAGCTCTCCGTAAGTGAAGACTCTCTAACGGTTACAGCTAAGGCGATTATGCCAAAAGAAGCGAATAACGGAGGATTTACTATGGTCTTCCAACTTTCACCAACAGGCTATACTGTGCAACACAATGTGTTGTTTGATAACGGCGATAATGAGTTGTATGCCACCGATAACTTGAGAATGGACTGGCAACAGGTCATGTTGAGTCAGGAGAAAGACATTACTGAAGAACGTCGCCGTTCATGGTTGTTATACAAAGAAAAGGATAAGAGCATGGAGCTTGTCAGCGATGGGGATACCGAAGAGATGGAGTCTTCCTATGATTGGTTAAGTGCTAAACAACAGTTTTTCAATGTCACCCTACGTGGAAGTAAAGGAACATCTTTTAAGGATGGGGAACTCTCTCTTGACATTCCGGAAGCTGATGAATCTATTGTTAAAGTGGCCACATTTGAAAACATTCAACTTGACTTTAAACGGGGGACTGACTCTGTGGCGTACAATTTCGAATGGATTTTTGCACCCAATGACTATGGCTTAATGATGGGATATGGTCAGGACATGGAGCGGATTACTCGCCCAAAATTCTGGTTTGTCAACTGGATGTTCAACTTCATTTTGGACCGTCTATTCACTCCATTATTCGCATGGTTAGAAGGAATGAATCTAGGGTATGGATTGATCATTTTCATTATGACCGTACTTATCAAAATGGCCCTTAGCCCGTTGACCTTTAAAAGTTATCAGTCGCAGGCTAAGATGCGCGTTTTAAAGCCTGAAATGGATGCCATTAAGGAAAAGTACGAAGGGGATCAGTCCAAGATTAGTCAGGCAACAATGAATCTTTACCGGAGGACAGGGGTAAATCCGATGAGTGGCTGCCTACCTATGGTAGTCCAAATGCCTTTCTTATTGGCCATGTTCTACTTCTTCCCTTCAGCAATCGAGCTTCGCGGGGAAAGTTTCTTATGGGCTAACGATTTATCGACCTACGATGACTTGATTCAGTTTCCATTTTCGGTTCTGGGTAGCTCGCACTTAAGTTTATTCACTCTCCTCTTCTCTTTGAGTAGTTTAGGAACGGCATGGGTTAATCTAAAGACACAGGGCAACAACATGCAAGCGGGCATGGAGTTTATGAAGTATTTACCCTTCATTTTTCCGATTGTCATGCTGTTTATTTTCAATAGTTTCCCAGCAGGACTTACCTATTACTATTTCTTAAGTACTACGTTTACACTGGTTCAGCAGTTGGTGATCAAACAATTCTTTGTGGATGAAGATAAGATAAGAGCACAGCTGATTGCTAAAAAAGCTAAGCCTCGCAAGAAAGGTGGATTCTGGGATCGCCTTCAAGAAGCCCAAAAAAAACAAATGGAGGAGATGGAAAAGAAGAATAAAAAGGGTAAGAAAAAGTAAGCGCTCCCCCACTTCTGGTTTTTGACGTAATATATGCCCAAGAATTCTTAACTTCATGGCCTCAAGATTAATTGATTTAATATTATGGCACGATTTCATTATTTACTTGTAGCACTCCTAATCGGGGCTACCAGTGTTTTCGCTCAACGAACTCAGGTGGGTGGAACACTCTATGATTTACAAACAAACAACTCACTATGTCGACGCGTTGCAACTACTCCCTCAGGTGAGATAGTGATCACGTATACACGTAGTATGGAAGCTAGTGCTGCCCCGAACTATCGTGGAGCAGGCTACAACTATTTCGACGGAACGGCTTGGTCTGAAACTGATTTCACCAACTTTGTTCGTCCAGGTATCGACCGAACAGGTTGGCCAAACGTTCTAATCACGCCTTCTGGTCGTGAGATGATTGTTTCTCACTTTGCTTCGGCTACTACAGTTCCTGAAGGAATTGAGGTGATCTATCGTGATCTTGGTTCAGGATCTGCATGGACTGCTGCTAACAGCATCAACGGAAACCAAGCTGTCTTGCAATCGAACGCAGATGCTACATGGGCTCGTGCCGTATCAAAAGGTGACTCTATTATGATTATCAACTCTGTCTTCGGTGATGGTGTTCAATTTAATGGTGTTGACGCTGGAATCATGATGTTCCGTTCAACAGATGGAGGAGCTAACTGGTCTGGACCTGATACAATTCAAGGAATTAACGCCTCTAACTTCACTTCGATTGGTGGTGACTCATATGCCATCGATATGAATGAGAATGGAACAGTGGCTATTGTTTGTGGTAAATTCCAAACTCAAGTATTTAAGTCTACAGACTTTGGAGATTCATGGGCAAGAACTGTAGTAAACCCTTTCCCAAATCCTTTGTATTCCGGAGTCGCAGGGGAAACGTTTGCAGATACGCAAACTGTTTCTGACGAATCATTTGCTATCCTAGTAGATGACAATGATGTTGCGCACGTTTGGTATGGTCAGCAAGTAGTTTTAGATGACGATATCGCCGAAGGATGGAATTATTTCCCATTAGACATTGGTATCCGCTATTGGAATGAGAATATGGGGACAACTCCACAGCTATTACCTTTCTCTGGTCTAAACCACGAGCCTGTTAATGGCAACTGTGATGTTCTTGTTTCATCAGCTTACACAGGTGGAAATGCACCTGATGCCTATTTCCAAGCATACTCTTCTTGCCCTCAGGCAGGTATCGACCAAAATGGTAATATCTACGTAGTATTCTCTTCTATTAGATCTGCCATAATCGATAGCTTAGGAAACGTTACGAATGTAGATGATGACAACTTCCTCTACACGGATATCTTCATTCACAAGTCTGAGGATGGTGGTACGTCATGGATTGGTCCAGTAAATGTTTCTGATGCTCCCAATGCAGAATCATACTATCCATCTATTCCACGTAACATTTATGGAAACCAAGTAGACGTGATCTACCAAGAAGACGCTGATCCAGGAACAATCGTTCAAGATCAGTTGGGTGGTGACTTTACGTTCGATACAAACTACATATGGCACGATCCTATCGCGATTAGCGATATCGTGAACCCATTCTTCAATGTATCTATTCCTCAACTAGACACAGCGTCTATTCTTCAAGATGCTTCAGGTACAACATCATATATTGATGCAGGTATTACAACAGACTCTTGTGCAATTGCAGAGATCGTCGATACAATTAACGGTGTTGATGTAACTACACTCGGTACATACAACTATACTTACGTAATGGTAACTGTTACTGGCGATACAGTAGAAGTAGACCGAATCGTAACGGTTATTGGTGCAGATATTACTGCTCCTGCTATTGTACTCAATGGAAATGCTACCATCGAAATTGAAGCTTGTGACACCTACGTTGATCCAGGATACCTTGCCTTTGACAACCTCGCACCCTTTGATTTAACGTCAAGTGTTACTTCTAATGATACTGTCGTAAATACAGCAGTTCTGGGGTCATATACAGTAACATATAATGTAGCCGATGCTGCGGGAAACACAGGTACTGCGACACGAACTGTTGTTGTAGTTGACAACACACCTCCAGTTATCACGATTTCGGGAGATGCGACCACTTATCACTACTTCGGTACTTCTTACACAGATGCAGGCGCTACGGCAAACGACCCATGTTTCGGTCCTGTAAGTAACCTTACAGCTACTGGTGCAGGTGCAGTTGACGTTAACACTGCAGGTCAGTATGTAGTTACTTACGAAGCGACTGACGATAATGGAAACACTGCAGTGGCACAACGAATTGTAATTGTTGGACGTGAGCCTGTTGCTGATTTCAATGCGCTACAAATCGAGCCTGGACGTTTCGCGATGGATGAGAACTGTGACTTTACACCTAACCGATGGGATTGGGAGTACAGTGACGGACTAACTGAAACACGTACAAACTCATCTATCTTCAATCACCAGTGGGCTTATGTACCTGAGAATGATGCGTACTTAGCTTGCTTAACAGCTAGCAATAACTTCAACCAGATTTTCTCTCTACCTGCTGATAAGATTTGTAAAGACTTAACTACAGGAAATGAGATTTCAGAATCTGATTTCTTTATTGCGAATCCAGTAACTTCTATTGAAGATGCTAACCTTGCTGATGCGTTAATGATTCAGCCTAACCCAACAAATGGAGTAATTACTCTATCTGTTAATGGCGTTTCAATCAATGCTACCGTAAATGTCATTGATTTGCAAGGTAATGTAGTTGCTTCTCGTGCTCTTGAAGGCAACTCAGTTACTTTTGATCTTAGCAACATTGCTAAAGGAATCTACGTAATGCAGATTATTGCTGACAATGCTCAAGCTACTCAGCGATTCATCGTTGAATAATCATTAGTCATACGTGACAATAAAGAGGCGGCTACCTTCGGGTGGCCGCTTTTTTTATGCCCAAAACTTTTCTTCTACCATTTCACCTGTGGCTATATCTCGTCGGATGTTTTGTTCCAATCACACTGCCTTCCTCGCAGTGGGTGTTTCTCCTTGGGGTAGCAACGTGTTTGGTTATACATCGAAAAGTAGTCTTTAGCATATTGTTATTCGTTCTCCTTCCCTTATGGAGCAAATCAGGCAGTTACTCGAATTATAGTCACCTACCCAAGAATAACAGCAGCTATTTTCTTCACGCTGTTGTACAAGAGAGAAGAGAAAATCATCAAGGGAATCGATATGTCTTAGATATATGGCAATACAGCACGGGTAACTCGAGAGTCAATACGACCTTCCGGCTGGATTGGAAACCCAAAGACAAGATAAATCTATCTATAGGTGATCGTCTTCATTTGCAAGGCAAGTTCTTTGCCTATTCCACAGAAAGTCCATACGAATCATCCTACGAGCTCTATCGACAGAGACAAGGTGTTGTAGGTAGCCTTTCTCCTTACACCAAACTAGCCGACCAGAGACCAAGTCAACATACAACACGACTTACCGAAGACATCAAATCCTATATATGGAATAGACCCAAAAACAATGCCTATCGACATGAGATTGGAGTGATAGAAGCATTACTCACAGGTGTGCGCTCTACGATTTCTCAAGATATTCTTAGGCTATATCAATCGACAGGTACTATTCACATTATGAGTATCTCTGGATTGCATGTCGGCCTTCTTATGGCCTTACTCATTCCCTTCCGACCCAAGGCTTCAAACAACATTCGTTGGATATGGGCTTTTCTAAGTCTTTTATGGCTAGTTCTTTTTGCGATATACTTTGGCAGTAAGCCCTCTGTTATGCGCGCCACGTTTATGGGAGGCATATTGATCCTCTCCAAGGCCAATGCGCGCTCCTTCCCCATGTGGAATGCGCTTTTTTTAGCTGCCGCAACTCAATGTGCACTTGATCCAAACATCCTCTATGATGTGGGCTTTCAATTGTCATTTGGTGCGGTACTAGGCATTGTACTTTTTATGCCAAAGTTTTTGATCTATGCTCCAAAACATATCTTGCTCAAAGGTCTATATAGTCTATCCATTCTATCGGTAAGTGCCCAACTCTTTACTTGGCCGATTTTTCTATCATCCTTTGGTTTCTTTTCATGGATAAGTCCATTGACCAATCTCTTTGTTGTTCCCTTCCTACCCTTCCATATCACTCTTAACATCGGGCATTTTCTGTTTACATCTGAATGGATTCGAATACCTTCCTTAGTGCTTTTACAATGGCAACACAAGATCCTAGATGGCTTTAGTCAATGGACATGGGGGCTATGTATTGCAGGAGATGAAAAGTTCAGTCTAGTATACACTTGCTGCTTGGCGTTGAGTATTAATTTAGGTCTCTGGGGCCTACTCCAACGTTCTATCCGTATTTTCATCATAGGAATAATTGGATTTACCTTACTACTATGGCTATAGGACAGTATCATTACCTCAAAACCTCAAGACAGGATCGAATATTAACGGTTGGTTTAAATCGACCAGATAAACGCAATGCCTTTCATCCTGAGTTAGTCAAAGAGATTACAGATGTCTACACGAACTGTGCAGCGGATGATTCCTTAAGGGCTGTCATTTTAGAAGCAGAAGGCGAGGTGTTTAGCGCAGGTGCTGATTTGGAGTATCTGCGATCCCTCAAGGATAACGACTACAACACAAATCTCGAAGATTCCCAAGCGATTCGAGCAATGTTTGAAGCAATCTACACCTGTCCATTGCTTACCATTGCTAAAGTAGAGGGTCATGCCATTGCCGGTGGTGCAGGATTAGCAACGGCCTGCGACCGTCTGTATATCACTGATGGAGCGAAACTGGGCTACAGCGAGGTATCCATTGGTTTTGTACCAGCCATCGTTATGGTTTTTCTATTGCGGAAGGTTACCGGCAACGTTGCCCATGAACTCCTTACCAGTGGCCGGTTGTTTACTGCAGAAAAGCTAGAAGCCATGGGACTTGTGTATCAAGTTTGTACAAAGGATAATATATCCTCAACGATCGAAAAACACACTTCAAGTTGGATGAAGAAGGTCAGCGGTATGGCCTATTCTTCGACCAAAGCCCTAATGCAAGAAGTGCAAAGTCAATCCATCCAAGCTGGGCTTGAAATGGCCGAAGAAATCAATGCCAGAGCCCGCCAGTTTGAAGACTGTCAACAAGGTATCCAAGCTTTTTTAGATAAACAATCGATCGAATGGTAAATCGCTTTACATCTTCATCAATCCACTGGACCACTATCCTTGTTTTGATTACAATCCTCTTGAGCACTTGCTTTACAGGACATAGTCAATCGCTTGGTAAGTATAGATCGCAGAGGATCGACGTCAATGGCATTCAGCGTGATTATTTTATTTACGTTCCTCAAACAAAGTCAGGCTACTTTGACCTACCCTTGGTATTAAACTTTCATGGCTACGGATTATCCGCCCAAGACCAGATTGAGCGCTCAGACATGAGTGCTTTAGCTCAAAAGGAGCACTTTATCCTTGTCTATCCCCAAGGAAGTTATCTCAATGGAAAAAGACATTGGCGCGTTGGATCCTATACAAGAGCTAGTCGTGCAGAAGATATCGCCTTCGTGGAAGAGCTTATTGACCACCTAGCGGAAGAACTTCCAATTGACAAAGACAAGGTCTATGCTTGCGGATTTTCCAACGGAGGGTATTTCAGCTTGCGCCTGGCCTGCACACGCCCAGACTTAGTTGCTGCGGCAGCTTCCGTTGGCGGCACAATGAGTCAAGAAAACTATGATGGCTGTCTAACTAGCCGTGGTGTACCCGTATTTCTTATCAATGGAAGTCAGGATGCCATTGTACCTCTACAAGGAAAGTCAGCTAAAGGATATATGCCCATTAAGACCGTGATTCAAAAATGGTGTAGGAAAAATGACTGCAACTACCGAAGTAACCAAACCTTTACCTTGGATTGCGCCGAACAAAACAATGTCGAAAGAATACGATATCTCGATGGCAACGGTACACTTCGAGTGCAACAAGATGTTGTTCAAGGAGGAGGCCATGAATGGCTTAATATCGAGGGGTGTGGATACAACTCCTCACGTCAGATATGGCTATTTCTAAGGCGGTTTAGCAAATAGAGGCTAAAGCTTATTGATAGCTCGTTCTACCGCCTTCCATGATCCGCCGTTAATCACATCTAGACCAGCATCATGTAATATTGATCTTGCTTGCTCACTTCGTGCGCCTGACCGGCAACAGGTGATCACGGGCTTACCAGATGCTTTGATTTCTTCTGTCCTGCTCTCAAGGGTATTTAAGGGAATGTTTTTAGCACCCAAGGCACTCCCCGTGTCAAACTCTGCACCCGAACGGACATCGATAACGATTGCCCCTGATTTCAAATAGCTAGAAAGATTTTTATTGCCAAAAAGAAAATTAAACATCTGGTTTTGCTTAGTTAGAACAATAATAGGCATTAAAAGTAATCGCAGATTATTTTATAAAAGTAGTAGGCTAGTAAATGTAAAGTTGCTAGGTACAATCTAATTCACAGGATTGATAAACCGCAGATTTTACCTGCCTCAATCCATGACTATCAAATATTTCACGCTCTGCGTTTTTAATTTACGCATATAAAATTTAATCAAAATGGCTCAAAAGAGCTATTTGACTAAGTTTCCTCTGAACTACTGCTCTATTATGTTGGCTCACCAGCGAGATGTCTTCTGTATATTTTCCAGCTAGGTTACTTGCCTAGTTTATTATTACCTTTTATTTCGATAAAACATTAGTAGAAAGTTGATTTAAGACAAAACAAGTTGGCTAAGATCTTGTTATAAAAATAGTTCTTAGCGTAGATGTAAACCGATGCCTAGAGCGTTCTCTGATTCACAAAATATTCTAAGATAAACGTGCAGAAATGAGTAAGAAATATACTCTCGATTTAAAAGAAGTTAAATTAATTGACTTACAGCTAGTAGGCGGTAAAAATGCATCTCTAGGAGAAATGATTCAAAACATAGGAGACTTCGGAGTAAACATTCCAGGGGGATTTGCAATCACTGTTGAAGCATACGATGAATTCCTTAAGTTCAATAAATTAGACCAGGCTATTCGCCTGTTGATGGATAATTTAGTAAAAGACGACTTGGTCTCTCTAAGAAAGACAGGTTTAGAAATTCGACAGCTGATTAGAAACGGGGAATGGCCGAAGAACTTAAAGGAACAAATAAAGACAAGTTATTTCAAGCTGTCACAACGATACAATCAAGATGGGACGGATGTAGCAGTAAGATCCTCTGCGACTGCTGAAGACCTTCCAGATGCATCCTTTGCGGGGCAACAAGAAACATATTTAAATGTAAGAGGGCCGGAGCAAATTTTAACTTCAGTAAGAAATTGCTTTGCATCTTTATTTACCGATCGTGCAATTTCGTATAGGAATAACTTTGGATTTGACCATTTTGATATTGGTCTTTCTGTTTGTATTCAAAAGATGGTACGTTCAGATTTAGGTGCAGCCGGTGTTGCATTTTCTTTGGATACTGAAAGTGGATTTAAAGATGTGGTTCTTATTAATGGTGCCTATGGTCTTGGAGAAATGGTGGTTCAAGGTACTGTTTCTCCTGATGAATTCATTGTCCATAAACCTACCATGAAAAAAGGGTTCAGATCTATCATCGAAAAAAAGATGGGTAAAAAAGAAAATAAAATGATCTATTCGACGGACCCTGGTACACTTGTTAAAATTGTTCATGTAGGTAACACGCAACAGAGTGAATTTTGTATTACTGACGAACAAGTCCTTCAGCTCGCAAATTGGGTTTGTATTATTGAAGACTACTACACTAAAAATAGAGGGCAATGGTGCCCGATGGATATTGAATGGGCAATTGATGGACTGTCGGGAGATTTATTTATCGTTCAAGCAAGGCCCGAGACCATTCACTCACAAAAAAAAGACAATGATCTCGTTGAATACGTCATCGACCAAAGGAGTGAGAAAAAAGTTCGATTAAATGGCATCGCTGTTGGAGATAGAATAGGTCAAGGAAAGGTCCAGAAAATGTACTCATTGGACGGAAGGGATGGATCATTTGACGGTTCGAATTTCAATAAAGGCGATGTTTTGGTAACAGAAATGACCAACCCTGATTGGGAACCAGTTATGAAAAAGGCCTCCGCCATAATAACCAACAAAGGAGGAAGAACCTGTCACGCTGCAATTGTTGCCAGAGAGATGGGTGTTCCTGCAATCGTTGGAACAGAAAATGGAACAGAAATTTTATTAAATGGAGATGAAATTACGGTGAGCTGCGCAGAGGGTGACAATGGGAAGGTTTATGAGGGTATAATACCATTCAAGATACGTAAAACAAGATTAAATGATCTCCCCAAGACTCAAACACCAATTATGCTTAACGTGGCCTCACCAGATTTGGCATTCAAATTTGCGCATATACCGAATGCCGGAGTTGGTTTGGCTCGCGAAGAGTTTATCATCAATAATTTCATTCAAGCGCACCCACTTGCACTACTTAAACATAAAGAACTTGGTGACAACGAACTCACCGAAAGCATCAATATTTTAACCCGTGGGTTTAAAGATGAAGAAACCTTTTTTGTGAAACGGCTTTCATACGGAGTGGCTAAAATAGCCTCTGCGTTTTATCCAAAACAGGTCATTGTTCGTATGTCGGATTTTAAGTCGAATGAATACTCTAAACTCCTTGGCGGTAAATATTTCGAGCCATCAGAAGAAAATCCAATGATTGGTTGGAGAGGTGCGGCTCGCTACTATTCAGAAGAGTACGAGTATGCCTTTGGAATGGAATGCAAAGCAATCAAAAGAGTACGCGAAAAAATGGGCTTGACAAATGTAACCGTCATGATTCCTTTTTGTAGAACGATAGATGAGTTACAAAAGGTTTACGGCGTTATGAAAAAATATGGTTTGGAAAGAGGTAAATATGGCCTGAAAATTTTCCTGATGGCAGAGCTACCTTCAAATATTTTAATGGCTGAAGAATTTGCAGAGCTTATCGATGGATTTTCCATTGGCTCTAATGATTTGACTCAGCTTACACTCGGGCTTGATAGGGATTCATCACTTATCGCACATATTTATGACGAAAGAAACACTGCTGTAAAACGTTCGATTTCCAACCTGTTAAAAGCAGCGAGAAATAGTAATACTAAAGTAGGTATCTGTGGGCAAGGTCCTTCAGACTATCCCGACTTTGCACAATTTCTTGTAGAGGAGGGAATCGATACCATCTCTGTCACCCCTGATTCAATGTTGAAGACGATCAAGGCGATTTACAATATTGAAAATAAATCCAACAAGACAAAAAAGTTATGATGATTATTGATCTGATGAACTATGCTGTGGAGCCAATATCCATTTAAAATATTCAATTTTAACAAGAATATTTGCAAATTAAGGTCACTAAGTGTTTACCGAATAATCACATACTGATTTAAAGCATAAAAAGCGGAAATCCACATGATATTTTTTAATATCAGCTTCTTCATAATAAGTACCCGGGACGGGACTTGAACCCGTACGGCCGCGATGGCCACTGGATTTTAAGTCCAGCGTGTCTACCAATTCCACCACCCGGGCCAATCGTTGTACACGTTTCATTGAATGATACATTAAGCAACATAAAGAGAAACGGTGTACAATCCTTGAGGAGAGATCGAATGAGCGAGAGACGGGATTCGAACCCGCGACCCCGACCTTGGCAAGGTCGTGCTCTACCAGCTGAGCTACTCTCGCTTTTCCCCAAAAATAGGGCTTACAAAAATAGAAATCTTTTCAAGAAATCCTAAAGTTTTCCATTTTCTTGATAGTAGGCAATGGTTGGGGCAATGCCTTGCTGAAATGGATAATCATGACGATATCCTAAGGCGCGTATTTTATCATCATTACATACCCACGCAGACTGTACTCCTTCACGCGCTTTTCCAATATCCAGCACAGAGCGTCGGCTTCGGAATCGATTCATAAAACCTGATATTCGGCCTACAAGATAAAGCACCATATGAGGTATGGTTAGGGTGATAAACTTTTGATTTAGCGTTTGACCTGTTGCTTGGGCAATCTCTGTCCAAGAAATGGCGGCATCACTATGAGCATAATATACTCCTCTCGCGTCGTCATGTTCAGCAAGGAGCATAAGTGCTTTGCATAAATCCCTAACATAAATGAGGCTGACATGCTTCTCTTGTCGTCCAACTTTTGGGAATAGGCCCTGCCCTATACTCTTAAAGAAGGCATACATTTCGGTATCTCTTGGACCATAGACTATTGGCGCTCTCAGCAGAGCAATTGGGCATAAATCGGCATGTTGCTCGATATAGGCCTCGGTCATGGATTCCATTTCCAACTTGCTTCTGCCGTAGGTGGATACAGGCGATGACGGGTCGGATTCCTTATGTGGTGCCTCAAGCGATGATGGCGCTCCTGCTGCGATACTACTTGTGACAATAATCTTTTTAGGAGGATTCTTGCATTGTTTTACCCCATCATAGACTCCTTGGGTCAGCGCAACATTACCTTGATAATATCCATCATAGTCTTTGGCGTTGGTTACGCCGGCAATATGAAATACATAGTCACATCCTTCAAACACGTTCGATAGTGCACTAGGGTCTTTTAACCCGATACGGTGGCATTGTATATCAAGATGGTCAATCCATGCTGTTGAGCTTGTCGAACGAATGATACCATGTACCTCATATCCTGAGTCTAACGCAAATTCCGCAAGATGACTCCCTACAAATCCATTGATTCCAGTAATGGCAACTTTTGGCTTTGTTTTCATGCCTTGAATGTAAGGATTTACCCGTTATCCACGATTCTTACTACAATCCTTAGGTTCCAAGTGTTAACAATCCTTAAATTCATTGCCTAATCAAGAATGACAAGATTATGGGAGTATTTGACAAGTGTTATAATTTTAACCGATCCGACGACATGAAGAGTCGTGGAGTCTACCCTTACTTTAGAGAAATACAAGACAGCGAAGGGCCCGTTGTAACCATGGAAGGCAGGTCGGTCATCATGGCAGGGTCAAATAATTACCTAGGCCTTACCACCCATCCGCATGTAAAAGAAGCAGCTATTAAAGCCATTGAGAAATACGGCACAAGTTGTTCTGGATCGCGCTTTCTTACGGGCACTATTGACCTTCATAATGAGATGGAGCATCGCATTGCCAAGTTTATGGGAAAGGAAGCCGCATTGCTTTTTTCTACAGGTTTTCAGGCCGGACAAGGAGTTATCGCCCCATTGATGACACGCGGAGAGCATATCCTGAGTGATCGTGATAATCATGCGAGCATTGTTGCAGGAAATATGCTGGCCTCTTCAATCAATATCAAAGTAGTTCGTTATAAGCATAATGACCTAGAGGATATTGAACGTAGGTTAAAAGCGATTCCGCTCGAAGAAAACAAGATCATTGCCACAGACGGCGTATTCTCAACCTTTGGTACCGTAGCGAACTTGGATAATATTACAGAACTTGCCAAGCAATACAATGCACAAATCCTCGTCGATGATGCCCATGCCTTTGGAGTAATAGGCGATGGAGGTCGAGGAACAGCCCATAAGTTTGGTGTTCAGGATGATGTTGATCTCATAGTCTGCACATTCTCTAAGACGCTCGCCAGTATTGGTGGCTTTGTCGTAGGCGAAGAGCGCGTAATTAATTATTTAAAACACAAAAGTCCAGCACTGATATTTAGTGCATCCCCTACTCCAGCCTCTGTGGCCTCAGCCATTGCTGCTCTTGATGTATTGGAAAAAGAACCGGAACGCGTAGAAAAACTCGCCTGGAACGCCAACTATGTGCGTGAAGGACTCAAGAAGTCAGGATTTAATGTAATGGACGGAGAGACGGCCATCGTACCGATTATTATCGGAGATGATGAGAAATGTTTCTCTATCTGGCGTATGCTCTACGATGAGGGCATATTCGTCAATGCTTTTATATCTCCTGCAACCCCTCCTGGAATGGCTATGCTAAGAACAAGCTATATGGCAACCCATGAGGAAGAACACCTTGCAAAAATTGTTAACGTGTTTGAAAAGCTTGGAAAAAAACTTGGGCTGCTCGACGGGGTAAATAGTTCTCACTAAAACAACATCACTATGGCAAAACAGCGTCAATTTCATTACGTACGTCAAGCCAATGGTAAAGAATGGTTTGAAGCTGACCAGAAACTCACCTTTGATAGTCATGATTTCTTAGCTCTTGATCGATTTAAGGATGAACTTGTCCTAATTGCTATCCAGGTTAAGCTTCTCCCTCGAATCAGCGAAGTACTTGACCAGCTCGGTTTAGACAGTAGCTTAGATTACTTTCAGAGTGAATGCCGAGAGGTTATATCTGTCCCAGAAAAGCATATCAATGAAAAGACCGGAAAAGGAAATCTATCGTTTCAAGTCTATTTTAAGAACGTTCCGGAATCCATGGCATCCATTAACGAAGGTGCATGCGTAGTCGTTGCCTTACATCCATTAGATGAGGTATCAGCCGCGGGAGGAAAATCCTATCGCTTGGCCGGCTATGTGCACGCTAACCGTTTTCATTTCCGTGATCATACAGACAACTCCATCCAAGAGGGATATTACTACAATCTCCTAAGAATATCATCCTACACTTCAAAAGAAGGTCGGAATATCTATCGTCAATGCGGGATGTTTTCTTCCATTTTTGCCATTTTAAGCAAGATGTGTGATCTCAATGGGATTTCATGTACTTATGCAAATTTCGGTCGCGAGAATCGAGGGATGCAGCGCTCAATTAAGATTCTAACCGATCGCTTGAACAAGGGATATGACCGTTATCCTGTCGATAGCTATACCCATATCAACTGGCTTTTTCGAAGACGGAGCCAGGCGAAGTATCTCGTAAATATCAGCCAAGACGAAGAAGCACTTCAAACCTTCTATAACGAATCAATGGCTATACGTGAAAAGTATCTGTTCAACCAATATCCAAGATTTGAGGATTTCAAGAAGATGCTTGATCAAGTCTTGGCCTATTCCAAATCAAGTGGTGTTTATTCTTATGTCGATAGAGACGGCATAACCCGGGCATCTTGTTTAGCGATGAATTGGGGGGACTATTTTGACATGACTTTGGACAACCCTAAGGGTTTGTTTAAGCTCATTGCTAAGTTGAAGCTAACGGATAAAATTCTT
>PKDX01000050.1 GCA_002862745.1 Bacteroidota bacterium | reverse complement strand
AACGAAATCATCGCACAAGAAAAAGCTCCAGCCCAATTTACTATGGATCTTTTTGGTGGCTACTCCTATTCTCTTGGCTACGGGAAGTCGATACGATTCCTTCTCGGGGTAAACAACCTAACCAACAATCAAAACTTTATAACCAATGGCTTTGAACAACGCCGTTTTGACTTTGACGAACGACGTATTGATAAGTTTCAAAACAAATATTTCTACGGATTTGGCACAAACTATTTCGCCATGATCTCCTTTATTTTCGGCTAATATTATGACCATGAATCGATTAAACTCCCTCATTATACTTTTCGCAGCAGTTTTCATGCTTTCTTCATGTATCCAAGATGATTTTGATACCCCGCCGGTATACATACCACCAAGTATAGATGCAAGTCAGGTCATGAATATCGGTGACCTATTAACATCGAATAATCTATTGGGTAACTGCGATCTTGTTTCTCCCACCTTGTTATCCGGAGCAACTTATGAAGGCAAATACATTAAAGGTGTCGTGACGTCCGATGATTTTGCAGGTAACTTCTACAAATCCCTTGTTATACAAGATGCAACCGGAGCCATTTCGCTAAGCTTAGATGCCACGAACCTCAATGCACAATTTCCAGTTGGTCGTGAGGTCTATGTGAAGCTTGAAGGGCTTTATGCAGGTGTTTTTGCATGTCAGCCTACCCTTGGCGGAGGACTTGATGGGTCGGATATCGAACGCATCGCTGAACCACTCATTGATCAACACATCTTAAAAGGAGACATCGTTGGAGAACCTAGTCCTGAAGTACTTGCGTTGAACGGAGGGTTAAACCCATCGATGATCAATAAGCTTTTTATCATTGAAAACTGTGAATTTGATCCATCATTCATTGGGCAGACCTATGCGAACATTCCTGTAAGCCCAACCTATGGCAAGGATGTAATTACCAACGGATGCAATGGCGGAAGTGTTATCGTACGAATGAGCGATTATGCTGCCTTCGCAGGGGACACACTTCCTATTGGCAATGGATCAATTGTTGGAATTCTTGGAATCTACAATGATGAGTACCAGTTTACCATTCGCGACACCAATGACGTAGATATGAAAAACCCACGTTGTGATGGTGCCGACAACCTCATCTTGAACAAGGACTTTGAAGATCAAGAAATCAGTTCAGGAGGATGGACTACACAAGTTCTCCAAGGACCTCATGACTGGTCTACTAGCAACCAAGGAGGGGGTAACTCGTACTATGCCGTTCTTTCGAATTACAATGGTCAAGGAAATGATGCAAGCGAAGCTTGGCTCATCTCACCATCTATGAACTTATCCGGAGTGCAATCAGCCACATTGGAGTTTAGAAATGCCTATAACTATGGAGGACCGACCATGCAACTATATGTCAGCACCGATTTTGACAACCAATCATCTGTTGGAGACGCCTCTTGGACGGAGTTGAGCTACACCCAATCACAAGGGGGATTTGCCTTTGTGACGGCGACAGTAGACTTGAGCAATTTCATTAGTTCAAACGTACACATTGCCTTCCGATACACAGGTAGTGACCAAGACGGAAGTACTTGGGAAGTCGATGATATTCGAGTTTTCGAATAGACTGAATTTAAAGGAACAATAGGAGTACAGCACTTACTGCGAGACCTAGGCCAACCCATCCATACTTGTTGGGATTCTGTCTGAGTACAAGAATACCCATTAGCGTGGTCATGACAACAATTCCTATGTTGTTAATCACAAAGACAAAAGACGACGCATTGTCAAATTTATCGTGTGATAAGGCCATCATAAAAAAGTAAATCGAGGCGTAATTGGGAAGTCCTAAGACGATACCGGCAAGCAGCGATTTTGAGTCGAATGAGCGCCGTCCAAACATCACTTGTAGAAGCAAAACACTTCCACCAATAACATACGCTGTCCCGAAAAGGGCAATTGTCAGGATTTCGATATCACCCTCTGAAAAATACCGTTGCTCTAGAAACTGAACCGTTGAATCACATATGCCGCTTCCAAGAAAAATAATTAAGGGAAACAACATAGACCAATTCCACGAAAGTGAATCTCCTTCAGCCTTGGAATCTTTAGAAGGAATCGATACGAAAATGATGGCCGCCAAACACAAAACGATGCCTATCCACTTTTGAATCGTAAAGTCTTCGTTATACAGAAAATAAGCTAATAGGATAGGAAAGATCAAGCCCAATTTCATGGATACCGAGGCTATGGCTGCACCCTGCCTCTGAGCCGTGATACCAATCAATACAAACAAACCAATAAAAAGGACTCCGAGAGTTAATGCATACGGCAACCAGGCTGTAGCCTCCATAGAATACGTTGGAATACCTCCATCAAGAACGACACCACATACAATGCACGTGAGATAGTTCACAACGACCGCTTGAAAGGTATCTATCTTATACCGATCGAACAAGCCAAAAACGAGCATAATCGCTACCGAGGATAGGATGCTTACAATGAGATAAAATTCTGCCATGTTTGCTTAGATCGTAAAATTACCATTTCATCATCGCCTACATCTTCTGTAACATACGTAGTGCATTCAGCGGGAATAGCGGGCGCAGTAATACCATGACCCAGCATCTCTCTGCTTGTAAAGTAACGAAGCTCGTCCCACCGCATACGCCCGTCAAGAAAAGCTTGATGAATCTGCCGACCTCCTTCGACAAAAAGTGTATTCATCTCGTGGGCAAGCATAGTCTCAAACACCATAGGAATTAATGGTTTATCGGAATCCACCGTAATCCAACGATGATGTTTATTCTCCTTTTCAATATGGGAAAAGACCCAAACCTCCCGACCTAAAGCGAATATCGTTTCATTGCCTGTAAGGCGCCCACGACGGTCTAAAACGATGACTTGTGGACTTTCTCCTTCGACCAATCTAACATCTAAACGGGGATTATCTTCCAATATCGTATTGCTTCCAACTAAGATGGCATGGTGCTCACTTCGCCATGTATGAGTCAAGTGTCGACTCTTAGGACCTGATATTGGCATAGAACCCTGACCACTTTGACCAATAAAACCATCTTTTGACTGCGCCCATTTTAGGGTAACATAAGGACGACCGTGAAGCATCGCAGAATAGAATCCAGGATTCAAATTGGCATTGGTCTGAGCGTAATTTAAGACCTCAACATGCACACCCTGATCACGCATCACCTCAACGCCTCTTCCAGAGACTTTTGGATTAGGATCTAAGCTGCCTATCACAACATGTTTCACCCCAGTTTTAATAAGATGATTGGCGCAAGAGGGGGTTTTCCCAACAAATGAGCATGGCTCTAAAGTGACATAGAAAGTAGCCTCCTTAAGCTTATCCATGTCCACTGATTGTACGGATGAAATAGCGTTTATTTCTGCATGAGGGCCACCAAATTCCTTGTGATAACCCTCTCCTATAATCGTATCTCTATGGATAATAACGCATCCTACCGCAGGATTTGATCGAATATAGGGCTTGCCAAGTTCAGCAAGCTGAAAAGCTCGATCCATATAAAACTGATGACGTTTATTACCTTGCACTTTGGCAAGATACAACCTTGCTAGTGTATTCTATGACTAGACAAGAATCAATTGAAAAGCTTAATCGAGCAGGATGGTCTTCAAGACAAATCCAGCACGCTATGAAGGTCCTAGAAGAAGACTGTAACGGTGATATTTCTTGGGCCGGAATTACGCAGCGGCTGCTTAATCACGAACCCATTGAGTATATCACGGGCTATGATTATTTCATGAATCTAAAACTTCAAGTCTCTAAGGATGTCTTACTGCCTCGTCCAGAAACAGAAGATCTATTGGCTCTTATCTTTCAGCATATTCCAGCGGAAAACACTGATAAAGCAAGCTTTTTAGATATTGGAACAGGGTCTGGATGTATCGCACTAGCCCTTAAGCAGCGCTATCCAACCGCCCAAGTACATGCCCTAGATGTTTGCCCAAAAGCCCTTGCTATAGCTGAAAAAAACAGCCAAATGCATGATTTAAGCCTAAGCCTCCGAGAATGCGATATTTTGGAACTAAATGAGTGGGAGGGCGGAAAATTGAAGTATATCGTCTCTAATCCGCCTTATATTCCGCCCTCTGAACGTCCAATAATGGCGCTTACCACCCTATGGTACGAGCCGCCACTTGCCTTATTTGCTGACGAAGAGGACCCGCTAATCTTCTACCGACACATCGGACTACTTGGCCAAAAAGCCCTATTGTCCAAAGGAGAAATATGGGTAGAGTGTGGATTTACACAAGGAAATGATGTTGCCCAACTCTTTGATCACCAAGACTATACCACTTCTATATATGAGGATAGTAGTGGAGTCAATCGCTTTGTAAGGGCTATTAAGTAGAAAGAGCTAGTCCTTCTTTTTATCGGAGAGATAGCTAAGCATTTCAGTTGAACCTGCCCCCATGCCAACTACGGTTCTCACGGCATCTTCCGGTTTAAGGTCAGTTTCAATCACAGCATCACGTCGTGTTGAGAATACAAAGCCATTGGTTGGATTTGGTGCTGTTGGAACAAAGATGGAATACCATTCAGGATTCGTCTCATCGGTAACAAAGCCCGTCATGTAGACGCCTGATCCATATACATCGACTAATACCACTTTACTGAAAGCCTTTTGATCCCTATCCGCAATGGTAGAAACGGTCTCACTTAACACCGAGTACAGTGGAATTTTGCTCAGTAAGTATTTCTCTAAATAATGATATAGAAATTTACCGATACGTGTCTTGACCACCAAACCAATAAAGAACATCGCAACCACGATGAGCACCATCGTGATGTAAGCCGCTCCATCGGGATAAGCTTCTACAATGTGCAGGGATTTCGCTAAACTCTCTGTCACAGCGTAAATCAATGAAAAGAGCCACTTAAAAGCAAAGGCAATCAAGGCAATAGGAAGGACAACAACCATGCCCCCAACAATTGCGGTAGTAAAGAAATCTCGAATCTTACGCATCATAATCCACCTCAATATAAGAGGACTTTGGATGAGATTGGCAAGTTAATATGTATCCTTCTTCAACTTCCTTTGGAAGAAGGGCTGTTTGATCATCCATTTCTATCTGACCTTTGACAAGTTTTGCCTTACAGGTAGTACAAGCCCCAACCATACAGGCATATGGGGCGTCGATACCATTATCCAGTGCAGCATTTAACACGGTATCACGCTCCTCAACTTCAATGGACTGACTATTCCCATCTAGCTGAATTTGAACCATAGCCTTTCCTTCAAAAGCTTCATCAGCATCTCCAAGAAGTGCAGCTGCTTTGTCTTCATCTGATTTTTCAGTAAAAAATTCAACATGAATTCGCTCATCCACTACTTCTATGCTTTTTAACGCCTGTTGACAGGACCTCATCATTGGACTTGGACCACAGATATAGAAATGTGCGGCTTCGACAGGGATATTCATACTATTAAGCATTCCTAGGAGGAGAGATTTACTGATAAGTCCCTCCTTGTGAGCAATTTTTTCCATGGTCTTTGAAGAAAACAGTCCTTTTTTCTTTCTCGGCTGATCAAAGACGTGGATGACTTCAAATCGGGAAGGATACTGTTGTTCAAAGGCTTGGATATCCTCTAGGAACATTATTGAATCTCCATTTTTGTTTCCATACATGAGCGACACCTTAGATGATTCATTGGATTCTAAGATCGTAGTGGCAATAGATAACAAAGGAGTAATACCACTACCCCCACCAATGAGTACGACATGTGCACTTCCCTGAGCTTCTTTCGTCCAGGTGAAATTACCCATAGGAGGCATACACTCGATTGAATCACCCACTTTGATTTGTCGATTAAGGACTGGGGAAACTTGGCCGTTGGGGATTTCCTTAACGCCCACACTAATTGAGCCCTGAATACTGGGGGCACTGCATAGTGAATAGGACCTACGTACTTTTTCTTCACCCACCGCTACGTCTAACGTGATGTATTGACCGGGCAGAAAAGAGAAGTTATCCGCTAACTCGTTAGGAATATCCAAAGTAACTTTTACCGCCTGATCAGTTAATCGATCAATCCGGCTTACTTGAAGAGAATGAAAATCTGCCATTACTTACAAAAGTGATTAAATACTTCTTTGAGGTGGGCTGAAATCGTTTCAGCATTATTACTCTCAATTTGATGTCGCTCAATGAAATGAACAAGCTCTCCGTCTTTGAACAACGCCATAGATGGGGAAGATGGCGGATACGGTTGAGTGTAAGACCTTGCCTTATCGGTAGCTTCTTTATCTACTCCGGCAAAAACAGTAACTAAATGGTCTGGCTTTACATCCTGTTGAATGGCATCAATCACAGCTGGTCTTGCTGACCCCGCGGCACATCCGCATACAGAATTAAATACTACAAACGTAGTTCCTGATTGACTGGAAAGCTCAGCATCTACAGCTTCAGGGGTTTCAAGTTGGCGAAAGCCTTTATCGGTTAATTCAGCCTTCATTGGAAGGACTATCTCTTGTGGGTACATGTACTATATTTCGTTTTGTAAATCTTACAACATTATTAATCGAAGCCAAGTTCAAACTTAGCTTCCTCACTCATCATTTCTTTATCCCAGGGTGGGTCGAAAACAAGTTCAACTACCGCATCCTCCACACCAGCAACCCCCATAACAACTTCTTCTACCTCACCGGGCAGACTGCCTGCCACTGGACATGCAGGTGAAGTTAAGGTCATTATAACTTCTGCCTGCCCTTTTTCATCCACATTGATTTCATAAATCAAGCCCAAGTCATAGATATTTACCGGAATCTCCGGATCGAAGACTGTCTTTATCTGGTCAATGATGGCATTTTTTAAATCTTCCATAGTCAAAGATTGTGCATAAACGTCAGTGTAAAGAAACACGATTCGTGAAAAAACAACTTTATTTACTCTTTAACAATCAAAGAGTATGCAAAGTTGCTTTCGTAGAATCACCCTAATTCTGCTTTTAGGAATACTCACCATCTTGAATGGTTTTTCCCAGTCCTTATCCTCTTTAATCGATTCATGGCAAAACAAATCCACCTTCCATGGAGCAACGATAGGCCTTAGCGTGCGAGATTTATCGAACGACGCCCTTATCTATGACTACAATGGGTCAGCTAACCTATGTCCAGCCTCTTCACTAAAAGCCGTTACGACGGGAATGGCCTTAGAAGAACTCGGATCATCCTTTACCTATGAGACCACATTATCCCTGACAATAGAAGAGGGAGACACTTGTTTAGTCTTACGAGGAAATGGAGACCCAACGCTTGGATCTATGCGTTTTACGCACCAAGCCAACGGACAGGAAGTACTCTATAATCTTCTTGATGATTTACTCCTAACAACAGAGGCTAGTGCTATCCAACGAATTTACTTCGACCCAGGAGAGTGGCCCTTTGACCCAGTACCTGTGGATTACGGGCATGAAGACCTAGGTCAATACTATGGAGCCGTCGCTCATTCCATTAACCTCAATGAAAATGTACTGCGCACGTATTTGAAGAGAGAAAAGAATTTTGATGCCCCCTGGTCTTTGGAACTGGTGCCAAACATCGCAGCTCAATTCGACACCATTATATATGATGTAACAGATGCCTCTACTTCATCTCTAGCCATACATTATCCCGTGGGTTCTAACGCCTTGTTCGTTCATGGAAAAATGAAACATGGACATTGGCGAAAGCGCGTAGAATCTGCCCTTCATCACCCTGAATTTGCCGCGCTTTCCATTCTGCAAGACAAACTGCGTGCGATGGGAAACGAGGTAGTCATTCTTGGAAACCTCTTCGACCAAGATCGTCATCTGTTAATCCAAGAATTCATCCACGAAAGTCCAAAGCTGTTTGACATTGCAAAGCAAACAAACACATGGAGTGTCAATGTTTTCGCGGACGCCCTTATGAAGACCATGCTCCTAAAATCAGGGCTTAAAAAGCCGCAGGAATTGGTAGAGAGCTATGCAAGAAACCATGGAGTTCAGGGTTTACACTGCAGAATAATGGACGGCTCAGGGCTCAGCCGATCAAACATTATATCAGCCAACCAAATGACCCAGTTGGTCAATCACTTTTCACAAAATCAAGCAAACAGCACATTTCAGCGGTCCCTCGCCGTGCTTGGAAGAGCAGGCACCTTAGAAGAGCTAGTACCTCAAACTAGCCCAGCTGTCGGAAGAGTTTTTGCTAAATCAGGTGGACTTACCGGTGTCCTTTCCTACACCGGCATAGTCCAAACCAATAAGGGCAAATGGTTATCCTTTTCCCTGATCATCAACAACCACATCAGTAATAATGGAAACTTGCGACTCTATCTCGATCGTTTTTTTGAGGCACTTATTGCACTCTAAGTACTTTTTTGCGACGAGCAAAACGACGCATCAAGACTAACCCAAGGATGCCTACTAAGGTCGTAATTGCATATTGGTAGTGCGGTATTAAGGAATGGCGTAGGATATTTCTTCCGAAGTGTTTAAACAAAAACAACATGTTACCTCTTTTGCCTTCGGGATCGACGCGCTCTAAATGTGCATCGATTGCAGATACATACGAACGATATTTATTCTTATCCCAGCCGGCATAATACGCTAGGTTGTCCAATTCATCTTCTCTACGATCTTTGACATCCAAGTAATAGTGAAGGTCGGTATCTCCTTCACACTCGATTGGTCCGTCATACATATGGTTCATAACATAACGGCCTTGATGGCTTGTCATGTTTGAAGTGACATGAAATTCAAGATCTGATGGAAAGTGAAGATTATCATAGCGAACATGTAGACGTGTAAAAAACAGATTGCCTGAGTAATCAGCACCACCCCACCCTGATATATCTTCATAGTCAATCCAATGGACACCGGCATCAATAAGTTCTGAATAGGCCGGTGGTGTCGTCGCACAAGGATCGCACTTTGTATAATTCGAAGACGAAAGGTCCCAGGCGTATTCTACAAATACCGCATTACGGCCATTGCGACGATAGGCCTTGGCAAATAGATCCTTGTAGAATGCGCTAAACTTGTCTGTGACAAAGGTTGGTATATTAAAATTAGAAGGGATGTCTACTGTCTGATAGTTTGTGGCCTCTACTCTTCCTCTAGGAGTCATGGCATATACAATGAGGTCTTGACTTCCTTTAGCGTTGGCCATTCCCAAGCGAATTGGCAACATAAACCGTGGGTGGTTGTATCGGATTTGAATGGGTCTCAGATTTTGGTAGTCGGACTGCCCATACTCTTCAAGGTTAACCTTTGCGACAAAAAACTTCATATCGCTCTTCAAATAGGGCTCTAAAATAGCTTCAGCTTTTTCTGGAATCTGATAGCCATTATCCGTCAACCAACGTTTGAGACCTAATGATTCTTCCGCAGACAGAAGTAAGATATCATACTCTCCGACCGTGTAGGATGCCTCAATGGTCACTTGATAATCATCAAACTCCATGGACCCACTGGCATCTTCCATGACTTCCATTGCAGGTATAGACATTTTTTCCATCATCCGATAGTCGTAACGATAGCATGGATGTTCATCATAGTATTCTACTAGTCTAGGCCCAGAGTAGCCATTCAGCCGATCAAAGATGTATCGATCGACGACCTTAATGTTGTTTCGAGAAAGAACAGTTGGCACTGGGATAACCATGGCAAAATCCTTCACATCTCCCTTGAAGTCATTAGACATGGTCAGCACGGTTTCAAAGCCATCTCGGGTCAAGATGACTTCTGATTTTTCATTGAAAAGCTCAGTATCCGCTTTGGCCACATAAAATCCGCAAAACGAATGGGCATAATGAGGCATAAAAGCGATACAGGATAAAAGGAAATAAACAATTGTTTTCATAAGATTGATTTGATTAAGAATGAATAACTAGAGGGGTTTTAGGAGCCCATACATACTTTGGAGCCTTCCAATACTTATCGACTAGAGGAACTAAAGGAGACATAAAGAAGAGCACCCAAATCGGGGCAGAATAGAAGTAGAATTGAGTTACCAAGACGAAAGAAAGAAACGACACAAGACCGATCCATAGAATTCGCCCAGTCCGATGATTTGGTGTGGTCATGGGATCTGTAATCATATAAAAGGCAAAGAGGACAAGCGTTCCGCTCGTAATACTATGAAGGAATACGCCGAAGTCCCATCCCTTATACCAAACTATATTGGCATACATAAGGCCTCCAAACACAATAAAAAATGTAAGCGGTGCGTCCCAACGCTGAACTTTGGCCAATACAATAAAACCCAGAGCACCCAGTACTAGCAAAAGGATGAGGTGACTTCCCCATTGTCCTGGAGAAACCCATGAGTCTTGGGTAATGAGGCTCGTGGCAATCAATCCAAAGTTTACCGGATTAAAAAGGTGCTTGCCACGAAATCGAATAATGAACTTTGATCCAATGGCAAGCGTAGCTGCAAGAAGCGTGGTCTGAAGTGATCCTGTTTTGCATAGCAGGCAAAGACCCAGCGAGGTGATCAATGCACTTTTCCACCATCCCTTATTGTACTTGTTGACGGCGATCATCCCTATGCTCTGAATACATAATGCGGTAATAATAAGGACAGCGTAATGCAATAGGTTATCATACCATTCAAGAAATAGAACACCTGTCAGTAAAAAGATCGATAGGTAGGTCATTTGGTAATGCCGTGCATCCTGCAGAAAGGGTCTAAGTGGATTAGCGGTCATGGAAATCTATTTGACCTATAGATGGTATTCCATAAAAAATTCCATAACTTCTAATCATGAATTTTATTTCTCTTGCACGTCACGCCGACAGCACACCATCACATATCGCCCGTGTGGAGGATATCGATCGACCTCTGTCCGCTTTTGGAATTACGCAAACCATTGCATTTTCCAAAAAGATGTACGCTAAGCGCGTTGAACCTGATATTCTTTATGTAAGTCCAGCGCAGCGAAGTATTCACACTGGCATGATATTGATACGTGAGTTACAATTGAGCTATGATAGAATAAGGGTTGTTAAAAATCTCTACAATGCCTCCGAGTATGAGTTGTTGGATTTTTACGAGCATGAAGTAGAACAGGACAAGCATTGTATGATCATTGGGCATAACCTCGGAATTAGCAATTTTGCGAGTCTTCTCTCAGGGGAATCTTACAGCTATCCCACAATGGGCTGTGTGACCTTGGCTCAAAAAATTGAAGCGAATCAGGATCAAGAGAATGCAAAGAATACTTCTCGGCAACTTAAAAAAGGATTTGAACAACTCTTTGCTTGTTTGAGTTAGGTAGGGAGCATACTATGGATACTAGAGAACAAGCTATATATAATGAAGTGACTGCCTTTGATGATCCGCTAGAACGCTATGGGGTCATTATTGAGTTTGGAGAGGAGCTCCCTCCTATGGACCAAGCGGCAAAAACAGACGATAATATTGTAAGGGGCTGTCAATCCACCGTATGGCTAGATGTCCAATACCACAATGAACATATTGTATTACAAGCGGATAGCAACACAGCCATAACGAAAGGAATCATTGCCATGTTAGTGCGTGTACTCGATGGATTAAGTCCGGCAGAAGTGCAACAACACCCGCTATCCTTTATTGAGGCCATAGGCCTGCACGAACACCTCAGTTCACAGCGATCCAATGGCTTGCATTCTATGATTCAAACTTTACGAAAAAAGGCAGAATCCTATTCCTAAAAGATAGTATATTCAAAAAACGATGCCAATTATTCTTCAAAATAACCCCTTACTCAGCGCGCGAATTGCCATGATTTGGAATCATTCGGAACCCAATACTGACTATAGTCCAAGTTATGATCAAGATGTACTCGAAGACCTCGGTGCTAAGCTCATTGTACACAATGATGAGGTAAATACCTTTGATTGGGTCATCTCTTCCCTGATTGAAGTCTGCGGTCACAGTTCGATTCAAGCAGAACAGTGCGCCATGCTTATACATTTCACAGGAAAATATGCTGTAAAAACAGGAAGTGAAGACAAACTTAAGGCTCAACGTGAGGCCTTAACGGAAAGAGGTATTCAAGCAACTATAGAATAATGTCCTACCGGCATTTCCTTGCAGACGATTTGCAAGCCATGCCCAAACGTCAGCGGACGGAATTTGTACAAGGACTATCAGGCATTAAATCTCTATTTGCCATAATCACCTCTAATGGAAGCACACTGAATATTGCTCCTTTTAACTCTATTGTTCATATCAGTTCGAATCCAGCAAGGATTGGATACATAAGCCGGCCAGACAATAACCATCGACATACGCTTCAAAACATCATAGCCCATCAATCTTTTTCTATTAATTCTGTACGCGAGGAAGATCTTGAAGAGGTAGTGGCTTGCTCGGAAAACCTACCTTCTAATCATTCGGAGTTTGAAGGAAAGCATATTCAGCCAACTAATCCTAACAACCTCACCATTCCCGCCTTGCAACGTGCTGATGTCCAAATCTTTTGCCAATATGAAGAGCACATTACCATTCCATCGAGTCAAGGAATTTTAGTCATTGGACGAATACAAGAAGTAATCATTCGAGAGCCGCTCTATCAAGAAGAACATCAAGAAGCGTGGAAAGACCTTGCACTAAGTCAAGGATTAGAGCATTTCTACATCAAAGGGAAACATCGTAAAATCACCTATCGTCATTAGAATGCCATGCCGATTGTAATGCTAAATGATGATATCTATGCCCTACCCAATCCACTATTGGGTGAAGACGGACTTGTAGCCGTTGGAGGAGATTTAAATCCCGAGCGATTGATTCATGCTTACAAACATGGAATCTTCCCATGGTATGGACAAGAAGGACCTATTCTATGGCATGCACCGGATCCCCGTTACGTTATCACAAAAGATCATTTCCATCTTCCGAAAAGTGCGCGGGAGTTTATCGCAAAAAGCCAATGGAATGTTCGTATTAACACATCCTTTGATACGGTAATTCAACACTGCGCCTCTATTCCTCGAAAAGGCCAAGAAGGAACTTGGATCCATCCTGAAATGATTGAAGCCTACTGTCAATTGCATGCAATGGGCTACGCAAATTCTGTAGAGGTATGGGAAAACGATGACTTGATTGGAGGTCTCTATGGAATAGCTATGGGCCCAATCTTCTTCGGAGAATCTATGTTTTATCTGAAGAGTGGAGCATCCAAAGTTGCACTTCATCATTTATGCACTCAAATGGATTTTGAACTGATTGATGTACAAATCCCCACTACACTGATGGAAAACTTTGGAGCCTACCCGATACAATTGGCCGAGTTTTTGGATATTTTGCAGATGCATCTGCATAAATAATCCTTAAAATACTCTATGAAAAGAAGTTTAATCCTTATCAGCACCACCCTAATATTCCTGGCATTTAGCAACATCCTTCAGGCGCAGGACATCTCAGGAACATGGTACAACACGGAAAAATCAGGTAAAATCAAAATATTCAAGGAGGGCAACGCCTACTTCGGAGAAATTGTATGGTTGGAAGAACCCAATGACGAATACGGAAAACCAAAGGTTAACGAAAATGCACCCGATGCCTCGGATCAAAAAAAACCAATCATTGGATTGCGCGTCTTACGGGACTTTACTGCTGATGGAGATGGCAAGTTTTCCGGCGGCACTATTTATGATCCTGAAAATGGTAAAACATATAAGTGCGTAATAACCTTCGTTAGCGATAACAAGCTTGACGTAAGAGGCTATGTGGGTATACCTGCATTAGGTAGAACGGAAAATTGGACACGGGCATCCGAATAGATAACCGGCGGTTACCACGTTATGCATTGTCGATTTTTTCACGTCCTTTGGCTAGTTATTCTTCTCATTTTAGGGAATCATTGCACGTCTTCCGATAAAAAAGGGAAGTCGGATGCTTCGAAGGCTGATCGTGAAAAGTCTCTGGGTAACACACTCCTCAGTACCGATACTTTAGAACTGATTCCTGATTCAATAAGTGGGTTTTACGGTACATACCCCAAAAGTCTATTGGATACTATGACTGTATCTCCAGGGCTATCTCTTTCCGAACTGCTCCAAGACCATCTGCCGTACAACGCTATTCTTCGGCTTGAAAAACCTCAATACGAAGAAGTACCATCATTGAAAAGTGTTTATCCTGGTCAACAATTTGCTGTTCTCCGTGATTCAACCAATGAAGTAACTCATGTATTTGTCGAGCGCGATGCACTCTCCTATTATAGCTATGAAATCTATTGGGAAGATGTGGTGGGAGAGATTATTGAAGTCCCCACTACGACTCGTTCTAAAGAACTTGGAGGAGTAATCAAGTCGTCCTTATGGACAACCATTGAAAATCAAGGAAGCAATGGAGTGCTTTCCGTTAAACTCGCCAATATCTTTGCATGGTCCATTAACTTTTACCGTATACAGGCCAATGACACGATTCGAGTACTCTTTGATGAAGTCGTGGCTCAAAACGGAAAGGTCCTTGATGCTGAGAACATAACGGCGGTGAAGTTTACGCACTTTGGGAAACCATATTACGCCTTTGCCTATGGAGACTCTCTTAGTGGCTTTCAATATTTTGATGAAAAGGGGCACACCATGAAGCAAATGTTTCTGCAAGCCCCTGTTGAGTTTTCACGTATCAGCTCGCGCTTCACCCATAGCCGAAGGCACCCTGTTACTGGCCGCAACTCTCCACACCTTGGAACTGATTATGCCGCACCCACGGGAACACCCATTGTATCCACTGCTAATGGGACAATAGAAACCTTCGGATATACAAGTGGCAATGGTAATTACGTCAAAGTCAAACACAACAGTACATATTCCACACAGTACCTGCACATGTCTAAATTTGCAGAGGGCCTAACCAAAGGGGCTCCGGTGCAACAAGGGCAAATTATAGGATATGTGGGTAGTACAGGACTTTCAACGGGCCCTCATGTTTGCTATCGATTTTGGAAGGATGGTGTCCAAATTGACCCATATAGTGAGATCGGGAAGGAAAGCTTACCTATGCCAACTGATCAAATCCAAGATTATTTAGAGTATATTCAACCCCTGAAGGAGAAACTCGATGCCATCGAGATTCAATAACTACAAATAACAACGAAAAACTAAAAATGCATACCATGAAGCGTTCTTACTTTACCATTTTTTCTATCCTTATCTGTTTACTCATCAGCCAACACTCATTTGGCCAAGAATTGAGTAGAAAGGAACGTAGAGATTTAATCAAGCAAATCAATGAGTTAAAGAAAAATCCTGAGCGGTACAAAAACCTCATTGAAACAAATAAATCCTATCGTGTTGAGGTTGAAGAACTCTACCAAGAAATCGACAATGCGAATGCAGAAAATGCTCAGTTAGA
This sequence comes from Bacteroidota bacterium, assembly GCA_002862745.1. Classification (GTDB taxonomy): domain Bacteria; phylum Bacteroidota; class Bacteroidia; order Chitinophagales; family UBA8649; genus UBA8649. The sequence continues at coordinate 13,943 of PKDX01000050.1, read as the reverse complement.
AGAAGTTGTTGCCTTCCAAGATGAACAGTTGAAAAACTGCAAACAAGGAGGCATGGGAGCTAACAATGGTGTCATTGGGGACATCGCAAATTCAAGTGAAGGCGCAGAGGCAGGATCTATGGCTGAAGGTGGCCAAGGGTCAAATGCAGGAGGCGCTGGTGGTAACCAAGGAAATGGTTCTATTGCCATTAATACTAACGCACCATCTGGAGAATCTTATCGCATTCAGATTGGATTTTATGATAAGCGTGATTTATCCCAATTAATTAATAATGGTCTTGTGATGCGTTATGAAAATGTGGATGGAACAATGCGCTATTCTCTCGGTGATTTCTCTTCTCCTGAAGAAGCTGCAGAATTCATTCAAATCATCCGCCCGATGCGCTTTAACGATTCTTTCATCTCTAAATACAATAGTGGTGTAAGAGACATGTCGTTTGACTTCCCTGTTCGTTAAAATATTTTCTTTACACCACACAATCTTTTGGGGCTAACATTCCATTAGTTCCGTTGCATATCGTACTTTTGTGCGCTAAACTTTTATATCATGACAGTAGATAGCCTTCTGTTTGCCGTACCGGCAGTAGCCTTATTAGCTCTCGTAGTAATGTATCTCAAGTCTTCTTGGGTTAACAAACAATCTATCGGGAACGAGCGAATGGCTGAAATCGCAATGTATATCCGCCAAGGTGCCCTTGCCTTTTTGAGTGCAGAGTACCGTTTATTAGCCATTTTCGTTGTGGTTGCTGGAGCCTTACTAGGACTTTTGAGTACCGTGGTTGACACAACCCATTGGTTTATTGTTGTAGCCTTTGTTATTGGTGCTGTATTTTCTGCATTAGCGGGAAACATCGGTATGCGCATTGCAACAGCCGCGAATGTGCGTACGACTGAAGCAGCTAGAACCAGCTTAAGTAAAGCGCTTAAAGTGAGTTTTAGCGGAGGTATGGTCATGGGATTAGGCGTAGCTGGACTTGCTGTATTTGGTCTCAGCATCCTATTTATAGTCTTGTTTAAAACATCTATTATCCCTGGAGTGGAACACTTTAGCGGTGAATCGGCATCGGAGAGATTTCATCTTGCAACGCTTATTCTAGAAGCACTAGCTGGTTTCTCCTTAGGTGCTGAATCCATTGCGCTCTTTGCTCGTGTTGGTGGGGGTATCTACACCAAAGCGGCAGATGTAGGAGCTGACCTTGTAGGTAAAGTAGAAGCAGGTATTCCAGAAGATGATCCTCGCAACCCTGCGACCATTGCGGATAATGTTGGTGACAACGTAGGTGATGTTGCAGGAATGGGCGCTGATCTATTTGGATCATATGTGGCTACTGTTCTTGCTGCTATGGTCCTTGGGAACTACCTCGTACTTGGCGAAGGTTATGACGACGCATTTGGTGGTTTAGCAACCATGTTGTTACCTCTTCTCATCTCGGCTGTAGGAATCATCTTTTCTTACATCGGAGGACTTTTTGTTCGAGCGAACGACGACTCTAAAGAAAGCGGCGTTCAAGCCTCGTTAAACCTCGGTAACTGGATTTCTATCGGACTCACCGCCATCGCTTCCTTCTTGTTAATCAAAATGATCTTACCTGAAACCATGGTGATGGACTTCTTTGGTGAAGATCCTCGATCGGTAAGCAGTATAAGCGTTTTTTGGTCTGTTCTTATTGGACTAGGTGTTGGTGGAGCGATTAGCTATCTGACCGAATACTACACAGGTAAGGGTAAAAAACCTGTCATGGATATTGTAGCCAAATCAGCAACAGGAGCAGGTACAAATGTTATCGCTGGACTAGCTACTGGAATGATCTCCACGTTCGGCCCAATCATTTTGTTTGCCGCCGCCATATGGGGAGCTTATGAATGTGCAGGATTTTACGGGGTATCTATTGCCGCTTGTTCTATGATGGCAACAACCGCCATGCAATTAGCGATTGACGCCTTTGGACCTATTGCAGATAACGCAGGAGGTATTGCCGAGATGAGTGAGCTACCTGAAGAGGTACGTGAACGTACAGATATCTTGGATTCTGTTGGAAATACAACAGCGGCTATCGGTAAAGGCTTTGCTATTGCTTCAGCAGCATTAACAGCGCTTGCCTTATTTGCGGCCTACGTCCCCATGGCAGGAATTCCCCTTGGAATCAACATTTTCAAAGCCAAAGTACTTTCTGCTCTATTTATCGGTGGAATGATTCCCGTTGTCTTCTCCGCCTTAGCCATGAATTCAGTAGGTAAAGCTGCTATGGACATGGTCAAAGAAGTACGTCGTCAATTTCGCGAGATTCCAGGTATTATGGAGGGAACAGGAAAACCTGAATACGAGAAGTGCGTTGAAATTTCAACAAAAGCTGCTCTTCGAGAAATGCTTTTACCAGGGGCCCTTACCCTCGTTATGCCAATTCTCATAGGTTTTACCATGGGACCTGAAGCATTAGGAGCATATATGGCAGGTGTAGCCGTAAGCGGTGTTCTATGGGCTATTTTCCAAAACAATGCAGGAGGTGCATGGGATAACGCTAAAAAGAGCTTTGAAGAAGGGGTAATGATTGATGGAGAGATGACGTATAAAGGGTCTGAAGCGCACAAAGCAGCAGTTACTGGAGATACTGTGGGTGATCCCTTCAAAGACACCTCAGGACCTTCAATGAACATCTTAATCAAACTGACTTGTCTTTTAGGTTTAGTTATTGCCCCAATTCTCAAAGATTTCTGGGGAATGGGAGATGCAGAAGGTCATGGCGCGCCAGCGACAGAAGTAGAAGCTACTGTTGAGGAGGTCACTACAAATAATCCTATTCAATCTGAAGAAACATGGGCTATCGATGAAGCGTTGAATCAAAAGATTCGTGAAAGTAAAGAGCCAGTTTAATACAAGAATTTTTTAACTGTTTGCATGCCGTATAGATCATTAGTAATTGGGTGTTTCATTTTCCTAGTGTGCCTAGTGCAATGCAAGGATGAACAAACTAACGAAGACTGCGCTGATGACGATGTAGCAGAGACTCCAACTTCTCTCGCAGGAGAAAAGCTCATCAGTGGTGAAGCACTGGACAAGTACGACATCATAGCGATCGCTGAGCATATCCAAGAAAAAAGCCCAGAAGTAATCACTACTCCCCTGATCGAACTAGGTGTTGATGCATTAGCAACGATGACACCAGCACTTGATAGTTTTACGGTTTATGACTTTCGAGGGGCATTTGATCAAGCAGGAAAATATATCGATTCCTTAGCATCAACAGACCTTTTGCCTGCCCAGCAAGCCATATATGACTACCTGAATTTTTGTCGAGAGAAGAAGTATAAGGAAGTCGCTCGGCATAGAGCATATACTGGAAATGATCAATCGCGCATTATGCGCACGAGCCTTGACCCTGGAAAGAGCATAGAGTACAAATCAGCGGTATACGAGGCGGAATATGTAGTTGATGAATTAGGAAAATCTGGAGGACTTAGCTTTAGTAATTATTCTCAGCTACAAGATCCACAGAGCGGCATGTTCTTTTATGAAGTATATGTTGGAACCGAATCTGGAGACATTCTTCTTTTTCAAATTATCAAGCCAGAAGATCGCTTTCTTGTTGTAGAGATGATTCCTATTCCTACATCGAATTAAGAGAATTTAACCGATTATCATCCCCGCAATCGTAGCGGATAACAAGGAGGCAAGAGTCCCACCAATAAGCGCTTTCAGTCCAAATTCCGATAGGGTTTTTCGCTGTCCAGGCGCCAATGAACCAATACCCCCAATCTGGATACCGATCGATGCGAAGTTCGCAAATCCACAAAGCATGTAGGTGGCCATAATCACCGACTTCTGGTAGCTAAAATGTACTTCGCTTGCCATATCCTTCAAAGACGACAACTGGATATAGCCCACAAATTCGCTTGCTGCTAGCTTTATGCCAAGCAGCTGACCCATTAACGCCATATCCTGCAAGGGAACTCCAATGAGCCACATTAATGGAGCAAAGGTGTATCCCAAGATAAACTCAAGTGAAAAGGAAGAATACGTAGTATTTGCCGCAACCCATGCATTTAAAGAAGTGACATCACCTAGTTTACCTAAGCCAAAATTTACCATAGCAATAAAGGCAATGAATACTAAGAGCATGGCGCCTACATTAGCTGCTAATTTGATTCCCTCCGTTGTTCCGTTTGCGATGGCATCCAAAAGATTGGAACCGATATTTTCATTGGACACAACTATATCGTTGTTCACTTCTTGTTCTTGAGGGAAGAGAATTTTAGAGACTACAATCGCTCCAGGAGCAGCCATTACCGATGCCGTAAGAAGATGTTTTGCATAAAAGAGTTCGAGCTCTGGATCACCGCCTCCTAAGAAGCCGATATAGGCTGCAAGAACACCACCTGCCACCGTCGCCATACCGCCAACCATAACCAGTAGAATCTCCGACTTGGACATATCTTCTAAGTAAGCCTTAATCATTAAAGGCGCCTCGGTCTGACCTAAGAAGATATTTCCGGCTACGCTAAGACTTTCAGCCCCAGAAATACCTAATAGCTTGGTAAGTATCCAAGCCATAAGTCTGACAACCTTTTGAATAATCCCGAGATAGAACAATACAGAAGTTAGCGCAGAGAAGAAGATAATCGTAGGCAAAACTTGAAACAAGAATATGTAACCAAAAGGAGAAGATGGCGCATCATTCATCATATTCCCTAAAAGAAATGTACTTCCAGCTTCCGTAAACTCTAAGGTCTTAACAAAGAGTTTACTTACCAATTCAAAGGCACTTTGTACGACCTTCACCTTTAACACCCCAACAGCGAGTACTAACTGAGCAAACAGTCCAATACCCACGCTGCGCCAGCGAATAGCCCTACGGTTACTACTAAAGACAACACTAAGTAGAATGAGAATAGTCATCCCTAACACTCCCCTTGCAAGGCCTGTAAAGGTGAAGCCCTCACTCTGTATAATCTCATCTGTACCCTGCGTAGCCATATCCTCTTGAATCGCTACACCTGATGAATCTTCGGCAGGAGTATTTTCAAGCGCTGCTTCGAGAACGTCCATAGCAGAATCCATAGAACTATCAGCTAATGAATCTACAGCTTCAACAGATTCAGCATCAGCTGCAACAGAATCTACATCTTGCGACCAGAGTATTAGAGGAAGGCAAAGAAGAAGTAAGGTTTTGTAAGTTCGGTGTTTCATGGTTTATCGTTTGGAGAGTTCGTCGCGAATGATTGCCGCTCGTTCGTAGTCCTCTTGATCAAGGGCCTGTTGTAATAATTCTTCCAACTCATCAACAGATAGCTTGGATAAGTCTTGTCCTGTATTGTCGCCAAGAAGCTGTTCCTCTATATCGGATAGTTTATCTTCTAACTTCTCCCCTGTGTCGATTTCATCGACCTCCTCCTCTTTAAAACGCACTGCAATCTCATCGAAAAGCTTTTGTCCGATGTATATCGGTGCCTTATCACGAATGGCCAGCGCCAGGGCATCAGAGGTTCTGCTATCAAGCGAAGAAATCTGCCCGTCATGATCAATTGTTAAATGGGCATAAAAAATCCCATCAATAAGATTCTCTATAGAAACTTCCTTGACCTTAACATTGAGTTTACGCAATACTTGCATAAAGAGATCATGAGTGAGCGGCCGAAATGGCTTTAAATCATCCATGATTATGGCAATGGCTTGAGCCTCCATCTGCCCAATCGTAATTGGTAATCGCCTTGGTCCATCCTTTTCGCCAAGGATAACTGTGAAAGAGTTGTTATGCGCCAAACTATTTGTAAGGGCTAATATTTCTAGCTCTACACGTTTCATGTGCCTTGAAAGTAAGGATTAAAACTTATACAACCTTGATAAAAAGCCTCACTATTACCCTATGCAGCGGAATGAGCCTTAAGGGCTGCATTTAACTTAGGCACAACATCAAAGGCATCACCAACTATGCCGTAATCAGCAGCTTTAAAGAATGGAGCCTCTGGGTCCGTATTGATAACTACAATGGTTCTACTCTGATTAACTCCAGCTAAATGCTGTATCGCACCAGATATACCAATGGCAAAGTAGAGGTTAGGACGCACGGTAATACCTGTTTGCCCAACGTGTTCGTGATGAGGTCTCCATCCAACATCGGATACAGGACGAGAACAAGCAGTAGCCGCATTCAGCGTATCCGCAAGTTCTTCAATCATACCCCAGTTTTCTGGGCCTTTAAGTCCACGACCAGCGCTTACCACACGATCAGCCTCCGTTAATGGAATACCTCCCTCCATTTTCTCAACCTTGACCACCTTGACTGAAAAGGCATCATCACCTAAACCTGGGTCAAAGGAGGCTAAACTAGCCTCGGCTGATTCATCAAGAAGTCCTGCAGCATTGCTCATAACAGCCAAAACCATACCTGACTTATTTGCCTTAACATGGGCGAAAGCTTTTCCTGAGTTTACTCCTCGAACCACTGTACCATCTTCAGCAGGAAGTGCCATTGCGCCAGGTACATAGGTAAGGTCAAGTCGAGCAGCTACTCGTGGTGCTAATGCTTTACCACGATGGTTAAATGCAAACACGACATGGGCACATGGATTCTCTTCGACAAATCGACCAATAGCCATCGAATAGGCACGGCTATCAAAAGAAGAAAACCGAGTATCATCGACATGATGAGCTACATCAAGCCCGTATTTACCTAGGGATTTAAGATTGGCTTCCTCAGACGATCCCAATATGAGACCGTGTACTTGCCCACCTGCAGATTGAGCTAACTTTTTGGCATAGCTTATGGCCTCATAGACCGGCTTTTTAACTCTGCCATCAGCGCTATCAAGATATACTAATACATTCATGACTCTTCGTTTAAATTGCTTTTGCTTCATTTTTCAATAAAGTGATTAACTCATCAATGTTATCTGCATCAATTAGTTTAACATCACCCTTTTCTGGAGGTAGAGCATACTTTGCTACTTCACTGGCTACTGAGGAATCTTCTGCTTGAATCACATTGAGTGGCTTGGATCTTGCCATCATAATTCCTCGCATGTTTGGAATACGCTGTTCGGCCATACCCTTGCTTGCTGAAACCACAAGCGGCTTGGAAACTTCGATATCCTCATGTCCCCCTTCAATCTCACGGGATAAATGACATACATCTCCCTCTACATCAAGGCGTGTAGCCTGAGAGATAAATGGCCAATCCATGTACTCTGCAATCATTGCAGCTAGTTGGAAACCATTATCATCAATGGCTTCTTTACCTGTGATGATAAGATCAAAGGAATTCGCTTTGGCATAAGCTGAAATCGCTTTAGCACAAAAGTGCGCGTCCCGATCGTCGCCTTCAATCCTTACCGCATCATCGCCCCCAATAGCAAGGCCTTTTCGAATAATCTGGTCATTGTCAGCACCTCCTACATTGATCAGAGTAATCTTACCACCGAGACTTTCTTTTAACTCAACGGCACGCACTAGGGCATACCATTCGTCAGTTGGATTCATTACAAATTGCACACCATTGGCATCGAATGATTTACCGTCTGATGTAAAGGCGATTTTTGCCGTTGTATCAGGCACTTTACGCACAGGAACAAGAATATTCATTGCTTATTTTTTAATGTTTTCAAATTGTTCTGTCTAGGCAAGAAAGATACATCAGACACCATCATTTTGACGTCAAAATATCAGGAACTTGTCCACGACTCTTCTAATTTACCAAACGTTTGGTCAAATAGCAAGTAGTGAACACATTATCTGCCGTATCTTTGCTATGTGAATGCTATTCATCAAGCGATAGAAGCAAAGTTTACAACAAATCAAAAAGTTGTCCTAGGGGTTAGTGGAGGTATGGATTCATGCGCACTTCTTCACGCGTTATATACACGAAGTATTCCTTGTATTGTCGCCCATGTGAACTATACTATGCGTGGAAAGGATAGTGACGAGGATGCCCAATTTGTTGAGCAACTTGCCAAGTCCTATGGCTTTCCATTTGTGCTACGTGAGGTGAATGGAAAAACCTTGAAGTCATCTGGTAATTTCCAAGACATAGCACGCCAAACGCGCTACAATTTTTTTAAAGAAGTCGTCAATAATCATAAAGCGCACTGGATTGCCACAGCCCACCATTTAGATGATCAGGCAGAGACTATGTTACTCAAACTGTTTGGTGGATCAACGATTAAGGGTCTAGCCGGCATGGCTCCCCTAGACGACAATCATTGCAGACCACTACTCCATATACCACGTGCCGAACTGCTTGCCTATGCTGAGCATTATGGCCTTTCGTGGCGCGAGGATATCTCAAATTCCTCCTTAGAATATGATCGAAATCACCTTCGGCATGAGATACTACCCTCCCTGCGTGAGCGACACCCTCGATGGTTTAACGGATTAGCACAGCAGAGTGACAAGCTAAGAAAATGGAGTGCCTTTGCGGAAGATCGGGCTAAGCAATTGATTACAAAAAAAATTGAAACTCATCGTGGCCAAGAATGGCTCAATTTGCCCTGGATCGAAAGTCATGAGCATCGATACATTCTTTTATCAGCTTGGCTTAAGCACTACGGATATACAGCCAAGCAAATCAAATCTCTCGAAAAGATGATGGATGAATCATCCTATGGGGCTGTCCTTGAAGGTCCCACTGCTAGACTACTTATTGATCATCGCCATCTAGTACTCTCCAAAGATCTATCGGATATTACCAACCCAATTCTCATCCATGAGGATGAAACTGCAGTAGACCTTTCCGTACAGGGATCTTTATCGCTTAGACTGCGGGATGGGAAACGCATGAAGAGCATCTACGCTGAGGGAATCATGCACTTTAATGCCGCCAAGATTTCTTGGCCAATTTGTCTACGTGTTCGAAGAGCAGGTGACTTTATCTATCTACCTAACAAGGATGGTAAACCTAAAAAGCGAAAACTAGGCGCGTACTTTAATGATCAGTCCACTGCATTGTCCCTAAGGGAAGAACGGATTGTTTTATGCGATGCCGAAGAACGAATTATCGGTATTCTAGCTCAAAGGATCGATGCACGCTTTACACCTAAACCCAATGCTCCTACCTTGGAGATTCGCTGGAAAGCCTAGCGAAATGCTACTGTCTCAGGAATACTTTACTCACCTGCTGGCCATTAAGATCAACGATGATGTGATAGACCCCTGGCTGAATCCCTTCAAGATTCAACATTTCAGTTGACCTGTTTAGCGCTCCATTGAGCACCTCACGACCTAAGGCATCTACCATCGTGTAAGAAACACCATCTGTAGGCCCAGACCACTTGAGCACTACTGAGTTACCTTCTGCCGGGACAGGGTAGATCGTCATCAAGGACTCCAACAAATCCAAACCGTACGTATTCACCAAGTCGCCATTAAACACAAAGTTTTCAATGGTATTTGTGCTACCATTACTCGGATAAGTCAAAGCAGAATCTGGATAATAAAAGAAAGTTGTCGAATACTGGCAACCCGCATTATCAAACACCGAGATGGTGTTGATACCGATGCGTAGGCGCGCAGTACCTGTGCCATAATCCAAGCCATCATTCCAGTTAAAATAGTATGGCGCATCACCTCCTGAAGCAGTGGCTACTAAAGAATCCGCTGTAGGTATAATGGTGATCTGTAAATCATTACCCGCCTCAAGATAAAAAGGCATTACCAAGGTGTCAGTAAGATTTCGAATGGCTGTTGCTGTATAAGACCCCTCAGGTAAATTGCTTACTGAATTGGTAAGAATACCACCAATCTGAGCATCGATTATAGGATTTTCGGCGGACCAATTAAATATCACTGATCCCCCTCCGCTTGTTGTAATAGAAGCCTCACCATCCGATCCAACACAGGATGGGCTTGTCAAATCCAGCGTGGCCTCATATCCTGCCGTTCGAAAAACGTCTCCGTCACTGTAGGGTGAGCAAGTATAGCCAAAACTAATTGGCTTGGTTCGCCAGCGATACGTGGTCAATAAATTAAGATTAGACAATGCATACGAGGTATCTTCAACCATGACCTCAAGAAATGGGCTAAAGAAGTTTGTTGTGGTGACTTGAAGCAGGTAGCTCTCCGCACCATCTACTGTAGGCCAAACAAGGGTAACGTCTGTATTGACTTGGTCGTCGTTGTCTACAGGGTAAACACCATTTGTAGCCGTAAACGATGTCGTATCTGGAATTTGCCAATTGAGAAGATACGGTCTGAAATCTGTAAGCATATAGCTTACATAAGCTTGTTGCTCAAGGCTAAATCGATTTTGACAGTTATCCGATGAATACGACATAAAAAGGGTCGCATCCGGAATAAAGTCTACCCCATTGGGATCTGCGAAGGTTGGTCCAGGAGAGCAAGCCCATCGCCCAGATTCGTAATCTGGAGGTGTATCACAAAACCCATCCGCCGCAGATGAACAATTCGATCCATTGACACGCTCCCTGTTATTGACTGGAATAGGATTGGTGTTATAGTCACGACCTTCCCAACCAAAAAATGTGTGAGGTAATCCAAAGTAATGTCCCATTTCGTGAGTAAGTGTGGTACTTCCTAATCCACTGCAACTTTTATTGACTACAACTCCGCCTCCGCTAGGCAAACGACTGTAATAGCCACAAACGACTGAACCACCACTGCTAGCTTCTTCAGTAATGTATACATTGACTACATTACTCGCGTTGAGCGTATTAAACATAGTACTGCCCGCATTAGACTGCTCATAGTAATAAAAGTTATTGCTTGCCGTATAGTTTGTATCAAAAATGTAAAACTGAATGCCTAAGGTCTCAAAGTCTTCATTGAGCTCACAATGCAATCTCCAGAGATCATCTTGAGAGAAGTACCCGTTGCCGTTATCATCCCCAATAATGTGATAAAAAATAGGCACAACATAGTCGATGTCTGCCTTCGGTTGAGGGTTTGCGCGCATCGTCTGTAATCGTTCTAAATGCTCAAGCTGGTCTTGTTCTGTCCAAACCGTTCCACACGACTGTGCGAAAGACAACTGATTGATTAACAACGCAAGAGCGCAGATTAGAAGAAACCTCATAAAAAGTGAATTAAATACTTAAATATTGACGGTAAGTTAAGAAAATGTGCATAATCCTCCCTAAGGAAAAGGTCAATAAATGCTGATATTTGTGCAAAACTGAACGTAAAATGAAAGTATCTGTAATCGGCGCTGGGAACGTAGGCGCAACATGTGCTAACGTACTCGCAAACTATGATGTAGCAAAAGAAGTAGTACTCCTAGACATCAAAGATGGATTTGCGGAAGGTAAAGCCCTCGATATTTGGGAAACGGCTGCCGTCTTGAATTACTCAACAAAAACTGTGGGAGCGACTAACGACTATGGGGCAACTGCGGGGTCTGATATCGTAGTAATTACTTCGGGTATGCCAAGAAAACCTGGTATGAGCCGTGATGACTTAATTTCTACCAATGCAAACATCGTAAAAAGCGTTACTGAGCAGGTAATTGATGCTTCTCCCAACGCAATAATCATTGTCGTAGCCAATCCTTTGGATGTTATGACGTATTGTGCTTACCTCGCGGCTAAAGTTGACCACCGCAAAGTATTCGGTATGGCGGGTATTCTTGACACAGCGCGTTACAAGGCCTTCTTGGCCGACGAGATTGGTTGTTCTCCAAAAGATATTCAAGCAGTGCTTATGGGTGGCCACGGGGATACGATGGCTCCATTAACTCGATATACTACGGTATGTGGGATTCCTGTAACTGAGTTTGTTGCAGCTGACAAGTTGGAAGCTATTGTAAATCGCACAAAGAAAGGCGGTGGTGAAATCGTTCAACTACTCGGAACCTCAGCATGGTATGCTCCTGGTGCAGCGGCAGCGCAAATGGTAGATGCCATTATGAAAGACGAGCAACGCATCTTCCCATGTTGTGCATGGTTAACCGGAGAGTACGGATTACACAATATCTATCTCGGCGCTCCTGTAGTACTCGGCAAAGGAGGAATTGAAAAAATCATTGAGCTTGATCTAAATGATGAAGAAAAAGCAATGGTTGAAAACAGCGCGAACCATGTCAAAGAGGTTATGGCTGTGCTTGACAACATGAAGCTCTTCTAAACCAGTGCTTCACAGTAAAATTTGAACGCCCCGTTATGGGGCGTTTTTTGTTGGCGAATCCTACTATGTAGTCCATAATAATTGATGTATCTTCAGCATCCACTGGCCCAGTAGTTCAACTGGATAGAATATCAGATTTCGGCTCTGAGGGTTGGGGGTTCGAATCCTCCCTGGGTCACTACTTACTTTCTTAAGTAATTCACTATCATTTATTTATGACACGTCCACCTGTGCTGGTGGGCGAAAAAGTGGACGTTTTCGCAGAAAAAGCATGTCTCATTGTTTTTATACCAAACTGTAATGACCTTCTGAAAACAACAGGGGGATACCTTGGATACCCTAGACGTGGCAGGGGGAGGTTATATTGTTTCCTTGTAACACATGCAGTATCTTGAAACAATGAAAGCAATACTTCCAATATTCCTAGTTTTTCTCAGTACGACCCTGCTCGCCCAAAATATTCCATCGATTGAGCAAGTGGAAGCAGAACTAGAAGAGCTTAAGAAGAAAGATGACCTTAGAGCTTACACTCTAGAGCTAGCGAGGCAGAGAGATAGTTTGATTGAAGTTTTCGATAGACAGGTCTTGAACTTAGAGCAAGAATTGTCCTCGACTGAAGCATCCCTGAGTCAAATAGAATTTGATTTTGATAATGCAATGACTTCCATTGAAGCATTGAATCAGAATAAAGAAATGTTAGAGAATAAGAACTCCCAGCAAGCAACCGAAATAAGTGAATTACATGCTCAAATTATTGAGCTTAACACGACAATAAGTGATTTAAAATCAACCCTCGCTTTTTCAGGCCGAGATACACTTCTTCCAGTTACCCTTCATCCAAACCTTCAATCCACTTTGAATATGCTTGGAGTTTCAGATAAAATTGGTGCGAAATGTTTTCCATCTAGAGAATGGGATGAAGAACCAACACAAAGACATGAATTTCCCCTGTTTTTTACATTCGAACAGGAGCTAGAGAAAGGTGTACCTCTATTACTTAATATTAACGAGCAGCTAGAGATTTTGCGATTGTCATTTGTTCCGAATTACGATAGTGGTGATGGAGTTTACATCGAAGAATATAACAATGTGTTCATTCCGTATGAATACACCAACTCCAATTACAAGGCTATACTCGCTATAATGCAATACAATGGGGGAGCAGGAGAATGCTGTATTAATGTCGGTTGCCTCGACTGCAATAGTTTAAAATTTGAGGGGGGATATATAGAATTGTATAGAGATGGCAAGTTGTTTTTGAAAGAGGATTTTGTAGTTTGCGGTGTTGAGCCATATCATTATTGTGATTAAAATGGGTCAGTTAGTATATAATAGGTATACGTATCGTCTAGTTTTCATATTCGATTAACAACTCCTTTTTCTGTGGGTGTGACATAATCCTCTATTACTACATGCCAAGATAAAATGGCACCTAATAGTGTATAATAGGTATAAAGTATTTGCCAAAATCAGCTATTTACTCTACCCTATTTCCTAAGAAGGAGAGATGACTTTCATACCCCATATACATGAATAGGCGTGAAAGCACCCATCATTTGATGGCGTAATTCACAACTTATACTCAAAAAGTGCTTTTATCAAGAAATTTCCCCTTATAATTCAAAAGGTCATTCTACATTCGCATTCGATGTAATCAAACATCCATCTCAAGAATTCTAGACTTCTTGAGTACATGACAAACGAAACAAATAAATCTCAGCTGAAATAGCCTGATATCAGGGCTTTTGAAGCACCTATCTACCTATTCCCAGAAAGGGAATGGGCTAGAGCGAATCTTACGCAAAAGTTAACGCTCAAAGAGTAGCAAAACGCATAAGATGATGAGTATGTTTTTGATAACCACTAACCGAAAAAA
>PKDX01000055.1 GCA_002862745.1 Bacteroidota bacterium | reverse complement strand
GGTTATACAACGCGTGACTTGACAGTTCGAAGCATCTGTTATGGTCAAACAATAATCTCCTGCCGACACACCTGCGAGAACAAGACCGCTTTGTCCATTATCCCAAGAATAGGTTAGTGGAGGGTTTGCCCCTACAGGAGCTACTGCGGCCGCGACTCCGTTGCTTTGGCCGCAATCCGCAGTATCCGTCACATTAACTGAAAAGTCAAAGTTTTCAGCTACGGCGACTTCTACGGTGTCATTGTAGGTTAACGTAGCTCCACTGCACGAGGTATACATGATTTCAGCGCGGTAGGACGAGGTCACATCAGGGCAGACGTCAAGACTTGCTGTGTTCCCAAGATTGCTTCCTGCCATATCAAACCAGTTGAAGCTGTAGGTAGGCGCTCCATCTGGGGAAAATCGCCATGCTTCAGGAGTGGATACCGTCCATGAACCCGTATTTCGTCCTGGGGCAACTGTGGCATTCGTTCCACTACCATCTTGGATACCTATCACGGCATTTCCACCATTCCATGAAACACATGTCGGTTTTTTCTCAACATAAACTTCAATTATACCTGATGACTCATATAGAACGATTTGATGACGACTAGTGAGGTTAGTACAATCATAATGGCACACGTCATCAAAACTAACTACGTATGTTCGACATGGAGCAATACCATAAATACCTTGACGAATAGTTCCACATCCAGGAGAAATGATGTTGGTTTGATCAGGATTGATATCATGATACGGGCCCATAATGGAGAGTACATCAAGTGTAGGGCTTGGAATGGGGGTTGAGTAAGACCACTCACAATAAGCATTGGCTAAATTGGTATCAAAAGAAACTATACCGTTACTACCAACGACAACCTGTGTATAGTTGTTCCCATAAAAACAAAATGGGAAAGGTAAGTTGATAATGGGACTATATACATCATCAACACCAACGCTTACTGCTGTTCCAATAGTGTATGGGAAGGGATTATAAGGAATGGCATCTACTCGATACTGAGTGCTCTGTGCCGTCTCAAGAAATTGTGCATTGAGTGTGGTGCAAGAATCAGTGCAACTCTGAGATAGGTCAGGTCCAGCATTTACGCCTGGACAAGAGGCTAGAAATTGTGCTTTACTTGTCATAGTTACGCTAACTAATGCAATCAAAAGGAGTTTGATATTTGTTTTCATAAGGCTTAGTTTATCGCAGCAACGTTACGTTGCCTTCAACTTTGTATTCTTGTTCTTGTTTGTATTTTACCACATAAATATACGTTTCAATTGGCAGAGCTTCCTGATTGATCATGCCATTCCAGCCAAATTCCAGATTTTCTGAATAGAAAACAAGTTCTCCCCACCGATTGTAAATCGATAATTCATATTGTGTTATGGTAGCATTACAATCCTGATATACGGGTTTGAATACTTCGTTTCTGCCATCATAATTTGGCGAAAAGGCATCGGGAAAATAGAGTGTGCAAGAATTGTCGCAAAAGATAAAATCAATAGATACCGTGTCAAGCACCGGACATCCATTAATGCCATTTCTAAGAGAATAGATGTAATCACCTGACTCTTCAAAAAGTTGCAGCCCATTGGGTGAGTTGGGTGTAATCCATTCGCCCAACAATCCTGGGTAATCTGCCAAATTGATAAAATATTGCGCTCCTTCACAGAGCGAAGAATCGTAATCAGTGAGTTGGATAAATGGACTAGACCGTGAGAATAGATTTACCGTGATAACGGAGTCACATCCGCTGTTGTTTGTAAGTGTGATTGAATAGGTGCCCGGGTTGGATGCCGCGCTTCCATCCGGTAAGATATAGATTGAATCTGGGCAGAGTGAATCGGTCAGAATACTCGATGAGGACTGTAAAATGGTGAGGTTTTGTTGAATAATAGAGTCACAACCAAATACGGATAATAGCGTATCATTAAATATTGTATCGGATAAAAATACCTGACCACTTAGGGTAATATCGTCGCATGATGAGGTGAAGCTTACCTCAAAACTAGGACTTGACACGGTGATGGTTGTTGAGACAATTGAATCACATCCTGAAGCTGCTATGAAGGTGTCGCGAAGGACAGTATCCCCATAAAACCATAGGCCATTGGCAAAGACTGAATCGCATCCTTCTTCATCGAAATTTGTGAAGATGGATGAGCCAATAATCAAGTCTACTGACATGATGGAATCACATCCATTACTACTTAAAAATGTATCGCGAATCGTAGTACTTGACGTGTAGGTTATGCCATTATAAACTATGGGAAGACAATCTTGAATGGTCAAATTAAAATTCACATCTGATGGGATACTTAGCTCAGCAATAATTATAGAATCACATCCACCTATGGTTTGAAATGTATCTCGAACAATGGTATCTGAAAAATATGTTTGACCATCGTAGTCGATAGAATTACAACCAATGAGTGTCGTCGTAGAAATCGAAGAATTGGAAAGATTAAGATTGATCTCGCTAATTGAATCGCACCCATTACTTGCCAATTGCGTATCAATGTATATCCCCGAAGCAAACTCCCAATTACCATGAATTAATGCTGAGTCACATGCACTTTGGCTGCTTGCTGTCCGAATCTCAAGAGGTTCATTAAGAACAATACTGTCTTGATCGCTGCATCCATTGTTGTCTGTAAAGACCAAAGTATATGTATCAGGGCCGAGGTTACTAATGACACTACTTGTGGAAGATTGAGAAAATCCTGAGGCTCCTGTCCAGTCGTAATTGCCCGTAAGCGATGAAGCAGAAAGTTGGCCATCATTGCTGGCAAAGCATGAAATGATATTATCAATGGTCAGGTTTATGGAAGGGGAGGAGGTTATTGTGTAGCTATACGTTACAATAGAGTCACAGCCATCAACAGTGAGTAGAGTATCTGAGAACGTTGTGTCATTGAATAGAAATGTGGCTTGATACTGCGCTGAATCACAGGCTTGAATGCTGACAGTATCTCTGATTGGAAGTCCTGCGGAGTTAGCGGCAGCAAAGACGCCTTGGATCCAAGCGGAATTAGCAGGGTTGTTTCCGACGCCCGGGGTTTCATCTCCATTTGCTGCATCGCCTTCGGACCAATTCGCCTGGTCAAATGGATTGTTGTTAAAGGAGTTATCCATGTAGAATACTTTTCCTGTGGCACTACCTGGAAAAGATATAACAGGATTATTCGTGTTGTTTCCATAACTAATCGCATGAAATGGCGAGATTAATCCATTGAGGTTATTGGGCTGCCGAATCTGATAGGAATCATTGGAATTACTCATTTGTGTGTTTTGCCAACTTCCACCTGTAAGCCAGTTAGTAGTGGGGTAGTCGGCGCTACCAGATGCTGAGGGACTTCCACCAGCGCGTTCAAACAAGGTGCTGTTTGCAGGAAGAATCATCACACCATCCGAGGGATCCAAGTCATCTGGCGGCAGGTTGATGTTTCGATCAAACTCATTATAGATGACTATCAAGGTGCCATATCGGACGCACTCCCAGATGGGATCAGGCCCAAATCGATAGGACCCTGTGGCAATTCCTGTTCCACCACCGCTCGCAAAGTATCCATTGTTGTCATCTAAAATCCATCCTCGTAAATCAAAGCAGGTATCGTTGCAATTGACATCACCATACACCATGATTTCAACGAATTCTTCTGCACCACTTGGACCTTGGCTTAATTCATTGATGTAAGGGCCATTAACAAGTAACGGCTGCGCCATACTTTCAAGGAGCCATAGCATTAAGCCAATAAGCAAAGTAGAGTACTTTTGCATTGCCCAAAATTAACGCTAAGGCTTGTAAAATGGGAGACTAGATTTTAACTTATTGACAAACTGATTTTGATTAGTCTACAATTACAATTTCAACCCTTCGATTTTTTGCTCGACCTGATTCGGTTTCATTGGATGCAATAGGATGTTTTTCTCCATGACCTATAATTGTCATACTTTCCGCCTTACATCCTAGATCGATAAGGAATGACTTGACGGATTGAGCTCTTGCTTCGGATAATCTCATATTATTATCGGTCTCTCCTATATTATCGGTGTGTCCATTGATTTGAATAGATAAGTCAAATTGTTGGATGATCCTGGATAAGCGCACAAGCTCAGGCTTTGAGTAGTTCAATAAACTTGATTGGCCAAATGCAAAGAAGAGATTGTTGATTTCTACGGCAATGCTATCCTCTTTCATTTCTTCAAAGGTTACCACTTTAATGTCTTCCTCATATTCAATAGGCTTAACACTGTCCCTTAAATCAACATTGTTGGCAATGGGGAAGTAATCTTCTTTATCTACGAAGTATCCGTAGAGTTTACCTAATGGTAAAACAATAAAGTAACTGCCGTCTTCGGGATCACTCTTAGATTGTCCAATAACTTCTCCAGTCTCTAAATCTTCCCAACGCATAGATGCCTCGATCGGTTGTTCATCGCTGTCGACTAATCGTCCGGAAACGGTCGCGACATAACCCGGTCTTAGATGGATGGGAAGATTGACTGAGTATAGGTCATAGCTTCCAGAGTTTCCAATAGCACTGTAGACAGCATACTCTCCATCAGTTGATATACGATAACCCCAGTCGTCTCGAATAGAGTTTATCTCTTTACCCAAGTTTACAGGATTAGACCAGCAATCCCAACAGGAGTCGGCCAATCGTTTGCTTACAAAAACATCGTAACCTCCAAATCCACCATGACCTGCAGAGCTGAAATATAACGTCTTCATATCCGGATGTAAAAAAGGGCTTCTTTCGCTGTATCGCGTGTTTATCTGAGTCCCAATATTCACTGGTTCCGACCAGACTCCATTCTCTCGCGTTGACATATAGATATCTGAAGGGTAAAAAGCACCGCCATGGTAGAAGTCTAAATTTCTATCGACATAATCTTGGTTTTCATTGCGAACAGAAGCAAAAATGAGTGTATTCCCATCGCTAGACATCATAGCGTCACCATTCCATTCGCCTCGGTTTATCTGTTCAGGTAATAGATTCAGTGATGTCCAGCCATATGAAGTCTTGTTTCGATAGCCAAGCTTTCCTTCATAAAATTGTATCAATTCGTTGCCGTCGGTGCTTATGGCCATCGGTGCATCGTTAGAATTTACATCGGAAAGGTTATTGGACAGGTTGGGTCTCTGCCACTTGTTATTTTGATGCTCTGCGATGAATACATCTTCATCATCTTCACTTAAATTAAATGAGGTGTTTTTCCCGCAAAAAAGTAAACGTTTGCCATCAGCGGTTAATACCGGGGCATATTCATCCCCATCTTCAGAATTCACTCTAGACAAAGGAATAGGTTTTATACTCTGATCAACTGGCTGTCTTACAAGTGACTGTAAGTCAGTAAACCAAGGATGCATTTGATATGTTTGACTGTATTCATTAATCATTGCTTCTACCTTATCCCATTGGTTTAAGTCTACATTTTTTGAAATCAATTTTTGAAGCGCGAGAAACCCCATATCGTTAGGAGCTGAAACGTCTAAAAATTCTTGCAATTCATTTTGATTATAGACAATGTCATCTATCGGCGTCTCGGGTCCACCATAGTAAAACTCTTTAATTGTAGCATATTCATCAGCATGCAGTTCTACACGGAAATTTTCTACCCTCCCATTGATTTTTAAACTTACAAATACGGGGGTAGGGTCTTGGCAATTGTAGCCACATTGATGATTTTGATAGTGGTGTACGAATACGCGATAGACCCCAACAGGAGCCTCGTTTTCTGGCCAATAAATATTCTCCACAGGTTCGAGAGACTCGTAGGACTCAACGTTCATGTCAACATCTAATTCTCCTTGACTGGAAACATACTTGTTGCCATAGTAGATTTGTTCTCCGTTTGGATCGATACAATGTAAATCAATGTCGTTGTAGTTATTCCACATAAGGGAGAATTGAAGACTTCCTGATTTACCCCCCTCTCGAATCAATCTGCGATTGAGTTCTTCATTTTCACTCGTCGTATTTGAAAGTGAAATGGCTTGCTGTGATGACAGTTTTAAGTCTTGGGCGAGCCGAGCTAATGATGTGTCCTTTGACAATTCTGTAAGGTAAGAAGGTGTTCCAAATCGGGAGATAAAAGCATCGAGCGTTGCTTTTTCGCCATCTTCTTTGATGTAATTGTAGTATTCAGTTACTGAATTTTTATACTGCACTTCATCTAGATAATCTAGGCTGAGGATGTATTCGATTATGAGCCTATTCGGATTGCTTTGGAAAACGGCTAATAAGCTATCAATAGCCTCGTCAAACCAATCATTATTACCATAGGTATTGATATACTCTTTATAGCTAGACCAGTTTCCTTGGATTGTCGTTTCTCTAAAAAGACATCCTTCATACAAGGAGGTTGCTTCTGTTTTATGTCGACTTGTTGGATATTTTTCTAGATAGCCAGCAAACGCGCCTGATGTATTCTCCTGTTTTGCGTCTTCAAAAGCTAGAGTTTGGATTCGTGATTTAGCAAGAGAGACTTGGCGGGCAGTTGGGTACGCTCGAATAAAGGCTTCATAGGAAGCGATTTGATCAATAGAAACTACTTCCTCATAGGCTAATTGATTTCGAAGTTCCTTTGCTTGACCTATTTGTGACGCCCCAGGATATTGATCGATAAAGGACTGATATGCATTAATGGTATGTCTGTTTTGGGCATTTATGAAGGCCGCCTGGTTCCTTGCTACAATAACTTCTTCTTTGTAAACATCAGGAGCCTCCGAGAAGAATGTAAGAAACTCATTTAGGGTGTTTTCATCTTTTGAATTGATGGCATCTACCTTTGCATTGTAGCAAATTTTCGTTTTTAAATCATAGATTTCTCGTAGTGATATTCCATTATGTATTGCCTTTTTTACTTCCTTTTCATCAGAGGTTTCAAAAAGACTTCCCAACCGTTTGACCTCGAGATAAGCATTTTTGGAGTCATAAAGTTTGTACTCTTTGGTGTTAAGCAGTTTCACATAGGCGAAAAGATAACTTAGGTCATCATTATCCTTTTCTATTTTTTTCATAACGATTTTTTCCGCTCCGCGGTAATCGCCTTCCAAAATTTTGTTTAACGCTCTATTTTGCCCAAAAATTTCATTGGTAGAAGAGAGTATCAATGTGAAACACAGCCAATAAACGAGAGTCCTTTTTGATGTCATAGGAGAGTATAATCTAATTTGTTATCAAATTAGTGCATCCCAAGGATATTCTCAAAAAAGTAACTCGTCTTTAAACGAATGATGGCATTATAAAGTGCTTATAATATCATTGAGTGTATCGGAAGGTCTCATGGCCTGACTCGCTTGCGCTGTATTTGGTAGATAATACCCTCCAGCATCTCCCTTACTTCCTTGGACCGCAAGCAGTTCTTCGATAATTTGATTCTCTTTTTCTTGCAATTCTTTGGCGATAGGAGTGAAGAGCCGACTGAGGTCGGCATCGTCTTGTTGAGAAGCCAAGGCCTCAGCCCAAAACTTGGCTACATAGAAGTGAGATCCTCGGTTGTCAATTCCCCCAAGTCGTCGGGTAGGGGACTTGTTTTCGCTCAAGTATCGGTTATTCGCCTCTCCGAGTGCTTTGGCCAATACCTTGGCTTTTTCATTGCCGGTTGTTTCCGCTAAATGCTCGTAGGAAACTTCCAATGCAAGGAATTCACCTAGGCTATCCCAGCGCAAGTAGTTCTCTTTTTCAAATTGTTGAACGTGCTTTGGAGCTGATCCGCCTGCCCCTGTTTCAAATAAGCCTCCACCGTTCATCAGAGGAACAATGGATAACATTTTTGCTGAAGTTCCTAGCTCTAAAATTGGGAAAAGATCCGTCAGGTAATCTCTTAAGACGTTTCCTGTAACTGAAATGGTATCTTCTCCTCGATGGATTCGCTCTAAACTGAAGGTTGTCGCATCGACTGGTGAAAGGATATGTATTTCAAGTCCAGCGGTGTCGTGGTCTTGTAGATAGCGGTTAACCTTTTCAATGAGCTGTGCGTCATGAGCTCGGTTTGCATCTAACCAGAATACGGCAGGAGAGCCGGTAGCTCTTGCTCTGTCAACGCCAAGTTTTACCCAGTTTTGAATCGGGGCATCTTTTACTTGGCACATGCGAAAGATATCTCCAGACGCTGCGGTTTGTTCCATAACGACATGTCCGTCTACAACGACTTGGATACAACCTTCCCCTTCAATTTGAAAGGTCTTGTCATGCGATCCATATTCTTCTGCTTTTTGCGCCATAAGGCCGACATTACTCACGCTACCCATGGTAGACGGATCAAAAGCGCCATGTTCCCTACAAAAGTCAATAGTAGCTTGATATACTCCACTGTAGGAACGATCTGGAATAACGGCTGTTGTATTTTGCGTTTTCCCTTCTTTGTTCCACATTTTACCTCCTTCACGAATCATTGCCGGCATGGAGGCATCGATAATAACGTCGGAGGGCACGTGAAGGTTTGTAATACCACGGTCCGAATCAACCATCGCTAAGTCAGGTCGATGGGCATAGACTTTTTCAATCGTTGCGAGAATGGCTGATCGCTCTGCGTCGTCGAGTAGACTTAACTTATCGTATAGATCGCCTAAACCATTTCGAAAATCTACTTCTATTCGAGTCAAAATATCAGCATGAGCCGATAAGACCTCTTCAAAGAATACTTCGACTGCTGCACCAAAGATGATTGGATCGCTCACTTTCATCATGGTGGCCTTCATGTGCAATGAAAAGAGGTTGCTATTTCCTTGGGTTTCTTGTAGGACCTGAGCTAAGAATTCCTTCAGCGCTCCCATAGACATTACAGCACAGTCTATTACTTCACCTTCTAGCAACGCTATTCCTGATTTTAACACCTTAGATTCTCCAGAATTTGACTTGAAGACAATAGAAGCTTCGCCCTTTGCCTCCATGGTGACGCTTTTTTCAGAACCAAAAAAGTCCCCATGGGTCATGCTTGCAACACGGGTTGTGCTGTCGTTTGACCATGCGCCCATACGATGAGGATTAGCCTGAGCAAAGGCCTTAACAGCTTTCGGTGCACGGCGATCACTGTTTCCTTCTCGTAAAACAGGGTTAACCGCTGAGCCTTTTATCTTATCATAAATGCCTTTGGTTTTTTGCTCTTCTGCATTGCTTGGTGATTCTGGATATTCTGGCAATGGAAATCCGACATTTTGTAATTCTTTAATGCATGCCTTTAGTTGAGGGATAGAGGCACTAATGTTGGGGAGTTTAATGATGTTGGCTTCCGGTGTCTTGGCCAGAGCTCCTAGCTCGGCTAAGTCATCGCTACATTGCTGACCTTCGGGAAGAATATCATTGAATTGCGATAAGATTCTAGCAGCAAGAGAGATGTCTCTTGTTTCGATATCTATTCCTGCTTGCTTCGAATAGGCTTGGATAATGGGTAACCAAGAATAGGTGGCTAGTGCTGGCGCCTCATCAGTAATAGTATATAAAATCTTAGATGTTTTGGACATGGTGTTATGCATTTATAAGCGTGCATAAATATACAAGTCCAAAAAGCACTATTACCTGTCATTTAATGGATAAAAATAATCTTATGCCTTCTTCTTTAACTCGGTAAAGTAGTGGTAGAAGTAAGGAAGTGTTTCAATGCCTTTATAAAAATTCCATAATCCAAAGTGTTCATCTGGAGAATGAATTGCGTCGCTGTCAAATCCAAATCCCAAGAGTACGGTATTTGCACCGAGTACCTCTTCGAACATACTTACAATAGGAATGCTACCCCCTGATCGAAGAGGAATAGGAGTCACTCCGAAGGTTGCCTCCATAGCTTGAGATGCTGCTTGGTAGGCCACGGAATCCACTGGTGTAACTGCAGGCTCTCCACCGTGATGGGGAGTTACGCTTACTGTAACGCTATCAGGTGCCAAAGATTGAAAGTGTTTGGTGAAGAGCTCCGTGATTTTCTCTGAACTTTGATAGGGAACAAGGCGCATAGAAATTTTAGCATAAGCTTTGGAGGGTAGTACTGTTTTGGCTCCTTCTCCTATATAACCACCCCACATACCATTAACATCGAGCGTAGGCCGAATCGACGTTCTTTCTAAGGTTGAATATCCCTTTTCTCCCTGGACGGCTTGGATATCTAAATGGGCTTTGTAATCATCTAGGCTAAAGGGTGCACTCGCCATAAGTTCTCTTTCCTCAGTGGATACATCCTCTACGTCATCATAAAAACCATCAATAGTGATACGACCCTCTTCATCATGTAGGCTAGCAATCATTTGGCTCAATACATTAATTGGATTAGCTACTGCTCCTCCGTAGACCCCGGAGTGAAGATCTCGATTGGGACCTGTCACTTCCACTTCAACATAACTCAAACCTCGAAGGCCTGTCGTTATAGATGGTTGTTCTTTGGACAACATGGCAGTATCTGAGATAAGAATAACATCACAGGAAAGCAAGGATGTATTGGCTTTAACAAAGTCTTCTAAATTAGAAGACCCAACTTCTTCTTCCCCTTCAATGAGGACTTTTACATTACATGGAAGTGTTTCTGTTTGGATGAGTACTTCAATGGCTTTGACCTGCAGATACATTTGCCCTTTGTCATCGCACGCTCCGCGGGCATAGATTTTCTCATCACGAATAACAGGCTCAAAAGGCGGGCTTGTCCACAACTCAAGCGGGTCGGCTGGCTGGACATCATAATGCCCGTACACCAATACCGTTGGAAGGCTAGGGTCAATGATTTTTTGTCCGTATACCATGGGAAAGCCATCGGTTTCATAGGCACGAACTTCTTCTAAGCCGACCTTGGCAAGTCTGTTTTCAAGGTCCTTGGCCATGGAAAGAACGTCGTTAGCATACGCTGGATCAGCACTGACAGACGGTATTTTTAGGATGTCGGTTAACTCCTCTAGCATGCGGTCTTTATGCTTATCTAGATAGGTTTTCCAAAGGTTTGTTTGCTGGTTTTCCATGCTGTTAAATCATTAATTAATAAATTTTAGGCTTTAAACGAGAAAAGAAGGTTATTTTCACGCTTTAATTAAACCACTGATCTAAAACAAAGATTACCAAGTCTAGCCTATCTTTCTAAAATTTTATGAATCTTTTTGTAGCAAAACTAAATTTCGATACCACTGAGGAAACCCTTCAATCATCATTTGAAGAATACGGTGAGGTGGCTTCTTGTAAGATAATTATTAATCGCGACACAGGCCGGTCTAAAGGCTTCGGTTTCGTTGAAATGCCGGACGATGACAGCGCACGTTCAGCTATTGAAAACCTCAATATGGCTGAAGTTGATGGACGCCAAATCGTAGTCAAAGAAGCCGAAGATCGACCCAAGCGTGATGGCGGAGGGGGCTATCGTGGAGGTAGAGATCGTCGCGGAGGCGGTTATCGATCTTAGAGAAAGGCTATCCAAAGGTTGGCGTGCTTTTTTTTGATGATATCAAATCATTAATTAATAAATTTTAGGCTTTAATAGAGAAAAAGAAAGTTATTTTCACATTTTAATTAAACCCTTAGGCTAAAGCCAGAGATCACAAGACCTAACCTATCTTTTAGAATTCCTCCAATTTTTCATGAATCTTTTTGTCACAAAGTTGAATTTCGATACGACTCAAGATACCCTTCGAGCCTTGTTTGAAGAGTTCGGTGAAGTATCATCTTGTAAGTTAATCGTTGATCGCGAAACGGGTCGCTCAAAAGGCTTTGCTTTCGTCGAGATGCCTAACGATGAAGGCGCTCGTGCTGCAATCGAAAGCCTTAACATGGCCCGAATTGAAGGGCGCCAAATCATCGTAAAGGAAGCCGAGGACAGACCACAACATCAAGGCGGATATCGAGGCGGTGGAGATCGTCGTGAGGGTGGATACCGAGGCGGTGGAGATCGTCGTGAGGGTGGATACCGAGGCGGTGGAGATCGTCGTGAGGGTGGATACCGAGGCGGCGGAGATCGTCGTGAGGGTGGATACCGAGGCGGTGGAGACCGTCGTGAGGGTGGAGACCGAGGCGGTGGAGACCGTCGTGAGGGTGGATACCGAGGTGGTGGAGACCGTCGTGAGGGTGGATACAGAGGCGGTGGAGACCGTCGTGATAGTGGATACCGAGGTGGTGGAGATCGAGATCAGTCCTTTTCGAATGATAGAAGACAAGATCGACCAAGCTGGGGTAACTCATCTCAAGAAGGTAAAGATGGGGGGCGCAGAAAACAACGTGATGCAGGAAAGTCCGGTAAGCGATTTGAAGGGAGAGGCGACAAGTTTGAACGCTCTGTTAAACGTGGAAAAAACAAATCATCGAATTCTGGTAAGCCAAAAGGCAACAAGGGTAATAAAGGAAATTGGAGCTCAGCGGAATGGGATGATTTCTCCTTTGACGAATAGCATAGTTTAATTTAAACGGGGCTTACAATAAACTTTTTTTCTCGAGAGGGTAGGCATTAAATGTACCTTGACCTGTGGCGACCAACTCTTCGTCTCGATACACTCGGCCGTCGGTGACAACAATTCGTTTTCCAGCACTTAATACTTCTCCCTCCCCTCGTAGCTTATCTCCAAGAAATATAGGTTTTAGAAAGTTCATTTTAAACTCCACGGTTGAGACGACATTACCCTCAGGCAGTGCCTTGGTTAAGGCTGCATAACCCAATATAACATCCATAAAGCCTGACATGCTTCCTCCGTGTGCAGTACCAGGAGATGAAAGATGTTGCTCGGTTATATCAAGTAAAACCGTGATTTTTCCAGGAGCGTGAATCGTACGTTGGATATTTTGCAATCGCTCGTAGTGATTGATTTGCTCGTAGGCTTGATTAAAAGCTTTAAAATCAAATGTGGACATCGGAGTCACTTTTAGTACCCTAAGATACGAAGCATTGGGTCAGCTTTTTGTTCTTCACTGAACACCCTTTCTACGAGTTGCCCTTTTTCATCACGGTCAATGATAAGCCATTTTGGATCTGGGAGAAGGCAGTGGTTTATACCACCATATCCACCAACGGATTCTTGGTAGGCTCCTGTATGGAAGAAGCCTATATATTGCTCTTGGCCTTCTTGAAACTTTGGAAGATAGATGGCGTTGGAATGGGCTTCGGAATTGTAATAATCATCCGAATCACAGGTCAATCCACCTAGAAGTACTCGTTCATATTCGGTATTCCAGTTATTGACGGCCATGAGTAAGAACTTCTTGTTGAGTGCCCAGGAATCCGGTATGGTTGTCATAAAACTGCTGTCAATCATATTCCACCGCTCTCGGTCGTTTTGGTGCTTTTGCCCCAGTACTTTAAAGAGTAAAGCACCACTTTCTCCAACTGTGTATGATCCAAATTCGGTATAGATATTGGGTTCCTCTACACCTTCTTCATTGCAGACCGTTTTGATTTGATGTATGATTTCTTCAATCATGTAGGCGTAGTCAAAATCAAATGACAAGGAATTTTTAATGGGGAATCCTCCCCCGATATTTAAGGTATCAAGAGTCGGACAAATCTTTTTTAGTTCACAATATACCCTTACGGATTTCAGTAGTTCATTCCAATAGTAGGAGGTGTCGTTAATACCTGTGTTAATAAAGAAATGAAGCATCTTCAATTCATAGAGGTCAAACTGACTGATCACTTCCCGGTACAAACTGACCACTTCCCTGTAACGCACGCCAAGGCGTGAGGTATAAAATTGAAACTTAGGTTCTTCTTCTGAGGCAATTCGTATTCCCACAGGGCAGGGTTTTTCTAAGTAGTTAATGAGCTCGATGGGCTCTCTTTTATGATCAAAAATCGGTGTGACCCTATGCTCTGCAGAATTTATAAGTTCAGCGATTCCTTGGATATAGGCATCGGGCTTAAACCCATTACAGATTATATTGGTTTTTGCTGGAAGTTTACCCTGCTTTTTGAGTTCTTGGATAATGGATATATCGAAGGCTGAGGAGGTCTCAAGATCCACTTGATTTTTTAAGCACTCTTCGAGAATAAATGAAAAGTGAGCGCTTTTCGTGCAATAGGCAAAAGAATATTGACCTTGATAGTTTGTTTTTTGCATGGCTTCAGCGAACCAAGACTTTGTTTTACGAATTTGCTCGCTTATTCTCGGGAGGTAGGTGATTTTTAATGGACTGCCATGGCGTTGAACTAAGCCAACAAGGTCGATCTCATGGAACATAAGATTCCCATCCTGCACACGGAATTCCTCTTGAGGAAAAGTGTGGGTTTGTTCTACTAAATCTTTGTACAGCGTCTTCATAAGCCCTTGCAAATCTATCTTGCAAAGAAACAGCCAAATTCAATGCGTGGTTGTAAAAAAAGCAAAAAAATGCCATTAAAAAACCCGCTTGTCCTCTGAATGATTTCAAGCGGGTTTCGTAGCCCCTAGGGGAATCGAACCCCTCTTTCCAGGATGAAAACCTGGCGTCCTAGCCGATAGACGAAGGGGCCATTTGAGTTGTTTAACTCCGTTGAATCGTCTTGGTAATTCAACGTGACTTTCGTCTAGGGAACGCGAATATAATTAAGAAATTTAGTTTACGAAAGGACTGAGTGTAGTAAATTTTTCTAATTCCACATAAAATCCGTTAAATCTTCGGGGCTGTATTGATGATACTAAAGCGGAGCTAGGATATAATTGTCATATTTGTGGAAATATTTATTCGATGTCAGACCAATCTTCAAATTTGATACCACCGAAGTCCGCCCGCCGCAAGAAAATTCTGAGAGGCCTAGGAATTGCCTCTTTACTCCTATTAGTTATTGGAATCGTTCAGTTTTGGCCCAGACCCCATGATGCGTTGACGCGCTATATACCCAAAGATGCCTTAGTTGTGATAAAAATTGAGCCGTACACCTTTATTGCAAATTTGAAAGGACACTACAAGGAAATTGCCAATAGTGCTTTAGTGGAGAAGTTATCCAAGGAAGATTCAACGGCATGTCAGCTGCCCAAAAATCCGATGAAGTTTGGAATTGATTTACAACATACCGCATGGACTAGAGGTGGAGAGATTTATGGCTTTACCATGGCCGACCCAATAAACAACACCTCGTCAACTCATGTCGTCTTGGCGCTCACGAATAAAAACAAATTCAAAAAATTTTTAGAAGCCATTTTTTGCCAAGACACCTTCACCATAGATGAGGGCAACAACTCTTCCCAATTGACGATGAAGGACTCTTCGCTACTTGTCACTTGGGATCATAAAGCGGCGTTGTTTACACTTAATTATTCTCCTTCGGTGAGTCTTGATTCCATGCAGGAGTGGGCGCGTTACCGAATAGAAAATCCAGATCGAAAGAATTGCATCGAGCAACATGAGGATTTCAAGGCATTTCACAAGGAGGCTGAGGAAGTTGCAGTTTTCGTGAACGTTGAGGCAGTTGATGAAGAAGTTTATGACATATTCTCCTCGGAGTTGGCATCAATGGACCCTAATGGTCTTTTATCGCCTAAGATTAGTGCGAATGGAATACGTTCCATTCAATGTTACTTGACCATTGATTCGGGGCAATTTATCCTATCCTCAAAGGTTGCTGTCAAAGGACCAAATCCCTTTGCTTTTTTGGCAAAACAAGGCTTATCTAAGGAGGCAAGCGACAACCTTCATTCAAGCGGCAATCCTCAGGTCGCTTTTTCCATTGCATTGGATATGGATACCCTATACAACAACCTTGATGCATTAGTTCAAGAGGGTTTAATTGGGGAACAACCCCTTTCGCTTGAAGAAATTGATGCGCAACTTGGAGCATTCGTTCCAGCATTGGAAGGTAAACAATGGACAATTGAGGAATTAATGACATCACTTAATGGGTTGATTGCAGGAGCTGTAAGTATTGACCTAGAGGAGATGTTTAGCCCAATTGATGAAATGCATCTACATATTGGCCTGGAAGAGGGCGACTCTCTGTTCAGTCAAACAGTTACAGATTTATCCTACGGGCTTATTCAGGATCGTGGACTTTCTCTTGACTTATTGTTTGAAAATGATTCGGCTATGAATGCACTATACGAATCGCTTTATGTCCTACCGTATTCAGGAAGACAGCTTGTGAAAACATCTGATGGTTATACCCTCATTCTCGGGATGAAAGATGGACTGGATTCAGCCAATAATGTAAATGGACACAATGATGATGTGAGTCTCTTCATTCGGAATGCAGGCTATGGACAAGACAACGCAATCGGTGATGAAATTCAAGAGATCTTACAGCGCAACCCTATTGCTTTCTACGTCAGTTTGAATGGCAAGGATTATGGACCTAAGTTTAGTGATATTACTAAGGAGATTTTGGAGCTTAACCTAGAGAATGTAGAGTTATCAGAACAAGCTGTGGATGACATCGTCAATCTTATGTCGCACCTTTCCTTTTCAGTAAGCGCACAGGGCGAAATGGAGTTTGTGTTAGCCCTTGATAATACGGAAGACAATCCATTGATAACAATTTGGCAGGTATTAAATCGTTATGCACAGGAGCTCGGAATGCTTGACTAAACCGTTAAACAAATGGCCGATATTGTTTTTCATGATGTAATGCCGCATCCTCTGCGTGAGTTAGGTCGTAGCGAGGATACATTGTGGCATGGTCGGCACACATTCACTCAGGGAGAGACTTATGGGATTTTTGCTGAAAGTGGTCGCGGTAAAACAACGGCGCTTTCTTTAATTGCGGGAATTCGAAAAGATTATTCTGGGAACTTGATTATTCAAGACGCTCCAACAAGTAAGTGGACTGACAACCAATGGTCAGCTTGGCGTGCTCACAGTCTTTCCATTGTTCCTCAGGGATTACGCTTGTTTGACAACCTTACGGCATTGGAGAATATTCAGTTTGTAGCGAGCCGTTTTGAAGGCTCGGCGAGTCGAGATCAAATCGAAGCTTGGGCAGAGCGCTTGGGTATTCAATCCTTACTCCACAAAAAGACGTCTATTCTGTCTTTTGGCCAACGCCAGCGAATTGCCCTGTTAAGGGCTTTGTCGAAGCCGTATCAATGGCTTTTGCTTGATGAACCGTTTAGCCATCTCGATAAGGCTAACCAAGCAATTGTATGGGAGCTTGTTTTAGATGATATCCAATCCAAGCATGCAGGGCTGATCATTACCTCGCTGGACACGGATAATAAACTCATAGACTTAACGATTAAAAAGGTATGAGAAGGCCGCCATTTCTTACACGGATTTTAATTAGTGGATTGCGCCCAAGCCAACTCGTAATGCAAGTTGCTGGCCTGCTGTTTAGTTTCGTGTTGATGGCCATTGCGATGCAGGGATTTATTGATTATCAATCCATTAGAGACGCTAGCCAAGAGGGAATAGGGGAAGATGTAATGATTCTCTCTAAGCCTGTTACCGAGACGGGATTTGGTGATGCTGAGGAAGTATTTTTCAGACAATCGGAATTGGATTCACTCGACTCGCTGTCCTCCGTGATCAATGTGTATCCCTTTCAAAGGAATTTGGTCAATATGTCTCTGCTTATCGACGTCAAAGGTGCTCCGATCCGAAGCGATATGTTTGGGGTTGAGTGTGTGGATCCAGCCATAATTGATGGCATTGATTCGGATTGGTCTTGGTCATTATCTGAAGATGGTATGATGGATGTGCCTATTCTTCTTCCCAAAGATTTTCTTCGCTTATCCAGTGTACTCACTAGCGGATTTATTTCCTTGGCGGAAGACGACTTAACTTCTCTTAAGCTCAAGTTGCTGCCCTCGGATTCTCTTCGGTATCCAACAAAGGCTTCGTTTAATGCAAGAATTGCGGGTTACAGTGATCGAATCAGCGCTGTCTTGGTCCCCTGTGATTTTTTAGAGCATCTTAATACAACGTTTGCAAATCCTAAGGCAGAAAGCGATACACTTTCAAAACGGATTGCCGTCAGATTTGCTCTTGAACGCATAGTAGAGCTCAAACAGTACCTTGCAGACCATGGATATGAAACCAATGAGACCAAGCTGAGAACCGGGGAAAACGCTGCTCTTTTTCGTGGTGCATTTATCGCCGT
Source organism: Bacteroidota bacterium (assembly GCA_002862745.1). Lineage (GTDB taxonomy): Bacteria > Bacteroidota > Bacteroidia > Chitinophagales > UBA8649 > UBA8649. The sequence goes on along the minus strand of PKDX01000055.1, from coordinate 19,952 downwards.
AGGTATGTTGGGCTTCTTTGTGCTATTGCTTAGCTTGACAGGTGTTCTGCTGACCGTTCAGTTAATGTTGACGCGATCTAAAAATCAAATTGAATCTATATTGATCCAAGGAGTTCGACCAGTTACTGTTTTGATGTGGTATGTAAAGGGATTGGCCCTGCTTTTTCTAATCGTATCGGTCGTGGCGTTTTTTGTGGTGTATGGTATAAAGACCATGGTGGTTTTACCCTTTCTAGATGGGTTTAGCTTTGCGGTGGAAGGCCAGGTGCTGTCTTGGAAAACTTTTGTTTTCTTGGGCTTTGTTGTTGTGACGATGGTCGCTGTAAACGCGGCTATGATATTCGTCGAGTTACGCCGTATGTTTACACGCTAAACATTAACCATGAAAAATCTTGCTCTGCAAGGAAAGCGTGTTGTGATGCGTGTAGACTTTAATGTTCCGATCAATGCTTCAGGAGAAATCACAAACACAGCGCGTATTGATGCTGCATTACCAACCTTACAATATGTTCTAGGCCAAGGTGGTCAATTGGTATTAATGTCTCACTTAGGGCGACCCAAACAAGCTGTAAAGGCAGTTAAGTATGGTGCTGATAAGGATAAGTCTCTACAGCAAATTGTTTCAACGTTAGAAGATAAACTTGGGAGACCCGTTGCCTTTGTTGAGGATTGTGGAGATGCTTCTCTTCAGGCAGCGTGCTTGGCATCCAATCCATCTGTTGTTCTCCTGGAAAATCTTCGGTTTTATCCTGAGGAAAAGAAAAATGATCTTGCGTTTGCAGAGCAGTTGGCCTCATGGGGTGATGTATATGTTAACGATGCCTTTGGGACGGCGCATCGCGCTCACGCATCAACTGCAGGTATAGCTCAATTCTTTTCTCCCGATCACAGAGTATTTGGCTTACTCATGCAAGCGGAGATTGACAATGCAAATAATGCGCTTTCTCAAGGTGATGCACCCAAAGTGGCCATATTAGGAGGTGCGAAGGTGTCGGATAAACTGATGATTATTGAAAATCTTTGCCGGAAGGTGGATGCCATTCTTATTGGCGGCGGAATGTCCTACACGTTTAAGGCTGCTCAGGGTGGTCAAATAGGGAATTCTTTATGCGAAGAAGATCGTTTTGATGATGCAAGGCGATTGCTGGAATTAGCAGCTGCTGAAGGTTGTACGATACACCTTCCTGCTGATTCCGTATGTGCTGATGCATTCTCCAATGATGCGAATACCCAGGTTTGTGCAAGTGATGATATCCCTGAAGATTGGATGGGGCTTGATATTGGTCCGCAGGCAGCAGCACACTATACTGAGGTGATCGCACAAGCTAAAACCATTATATGGAACGGCCCAATGGGGGTTTTTGAAATGCCTTCTTTCCAGGCAGGGAGTAAGGCGGTAGCTGAAGCGCTTGCAAACGTTTCCAATCAAGGAGCTTACACCCTAGTAGGCGGAGGAGACTCTGTGGCCGCCGTACATCAGTTTGGCTTAGCGTCATCGATGTCTTTTATCAGTACTGGCGGCGGCGCACTTTTGGAGCTTCTCGAGGGTAAAACCTTACCAGGAATACATGCAATTGCTGAATAAATCGGCTATTTACGAATATTTTTTTCTCAAAAAAACCTGTTGATAAAGGTGGCTAAGCCCTTAATAAACCGACTATACATGTAGTTATCCACCATCTTTGATGATTCATGTGGAAGAAATGTTGGTGGTTGCAGGTGGTAAAAAGTGGTAATAATTGGCTTTTTAATGTAGTTTTATCTACACTAGAAAGAAAAGTGGCGTTTTTAGGAGAACATACCGTTAAGATCGATGCAAAAGGTCGCATGCGTTTGCCGGGTGGTTTAAAGCAACAAATGAAGCCGGAAAACAAAGGCCGTTTTGTCGTCAATCGTGGCTTTGAGTCCTGTCTTGAGATCTACCCTATTGATGTATGGGAAAAGGTTAGGGCAAGAATAGAGCGCTTAAATCAGTTTAAGAAAAAGGAGAGAAGCTTTATTCGATACTTTATGCGAGGAGCCACCGAGGTGGTGCTCGATGGGCAAGATCGATTAAATCTTCCGAAGCATCTGCTTGAATATGCTGGAATAACTGGCGAGGCCATTCTAACGCCGGGAAAAAACACCTTAGAGCTTTGGGATAGCAAGCGTTATGAAGCTGAACTCAATATAAGTTCGGACAACTTTGCAGACTTAGCAGAGGATGTACTTGGCGATTTATCGGTTGACGAATGATGGTGATGGATAAATACCATATTCCAGTTATGCTTGAAGAAGCCGTTGACGCATTGCATATCCAGGAAAATGGTACCTATGTCGATGCAACCTTTGGCGGCGGTGGACACAGTCGCGTTATTCTTAGCCGTCTCGGTTCAAAGGGAAGGCTGATTGCCTTTGATCAAGATCCAGATGCTAAGCTCAATGCCGATTTGCTATCCGATGAGCGGCTTCTTTTTATTCCGAGGAATTTCCGCTTCATCCAATCCTTTCTTAACTATTTTGAAATTGGTCAAGTTGACGGCGTACTAGCTGATTTAGGAGTTTCATCCCATCAATTTGACGAGGGTACAAGGGGATTTTCCACTCGTTTTGACGGTCCTCTAGATATGAGGATGAATTATAATCATGGAAAGACTGCTAAGGATATTTTATCGGAATCTACACCTGAAGACCTCCTCAATATGTTTTCGAGTTATGGTGAGGTGCGTAATGCAAAGGAGCTTGTCAAAAGACTTCAAGCCCATCCTTCGATCGGCAGTATTAAAACAACCCAAGATTTCAATGCCTGGATCAAACCGGTAATCCGTGGTCCTAGAGAAAAATATTTAGCACAAGTTTATCAGGCCCTGCGTATTGCGGTAAATGAAGAACTGTCTTCTTTAACGGATTTTCTTGATAGCCTGCCTAAATGTATAAAGCCAGGCGGGTATATGGCAATTATAACCTTTCATTCGCTGGAGGATCGTTTGGTGAAAAGAGCGATTAAAGGACTCGGCTCGTCTGAAGAATCGTATGACCCGATTTTTGGGGCCCAGCCATCCAATTGGAAGGAGGATAAAGTACATAGCCAGACGCCTAGTTCAGAAGAGGTGGCAAAAAATAGTCGAGCTCGTAGTGCAAGGCTTCGCGTAGCATGTAAGGTAGACCAAGAGGCAAAATAAATCATGAGCAAATCGTCAAATACCACACCGGATAAGGCACCGCTTAAAAAAGTAAGCAGCCAGTGGGGAAGTATGCCTTTTGTGATATTTCTTGCGGTCTTATGTGGAATTCATGTTGCTAACAATCATCAAGTGGAGTCCATGTTAAAGGAGTACGATCGAGATCAGGATGCTATTGATGAATTGCGTTGGACCTATCTCAATGAAAAGGCTGACTTTATGCAGGAGTCTACCTTAATGGTAGTCAGTAAAAGCGTAGATACAATAGGTCTTCAGGTGCCCAACCAACCCTTAGAGTCAATCAAAATATCCGCTGATGAATAAGCGAGTTGATATCATATGGCGTGTTTGGGTTGTGGGCATTACACTGGCAATTTTTGCACTGGTCATTTTTGGACGAGCTGGGATTACCCAATACAAATATGGTGACGAATTGATCGCCGAATCGGATAGCCTGGAGGTAACCGTTGAAGTGATTCCTGCCCAGCGAGGTAATCTACTCACTTCAGATGGCAGACTCCTTTCGACTACGGTTAAACTGTATTCGTTACATATGGATTTTAAGATTGAGGGTGTCCAAGGCGAGGAGTTTATTCAATTGCTTCCTGAGTTATGTGATTCACTTGCCTCTGTATTCAATTATAAAACAAGTGAGCAATGGATGGACCACATACAACAGGGCTATCTCGATGGTGCGCGGTATTATTTTTTAGCTGATGATTTAACCTACAGTCAAAAAGAGCGCATTAAATCGTTTCCTTGGTTTGATCGAGGTCGTTATACATCAGGTCTAATCATTGAGCATTCTATCGACCGGATGCTTCCTTTTGGAGGACTGGCTCAACGCACGATAGGCTATACACGACAAACAGGGGATACGTCTCAAGGAATTGTTGGACTTGAGCACTACTTCAATACAGAGTTAGAAGGTGAAAAGGGTCTGGTCTTTAGAAAGGTTGTGTCCCAGCAAACGACATTGCCGCACATCGAACGTGATGATGTTGAGCCCGATCCCGGATTAGATATTCATACAACATTAGACATTGATCTGCAAGATTTTGCAGATGCAACCTTACGAAAAAGCTTAGAGGAGTACGATGCAAAAAATGGATGTGTCTTATTGATGGAAGTCAAGACAGGCAATGTATTGACCATGGTCAACCTAGAACGCAATGGCGAAGGGGAGTATGTTGAACAGTATAACCATGCTGTAGGGACTCTATTCGAACCTGGATCTACGATGAAGATACCTGTCATGGCGGCCCTCTTAGAACATGGTATGCCTCTAGATAAACTGGTCTCTATGCACAATGGTGAATTTCGCGTGGCAGGCATAAAGGTTCCTATTTCATCTAGGCCAAAGAAAGACTACTATGATGCGTATGACATCATAAAGTACTCTTCTAATATTGGTATAGTTCAAATGGTAGATGAACTTTTTCCAAATAATGTGTCTTTTCGCGATGCTCTCTTTGAACAATTCCCTTATGAAAAGACAGGAATAACAATACATGGAGAAGAGGGATTACAGATTCCCGCGGTTGAATCTTGGGGCATTATTGATAAAGCATGGAAGTCTTTTGGCTATGGCCTGCGACTTACGGCCTTGCATATTTTAACACACTACAATGCGATTGCCAATAATGGTATTGCTGTGCAACCTCGTTTGGTAAGTCATACGAGTAAGCTTGGTCAAACCGTCAAGACATTTCCCACCATTGAGCTAGGTAAATTAATGTCTCCCGAAACAGCTCAAAATCTTACTTCGATGATGAAGCTTGTCGTTAATGACTCGCGGGGAACGGCGCATAATGCCCTTTCTTCCCGCAATGTCTCGATATGTGGTAAAACAGGTACTACCATGATTAAAGATGGTGATTATGCGTATGAGGATGACATAAAGCGGGCGCTGTTTTGCGGATTCTTCCCTGTTGAGAAACCTCAATACAGCATGATTGTCGTTTTATCGTACATCGATGCCAAGGAACATGACGGTATTGGTGGTGGGAGTACGGCTGCTCCGGTATTCGGGGACATAGCTGAATTCGCTTATGCCAGAATAGGAGAGCAAAGTCAAATGCCTTCGGCATTGCTTGCAAGCGATGGAGTAACAATGAGTTCAATGCTTTCGGAAGATTGGAAGATTCTTTCCAACCTGTTAAACATTGATTCAGAGCAGCCACTCTATGCGATTAGCCAAGTTGATTTAGGCGAGTCCAATGATTATGCAACAATCAGCACGGATGACCAATATAGAACGGAAGAAAATAGAGTTCCCTACTTAATGGGAATGGGGTTGTCTGACGCGGTAAGTCTTTGCTCAAGATATGGCTACAGGGTGAGTTGTGAGGGCCATGGTTATGTGGCAACACAGTGGCCAGAGGCAGGAAGTGTCGTTGATAAGAATAGTAAAATACATCTTGTTTTGCAATGAAAAACGTACGCGACATATTGTATGAAGTCAACATGCTGGAGGTGCTGGGTAATACAGACCTAGCCATTCAAGATTTTACTTCCGATTCCCGCAAAGTGGAATCAGACATGATGTTTGTGGCGATAACTGGAAGCCATGTTGATGGACACGATTACATTGATCAGGCTATAAAAGCAGGAGCCCGTGCCATTTTGTGCGAGCGAATACCTGAGTCTGTAGATGATCAAGTGGTGTATATCCGAGTTTTACGAAGTGATAAGGCCTATGCTAGGCTTTGTGAAAATTGGTATGACAACCCCTCCAAGACGCTAAAGCTTGTGGGCGTAACAGGAACGAACGGCAAGACAAGCATTGCAAGTATGCTATGGGAGCTTCATACGCAACTTGGTCATATGTGCGGCTTGATCTCAACAAATGTCATTCGCATTGGGAGCCGGGTAATAGAAGCTACCCATACAACTCCTGATGCACGACAGATTTCTTCCATGCTACGCGAGATGGCAAATTTCAATTGTAGTCACGTATTTATGGAGGTTTCTTCTCATGGATTGATTCAGCGCCGTCCATCCGCTCTAGCTTTTGATGGTATGATTTTCACGAATTTGACGCATGATCATCTGGACTATCATAAATCAATGAAAGCCTATCGGGATGCTAAAAAGCTTGCATTCGATGGCCTCCATTCATCGGCTTTTGCCCTGGTAAACATTGATGATAAAAATGGGAGCTATATGGTGCAAAACACCAAGGCCTCAATTTATAGTTACAGTCAATATGGCCCATCAGATTACCGCGTTCGAGTATTGGAGCAGGATATTGCTGGATTAGTCCTCAATATTGATGGTGCTGAAGTACATACCCATATGATTGGTGGTTTTAACGCCACAAATTTATTAGGGGTCTATGCTGCTTCTCATTTGCTGGGGAGCAAAGAAGAGGATATACTACGCACGCTATCTGTTATACGAGGGGCTAAGGGTCGGATGGAAATTGTGTTAACTGAGGCAACTCAGGTAACAGGCATAATTGATTATGCGCATACGCCTGATGCTGTTCAGAAAGTGTTAGAGGTGATACGAGAGGTTCTACGTGGAGGAATGCGTGTCATAACCGTAATTGGTTGTGGTGGGAATCGAGATATTACCAAGCGTCCCAAAATGGGTCAATTATCCGCTCGATTAAGCGACCAAGTAATTTTTACTGCAGATAATCCACGGAATGAGGAGGCTGAAGATATCTGTGAAGCCATGCTTCAGGGAGTTGAGCTCTCCTCTCGACGGAAGTGTTCGATTATAGTTGACCGAAAGGAGGCAATATATAAAGCGGTAGGTATGGCTCAGCCCAATGATATTGTCCTTGTGGCAGGCAAGGGGCATGAAACGACTCAAGTCTTTGGGGACAAGGTCTTTCCTTTTGACGATGGTAAAGTTTTATTTGATGCACTTAAATCTGTGGGGTCATGATTTATCATTTTTGGAACTTTCTATCATCTAATTATGACTTCTATGGAGAAGGTATCATGCAGTATGTTTCTGTACGGGCAGGACTTGCACTTTTTGTGTCCCTTCTCATTTCGCTAATCTTTGGGGGCCGTATAATTAACATCCTGCGTAAGAAACAAATCGGAGAGTCTATCCGGGATTTGGGATTAGAAGGTCAAAAGGAAAAGGCGGGCACGCCGACTATGGGCGGGATTATAATTCTAGCGGCTATTCTCATTCCGCTAATCCTATTCGGTGATTTAAAAAATATCTATACCCAATTACTCATTGTAAGTACGATTTGGATGGGGCTGATTGGTTTTTTAGATGATTATATAAAAGTCTACAGAAAAAACAAGAAAGGACTTGCCGGACGATTTAAAATATTGGGCCAAGTGGGCTTGGGACTTATCGTTGGATGTGCTGTATATCTCCATCCAGAAATCTACGTAAAGCAGGAGATTGCTCAACATGAGGTGGAGCGCTTTGAGTCCTCTCGAATATCTTCTATGCGCGATGAAGGTGGTGACAGGCATTTCTTTGTTAAAATCAAGGAGCCTGTGACAAATATCCCCTTCTTTAAGGGTAACGAATTCAATTATGAGGCACCATTAGTGTGGATTACACAGAGTGAGAAGACAAGGAAATATGCTTGGCTCTTTTTTATCCCGATGGTCATATTTATCATTGCGGCTGTATCCAACGGAGCCAATCTTACCGACGGGTTAGACGGTCTTGCTACAGGAACAAGCGCTATCGTAGGGGTTACCCTGTTTGTTTTTGCCTATGTCTCGTCAAATATTGTTCTGGCGGAATATTTTAACGTACTGTACATACCTAACTCCCAAGAAACCGTCGTTTACCTCGCCGCCTTTGTCGGAGCTTGTGTCGGCTTTTTGTGGTACAATAGTTATCCTGCAACGGTATTCATGGGAGATACTGGTAGCCTTGCGCTTGGTGGGATTATAGCCTCTTTAGCGATCTTGTTGCGCAAGGAATTACTCATACCGGTCCTTTGCGCAATCTTTTTAATTGAGAACCTCTCGGTGATTCTTCAGGTAGCCTATTTTAAGTACACTAAGAAAAAAACAGGGGTAGGACAACGGATCTTTTTGATGTCTCCTCTCCATCACCATTATCAAAAGAAAGGTTGGCATGAGACGAAGATCGTGACGCGTTTTTGGATTATAGCCATTGCAATGGCGGCATTTTCAATCATAACCCTCAAGATTCGATGATGGTTAAGCCGACATATAATTTATCGACGTCCATTGTGGTCCTAGGTGGTGGTGAGTCTGGAGTTGGAGCGGCTATCTTGGCTGCAAAGAAAGGATATGAAGTTTTTGTGAGCGATGCTGCTATGATTAAGGCTCGCTTCAAAGAGGACTTGCACCAATATGATATCCCCTATGAAGAAGGAGGGCATGATCTTTCTCGAATTCAGGCGGCTGATTTAATTATAAAAAGTCCGGGTATTCCCAACCATATTCCAATGCTTATCGATGCGGGTGAGCGAGGACAAAAAATAATTAGTGAATTAGAGTGGGCATGGCTTTTTCATAAAGGAAAGGTAATTGCTGTGACAGGCAGCAACGGCAAAACGACTACGGTAAATTGGATTTTTGATATGGTACAGCGAGCAGGCATTCCCTCTGCACTCGTTGGTAATGTAGGTACGAGCTATGCACGCTTTGTCGCCGAACACGATGTGGATTGCTTCGTTGTCGAAGTCAGTAGTTTCCAACTCGATGATATCGATGCGTTTCGTCCGGATATTGCCGTGATATTAAACATTACCCCTGATCACCTAGATCGATACAATGGCTCTATAGACTTGTATGCCCAATCGAAATGGCGCATTACTAAAAATCAGCAGCCAGAGGATATTCTAATTCTGTCAGCAGATGACCAACCCATTGCTCAGTTACTTGACCAAGAGGGAAGTCGTGCTATGATTCAACAATTTTCAATTCAACAAACTGCTTGCTTAGCCTTTGCCAAGGACGGCGAGATTCATTTTAACTTTTCTACAAACCCTATAACTATTGCTATGAACGATTTAATCTTAAAGGGAAATCATAATGTATATAATTCTCTTGCTGCTGGAATGGCTGCTCGCGCCTTAGAGGTAACCAATCCAAGTATTCGGCAGAGTTTGGAACGTTTTGACGGATTACCTCACCGAATGGAAAGGGTTTTACGTATTGGAGGTAGGAGTTTTATCAATGACTCAAAGGCAACCAATGTAAACTCTACGTGGTATGCATTAGAGGCCATGACTACCGACGTGGTTTGGATTGCTGGAGGAGTCGATAAAGGGAATGACTATTCAATTCTTGAGGGGCTCGTTCATCAAAAAGTGAAGTCTCTTGTTTGTATTGGCGCCGACAATCGTAAACTACATGAGGCTTTTGCCAAGCATGTTGGAATCTGTATCAATGTTTCCTCAATGGCTGAGGCTGTTCAAGTCTCTTATCAGTTTTCTGATCCGGGGGATAGCGTTATTCTCTCTCCTGCATGTGCTTCCTTCGATCGATTTTCCAATTTTGAAGATCGTGGAGATCAATTTAAACAGGCCGTGCGTGAGTTATGATATCAAGGTATAGCCGTTTAATACAAGGTGACCGTGTAATATGGTTTGCCGTTATAATGCTTTCCATTTTTGGCATGCTTGCGGTGTATTCTTCCACAGGGACTTTAGCCTATAAGTTGCAAGATGGCAATACAGAACATTACTTGGGGAAGCAATTTCTAATGGCCGGTATTGGTCTATTGTTGATGTGGTTTTTTCATTTGTTACCCTATCGATTATTTGCTCAAAACATCTTTTTCCCATTCTTTGGATTGAGTATTTTTCTTCTCATTCTTGTTCTTTTCTGGGGTAATGATATTAATGATGCCCGCCGGTGGGTGAGGGTTTTTGGCATAAGTTTTCAGGTGTCTGACTTTGCAAAGATTACTCTGGTGATGTACTTAGCTCGGTATTTATCCCTTAAACAAGATACGATCAAGTCTTTTAAGGAAACTTTTGTGCCAGCAATCGCCTTTATTGTTGGTATATGTTTTCTGATTGCAATCCATGATTTGTCTACGGCAGTCATTCTTTTTGCAACCTCCTTTATACTCTTATTTATTGGCCGCGTCCATTTACTTCAACTTGTCAGTGTTGCGGCACTCATGCTCTTGGTGGCAGTTCTTTTTATACTTTTTCTAAAAAATACACCCGATACTAACCTTGAGAGTGCGGGACGGCTCTTGACTTGGAAACACCGAATCGAAGGATATTCTAATCCGAGTGAAAAGGCGATGGATATGTACCAAGTTCGACAGGCCGAAATCGCCATTGCACGAGGAGGAATTTTCCCTAACGGTCCGGGTAACTCAAAACAGAAAAACTTCTTACCGCACCCCTACTCAGATTATATCTATGCAATCATCATTGAAGAGTATGGTCTGTTAGGGGGATTTGTGATGATACTCTTATATCTAATTATACTTTTTCGAACCATTCGCATGGTACTCAAGGCGCCCAAGGCTTACCCCGTTTTCCTTGCGTTTGGGTTGTGTCTATTAATTGTATTCCAGGCATTTACAAATATGGCGGTTGCGGTAAATCTCTTTCCTGTTACCGGGCTTACCCTTCCTATGGTAAGTATGGGGGGTAGCTCTATGATCTTTACAAGCATTGCCATGGGAATAATTCTTAGTGTGAGTCAGGAGGTCAATCAAGACAAGCAAGAGGTGGAGGGCAGTCAGGTGAAACATATAAATCGCATATAAATTATGGCTCCAAGACTTCCTCTACGCATTATACTAAGTGGTGGTGGCACAGGAGGTCATGTTTACCCTGCTATTGCTATTGCTGATGCGCTTAAGGAGTTGCCCTATGAGGTTGAAATTCTTTTTGTTGGAGCCAATGGCAAGGTTGAAATGAAAAGGGTTCCGGAGGCTGGTTACTCTATTGTGGGGCTTCCTGTTCGCGGAATCCAGCCTGGTTTTTCTATGGCTAATTTGCTTTTTCCCTTTCGGCTTCTGATAAGCTTCGTTAAAGTCTACAAGGTTTTGAAATCCTTTAGTCCCGATGCTGTCATTGGTCTAGGAGGATTTGCTAGTGGGCCCTGTTTAAAAATGGCTCAATGGATGGGGCTTCCAACGTATTTGCAGGAGCAAAATGCAGCACCAGGTAAGACCAATAGACTTCTTGCAAAAAAGGTTAAGGCGGCTTTTGTGGCCTATCCTAATATGCAACAATACTTCACTGAGACGTCGTTAGAAATTACGGGAAATCCCATTCGTTCCACGGTGGACCCCTCGATTTCGAAAGAAGAAGCATGCGAACACTTCGATCTTGATTCCACACGCCCTATAGTATTTATGACGGGTGGAAGTCTAGGGGCGCAAACCCTCAATGATAGCATGGCCTTAGCACTTCCGCTGTTTCAAGAAAAGGGAATTCAAGTACTATGGCAGTCGGGTTCCTATTATTATGAGCGGTTTAAAGCTCATCATGGTGAACGTGTTAAAGTGATGGCTTATGTTGATCGAATGGATCTAGCCTACTTAGCAGCGGATGTTATTGTTGCTAGAGCAGGTGCTTCGACCATTTCTGAGTTAGCCTTAATTGCTAAGCCTTCGATTTTAATCCCATCCCCTAATGTTACTGAAGATCATCAGAACAAAAATGCACAAGCTATGGTGGATGCTCGGGCCATACTTAAAATTTCCGATGAGAATGCCCGAGATAAAATGGGCCATGAAGTGATTCATTTGTTAGAAGACAGGAAGCGGCAAGAAGAGCTGTCTATTGCGCTTGAGCAATTTGCTAAACCTTATGCAGCGCACGATATTGTGCAATACATTGTAAAAGAATGCAACCTTCCACATTACTTACATCAACATGATTTAACCCAAGTTCGCCATATATATTTTATTGGAATTGGCGGCGCAGGGATGAACACGCTTGCCCACTATTTTCTCAATCAGGGGCTTGATGTATCTGGATATGATCGCAAGGCTACTTCTATAACTCAGCACTTGGAGGCTAGGGGTGCACGAATTGGATATACATTGGATGATGTAATTCCTGCAGCGGTTGATTTAGTTGTATACACTCCTGCTATAAGTAAGGATAATCCTGTGTTTTTACAAGCCATTCAACGCAAGTCCGTTAGTCTGTTAAAACGCTCAGAGTGTTTGGGTTTATTGACTCAAAATCGAACGACAATAGCAGTTGCGGGAAGCCATGGTAAGACAACCATTACCTCTATGATTACCCACGTATTTATGGCTAATTCTAAGTCAGTCACCGGATTTATCGGAGGACAATTTGTTGGTCAAGAAGGTGGACTAGTAGGAGACGGAGATATCTTTTTGGTCGAAGCTGATGAGTTTGATCGGTCATTTTTACACTTGAGACCAAACACGGCAGTTATATCAACTATCGATGCCGATCATTTAGAAATCTATGGCGATTTACAAGGTGTTCAACGTGGATTTGAGTGTTTTATTCGTCGTATTGCCTCTGATGGACACTTAATTATTGGCCCTAGTGTCAGTATACCTAGGTCGTGCAATCCCAGTCTATCTCGAGCAACCTATGGATTATCCTCTCAAAAGGATTGGAGGTTGAGTAAAGCTCAATGGGATGGCGATGCCTTTACCTATGTCTTTACCGTAGGAAGTAAGGAGTACAGTGGTAAACTCCCACTCGGGGGTATTCATAATGTCAAAAATGCTATAGCGTCAATTGCGGTGGCTCAAAATCATAATCTTTCGATTGAAAGTGCCATGGACGCGTTATCAACTTTCCCCGGCGTAAAACGCCGTTTCCAAGTCATAACGGGTGGAGAGGGATGGACGTATATAGATGACTATGCCCATCATCCAAGTGAGATTACTGCCTTGATTCACGGACTGCGAAGCATGGAGCCTAACTGGCCAGTGGTTATAATCTTTCAACCCCATCTGTTTACTCGAACGCAAATGCTCGCCAAGGAGTTTGGTGAGGCATTAAGTGCAGCAGACCAAGTGATTCTTCTTCCGATTTATCCGGCTCGTGAAGAACCTATTAAGGGGGTGACTAGCGCATTAGTTGCTGATCACGTTACGATTTCTTGCAGAACACTACAACACGATAAAGAGGAAGTGTTGTCTCTTGTAGACACTTTACCTAAGGGCTTTGTCGTCTCTGCGGGAGCTGGAGATATCTCCGCATTGATTCCTTCCATTCAGCAAAAACTTGATTTGACCTATGGTAAAGCGTAAGAATTTTTCTCGAGCGCAATTGCTCAATACTGCGTTTATTCTTCTTGGAATTGTAGCCTTATTGTCCTTTTCAGAAATGGATCGTTTTTGGATGCAAAGTACTGTAAATGAAATAGATATACAGCTAAGTGAAGGCGATGGTGCCATGATTGATGAGGCTTTTGTTCTTGCAATTCTAACCGAGGAATATAATCTTCAAGTGGGTAAAACCAAGCGTTCAGCGATCAAGGAAGAGGTGATAGAATCAAGATTATCCAATTCCCAGTGGATTGACAATGCGGAAGTTTATCTGAACAATGAGGGAATTCTCTCTGTAGACATTCAGCCAAAGCATGCGCTCTTTCATATTATAAACAATCATGGTGTTCAATACTATGTTGACAAAAATGGCAACTCAGCCCCCGTATCTGATATCTTTATAGGAAAGCTATTAGTGTGTTCTGGTAGTATACCGGATGATCACTTTTGGGCTGAATTTTCTTTGAAAAATACATTGAGAGAATATGCTGAATCGATAAGCGAAGATCCCTTCCTTGAAGCGATTGTAGAGCAAATTCACTTGGATACTGCAAACCAGTTAACCTTGGTTACATCAATTAGCGGGCATCATGTGCGAATTGGACGTCCAGATGCTGTTGAGAAGGAAATGCAAGATCTAAGTGCTTTCTATCAAGCTAAGTTTCATTCTTTGGATTGGCAACAGGTTGAGGAATTGGATACGCGCTATGAAGGTCAGGTAATATGTCGTCTCAAACAGAACTAAAGAAATAAAAGAAAGAAATGGAAAACAACATTTGTGTTGGTATTGATATTGGAACCACAAAGGTTACCGCTCTTGTTGCAAAAAAGCTTGAAGAGGGTAAGCTAGAGATTATTGCCGTAGGTAAAGCTCCGTCCTATGGTGTAGTTCGTGGCCAAGTCCAAAATGTACGACAGACACAAGAAGCCATCGAGAAGGCGGTAAGTATAGCAGAAGCCTCTTCAGGGCAAACGATTGATGAAGTCTATGTGGGAATTGCAGGTTCGCATATTCGAAGCAGTCAGCAAATGCATGTCATCAATATGCAAGAACCCAATACGGATATCACAGAAGATGAAGTACAGCGGTTGACTCGGGAAATGTACAATACTGCTGTAGGTCCTGATGAGCGAATTATTCACGTTCTACCCCAAGAATATACTATAGATGGCCAAACCAATATTCTGGAGCCCGTGGGTTGTATGGGTAGTCGTTTGAGTGCAAACTTCCATGTAATTACAGGAAAAATCCAAGCAGCAAAAATGATCGAAGAATCGATCAAGCGTGCAGGACTTACCTTAAAGAATTTAGTCTTAGAACCCATTGCCTCATCGGCAGCAGTTCTTTCTGAAAAAGAAAAAGAGGCGGGAGTGGTTCTTGTGGACATCGGCGGTGGTACAACTGATATTGCCATCTTCCATAAGAATGTTATTCGCCACTCAGCAGTTATTCCTTTTGGGGGACAGGTTATCACAAATGACATCCAACATGGGTGTCATATTCTTGAAGATCAAGCTGAAAAACTTAAAACAAAGTTTGGCGTCGCGATTTCTGTAGACTCGACAAAGCATCAAGTCGTTTCAATTCCAAGGGTTAATGGGGGACAGCCAAGGCAAATCTCGGTACAAACTTTATCGGAAATTATCAAATGTCGAATGGGCGAAATTTTTGAGTTGGTAGATATGGAAATTCGTGCTTCGGGATATCATGGTAAGCTCCTTGCAGGCATTGTGCTCACAGGAGGTGGGTCCAAATTGAGGCATATCTCTCAACTTGCCGAGTACGTTACTGGAATCGATACGCGCGTTGGTGAGCCCATTGAGCGCCTGGCAAATAATTTCGATGCTGAGCTGCGTCACCCGCTATTTGCTACGGGAATCGGTCTATGTGAAATGGGTTTCCGATTTGAGCAAACATTAGGAAAAAGTGCTAAACCTGCTGTTCTGAGTAAGCTACTTGGCGGGTTTAGTGGAATGAATTTGAAAGAGATACTGCTTGGTGGACCTGAGCACGAGGATTTTAACTAAACCTATTTTATCTATGTCATCAATAATCAAGGTTATAGGAGTTGGAGGGGGAGGAAGTAATGCAGTTAATTTTATGCATAAGTCAGGCATAGAAGGAGTGGATTACATAGTGTGCAATACGGATGCACAGGCATTAAATGACAGTGCAATTCCTAACAAACTCCAATTAGGTCCAGAGTTAACCAAGGGATTAGGTGCTGGTTCTGATCCAGCCATTGGGGCAGAGGCGATGATTGAGTCAAAGCAAGCGCTTAAAACCATGCTTGGTGATCAAGCTAGAATGGTATTCATAACCGCATGTTTGGGAGGTGGCACAGGAACGGGTGCAGCTCCTGTAGTAGGTCAATTGGCGAGAGAAATGGACTTATTGAGTGTAGGTATAGTTACCATGCCTTTTGAGTTTGAAGGAAAACGCAAGACAAAACAAGCAGAAGAAGGGTTAGAGCTTATTCGTGATCAAGTGGATTGTCTTATTGTCATTAAAAATGATTACGTGCGTCAGTGTCATGGTGGTCTTCCTTTCCGAGAGGCATTTGATAAAGCCAATGAGATTTTGGCAATTGCGGCCCGAACCATAAGTGAGATCATTACGATTAAAGGACTAATTAACATTGACTTTGCCGATGTACGAGTGGTCATGAAAGATTCTGGTGTGGCCATCATGGGAGAGGGTATTGGAAGTGGTGATAATCGGGCGGAAATGGCATGCAGTCAAGCTCTGGATTCACCCCTGTTATTCTCGCAGAGTATTCGAGGTGCAAAACATGTTTTGTTGAACATAACAAGCGGAAGTAAAGAGGTAACGCTTGATGAGATTCAGTTGATTTCTGATCAAATTCAGGATGAAACAGGAGAGATATGTGATATGATTTTCGGTACTTCTCTCAGTGATGATCTTGATGAAGAATTAAAAGTTACTTTGATTGCTACCGGCTTTAACCATTCATCAGATACAGGTCAGCCAATTGAAGAAGTAAGTGCTGTATCTCTTGAAAGTCAATCACATCCGGATGCGACAAGCAGTGATGTCTTAGAGCCAACTATGCAAGAAACTTCGACGTCAAATACTGTAGGCCAAACTATGCTTACGTTAGATGATGTAATAGAGTCCGATGTTGAGCCGGTTGGTCTCACGAACCAAAATGCTGAACCTTCTGGGTTATCTTCTGAGACCAATGATCCGCAGTTCAAAGCAGTTGATCGGGTAGAGCGATTGCGTCATGTAAGTGCAAAGTGGCGTGAACCAAGCCAAGGTGACCGAATGTATAACGAGCCAAGTTATCTGCGACGAGACACATCGATCAGCAATGAGGCTCAAGGTATTGGTGATGCTTCATCGTTCACAATAGGTCCTGGAGATGATAAAGGGAATCAATATGAGATTCGTAAAGACAACGCTTACCTCAACAATAATATAGACTAACGTTTATAGAAGTTCATGGCTAGCGCAAGACTCGCTTGATAGCCTCCTTCTTTTATCTTTTCTCGAATCATTTGATGAAGCTTCTCTTCATGATCAGGTGTTTCTTCCTGGTGATTGAGTAAGTCTTCTTCTGAAGGAAGCTGTGTTTCCATAGCGAGCTGAGCGAGTTCTGCCCCAGTAAGGATTTTGCTTTCCACAAGTCCTTTGGGTAGGTTGTCAAATCCTACGTTTTGCTTTTCAAACGGATTATTGATACTAAAGATGGCATCTCCGGATGCCCGCAGGTAGTCATTTCGTCCAAGTCGTCCCACTAGATCAATTTTTTGTGAATCAATTAGCCCATCCTCCGCGAGGATTGAGGTATGGATGTGAATCTTTTGAATAGCACAAATAAACAGGGTGCCTGCCCCTCCTTCATTTCCTAAATGTTTCGTGTCTTCAAGAGTGCATTCTAATTGCACCTTGGCTTCCTTTACTCGAAATGGTTTTACCACTTCGGAGGCAATGGGGGTTACTCCTGCTTTTGAAAACTCATTAATATTCTCTGCGTAATCAGTGGAGGAGATATTCATCTGATGCACTAGATCATAGGAAACCATGTTGACCACTACTTCGCCATTATCGAGAAGGTTATGATAGGTATCCTTTGTTGTGTTATCTCGGCCGCGTCGATTAGATGAAAAGACGATAATGGGAGGATTTGAGCTAAACAGATTGAAAAAACTATATGGGGCAAGATTGGCATTGCCCTCTTTGGAAAGGGTGCTTGCCCAACAAATGGGTCGAGGGCCAACGGCACCGGTCAGCAATCGATGGCGATCACGTAATGGTAAATCATAGGGATTATAGCTAACTATGTCTGTCATACCACAGATTAAATTAAGATTTCGAAGGGAGCAATGTAAATGAGCAAGGCCCAAAACCTATGCGCACGCCATCCTTTTCCGCATAACCGCGCATTGTGCAGGTGTCTCCGTCCGCCAAAAACTTGCGCTCGTTGCCGCTATTAAGTTGAATGGGTTTACTTCCTCGCCAAGCAAGTTCTAACATTGAGCCATATGAAGTTGGTTCCGGTCCTGAAATGGTACCCGAGGCATAAAGATCTCCTGTTCGAACGTTACAACCATTTACCGTCTGATGGGCTAGTTGCTGGAACATGTTCCAATACATGTACTTGAAGTTGGATTGGCAAATGGTTGTCGTTTCACCACTCTCTTCAGTGATGGCTACTTCTAGATTTACATCAAAATGCCCTTTTCCTTGATATTGAAGATAGGGTAGTGGCTTTGGGTCATCTTGTAGAGGGCTGTCTATCCGAAAGGGTTCCAAGGCATCAAGTGTAACTACCCAGGGGGAAAGAATCGATCCAAAGTTCTTTGCGAGAAATGGCCCCAAGGGGACGTATTCCCATTTTTGTATATCTCTTGCGGATAAATCATTAAATAGCATGATTCCACCGATATGGTCTTCGGTTTGGTCTATTGATATAGGCTCACCCAGTCTATTTTCGCCACACGTAACAAAGGCCATTTCCAACTCAAAATCCACTAATTGGCTCGGGCGGTATACAGGGGATGAAGCATCTTGCGGAAGGGTTTGTCCTTTGGGTCTATGAATGGAAGTGCCACTAACCACAATGGAGGAGGCTCGTCCGTGATAGCCTACTGGAATATGCTTCCAATTGGGCAGGAGGGCATTGTCGGGATCCCTAAACATGGTGCCTACATTCCTAGCATGATCTTCACTGGAGTAAAAGTCGGTGTAATCACCAATCGTAAAAGGAAGGTGCATAGTAGCATCAGACTGTAGGACAAAAAACGCTTCTCGATCTTGATGATCTTTTAGTTTGCTGCTGTCTCCGGTTAGCAGACGGGAAATCTGGTCGCGAACTCGTGTTATCTCCTTTCGACCATAGCTAAAAAATGTATTGAGCGTTTCTAGCTCAAAGTAAGGGGCCTCTAGGTCGAGTAAATTGGCTTCTCCAAGAAGCTGAAGATCTAGTATGTATTGACCAATAGCTACTCCAGGTCGCTCATTTCGATCTTCAGTTGAAAAGATTCCAAATGGTAAATTTTGCACCGGAAAATCCGTGCCAGCATCAATAGATAACCATGTAGTTAAGTCAGGATGATTTGGAGAATACGACATGCGCTCATTTTTTAGGAAGGTACAAAATGCACAGTGATTAGCGTAGGGTTATACTAATCGAAAAACCCATCACCCTCATCGCAGCGGTATTTCCTTCTTGTTTCTCTTTTTTTGAGCTCACGATGTATCATAAGATCGGCAAGTTCTTTTGCCCAAGTATGGCTCGGTGATTGAGTGAAGACTGTGGCAATCTTGGCCTCCTCAATGTCTATTTGGTAAAGGATTTGTCGCAATTTTGAAGGATTTGAGGAAAGGGCCTTTTCAATTTGCTCAATGAGCCAGATGTATTCTTTCTCGACGATATTCTCCGAAAGATTGTTCATGGTGTGCTTCCAATGTTCTACTTCAAAATTCATACATTCAACATAGAACAAAAATCTCTGTTATGGTACGATTCATTTCTACACTGTGTATTCCAATGATAATCTGTCTATCGTCATGCGATGTATTTAAATCTATCGCACAAGTGGCCTCAGCGGAGCAGACCACACTAAGCCAAGATGAGATTCGAAGGGGGTTGCGAGAAGCGCTCCATGTAAGTACGGATACTTCAGTATACCAAGCGAGTGCGGTGAATGGTTTTCTTGGCAATGCAGCAATAAAAATCGTTGTCCCTAGTGAGGCGCAGCGAGTCATTGACAAGTCCCGAAATATACCCGTTGTCAATAATGCAGTAGCACGCGCTATGGAAAATTTTGAGGAAAGTATGAATCGAGCGGCGGAGGATGCTGCAGGAGAAGCCAAGGAGGTTTTTAAGGAAGTTATCCAAAACATCACCTTCCAAGATGTGGTACAAATACTCAATGGGGAGGATGATGCGGCTACTCAATTTTTAGAGAACAATGCTCGTCAATCCCTCTACGATCGGTTTTATCCGATTATCGATAACTCGATGTCAAAAAAGAATGTTGATCAAACCTGGTCGCAAGTCACTGGGTTGTATAACCAACACGTTGGAGGAGAGATTGAAACCGACCTTAATGCCTATATAACAA
>PKDX01000014.1 GCA_002862745.1 Bacteroidota bacterium | reverse complement strand
GTAGCCACAGATTGGGCACTGTAGCTATTTGCTAATGGCTCAGACAAGGTAAACACACTATCCCCTCGACACCCTGTGCCATCTTCTACAAACTCAATTTGATAGGTGCCGGCTGATAAATTACTGAATAGGCCTGTGACATTACTTTGAAGAAGAAGTCCATTAGAATCCAAAAGACGAGCCTGAAAAGCAGTTGCAGCAGAAGAAGAGACGATAATCTGTCCGCCACTTCCTCCCTGACAGGCCACGTTACTACCTCCTATATTGAGGCTGATATTTGTGCCTAGAGCAATAGAATAACTTCCATTGGCCTGGCATGCATTATCATCTGTCGCGGTTACTTGATATGTGCCGGAAGGTAAATTATCGAATTCTACTATGGAACCAATTTGAGTCAAGGTATCTAAAGACCATGTAATCTCGCCGGAGCCTCCTGAAGCGCTTACTTCAATCAAACCATCCGAAAGACCGAAACAAGTCTCATCAGTAACTGTCTCCGCGATGGTTAAAAGGGCTGGACTGCTTACTTCCACCGAGTCAATCGTCGAGCAACCAAAGGCATTAGAAACCACTACACTGTAGTTACCTGCAACTAAACCAGAGGCCGTGTCTGTTCCTTGACTTAGCGGGTCGCTCCACTGAATTGTAATAGGAAGAACACCTCCTAGCGTCTGCACCACGGCTACACCATCACTGTCTCCAAAACAGCTTACCGAATCAGAACTCATGATAAGGGAAGGACTTTCCCCAAGATTATCGATAGTCACTGTATCGCGTATCTCACAGCCTAGGGCATCACGAAGGGTCAACTCGTACAAGCCCGGTGATAATCCAACCGCCGTAGGACTTGTCTGACCCAAAGGATCATCCCATTGAAAAGTTATCGGTGCTTGCCCGCCGGTGAAGTTTACCGTAGCTGAACCTACGCCAGCCACACAGGTATCTGGACTAGAGGTCATAGAGTCAATAAAGGGTCCTCGAATAGGAATGAAAACACAAGAGGAATCGGAACAACCACTTGCGTCGGTAGCCGTTACACAATGAAATCCAGCGGAAAGATTCACAGCTAATGCTGTTGTCTCTCCATTGTCCCATTGCCACTGCACCCCTCCACCGCCGCCAGAGACAACACTAGCTTGGGCACTGCCATTGGATTGCCCACAATCACTGGTGTCCACAAGGACCGTAGTCAAGGTAAGATCAGACGTAAAGTTAACCGCTTGATTATCGGTATCGACCACAACGGACCCATCACAATTGGTATAGATAATTTCTGCAGTATATACTTCATTAGTTGTAGGACATACTTGGACGTTTGCCCCACTGCCGACTACCGTCCCATTTTGATCCGTCCATTCTATACTATAATTCGGCGTACCATTAGGTAAAAAGCGCCAAGCCTCCGGCGTATTTACCGACCATGGCCCTGTATTTCGATTAGGTGGTACGTAAGAAACATTGCCTGCTGCATTTTGGATACCAATGAGCGCATTGCCAGAATTCCATGAGGCGCAAGTTGGCTTGCTTTCTACATAAACCTCTATCGCATTCGTAGACTCATAAATCACAATCTGATGGCGGCTTACTAAATTATTACAACTAAAGTGACATACATTGTCAAAGTTCACAACAAATGTTCTGCACGGATAGCTACCCAAGTTCGCGTAGCGAATCGTACCGCACACAGATGGGTCAATGTCGTGGTAGATCCCCATAATTGAGTTGGTCGGCAATAGAGAACTTGGCAACGAATTCGTAAAACTATACTCGCAATATGGCTCACCAAATAAAATAGGATGTGGATTTAAAATTGGGTCAGCGTAGGCAAGGTCAAATGATATAACACCATTGCTACCTATTGTTAATTGATTATAAGTGTTTCCAAAAAAACAGAAGGTAAATGGAAGGCTGATGATATTACTCCATACGTCATCCGTATTAACTGAAGTTGGCGTTCCTAATCCATAAGGATATGGCGGGGCATATGGAATTGAAGAAACCCCGTAGGACGTTGTTTCTCCAGTAGCCAAGAAGGTAGACGATAGTTGCGTGCAAGAATCCGTGCATTGCAAGGTAATTGGAGGGCCAGCAACTATATTGGGACAGCCTGGAGCTTGCGCACAAATATTAAGAGATAGAAATAGACTTAAAAGCCCAAATAGTAGAATTTTTCTCAAGTACCCTTCTTAAAACTTAGGACAGAATCTGTTATAATCAATAGCCATTGGACCTTGCTTATTATGCGTGTATATCAAAGACAACTCTAAGGCGCCGTTGGAATTTGTAGGCACGCGAAGATCCGACAAGGTTACGTCATAGGATAACGCTGCACGCATGTTGTATGCATCTACTCCTATAACACCGATGATTGCATCGATTCCAAAACCATTGATTCCTCCTACTAATCGAGCCCATCCTCCAGCAAAGGCGGATACATTATCCGCAAGCTCGTATTCAAAGCCAGAACCCACATTCGCTTGCTGAGCATTGCCTTGAAGCATGTAGAGCACCGTAGGCGTGATGTATGAATAGTCGCCGACCTTGATTTGCGCAGCTGCATGAGCATTGATGCGCGTATTGAGCTTATTGTCTTCACCTAAAAAACTTTCGTTGGGCTGATGTACATGATTTACCCCTACACCGAACAGGTATCCAAACTTTTCATTGGGTTGGGAGCTGAAAAGAGCGCCAGCATTAACCTCTGGATAACTGATATTTCCATTTTGAAAAGACTCTCCATTAAATGCCAATGGGTTGAAAGCGTTGGCACCAGCATCCCACTGTTGTTCAAAAATTAGATCACCTTCATTCACTCGCTTTGAAACATATCCTGTCTGAAGACCTAAGCCAAGGTTTGAGCGCCCAAAGCGATCAAGTCCTTGATGATAGGATAGAGAAAATAAGCCTGCGCGCGTTGTTAAATTTCCGTTTCCAGCGGCATCATTATAAAATGCTAATCCCATACCCAGAATGTTTTCTCTCATTCTTTCGGGAAAAAGGCGAGCATCAAAAGAGGCCTGAACTGTCGTGTAAGGGGCCCATGACGAAAAGGTAGGAATCGCAAACCACTGGCTTCGATAATTTACCACTGCTCTGAAGTCTCCACCGTGGAGTCCTGTCAATGCAGGGTTAAGGGTGAGCGGTGATGCGTAATACTGGCTAAAGTGAATGTCTTGAGAATTCGCTGTACTGAGAAGAGTACAAAAAGAAAGAAACATTAAAAGTCGACGCATCATCCTAGATTTTGGTAGCTACTAAAGATAGCAAGGATTTTCTATCTATGGGGTTTTAACGGTACTTTCTCTTGGAAATTTTTCGCAAAAGACTGTAAGGAAATGGCAATGCTTCATGCTTAAGAAAAGCATATTCCTTGCCTTCGGCTCCAAAACCTTTGTAAAATCGGGCGACTCCATCCAGTGCTGATCCTTCAAAATCCAGGTACTTCATCTGATCAGCATTCTTTATAACACACTGATTCATAATAACATGCATCGCATTAACCTCCTTTCCTTTCGGTGAGGAAACCGGCATAAGGTTTATAATACGCATAGGACCTGATAAAAAAAAGTTTGCCGCAATAAGCTCATCTTCTAGGTACGCACCAATAATGCTTCCCAAACCATAGGATTGTGCCTTGTAGATCAGCCTATGCATGGTATGCTTTGTCGTTTGGTCTATTGAAGAATCTTTAGATCGCATATGCTTCAGATAAAACGACGTGAACGTTTCTGGAGAGATACTTTGGGTGGTATGAATAGTAAACTTATCCGCTTTTTTTAGAGAGCGCTTGAGATTCCCTGAATACTTTGCTTCAAGTGCGTCGTAGGGCGCATTCAAAGCCAGTTCAAAATTGGGTCGAGAAGTAATATTAAAATGATCCGGGACTGTATTGCCCGAGTTAAGCTGAATTTCAACTAATGGAAAACGTTCGACAAGTAAGGAGAGGGCCCCTTCAATATCGATTACTTGACTTCCCTGCTGGCTGTACATCCCCAATTGTTGGGTAAACGGGGGTTGATAGGCGTAGGATATACCCCACTTTTGGCGAAAGGGAACCGGAAAAACGGCCTCATAATCCCCTGCGATAAGACCTTCCCAGTCCATGGCTACCGCATCGAGATACCACGTATAGGCATAAGGCATAGCATTGGGTGCGAAATGCACCACGCCATTCCATCGTTTATCGTCAATTTCCTCTCGCTTTACCCAGCGCCAAGTTGTGTGTATTGGTGATGAATTCTTCAATGGACTATAGGTTTTCTAAGGACTTTTTAAAAGCGGTCCAATACTCATTGTGGTCGGCAATAAGGTTGTTATGTAGATTAAACACTAAAGGATAACCAAGGTTCTCCGCATGGCCTAGATACGCTCCCACCTTTTGCTTCCAATCCTCTAAACCATTGGATGACCTATGATAAACAAAGGTCGAATCCATAAGCGGTAGAGGGTGAATTCGAAGAAGTTTGTCAAAGGGTTTATCTTCTTCAAAGAACCGATATGGTCTGCTTATTCCTGATCGAAAGCCTGGACGATTACCATAGCCCATCGACCAATCATTTTGTATTCCAAGGCTTGAAAATTTTGGATAATCTTCATGGGGCCTACATCGTAAGTAATGCATACGTATGTGATGGCACGGCTGATCCACCAGAGACTCAAAATGCTTTATTTCAGCTGCCATGACTTCCCACCGCCGAGGTGAATCCCAAGAGCCCAAGGCATAGGTTGGATGAAGTCCAAAATCAACTACCTCACTCCAGGGCTTAAGCCAAGATGTAAAAGCTTTGTTGAATGGGTCGACATGGCGATCCATGCTACCTCGCCTTCCTACTGGGAGAAAAATTCGAAGGTCTACTTCCTGCGCTTCAGCCCACTGATGTATTTCCTCCATGACATCATACGGATCATGTTTTTGCCCCTTACGAATGGAGCGCAAGGTTTTCCATCCGGGATAACGACTCGGTGATTTGATAAGGGATGCCAAAATCAGTGGAAGTGGTCTTGCATACCATTCAAAAGCAAAGTCCAAATCCATCGTCAGCACATGAGGAGATTTTCTACAATCCACCTTTAGGCCTTTTTTAGTCATTTGTGCTACAAGAAACTGAATGTATTCCTCTAAAAAGGGACGCTCTAAAAGATGGTGGGATTCAAGAAGAGAATACTCATAGGAAAAGCGTCCATGGCGATCCCAATCATCTGAGCTGTAGGTTTCTTCCTTTCTGGTTAACGTAAAAAAAAGTGTCGCAAAAAAATCAAAGCCAAGCGCGCCTTGCACTACTTTTTTAAAACCCACAAGTCCAGCAGCTGATATCAGCGGTGAATCCATCCATTCCTCCTCATTAAAAGACCAATCACTCCGACCAAGACATAGGTCGGCTTGGCTACTGGGCTCTTTAGCATAAGAAATCGTAAACGCATATTGGCCTGAATCCAGACCAGAGAGATCTGTAAAGGACCAACCCATACCCAACCAATCAGTAAACATCTGATGGAATATGTAGGAGACTTCCTTGCTCTGAATATCAGTATGAATGCCTATCTTTTCTTGCACAACGTAAATCTAAGTCATACACTATGAAAAAAGTTATTGAAACCTCAAATGCTCCGGCACCGATTGGGCCATACAGTCAAGCCATTTTAGCAGGAAATACCTTATTTATAAGCGGTCAAATCCCTTATGACGGGGCGATGAACTATGCCGGCGATGATATCAGCGACCAAGCCCATCAAGTCATGAAAAACTTGCAGGCCGTGTTAGAAGCCGCGGGGATGAACTTTGACCATGTGGCAAAGACCAGTATTTTTCTCAAGTCAATGGATGACTTTAATGCAGTTAATGCAGTCTATGGCTCCTATATAGGCGAAGATGCGCCAGCGCGCGAAACCGTAGAAGTTAGTCGACTTCCTAAAGATGTAAAAGTTGAAATCTCAATGATTGCTCTTAAAGGTTAAGTATCCCCATATACATAGGCCTCCATCGATCGAAGTTTTTGATAGGCATCTTCAACAGTAGAGACCTGGTCTACAATAAGAATTAAATGCTTTTCGGTTTGCTTCAAGCGCATAGCAGTAGGATTGGAATTTACATAAGCCATGACCTTGCCAAAGGCATCTGATGCATAGAACATTGCCTTTTGATTGGAGCTGAAGTAACAGGTGAGCTTACCCTTCTTTGCTATGATTCGTTCGAGCGCTAAGGTTTTTCCGACCCATTTTAGTCGTATTGCGTTGCACAACTCTTTCACTTCTTCCGGCACTTTTCCAAAGCGGTCTTGCACATCCTCTAAAAACGCTTGAAGCCCTTTGTTATCCTTGAGTGCATTAAGTGAAGTGTATAAAGCGAGGCGTTCAGGCACGCTGTTTACATAGTCATTTGGAATGTGCATGGGAAGATCCGTATCAATCTGACAATCCCTGACATATTCTCTCTTTTCAGCGATTTCTGCCTTGTAGAGCTCAACAAATTCCGTGGCCTTAAGCTCTTGAATGGTCTCATCTAAAATTTTGTGGTAGGTCTGAAAACCTAAGTCGTTCATAAACCCGCTCTGCTCTCCTCCCAATAGATTGCCCGCACCACGAATGTCTAGATCACGCATAGCGATATTAAAACCACTTCCGATATCAGCAAACTCTTCAATGGTCTTTAAGCGCAATCGGGCATCTTGCGAAAGCGTGGATATAGGAGGGGTAAACAAATAACAATAGGCTTTTCGACTCGAACGCCCTACCCGTCCACGCAATTGGTGTAAATCCGACAAGCCAAACATATGCGCTCCATTTATGATAATGGTATTGGCATTAGGAATATCCAATCCCGTTTCAATAATGTTGGTCGATAAGAGGACATCGTATTGACCATCAACAAAGTCTACCATTACGCGCTCAAGTGCTTGACCCTCCATTTGACCATGACCAACAGCAATGCGCACATTGCTCAACATACGTTCAAGCATTTGCTTGATTTCCTCTATGTCCTTTATGCGGTTATGGACAAAGAAGACTTGTCCCCCTCGGTACAGCTCAAACTGTATCGCATCAGCAATGACTTCCGTACTAAACGTATGGACTTCGGTATGCACGGGTTGACGATTTTCAGGAGGCGTTCGAATCACAGACAAATCCCTTGCCCCCATAAGACTGAACTGTAGAGTTCGTGGAATCGGTGTGGCCGTCAAGGTTAATGTATCCACGTTGAGCTTAATAGTTTTAAGTTTTTCCTTGACGCCGACGCCAAACTTTTGTTCCTCATCGACTATAAGAAGTCCAAGATCCTTCCATTGCACCGCTTTACCCACTAAGGAATGAGTGCCTATACAGATGTCAATTTTACCTTGGGCAAGTTTTTCATAAATCGCCTTTTTCTCTGCCGCACTGCGAAAGCGATTGACATATTCAATGGTCACTGGGAAATCGCGAAGTCGGTCAGAGAGGGTCTTGTGATGTTGTGCGGCCAAAATGGTAGTGGGCACAAGAATGGCGACCTGTTTGTTGTCGGTAACCGCCTTAAAGGCTGCCCGTATGGCTACTTCTGTTTTACCAAAGCCTACGTCACCGCATAATAAGCGATCCATGGGCACA
The DNA here is from genome assembly GCA_002862745.1 of Bacteroidota bacterium. Lineage (GTDB taxonomy): Bacteria > Bacteroidota > Bacteroidia > Chitinophagales > UBA8649 > UBA8649. Next base: position 31,107 of record PKDX01000014.1, on the reverse strand, counting down.
TCGCTCTCCATGTCCTTTTTTACCTCAAGGCTTGTTTTTTCTTGATCGGGAGTATCCTGATAGAAAAAGGAGGCTTCCAACTCATGCTGTAAGTAAGTATCCGGTGAAAAGGCAAAGCCTTTTTGGGTTTTTCGCTGAGCGTACAACTTGATTAAGTCATAGGCAACCTGCTTGATTTTCTTTTTGGTTTTGGTTTTGGTTTTCGCCCAAGCATCTGACCCTAGTCGATGAATTTTGGGTTTCTTACCATCCTTGCCTGAATACTTTGAAATTTTATGAAGTGCATTAATACTGACATAGAGCAAATCGTTGTTTTGATATATGATTCGAATGGACTCCTGCACACGACCAGCAATATCAAGCTTTTCCAATCCTGAATACACTCCAATACCATGGTCGATATGGACAACATAGTCTCCTGGCTTCCACTCTTTGAGTGTTTTCATCAGTTGTGCGCGACTACTACTTCGATTTTTTCGAATGTTTGCCTTATGGTAGCGACTAAAGATCTGATGGTCTGTGTATACAAGAATCTTGTTTTGATTATCTACAAAGCCCCCATGCAGGTCCAAATTGAGCGGATGCATGGTGATATTCGCCTCGACATCTTGTAATATACCCTGTACCCGGTTGTAGTGCTTGGCATGTTCTGTGGCCAAGATTAGTTCATACCCAGCCTCCTTTTTGGCCTGCAGATCCTCTACCAGCAACTCTACATTTCGATTAAATACAGGTTGAGGGTCAATGCCAAAGTCGAAGACCTCCATAGCCTTTGAATAGATCTTGTTGCCCCACTCAACAAGGTGAATATCTTCAAGGTATCCTTTGATGCGCGGAGAAGTTTCAAAACGCTTTTCAGGATGGACGCGAATGCTATCCTCCCCATCAAAATCCTCCTCATCAAAATCAAGTTTTTCGTAGCAAGCAATAGCTTTTGCCATACCCTCGTCTACGGTCTCCAAACACATGGCCACATCATTAATCCAACATGTGGTGTTACTAGGAATCGCCTGGAAAAGAGAGACTTGCTCCTCAACTGTGAAGTTTTGTTGACCATTGGGCAAAATGGAAACCCGAAGGACCTTTTTTTCTGATCGCTGACTCACAGGATCAAAAAGTCGAATACTCTCAACCTCGTTATCAAAAACTTCTATTCGATAAGGGTTCGCGTTCGCAAAGGAGTAAATGTCAATGATGTCACCGCGAATAGAAAATTGACCGGGCTCATATACAAAATTGACGCGCTCAAAATTATACGTAATAAGCAACTCTAACATGAAATCAATGTCAAAGGTCTCCCCTACTTCAATATCCAGACGCGTCTCTTTGAGCACTGATTTTTTAACGACCCGCTCGAGTAGGGCATCCGGATACGAAACAATCAACATGGACTGAATGGCATTACTCGTTAACTGAGTGATGGCCTCTGTCCGCATTTGGATGTTCCCTGAGTCCGATTGGTGAATTTGACCTAACTGTTTAAAGGAGGAGGGAAAGCTGTAAATCTCTTTTTTAGGAAGCACAAACTGTAAATCCTGCATTAAAAACGCCGCCTCCTCACGATCTCGACAGAGGACAATATGGTTTCCTTTATGCAACTGATAAGACGCCGCAATGATAAAGGCTAAAGAAGAACCATGCACATCATTAAGGTGGATTGCACTTCCCTTGTCTCCCTCGGTTAAATGGGAAACCACATCTTGCAGCATGGATGACTGCTGATATTGTTGTATCAATTCCTCTCTTTGCACGCCGATGGGGCTTTACAGTGTATAATTAATAGCCATTGACTGAAGCATCCACAGAAATGAAGTGGATAAAATTCACCGCGTAAATATATTGGGAACCTACATTTATAGTGAGAATTATGTCAGAAAATCCCGCGCCCAATACCTCTATGTCCGATTCGAAAGTTAGCGGGCTGTATAAAGATTGGTTTTTAGACTACGCAAGCTATGTAATTTTAGAGCGAGCAGTGCCTGCGCTTAAGGATGGGATGAAGCCCGTTCAACGCAGAATACTTCATGCTATGAAAACCATGGATGATGGACGCTACCACAAGGTGGCGAACATCATAGGTCAAACCATGCAATACCACCCTCATGGTGATGCAGCGATTGGTGACGCCTTAGTTAATCTTGGGCAAAAGAACCTGCTGATTGATTGTCAAGGAAACTGGGGAGATGTTCGTACGGGGGATCCTGCTGCGGCACCCCGATATATCGAAGCACGACTAACCAAGTTCGCTCTTGACGTATTGTTCAATGGCAATACGACGCATTGGCAACTATCCTATGACGGAAGGAAAAAAGAACCGATTCATTTACCCGCTAAGTTTCCTTTACTGCTTGCCCAAGGAGCAGATGGAATTGCAGTAGGACTTTCCACTAAAATCTTACCTCATAATTTCAATGAGCTTTGTCAAGCCGCCATTCACCACCTAAAAGGTCGCTCCTTTAAGCTTGTGCCAGACTTTGCAACAGGCGGACTTATGGATGCTAGCGACTACCAAGCAGGAAAAAGAGGTGGACGGGTCAAGGTTAGAGCACGTATTGAAGTTGCAGACAAAAAAACATTGCGCATACGCGAAATCCCGTATGGGACGACTACTCAAGCCATCATAGACTCAATTATTAAAGCCAATGACAAGGGTAAAATTCGCATTAAGAAGGTTGTCGATAACACCGCGAAAGAAGTTGATATAGAAGTTGAGTTACCTGCTGGAGTAAGTCCTGATGTAACGATAGATGCTCTCTATGCCTTTACCAATTGTAAAGTTTCACTCGCGCCCAATGCATGCATCATTTATGAGGACAAGCCTCACTTTCTTTCAGTCCATGACATCTTAAAACTCAATGTAGAGGAAACTAAAAACCTTCTTCAATGGGAATTGGAAAATGAAAAGGAGCAGCTCGAGCAAAAATGGCACTTGGCTTCTTTGGAAAAGATTTTTATTGAGCAAAGAATCTATAGAGATATAGAGGAGTGTGAAACATGGGAGGCTGTAATAGCCGCTATAGATCAGGGAATGCATAAACACGTATCAACCCCTTCTCGAATCAATAAAAGCGCCTCTGCATTCAGCCTAATGCGGGATATTACCGAAGATGACATTCTTAAACTGACGGAAATCAAAATCAAACGGATTTCGAAATTCGATAGCTTCAAAGCAGATGAAATTATCCATGGCTTAGAAGAGAAACTAGCCGAAGTCAAAAATCACCTAGCCCACCTCACCGACTACACCATCGCTTATTTTGAACGCATCAAAAAGACCTACGGAAATGACAAAGTTCGACGAACGGAATTACAAAGCTTCGAAGCGATCAAGATAAAACATGTTGCTGCCAACAATGTAAAACTCTATGCAAATCTCAAGGAAGGCTTTGTAGGCATGGGGCTTAAAAAAGACACCTTTATCACGGACTGCTCTGATATTGATGATGTCATTGCCTTTAAAAAGGACGGGAGTATGATTATCTCTCGCATTGAGGATAAAAAGTTTGTAGGGAAAGACATCTTGTATGTCGCGGTATGGAAGAAAAATGAGGATCGTCGGATTTATCATATAATCTATACTGACCTGACTTCTGGCAAAAACTATGTGAAGCGCTTTGCTGTGACTTCCATGGTGCGGGACAAGGCCTACCAAATTACCAAGAGCGACAAAGCCAAGGTGCTCTATTTTGCCATGCACCCCAATGGGGAATCTGAGACGGTTCGCATCAAACTCAGTCCGAATTGTACAGCACGTCAAAAAGAGTTTGAGTATAACTTCACCGACATCAACGTCAAAGGAAGAATGTCCGCGGGGAATGTGATAACAAAGTACCCTATCCGAAAGGTTGACCAAGTCTCTATTGGCCCTTCGACCTTTGGAGGAAAGGCCTTTTTCTTTGATAGCGCAACAGGTCGCATTAATGGCGAAGAGCGAGGACAAGCCATTGGTAGTTTTGACACCTCAGACAAGGTAGTCGTTGTGCACCAAAATGGCTGCTACGAGACCTTTCATCCCGAGGTAAACAAAAAACTACCCCTGTCGGGCATTGCTCACATATATAAGTGGCAGCCGTCGGATGTAGTTACGGCAGTCTATCTCGATGGATCGAGCAAAACGGAATATGTTAAACGCTTCCATATCGAAACAAAGACCGATGATCAATTATTCAACTTTATTGGGGAACACGCGTCATCCAAACTCCTATTTGTTAGCCTCCACCCTGAGCCTCAAGTAAAAATTACCGTACTGAAGGGTAGTGCAAAGGAAAAGACAGAGGAGGTCATCGCCCTAAGCAGCTTTATTGATGTTAAAGGATGGAAGTCACAAGGAAACAAGTTTACAAACGATCCTAGACGAGGAAAAGTTGTTGATGTTAGTCCAGCCTTAGAAAGTCCTAAGGAGGAACAGCCCTTGCCAGAGAAGAATAAGGCGCTTGCCAAAAAGAAATCACCCCAAGTCGGAGGAAACTTAACCTTAGATTTTTAGGCTAGTGCCTTCATTATACGCTTCGTTTTAATAATGCTGTGTATCTTTCACTAAAGAAAGAATCCTATGAAACGCTTTTTAACTTATGTTGCCCTGATTCTTGTAGTCGGTCTTACGGTTACGAGTTGTTACTCATCTAAAAATTGTCGCGGAACCAATAAATCAATGGGCCAAGGCATCCATCGATAGTTTATCGCAACATTTTTCTATTCCTGACCTGGAATTTGTATCTCAAAGTCTACCCACTCCGGAGGTAAACACTGCATGCTGTCGCATATCATAAATTCGTAGTGTCCCTTTACGGAGGTAGTAATCGGTTGTTCCAATGGAAGAACAAAAGGAGATGAGATAAAAGATACTTCGTTTACAAACTTCTTTATGGGTAAATCCCATATGGAATCGTAGCCATCTGACCCAAAGGCACTTTGCTCACTAAATGACACCTGCGGCACATTCAATACATTTATCGACGTGGGAAGAGGGCCTGTGCCCTGCTGATATTGGCTATAGATTGCCCACCCAGGAGCAAGTTCTACATGAAAAGTGATTTCTAGGCTATCGGTCGAAACATACTTCATAGCTGAGGACCACTTAACCAAGTCTACGTGTGCCTCAGCCTCTGGTTTTGTTGATTGGCCATATAGCGCAGGTACACCCATGCGGAGGGAGCCTAGCATCACAATTATCAAAATAACGCGATTACTTTTCGCCATCCTCTACCTCCTTCTGCTCTTCCTTCCATTGCTCAAAAGCCTCAAGGCCGTCTTCTAAGAATTCCTTATACTTTTCGACCGTATTTACCTCGGAATACCCCACAGCAGGCGTCAGCTGCGTTTCATCAGGTGCTAAAATCACATAGAGCGGTTGGGTCACTGACCGGAAGTTTATGGCTTGTACCGTTGCCCAGATGTCTCCTTCTGTGCGAATGAGTTTATCTTGGCCATTAATCGTTACAACACATTGTTCCTCTTTAGAAAGAATTGTGCGCTCGTCAACATAGAGAGAAGTAAGAATAAAGTTTTCTTCTATAAGCTTATGAACCCGTTGATCCGTCCAAATCTGCTCCTCAACTTTACGACAGTTAACACACGCGTGACCTGTGAAATCAAACAGCATAGGTCGACCTAGCATTTCTGCCTGAGCCTTTGCATCCACTATATTGTTTTTAAACTCAGTAATCTCCTTCTCCTCACTATCTGATTTATTCTCTTCACAACCTAAATAACTGTAACATACAGGAGGGGGGAAGCCGGAGAGCATGGTTCTAGGTTTATAGCGCCCTGTAGAACTATCAACAGACAGACCCATCATAAGGTAGCATGCAAAAACCAAAAAAAGACTGGCAAAAACCCCTTTTATTCTTGAAGGTTTCTTAAACATTGTCTTCTTAGACAACCAACCAAAAAGATACGCCATTGCCAATATGCTAATGATAGCCCAAGCAATGATAAACAGTTCATACTTCAGAAGGCCTAGCTGTAAAACAAGATCAGCATTGGATAAAAATTTAAGTGCTAGGGCGAGTTCGGCAAAGCCTAAAATCACTTTAAAGTCTTTCATCCAACCTCCGCTTCTTGGCAGTTTGTTGAGCAAACTTGGGAAAGCAGCAAAGAGCGTGAACGGCAAGGCTAGGGCTAAACCAAAGCCCAACATAGCCATCGTAAGTTCTACTGCCCCGCCCTGAGAGGAAAGTGCAGTTACAATGGCTGATCCTAAAATTGGTCCAGTGCAAGAAAAAGAAACAATACAGAGCGTTAGCGCCATAAAAAATGTCCCGATTACACCTCCAAATTGTTCGGCATTGCTCACGCGATTCGCAAGAGATGGTGGTAAGGTGATTTCAAAGGCACCAAAGAAGGATATGGCAAAAAAGACAAAGACAACAAAGAAGAAAATATTTAACGCTGGGCTTGTAGAGATTTCATTGAGAATGTTGGGATTAAGCCCATCTATCAGATGAAATGGTAAGCTAATGAGTAAATAAACCAGCGTGATAAAGAAACCATACAATGCCGCTTGCAGCCATCCTGATCCTTTGCCTCCATCACCCTTGGTAAAAAAGGTAACGGTTAGAGGAATCATAGGAAAAACACAAGGCGTGAGCAAGGCTAAAAGACCGCCACCAAAGCCCAATAGAAACAATGTCCAAATACCCCCGTCGCTCTTATCTTTCTTTTGGTTATTCTGCCCCTTCTTACCAAGATTTAATTCATACTTGGCTCGAAACTCCTTAGCACAGTCCGTCTCCTCATCGTCTACAGACCTTGTTGAACTCCTTGACGCCGTATTTTCTTCAGTGACCTCATCGGACGCCTGCCCGCTAAGGCTATCTAAGCCTGTCGGGATACTATCCGCCATCGAGTTAGACATGCTATCTACGGCTACCGTGTCCTGATCTAGATTTTCGTCGGCTGTTGAATCCGTTTCCGAGCCTTCATCTGGAAAATCGACATCAAGGCTAAACTCCACATATTCTGGTGGCATACACGACTCATCATTACACGTCATGTATTCATAATACCCTTCAATAGAAGTTGATTCTAATACGGTAAAGGACTGTACGAAGGTCACCTCATCACTGTATTTTTTAATCACCTGATTCCATATCGGATCGAGACCTTCCTTGAGATGACTTGATTCTTCGACAATCCCTCCCTCTAATGCAATGTCAGCATTTTCATTAAACTCGATCGTAGTTGGAATAGGCCCTGCGTTGGGGTCGTTATCTTGGCTGTAGATATACCAACCTTCCGCTATAGAAGCTTCAAATCGTATTTCATATTCATTGCCTTCCCCCTGAACAATCTCCACATCCCATGTCACAGGATTGTCTCCAAACTGAGCGAAGAGGCTCCCAAAAGCACACAGAAAGTATACAAAAAATACCTGTCGAATTCTTGATGTTTCCATAGCTATGCGTGCATTACATCAAGTGATTGGGATAAGCATTCTAGTAACACCTTTCCATCCGCATTACCTAAAACATTTTCTGCTGCGCGCTCTGGATGCGGCATAAGGCCGACTACATTACCTTGCATGTTGGATACCCCTGCGATATCATCCATAGAGCCGTTCGGATTAGATGCATGGTCAATTTGGCCGTCGGCATTACAATAGCGAACTACAATTTGATTATTATCCCTCAATTCCTGTAGCCCTGACTGCGATATGACATAGCGTCCTTCTGCGTGAGCAATCGGTATTCTCAACACCTCACCCCCTTGTAGGCCATGCGTTAGTGCAGAAGTTGTCGACTCGACTTTGAGGTATACATCCTTACATGAGAAACGCTGATTATTATTTCGTGCTAGTGCACCTGGCAAAAGGCCCATTTCACACAACACTTGAAAGCCGTTGCATATTCCAAGAACCTTTCCCCCGGTCTCTGCGTGCTGTTTGATCGCGTCAACTATTGGAGAAAACCTTGCGATAGCTCCCGAACGGAGGTAGTCACCAAAACTAAATCCTCCGGGAAGGATGATACAATCCTCTGGAGTGAAGTCTGCAATTGCCGCATCCTTGTGCCAAAGCATTGCTACTTCATGACCCAATTGCTCCATAGCATGGGCTGCATCGCGATCACAATTTGAACCTGGAAAAACTACTATTCCTATTCGCACAATTCCTTGAATTAGTTATAAGTCGAAAAGTACAAAAACCCCTAGTAAATCGAGGAGAATTGTTCCAAACCACAGGATACTAACCATTTCAAAGAAAACGCGGTTTTTGATCTGCTCAAATCCTCGTACAAGAATGATGATTAATGCGGGTGCTAGGAGCAAAAACAAGGCCGTTTCATCATGAGGTCGCATCCCAATCAAACCAACAAGTAAGCCATATACAAAAAGTATGTTACGTAAAACATGGCGAAAGCGCTGTTGGGGAATTTCCTTAAGGATTATGGAAAATAGCGCTAGTATACCACACCCTATCATAATAACTAAGGATGGAGTCCACGTGAAAACACCACCACCGGATAGATGAAATAAAGGTAAACCGTGACCAGTAAATACATCCAAGGAAAAAAAACCTTTTTTAATCAAGGGAATTGATTCTAGAATTCCCCAAACTAAACACCCAAAAAACAGAAGGACTAGGGTATGGCGAAAGCGCTCACGACTCTCTTGCAATCTCGGACTGTAACCTACCATTAACACCGGAAAAAGAAGAACATGTACCCAAGCCATCAAACCCATTAAGATCCCATGGTTTGCTGTGTAGTTGAGCCTAAAATCCTTTTTGCTCAAGGTAAAGTTCCCTTCTAAAAAGAGCACCATCAATAGGATTAATGCAAGAAAGGCACTCGCATGAGATAGCACGGGGTGTGCATGCAATACTAAAAAAGCAAACCAAAGAGCGGTGTGTCGCGTTCCCTGATAACAACCAATGGTATACATCCAATCGTCAATTCGCCACATAATGATCATTTGCATGACCAAACCCAAAAGCAAGGATAGAACATACCAGTTCGATACATCATAGGTAAAAAAGCCTTGAAACGCCCAGCCTGTCCAATCCTTAGAACCAAGAATAGCGACTAAGACATAGACCACCTTACAGATCAAAAGTACAAGCAAGGATTTCGATAAATCTGGCTTTTTAAATGAGCTAAAAATCAAAACCAAGTAATTTTTAGGAGCTTCATTTTATTGTTGACATAGCTCGGCATGATACATTCATTAACCGCAGTCTGCTGGGCTAATTTAGTAAGTGGAAGCACCTCCTTTTGGCCCAGATTAAACAGACTCTCTTTGGCTACGTTTTCCCCTGTGAGTACGAAGCGATTGTAGTTTCCATCAAGCGATATTGCATCGGTATACAATAAGCTAAGCTCCTTTCGGCGATTCATTAGAAAAATACCAGAATATCGACCATTATCGTTTTCTGAAAGCTGGCTTTTGCGCAGAATCGCATAGTCGTCTACCTCGTAATAGGGAGAGCGCTGCAAGGCAATGATGTCATTGTAATAATAGAGCTCCACGGTTCGATAGTTTGACAGGGTCGTCGTAGCAAAAACCGATGGGACAAAGACTTGTTCCTCTTCGGAGTAGAAGGATTCCATTAGTAAGGTATAGGATGAATCTAACGCACTAGGAATAATGCGATTGACATAATAGGTTTTCAAGCGGTTATCGCTTTGCCGGAGTGCCTGTCCCGTTAAATCGGTTAGCATATTGTGAGAAAATTCCTCCTCTTCGAGATCCCAATATTGCCCATCAAAATAGCCGTGAATCAATCCTGTAGCGCCATAATTTTCATCCTCCTTCCGATCCGAGTAAAGGCTTGCAAAAATGAGTTTATCCTGCATTGCATCATACTTGATCTTTCCAGGATGATAAGGAAATGCCTCCATAGGGACATTGTGTCGGACTAGGGAAGTTGAGCCCTCAGCGGCTAGGTAGAGAATAAAGGGCTTTGGGTTATCACTGTTTTCTGTGAACAAAAGATAGACGTCCCCTGACTGGGTAATTAAAATTTGATTGAACCTATCCTCAGGGTTCATTATGATTGAATATGAAGCGATCGACTCAAATCTCTGGTCATAGATAGTTACCTGTTCTAACTGGCTGCTATTGCTGGCACTTCGGAGCACAACATAGGCATTACCATATTCGGACTGATACACCTTGTATCGCCCATCTGGGCTCCGTCTGCTCTGAGGTATTGCATCCAGCGTAACATTTATCTCATTTTGCAATTGCAACTGATTATTTAGGCGAACAGCAGCTAGGGTTGAAGAATCTTTAGTTGATCGGTGAAGCAGAACCCATCCCCCCTCGGCATCAACAAAGGCATCTTCATAAATTGCTTGATTGAGCTTGACGGTTTGAGAGCGCTTCAGGTTTAGACGATTGTTGTACAAATCAAACACCATTTGGCTTTCTCCATAACGCAAGGCTACATAACCCGCGCCCGTCTTTCCCAAAAGCTTAAATCGAGGCATTTTAGTATTCAAGCGTATCTCTCGAGAAACCGTTACATCTTGGGCTGATACCCCCCCCCCAAGTGTGAATACAAGGAGTATCCAACACCATAAGCTCACTATGTGCTGATTTGCCATGTTTCGAAGATACGGAATTGCTTTTGGCGTGCATAAATGTGGATAACTCTGGCCTTTAAATAATTACTTTATTCATTTTCAGTGTTTTATGTATTAATTTTTTTTATATATATTTATGTTGAAAACTAGAAATTATGAAAAAGAAAACATTCATTCCGTTAAACGATCAAGCGTCAAAAGCTTTAAAAGGAGGTAAAACTACAATTGAGGCCTTTGACCAACCTTCAGTTAAAATGACCAAGGTTAAAGCATCAAAAGTTACAATTGAAGCCTTTGACCAGCCGGAATTGGCTTTCAATTCTTTTGCTACACGCTAAGAAAAAATTAATCTAAAAGATGTGCCGCTGTGGCCGTTACTGGTCACAGCGATTTGTCCATTATGCTTTTGCATAATCTTTGCGCATAGGGCTAGCCCTATTCCACTGCCCTCTTTTTGCCGGTCGACTTGCTGGAATAAAGAGAATATTTTGTTTTGGGCTTCCACAGGTATACCCTGCCCGTTGTCGGCAATTACTACCGCACCATCTGCATCTGTATCTATCGTTATCCTCAACTTTCGATCAGGATGCGCAAACTTGAGCGCATTCGATATAAGGTTTAAAAAGAGTTGACGAAGCATACTCTCATGTCCACTAACTGTGGGCAACACTTTTAGAATTATTTCGGCTCCAGATGCCTTTATCTTATCTGCCAAGTCTACTACGCTATCTTGAGCAAGTTTCAGAAGACTGATTTCTTCTTTTTGCTGTTCCCCTTCGCCTACAGTAGCAAAGGAATACAAATCGTCAATCATTTGGTGGGCACGATGGGAACCGTCTAAGACAAACTGCACCATCGTTGCCTCTTTAGGTGAAAGTTTATCCTTGATTGGCATTAATGCTATTTGGGCATAGTTTTTTACCTGTCGGATGGGCTCTTTCAAATCATGAGATACGGCGTAGGTAAATTGGCGCAACTCTTCGTTGGCTTTTTCTAACTTAATATTGGCTTCTTCGGTTAGGCGGGCTTGGGCTAGTAGAGCTTCTTGATGGTTGCGCTCACGTTGCAGCGTTTCGATCTCCCGATCTTTTTCCTTGGATTCAAATTGCATTTGAAGTTCAGAAATTCGGCGTTCACGCTTATCAATTTCTCGAGCTCCTACGATTTCTAACAAGTCTTTGGCGTGACCTAGGGCAATAATAGGCTTCCCCTGGTTTTGATAAAAGTCAAGAGCTCTTTTAATGACTAACTCTTTATGAATTGGTTGAAGCTCCTTACAGACTTCTAATGATTCCTTTATCAACTCCTCCGCTTGGGCAATTTGGTCTGTATGCTCATAAACATGTGACAAATGAAAAGAGATCCTCAGTTTATCAATAATGTGTCCAGCTTTGTTTACCAACCTAAGAGCTTCTTCCAAATGAGATCTGCAATGAGCAAATTCTTTTAGTTCAAAATGATAAAGCCCTAAATATTGATGACTTCTTGATTCAGCAATTGTATTGTTACACTTTTGACTAAGCAACAATGACTCATCGAGCATTATCTTAGATTCGTTGTAATCTTTTAAGCTCAACAGGCATCTACCAATATTTCCTAAGATGAATGGATAGTTTGGGGAGGCTTTGTCTTCCATGTGTTGTAAAGCCTTCTTATAAAACTTTAAAGCTTTGTCAAACTCTTCTTTTGTATCGTATATGACTGCCAAATTGTTGTAAGAACCCGCTAGAACTTCAGGAGAATCACCGGGATACGATACGGCCTCTGTTAAAATTTGTATACTCTCCTCTATCCGGCCAAGGTGACGTAAAACCATTCCTGTAAAACTCAACATAGATTGAACTATCCCAGGTAAGCCATTCTGATGAGCCACTTCCTTTGCACTGTTTCCAAATGACAGTGCTTTGTCCAGCTCACGTTTATGAAAGAAACAAAAGGCAATATACTTTAGAGCAAGAGCTTGATGCATGGCATCAGCTGCCTTTTCGGCTGCTCTATGGTAGGCTTTGCTTTTTTTAAGCCCCTCTACTTGATCTGCGACAATAATCGCCTCTACCTCGTCTCGTAAGCGATCGAGTAACGCACTATTACTATGGATGTTCAGCACATTTGCCATAAATCAAACACATGATTAAAAAAGGATATACGTAAATTCTTGACATTCGTTACACTATTCGCTAGAATTATTCTAACTCTCCAAAAGTTCACCAATCTGTAGTATCTTACTATAAATCCGATTATGAAAAAAAGAATCATCTATGCCGTGGGTATCCTTGCGTTAGGAAGTATTAGCCTTTCTACCTATGCCTTTATGAACTCCCCAAGCGATAACGACGCTGCTCCAAAGGAAGTAAAGGAAGCATCTGTACTTCCCTCGCACTGCCATGTCTATGGTGAAATAAAAGTCGTAGACTACGGAGAGGACTATCAAGTTAAAATAGTGGACTATGGTGAGGATCTTGCTGTAAAAACCGTCGATTACGGAGAAGATAATGAAGGACTATGGAAGTTTGTCGAGTACGGAGAAGACTACTCGGTCAAATTTGTCGACTACGGAGAGGACTTTACCATCAAGTACGTCGACTATGGAGAAGGCTGCTAACTCTTTAGTCTACTAAAAACCTCGAGGAGGGCCTTCTTTCTACTTCGGCTAACGGGGATTTTTACTTCTTTAGCAAGCTCTACCTTTGACTCAGCGGAATGAAACTTTTTGATTGCCGCTGTTGCAATAATATAGCTATTGTGCGGGCGGAAAAATGCATGAATTGGGAGGCTTTCTTCAATGGACTTAAGTGTCCGAACCACCAGAATGTCTCTGCCTGAATTCAATATGATTCTAGCATAATTGCTTTCCGCTTTGACGTAAAGGATATCTTGGAATGGAATGATTTCACTTACCCCTTTATGCTTGACTAAGAGCTTTCCCTTCATTGGGTCCAAAAAGTGGTAGTCATTAAGCTTATGATAAGTTTGCTTTAAATCTTCAATTTTTACTGGCTTTACCCAATAGTCAAAAACTCGATGTCTAATGGCCTTGATGGCCGATGTATCATCACCTGTCATGATGATTACTGGATAGGATATAGGACCTAATTGCTCTAACAAATCAAACCCAGATCCATCCGGGAGGGTAACATCAAGAACAAGCACATTGAACGACTGCTTGGGTATTTCTTGGAGGGCCTCTCGAATCGACATGGCATGATAGACAAACTGGATATCTTCATCAACTACTTTTGATAAGATCTCCAAGGACTCTGCAGCTTCTATTGAATCTTCAACAACTAATATTTTTAAGCACTCTTCCAAGATGGATTTAGGATTTGTTAAAGTTGAAGGTTACGTGTAGTCCTTGTTCAAGTTCTCTTCGGTGTAAGGATATATTCCAAGAGCCATGCTCCTCATAGATTCGTATTCTTTCCCGAATCAGCTCATTGCCTACTCCACGGCTCTGATCGTAGATTTGCAAAATGAGCTTACTTAGGCCAGGACCATTATCTACAACATGTACATAAAGTGAACGATCATTGCAGCTTCTAAAGTGCACATCAATATGACTTCCTCCATTGGGACCCATCGCATGCTTAATCGCATTCTCTACAATGGGATGAACAATTAGACTAGGGATATACCGTGTGGAAAAACTCTCCTGTTCGTCTTTGATATGAATCTTGTAGGTAAAGCCAAGGCGCTGTGCCTCCAGCTTGAGATAGGCCTCAATCAGGGCGATCTCCTGCTCTACATAAATCTCGGCATCCCTTGCGGCATACATCAGTTGACGGATATACTCACTAAATTGACCTACATAAATTCCTCCAGTAATGGAGTCTGACTTCAAAATGTAATGCTGCACCGAAGCTAGGGCATTACTTAAAAAGTGTGTATCTAGAAAGGAAACATTGACTTTAAGGTCTTTAGACTTTTTAAAGGCAGTAGACTTACTCTGGCTTGGAGCAGATAAGTCCATAAGTAAGGCTTTACTTGTTTCTAAGACTTCACTTTGAATCAACTGCAACCTATGCTTGGCTTGGCTAAATCGCGCTGAAATTTCTCCTTCAGAAAAACCACAATACATGGAAAGTTTTAGGTAGTCTAAGTGAAAGTGTGGTAGGGCTGTTTCCTGACGCCCATGCACCGGCGCCAATGTCTTTTGTACAAATTCAACATCGCCCAATGCCATAGCAGCCTTACCCATAAGCAGCCTAAACCTTGTATTATCCCATGGCATATTGCCTTCCTCTATCAAATACAGCGCGCTTTTAGCATACGTAATTGCATCCTGCCACGCTTCATTATGCATGCAGATTTTAGCCAATAAATGATAGAATCGCGCAAAGGTGTGAATGTTCGATGCGTCAAGGTTTATCATCTCTATGTAATGCTGCCTTACCTTTTCAGCAAAGGATGTGCCCTGCCCTTGAGCTAAGTAATGGTGAGCAAGATTAAAGGCACATAAAATGTAGTAAGGACTCCACTCTTCACCATTCTTCTCCAGGATGTCAAGTGTCGCCTTATACTTTTCCTCTGCTTTATTATGATCGCCCAAAACGGTCCAAACCACGCCTAAGCCATTTAACGAAGAGGCCTTTCTGCGGTGGGATTGAGCATAAGCCAAGCTCTGATTATAGGAAGAAATGGAAAGGCCTACTAAATTGAGATAACGCAAGAGACTGCCTCGCAGGCCATAACACATCCCTATCATTTCCTTGTCCCCATCCTTAATAGCGTATTCTAGAGCCAGAAGAGAAGCCTTGTTCGACGCCTTAAAATCAAAGGCCATCATATAATAGGATGCTTCGTTATACCGAAGTTCAGAAATCGTGAAAGCATCCTTGGGGTCCTTGAGTTGTTCAAGAATACCATCGAGGTACTTTGATGCTAGGGAAAGGTCCGAATAGAAATTTCTCCCGAATCCCTCCTTAAGCTCAAGTGTAGTTAATGTTTTAATTCGACTCCCTTCGAGTACCACTTCCCAATAGATTAACTTAGAAGATAGGGTTACTCAGTTAAAAAGCCTAAAAAATACGCGGTGTTAACATTACTCTTTTAAAATATCACTAAATACCTTTCTAAATTTTGCCAGTTTTGGGTTGATTACAATTTGACAATACCCATTGGAGCGTCCATTTAAGCGATAGTAATCCTGATGATAGGATTCCGCTTTGTAAAAGGTCGTTATGGGACTCACTTCCGTAACGATTGGATTAGGCCATATCCCTTCTGCTGTTAATTGTTTTATAACCGATTCGGTCACATGTTTTTGATTCTCGCTATGGTAAAACACCACCGATCTATACTGCGTTCCCTTATCGGCTCCCTGTTGATTAAGCGTGGTAGGGTCATGCGTTTCAAAAAAGACTTCTAAGAGCTTCTCATAACGAATAACGGATGGGTCAAAAACAATTTGAATGACTTCGGCATGGCCTGTCATACCACTGCATACTGCCTCATACGAAGGATTTGCAGAGCGACCACCGCTATATCCAGAAGCTACTTGCTCTACCCCTTCAATCGACTGAAAAATTGCCTCAGTACACCAAAAACAACCTCCTCCAAATGTTGCCGTATCTAATGCCTTCGTTGACTCCATAATTTCTTTGTTTGACTTATCCTTTTTTACCTCATAGACCCCCTCTTCCCCTTGCGCACTAAAAGCACAACCTTGAACAGAACATAACAGTCCCAATATCCATAATCTCCAACTTTTCATAAACGCCTGCATACAAATATTCTCTTGAAAAGAACGCCCTAATGGTTTAAAATGTTGCCCATTCCACCTCTGGCAAGAGAAGACGTTAAGTCAATAGAAAGCCATACCTTAGAAAAAGACCTCAAAGCCGTTAATCCCAAGCCCCCCTATGGAAAACTCCTTAACCCAGTTATTGAAAATAAAGTATCCCATCATCCAAGCCGGCATGATTTGGTGCTCGGATTGGCCCCTTGCCGCAGCAGTATCCAATGCGGGAGGCTTAGGCGTAATTGGTTCAGGGGGCATGTATCCTGATGAACTTGAAGAAAACCTCAAGGCCTGTACAAAAGCTACTCAAATGCCCTTTGCAGTTAACCTTCCCTTACTCTATCCTGATATTGAACAGCATGTTCAGCATATAATCGACTACAAGGTGCCTATTGTCATTACCTCAGCAGGGAACCCCAAAACTTGGACAAAAAAGCTGCAATCCCACGGAATCAAAGTCATTCATGTGGTAAGCAGTGTGCGCTTTGCCCTTAAAGCTGAAGCGGCTGGAGTCGATGCCATTGTCGCGGAAGGATTTGAAGCGGGAGGACACAATGGCCGAGAGGAAACCACCACCTTTGTTTTAACGCCTGCTATAGCCGATTCAGTAAACATTCCTGTGATATCTGCCGGAGGAATACGTTGTGGGCGAGGCATGCTTGCTGCGATAGCTCTTGGTGCCAGTGGCGTTCAGATCGGTTCGCGCTTTGTGTTAAGTGAAGAGTCAAGTGCGCACATGAATTTCAAACAAGCGGTATGCAATGCCGATGAAGGAGATACCGAGTTAAGACTAAAGGCTGTGACGCCAGTAAGGCTATTAAAAAGCAAGTTTCAAGAGCAGGTTAAAGAAGCCGAAGAGCGCGGAGCAAGTCCCGAAGAACTCGAGCAACTTCTTGGTAAAGGCCGCTCTAAAAAAGGAATGAAATTAGGTGACCTCCAAGAAGGAGAACTTGAGATTGGTCAAGTAAGTGGCTATATGGATCAAATTCTGCCCGCAGGAGAAATTGTCACCTCGATCTGGGCTGAATATTTACAAAGTAAAATTGCGCTGTAAGTAGCTCTAAAACAACCTAATTCTTACTGCAGCGTATACGCGAAGCTCAACTTAAACGTTCGTCCAGCGCGTGTTTGCGAGAAGATTCCAGGATCTCCCTGAAAGACCTCGTACTGACGGGCACGGTCATCATTCAGCAGATTGGAAGCACTTGCGCTTAACTTAAAGCGATCGTCCTCTCCGAAGCTCTGTGCGATTTTAACCTTAAGGTTATTAAATGGCTGCTCGTATACATTGGGTACTCGATCAATACCGAGAAGTACTAAACGCTTTCCTTGCACATTGTAGGATACAATAGCATCAAATCCTTTTTCTGTATCGCGGTAGCCTAGTCCTACATTCACTAAAAAAGGTGATTGACCAAACATTACACGCTCCCGAGAAATATCTTCTCCTCGCTTAGCATTCGCTAAGAGTGTCGCGTATTCTGCATCGGTATACAAAGTTTGGCTTTTGATGTATGATGCATTTCCTGTAAAGGCTAAATTCTCTAATGCAGGGTGAATGAAGGCAAAGTTCTTACGCAACTCAATTTCTGCTCCAAGCAAAAAGGCTTCGTCAACGTTTCTTGGCGTAATCTCTCGAGGACCGAATTCCGAGACGCTCACCAATTCAATAGGATTGGTAAATCGCTTATAGAAACCAGACAATGAAACCATCTCACCGCGACCAAAGAAGGACTCCCACCGCAGGTCATAGTTGTCGATGTCCGTTTGTTGAACTTCAATGTTTCCAATAAAGGTGGTTTCAGTAAGGGGATCAAAAATCTCAGCAAGAGAAATCTCCTTAAAGCTTGGTCGTACCACAGTACGGCTATAGGATGCTCTAAGGTTCATGTTGCTCGCCAACTCATAAATCCAATTAACCGAGGGCAAGAAGTTTAGTTCGTTAAGCACTTTTTCGTCATCATAGTAAGGAATAGGCGCTAAAAGGGGTTGACTTGGTTCCCCTGTATACCAATTTGTCGCCTTCTCCATGCGCACTCCATAGATAACACGCATTCTGCGACCTAATGGCAATTCATTCATTACATAGGCGCCTAAAACGTTGATGCGACCATTGTACGTATTTTGCTTTTCCTGAAGCGCACGGATAATGGTTGTTGTATCTGTTAGTGGAGTACCCGCTGTCCAGATTAAATCATCGCTTAAGATGGTATTTGGATCTCCATTAGGAATTAAGCCTTGGTAAATGTGCTCAGCACGAGTCGTTACAAAATCACGAACCTTGTAAGTATTGCTCACACCAAACTGAAACTTACTTTCTAAACCTCCCCATTGTGAAAAGAGGTAGGTTCCGTCCATGCGAAATGTTTCGTTGAATTCGGACAAGTCCCTCCAGAGGCGGTCTGAGCCAGAGCCCCCTCCTCCACTCAGGGCTGGAATCGCTCCCCCTGTTACTTCAAGAGATGTCGTACGTAAATCAGGGTCGATAATCTCAGACCATGTTAGCGCATTTTTATATTCCAACTCAAGGCGATTAAATGTCGACTTGCCTCCTACAAGGAAATTAGTGATTGACCGCTGAGAATAAGTCAAAGTCGTAAAGTCACTTTCCTGGTCATCCCAACCATCCACTTGAAAGCGAGTGGATGCACTTTTTTCCCCATTTTGAGTATGGAATAACTGGGTATTCAAGCGGTGCTTTTGACCTTTTAATGCAAAGCCAACTAACCCGCTCCACAACACATTGTTTTGACTCAACGGGCCTTGTGAGCTTCTGTACTGCTCATCATCTAACTCATATGAATTAGCATCACGTGACTTAAAATACTCCCCATAGCGTGCGACATCAAAGTGCTGATTATTATTCTGATAAGAGAATCCCGTTATAAAGCCGAGATTTTGATTGGATTCACCGAGCTGATATTGGTTTCCATAGCTCGTGCTAAGCGACGTATTTAAAAAAGCCGGAGCACTTCGAACGCCAAGGGTCGGATTAAATTCTCTAGTAAACGCTTCGATGCTTGGATCTTCTTGAATCTCTTGAATAGCGGTTGGATAACCATTAATATCCGTGTAGTCATAGCCGCTCGGTAAGGCACGACTGCCATCATCAATTCCCAACCAATCAAGCTTACCGCCATCATAGGTCAAAAAGTTTTTGTTAAAGCTTGTATTGGTATTGTAGCCAAGGCCAAGCTTCACGTTAAACTGCTCTTTGTCTGGAAATGCCTTTGTTGCAATATCAACCACCCCACCTGAGAAGTCGCCCGGCATATTGGGTGCGAAGGTTTTGCGAACAATGATGTTATCAATAAGAGACGTTGGGAAAACATCCATTTGCACGGTATTTCTATCGGGATCGAGGCCAGGAATATCCATTCCGTTCAGCGTAGTCTTTGTATAGCGATCTCCTATGCCACGCACGTAGATGTACTTTCCTCCTTCGACAGACACACCTGGAACGCGTTGGATGGCCTGACCTGCATCACTATCCCCAATTCGACTGATACTTTGAGCCGAGACGCCATCGAGTACAACAGCAGACTTTCTTTGAATGGTGAGCAAGGCCGTCTCATTATTTCTGCTTTGGGTTGCAGTTACGACAACTTCAGTAATGACTTCTGACTCCTCGGTAAGGCGGACATCCAATAACTCTGTGCCTCCCTCCTTAACAACCACTTCACTAATCACTTGTTTGGCATAACCCAAAAATTCAACAGACAAAGTATAGGTGCCTGGAGCTAACTCAAGACTATATTGCCCATCAAGGTCAGTTAAGGTACTGACGTCTAACCCTTCCACACGCACTTCAGCATACATCACTGGCTCACCAAAATCATCGTCGATGACCGTTCCTCGGAGAAGGCCTTTTTCTGGATCCTCAGCTTGGGCAACCGACGCTAAAGCAAGAAAAAATGTGAGCGCAGTAAATACGTATTTCATCATACCCTTTGTACACAACAACCCCTTGCCATTTTACCGGCAAGAGGTTGTCTAATTTTTAATTATCAGTTTTATTATTAGTTCTGAACTAATCCTGCCGAAGCGCCCCAAGTCCAACCATCAAATTCGGAAGTTGTTGCCCCTGAACTACCAGGTGCAGCCGCAGTGGCATTCGCCGCTGCAAATGAAGCAATACTCGCTGCAGAGTCAGCTCCTTCTGGAACGATAGCGCCCATAGAAAGGTCTGAGATGTCTGCTGAGTTAAACTCACAACCAGAAACCGTTAGATCACCAGCAGCAAAATTTCCATTGGCTGAACCTCCTTCAACCGTTACAAATTCGCCGTATCCAGTAACCCATACTCCTGAGATATCTCCTTGAGAACCTGATTTTAGTGTCATTGCACGTCCTGGGCCTCCAGTATTTTTGAGCGTACCATTTTGAACAGTATACTTTCCTGTTGTATAAGTAGAACCTTCTGGACCATCAAATTCAAATCCAGCGTTTGATCCTTTACCTCCTGTATGTGTTACAAAGAAGTTTGAAATCGTTCCAGCATAGTTTTGATCTAAGTCGATTCCGTCATCAGCGTGGTTTACTACAAGAAGGTGTGTGATATCGTGTGCACCTCCGAAAAACTCTACACCATCATCATCAGATGCTACAATTTCAATATGATCAATTTGCGTACCTGATCCAACACCACCTGTCGTTAGACCTTGGATTTCTGAGTCAGGAGCAATTTCTGTTCCGTTGTGGCGAATCGATACATAAGAGAAAACACCGCTGTTGTCTGCCGCATCACTTCCTCCGTAACGACCAAAGGTGTAATCCGAAGGAATTCCCTCAATTTGTCCTTCTGTATCACCTGAACCTGTAGACACTGGAGCATTACCAAGAATGATAACACCACCCCAAAGTCCAGCATCATCAACAGAAAGAGAAGAACCCACTAATTCACCTGGTTGAATATCATCTAATACTGACGTAAAGATAATCGGGGAAGTAGCTGAACCCTGTGCATTAATCATTCCGTTGCGAGCTACAACTAACGCTGAAGAAGCTGCACCTGATCCTGTACGTGCTTTGATTACAGTACCTGCCTCGATAGTAAGGGTAGCACCAGAATCAACAACCACATAACCAGCTAATTCATACATGTTGTCCGCTGTCCATGTTGTATTTTGGCTAATAAATCCTGAAACGACTACTGTTTCAGTACCTGGAGTGACTGGAGGTGTTGTTGATCCCCCGTCATCTTCTCCACAGGAAGTTAAAAAGAGTAAGCCCCCTGTGAGAGCAAAAAGGAAAATTGAGTTGAATAATTTTTTCATAAGTGTTGTATTGATGTTGCAAAAGAATACTATTGACTTTAACTCCGAGAAATCTCAATGTTAAGAAATGGTTAACCTTTGAATGGGCTTGTAAAGGATAAATAGACCGTTAAAAAGTTGTAATTGATTTTGCATACATTCAAGCCATGATAAGTCCAAGCAATAAGATTAAAGTCCTCATCGTAGATGATGAAGTGGATGTGCTCGAATTTCTAAAGTATAACCTCGAGCGCGAAGGCTATGAGGTGCAAACCGCACATAACGGCCTTGAGGCTATTGATGCGGCAAAAAAATATATTCCAGACTTGATTATTCTCGACGTTATGATGCCTCAAATGGATGGGATAGAAGCTTGCCGTGAGCTAAGACAAATTCGTGATCTTCAACATTCCATTATAACCTTTTTAACCGCCAGGCATGAGGATTACAGTCAGATTGCCGCTTTTGACGTAGGCGCAGATGATTACATCCCTAAACCTGTAAAACCAAGATTGCTTGTCAAAAAAGTTCAAAGTTTACTCCGACGTTTACAGAACGGAAACAGCATGGAATCTATAGAAGCCAATGGCATTTCTATAGACACCGAAAAACGTCTTGTTACCTATAAAGAAAAAGTCTACAGCCTACCCAAAAAAGAGTACAGACTACTCAGACTACTCATGTCGAAACCAGGTAGAGTGTTTACTCGAGAGGAAATTTTAGCGCAAGTATGGGGTACTGACACCATTGTGGTCGATCGTACCATCGACGTGCATATCCGCAAACTCCGAGAAAAATTCAACCCTGACTTGTTTTTAACCATTAAAGGCGTAGGCTACAAGTTTGGAAGCTAATGGCGTTTAAAAATTTAAAACTGCGGCAGGTATCGCTGCTTATTAGCTTTGCTGTCGCGGCAATATCAGCCATCGCATTATGCGCAGAGGCCATGGTTGATGGATGGGCTTTTCAAACCTACATGATCCTAATTCCTATTATCCTTTTGGTCACTACCTTCCCCATCGCACACTACTTAGTTGATTATTTTATTTATCGCAGAATTAAAATTCTCTATAAGCTAGTAAGCACCGAAAAAGGCGGAAAAGAGCTAAAAGAGGGTGCCCTTCAAGAAGAAGACGACTTTTTACAAGCCGTTGAGGAAGAAGTGCGGCGATATAGCACAAGTAAGCAGTCAGAAATTAAAGCGCTCAAGCGAATGGAGACCTTTCGAAAAGAGTTTATCGGTAACGTGTCCCACGAGCTCAAGACCCCCATCTTTAATGCCCAAGGCTATATTGAAACCCTTTTGGATGGGGGAGTAGAAGATCGAGGGGTCAACATGAAATACTTGGAAAAAGCAACCCGAAATCTCGACCGATTAGCCAATATTGTGGAGGATCTTATCATGCTCAACCAATATGAGGCAGATGCCACGCAACTTGACATAAAGCCTTTTGACATCACCGATCTTACTAAACAGGTAATGGATGAACAGGAGTTGTTAGCCAGCAAAAAAAACATTGAACTTGTCATTAAAGAAGATGCAGGCTTTCAACGCAAAGTTTTCGCCGACCGAAAGCACATTCATCACGTGCTGTCCAACCTTGTTAATAACTCCATCAAGTACGGCCATGAGAATGGTTTAACTAAAATTGGATTCTACGACGTAGAGGACAAACTTCTCATTGAGGTGAGCGATAATGGCCCTGGTATAGCCAGCGAACACCTCGCGAGACTCTTTGAACGGTTTTATCGAGTAGACAAGGCCCGCTCAAGGGGCCACGGAGGAACCGGTTTAGGGCTCTCCATTTGTAAGCATATTGTAGAGGCTCATAAAGAAAAGATTCATGTGCGGTCTAGTCTTGATATCGGGACAACATTTGGATTTACGCTGTCTACTAAGAAGCATTTGGAGTAATAGCCTAGAATGACTATCGAGAGAGGTAACGATCAAAAGGCTGTCTTGCAGCTAGAGACCGGCTTAATGTCATAGCATCAGCAAACTCTAATTCTCCACCAAAACTTATCCCTCGGGATAGTGAGGTTAACGAAATGGACTTGAGATCTAATTGACGACTGATATAAAATGTTGTCGTATCCCCCTCCATATTGGGGTTTAGTGCCATGATGACCTCTTTTACTTCATCACTTTTGATGCGATTAAAGAGGCTTGAAAAGGTCAAATCTTCCGGACCTATGCCTTGCATAGGCGAAATAAGCCCTCCTAGCACATGATAGACACCGTGATAGGTTTGGGTGCTTTCTATGGCCACAATATCGCGTATTGACTCCACAACACATAGGGTCGTCTTGTCTCTTTTGTTATCCGCACAAATTGAGCACAATTCCTCATCCGCAAAAGAATGACAAACCGAACACTTCTTGAGTTTTGTCTTTAGGTTGTGCAGGGCTTGGGCAAATTGGTCGACGTCATTGGAAGACTGTTCCAACGTAGCAAGCACTAAGCGCATAGCGGTTTTCTCGCCAATTCCTGGAAGTTTTTTAAAGGCCTGTACTGCCTCTTCAATGGTCTGTGATAATCTATATGCCATGTACGCTTGCTGTATCTATTACTAATGAGCTTCCAACCAATGCCTTCCCCATCCCAAGTCCGCTTGTAAAGGAACATCTAAACCTGGCATTGCGTTCTGCATAGCCTCTTTAACGAGCTCTTCAACTTCTTCTCGTTCTGCTGATGGCACGTCAAACACCAATTCGTCGTGCACTTGGAGCAGCATTTTTGACTGAAGCTTTCTTTCCATTAACAAGCGGTCGATATCAATCATAGCCAGTTTGATTAAATCCGCTGCTGAACCCTGAACCGGGGCATTAATTGCATTACGCTCTGCATGACCTCGTAATCCCGCATTGCGTGAATCAATGTCTCGCAGATAGCGTCGCCTACCCTTCAGCGTTTTTACGTATCCGTGCTCCCTAGCAAAGGCCACATTGTCATCCATATACTTTCGAATACCAGGATAGGCTACAAAGTATTGCTCAATAATCTCCTTACTTTCCGAACGGCTAAGACTTGTTTGTTGACTTAATCCAAAAGCCGTGACACCATAGATAATTCCAAAGTTTACCGTTTTTGCATGGCTTCGCATTTCTCGAGTGACCTCCGATACCGGCACTTGGAACACAAGGGCGGCTGTCTCACTGTGAATGTCTTTTCCCTGAGCAAAAGCGTCAAGCATAGATTCTTCCTTAGCCATGTGAGCTACTAGTCGCAGCTCTACTTGAGAGTAGTCAGCCGATAATAGCCAATGGTTTGCATCTCTTGGGATAAAGGCTTGTCGGACTCTGCGACCTCGCTCAGTCCGTATCGGAATGTTTTGAAGATTGGGCTCATTAGAGCTTAAGCGACCCGTTGCCGCCACGGCCTGATTAAAGGTGGTATGTATACGGCCCGTCTTTGGACTCACAAGCTGAGGTAAAGCATCGACATATGTGGACTTGAGCTTGCTCAGCTCCCTATAGGTCATTATATCCTCCATCACAGGGTAGTCCTTTCGGTACGAAGAAAGCACATCCTCCCCTGTTTTAAATTGACCTGTTTTCGTCTTTTGGCCTTTATAGGGAATACCCATAGAACCAAAAAGAATCTCTCCTAGTTGCTTTGGAGAATCAAGATTAAATTCTTGGCCCGCTTGATGAAAAATATTGGTCTTTACTTCAAGGATGTCGCTTGTAAGCTCCGTGCTGTATTGTGCCAAGAAGGCGGTGTCTAGATTAATGCCCTCTCCTTCCATGCGGCGTAAAACAGGCACTAACGGAAGCTCGACGCTATCATACAATGAAGTCAACTCCGCTGAAGCCAGCTTAGGTGAAAACGCCTTATGCAATTGCAAGGCAATGTCAGCATCTTCTACGGCGTAATCCTTAGCCGCCGACAGCTCAACCTCTCTGAACGTTTTTTGATGTTTTCCTTTCTTGCCGATAAGCTCTTCTATGGGCTGCATGGCGTACTGTAAATACGCCTCTGAGAGTCGGTTAATGCCATGGCGCCGGTCGGGCTCCAAAAGATAGTGCTCCAACATAGTGTCCTTAAATGGAGGCGCTACTTCAATACCATAACGCGATAGGATATGCGTGTCAAACTTGATATTCTGGGCTACTTTGACTAGAGAAGCGTCCTGAAATAATACGGCAAATTGAGCCAGCTGTTTTTTGGCCTCTTCAGCCTGTTCGCTCAATGGATAATAGGCGCCATATCCCTTATCCCAAGCAAAACTAATGCCTACAATTTCCGCCTCACGCACATTAAGGCCTGTGGTCTCCGTATCAAAGGCAAATTGTTTTTTTGCCTGAATTGATGTGATAAGACTCGGAATATCCTCGTCTTTTAACAGCGAATAGTTTTCTGAAAAAGCTTGTCGGTGAATGGTTTTCTCTTCCGTAGCCTGATTAGCGGAAAACAGGTCCATTTGGTTGGGATTCGTTGATTTGTTTGAAGGACTACTTACCATTGAATACTCCGAACCGAGAATTTTCATGGCTAGATTTCTAAACTCCAGCTCCTGAAAGATTGGGGTTAGTGCCTCCTTGCTTACAGGGTCTAGTTTCAAGGCATCATTATCTGCAGTTATCGGTGCATCTGTAATAATCGTCGCTAAAAACTTGCTATCCAGCGCCTGTTGGTGACAGTTTTCTATTTTTTCGCGCAACTTGCCCTTTACCTGATCTGTGTTTTCCAATAGGGATTCTAGGCTGCCAAACTGCTTGAGCAATTTGATGGCCGTCTTCTCACCTACCCCAGTTATTCCCGGAATGTTGTCCACGGCATCCCCCATCATGGCTAAAATATCAATGACTTGAAGGGGATCATTAATCTCCCAACGGGCGCATACTTCTGGAATGCCCAATACCTCATGCCCCTTGCCCTGTCGGCTAGGCTTGTACATAAAGATGTGTTCAGAAACTAATTGACCGAAATCTTTATCCGGAGTAACCATAAAAACATCAAACTCCCCCTCTTTTTGCTTAGCAAGTGTTCCTATGACATCGTCAGCTTCATATCCAGGCAATTCTAAAATCGGAATGTTAAAGCCCTGAATAATATCTCGTATAGACTGCAAGGAATTTCGGATATCTTCCGGCATCGCATCTCGATTGGCTTTATAGTAGGCAAACTCAGAGGCTCTATCCGTCTCACCTTCTGCATCAAATACAACGGCCAAATGGGTCGGCTTCTCCCGCTCAATCAAATCGTTCAAGGTTGCTGTAAAGCCATAGGCTGCTGAGGTATTTACCCCTTTGGAATTCGTAATGGGATTGCGAATAAATGCATAATACGCTCTATAGATTAAAGCATATGCATCCAATAAAAATAAACGAGGTCGATTATCCGCCATAGAGTTTCTTCTTGCCTAATCTTGAAAATAAAAAAAGGCCCCGCAATGCGGAGCCTTTCTTTCAGACATTACGTTAAGATTAGTGCGATACTACAAACGAAGCGTTTGTTGAGCCTGTTTCTGTAGATACATTAATCATGTAGATTCCGTTATCAAGGCTTCGAACATCAAAGGCCTCGTTAACTGTCTTCGCCGACTCAATGATTCTTGATTCTACAATGCGACCTTCAATCGTTGAAATCGTCATTGTTACATCCTGAGCACTGAATAAGCTGAAGGATACATTTACATCGCTTACTGCTGGAGAAGGTATTACAGTCATAGCATCTTCAAGGCTTAGCTCACCAATAGCTGTGCCTAACCCTGTGATTGTTACTGATCCTGTAGACTGTGCAATATCAGTAGCTGTTTGAATCGTTACCGTAATCGTGTAGTCACCGTCAGCCGTGTACGTGTGGCTTGTCAAGTTGTTTGATGTACCATCACCCCAGTTTACGGTAGTTTGCGCACCACCACATGGGAATGAATTCTCAAGAGTGATCGACACATTACCATTTCCTTGATCAACAATAATAAATGATGCATCAAGAGCAGGAGGATCCGTTACAAGGATGTCAAACGTTACTTGATCATTTCCTGCAGGATTAGTAGCTGTTAATGTTACAGTATACGTTCCGTTAGAAGCATAGTTGTGCTGTAATGAAGCACCAGAAGCGATAGTAGCTGTTGCACTTCCATCACCCCAATCTACTGTACACGTTCCACCATTAGCCGTTGAACTATTCGAAAGAATAACATTTCCGTCGCAGTACTCAACAAACGGGTTTATCTCATCGGTTCCTGTAATTGCCCCAGAAGCAACAGGTGCAGAGAGTTGACTAAGTGTCATCAGGTCCCAACTACCAAACCCTCCGCCTGGATTTGTAAATCTAATTTTCCAATCATTTGCATTAGATGGAACAGTAACTACTCCTGAATTAAGATTCCAGTTCAAAGTATCTTGACCTGTTGTAAAAGTTCCAATATTGGTGGTATTTCCTGATCCACTCACAAGTTCAACTGTCATTGAACCTGTAACCACACTGCCTTGACTTCCAAGAGGCTTGCCATACAGGCTAACAACATAATCTCCTGACGCTAAAGAAAGTTCAGGCGTTTCAAAATAATCACCCGCATCTCCAGTCGTCAGCGAGTTTGGAATAACTAAAGAAGAGAATACGTGATAATCACCATCATAACTTGCAAAGTTTGAAAATCCAGCAACATAGCTGCCATCGCCATCTGCATTAGCATCTATAAATTTCCAACCCCAATCAGCATGTTCAAAAGAAAGCGAGGTCCCTGTAACCCATTCAAACGATGAAGAATATGGTATCGTGTAAGCCTCCCTAGGATTAATCAAAAATGAAAAGAAAGCATCAGCCTCTGTAACCGATGGGTTAAATTGTGTGGAGTCTAACTCGATATATATATCTAGCGCTTGATTAGTAGCTAGAGTTGGAAATAGAGTATCTAGACCGACAGGATCTAAAGTTAACGTAGCCTGCGCACCCACAGCTAGCGAGGGACTTAGAGCAAAATCTTTTGTTACAGTCGAACCAGCCGTTGGCGCATTAATATCGTCAACTATAAAGTAGTTTACAGATACTGAGTCCACTGGATTTTGACCGGTGTTTTCCACCGTGACAGATGCACTAAACAAACTTGTTCCTGAATAGTCAAGAACTGCATAATTCGTGTTGGCATTTAAAGCTGTAACCTGAGGAGTTGCATCCGATTGGAATGAAACCAATTGAAGGTCAAAAGGATCAGCCTCTTCAACTGAGAGGTCGTCAATATAAAGCCTCACTGCGTCCGTTGAGGTTAAGCGAAAGGCAATATATATAGTCTGACCCGCATAAGCTGATAAATCAGCTTCGCGTTGAGTCCAAGCATCAAATTCTGCCGCTATTGATAGAGCAGTATTTGTGAAATCTGCAGGAGCATTGTTCCCGGTGGTAGAAATCAAAATATCATAACTCTCCGGGAATTCAGCGGGATTTCCATTAGCATCTACTGCACCCACTCCTTGGGCAGATTGTGCCCTAAATTTGAGCTTAGGGAGTGTTGCAGCCGACAAATCAATTGCTGGAGTAATCAACCAATCATCAACGGTACAACTAGGAGTTGAGGCACCAGACCATGATTCCGCAGCGGCACAAGTATCTGTGCTTCCAGGAGGAACATATACAACCCAACTACCATTGCTAAAAGAGATTGGATCGTTGTTTGCGCAAGCGTCATTATTAACTACTGTAAATCCATTTGGTGCGGAGTTTATAGTTCCCGAATTAAAGTTTTCTGAGTAGAATACCGTTTGGGCTTGAACACTTGCTACAGCAAAAGCGCCAAACAATAGAGTTAATAGTTTTTTCATAATTGTGTCTGAATAGTTAATATATGCGTGTGAAGATACGTAAAATGTCACGCATTTGCAATGCGTAAAAAGACCTATTGACCGACAGGGCTTGGGGCTAATCCCTCATTGTTCCAAATACCGCATAAAGGCTGGTCAAACCAAGCACCTAGATTGATGTACGATGCCCCATTGGCTAATGACTTAGTCGTCGAAAAGTGATGGTGTCCCATAACATAAAAGTCAACAGGAAATTCTTTCTGTTTTCGCTCACAATATTGAACATGCCAATGGATTCGAGCTTCTACCGTTTTTGGGCTTAATCGAAGGTGTTCCTGCTTTTTTCGACTTCCCCTTGAAAATCGTGTAGCAATTCGAAGGCCTACGTTCGGGTGAATCAGACTAAACAACCTAAACAAAAAGGGATTGCGAAAGACCTTTTTTAATCGCTTGTAGCCCAAATCCTCAGGACCCTTTCCATCACCATGCGTAACAAAAGCAAGGCGCTCTCGATAAGAAAACACTTGACAATCATCGATAACAATGGCTCCGATTTCCTCTTCGAGATATCCCCTCAACCAAGCATCATGATTTCCTTTAAAAAAGTAAATAGGAATGCCCTTGTCTGATAATCTCGCTAAAGCGCCTAGCACTCGAACATGCCCTCTTGGCACTACCCTTTTATATTCAAACCAGACATCAAACAAATCCCCTACAATGCAAAGGGCATCACACTGGGATTCAATGGATGACAGCCACTGAATAAACAAGCGTTCTCGATTATGGCTTGTTTCAATGTCGGGAAGGCCAAGGTGGAGGTCAGAGACAAAATATATAGAATTATTGCCTCGATGTTGTATATCAATTGGCTTCATCAATAAAGAAAAGATAGACCTCTTTAGGAATATGTGAGAGATAAATATTAGAAAAACCGAACTCCATTAAGGCCTTTCCACCACTTAAATCCATTAGAAAAGAATTGGGTTTTGGCTCCTCGAAATCGCTATCATCCAGTGATACACATTGATTGTGAAATGCAACTATGATTAACATATCCGGCATAGTAGGCAAGCCTAGTAGCTTTCCTTTCGACTCGTCGAGTAAAACCATGCCTCCCTCTACAATAAGCGAAGAACAGGCCGTTAAAACGCAACTCGCTCTTTCTAGATAACTCCGTCGAATAGGCCAACGAGGGTCTACGGATAGAAGCGTTTGCTCACTCTCATAATCCATACAGATGCAGTCGACTGACTTTTTTACCTGGAGCATGTCTCGCAGGGAACTCGAAGCTTCTTTTCTAGAAGCGTTGTAGACAAAAAACCCCCCATGTTTAGTAAAGGTTTCGGCAAAAGCTATGGACTTACTTTTTGAAATGGACATGGCGAGTAATGGCTATGCCCTAAATCTAGTAATATTCCAATTTTTTAGAAAACTCTTAGCCTGAAAGTTATTCTTCCTTAGAGCTTGGCTCTTTGCCGCGCTCCGACTGTTGGCTTTTGGCCTGATCGTTTTGGTCTACTGGCGCAGAAACTCCATCCTGAGCTTCTTTTGAAAAGTTTAATGTTCCAACCTCACCTTCTGTGCCCTGCTGCTTTTCTTTTTGCTCATTTGAGTCGTCCTCGGGTTCCTTTGTAAGATTTTCCGTAGCCTCTTCGGCAAATGGACTTTCGCCGATGAGCTCCGCGACCCGGTCACGGTATATCATTTCATTTTTAAGAAGTTCCTGGGCCACCGTATTAAGTTGCTCCCGTTTAGAGACTAGCAAGTTTTTGACCCGATCATATTGGCGATCAATGATGGCTCTGATCTCGGTATCAATTGCTTCAGCCGTTGCATCGGAGTA